>NZ_JBIGHV010000016.1:0-41805 GCF_043555835.1 Pelomonas parva | reverse complement strand
GTCCAACTGAAATACGAGCTCGAAGCACCAAGTACGAACCGACCTCTGCGCCGGACGCCGCCCCTGAATTACACGCCCGTTTCATGGGTCGTGGGACGCGCGAAGCGCGGTGGAACAACTGAAATGACGAACGGCGGCCGCAAGGCCGCCGTTTTGCTTGTCCGTTGCAATTCAGTGCTGCAGGATCTTGGCCAGGAAGTCCTTGGCACGCGGCGAGCGCTCCTCGGGCTTGCCGAAGAAGTCAGCGCTGCTGCAGTCCTCGATGATCTTGCCGGCGTCCATGAAGATGACGCGGTTGCTGACCTTCTTGGCAAAGCCCATCTCGTGCGTCACGCACATCATGGTCATGCCCTCGTGGGCCAGCTGCACCATCACGTCCAGCACTTCGCCCACCATCTCCGGGTCCAGCGCCGACGTGGGCTCGTCGAACAGCATGACGATGGGGTCCATCGACAGCGCGCGCGCGATGGCCACGCGCTGCTGCTGGCCGCCTGACAGCTGGCCGGGGAACTTGTCCTTGTGGACCGTCAGGCCCACGCGGTCCAGCATCTTCAGGCCGCGCGTCTTGGCGTCTTCCGCGGAGCGGCCCAGCACCTTGATCTGGGCGATGGTCAGGTTCTCTGTCACCGACAGGTGCGGGAACAGCTCGAAGTGCTGGAACACCATGCCCACGCGTGCGCGCAGCTTGGGCAGGTTGGTCTTGGGGTCGGCGATGGAGATGCCGTCGACGACGATGTCGCCCTTCTGGATGGGCTCCAACGCGTTGACCGTCTTGATCAGCGTCGACTTGCCCGAGCCCGAAGGCCCGCAGACGACGACGACCTCACCCTTCTTGATGGTGGTCGTGCAGTCGGTCAGCACCTGGAAGGCGCCGTACCACTTGGAGACGTTCTTGATGTCGATCATGACGAGGCTCAGCGGATGATTTGGATCTTGGCCTGCAGGCGGCGGACCAGCATGGACAAGCCGAAGCAGATGACGAAGTAGACGACTGCCGCAACCAGGTAGGTCTCGACCGGCCGGTTGAAGTTCTTGCCGGCGACTTCGAAGCCCTTCAGCAGGTCATAGGCACCGATGGCATAGACCAGCGACGTGTCCTGGAACAGGATGATGGTCTGCGTCAGTAGCACCGGCAGCATGTTGCGGAAGGCCTGCGGCAGCACGACGAGCTGCATGGTCTGGCTGTAGCTCATGCCGACCGCATAGCCCGCATAGACCTGACCCTTGGGCACACTCTGGATGCCGGCCCGCATGATCTCGGAGTAGTAGGCCGCCTCGAACAGCGTGAAGGTGATGATGGCCGACAGCTCCGCCCCCAGCGCCTTGCCGATCAGCAGCGGGATGAGCAGAAAGAACCACAGGATGACCACCACCAGCGGGATGGAGCGCAGCGTGTTGACATAGAACGCCGCCGGCCACACCAGCCAGGACTTGCCCGACAGCCGCATCAGCGCCAGCAAGGTGCCCAGCAGGATGCCGCCGACCATCGCAATCAGCGTCAGCTGGATGGAGAAGAAGAAGCCCTTGGCGACGAAGCTGGAGACGACGCTCCAGTCCAGGAAGCTGAAGTCGAGATTCATTTGCCGCCCCCGATCATGCCGGGCACGCGCGTGCGGTTCTCGATCACCAGCGCAAGGCGGTTGATGGTGAAGGCCGACACGAAATAGGCTGCGGTGATGGCCAGGATCATCTCCAGGTTGCGCGAAGTCTCTTCACCGGCCTGCAGATAGAACATCGTCAGCTCCGAGATGCTGACCGCGAAGGCCACCGACGAGTTCTTGATGATGTTCATGCTCTCGCTGGTGAGCGGCGGAATGACGATGCGAAAGGCCATCGGCAACAACACATAGCGGTAGGTCTGCGGCAGCGTCAGGCCCATGGCCAGGCCGGCATAGCGCTGGCCCTTGGGCAGGCTCTCGATACCCGCCTTGACCTGTTCGGCGATGCGGGCCGACGTGAAGAAGCCCAGCGCAAACACCACCAGCACAAAGCTGGGTATCTCGCGCAGGCTCAGGAACAGCGACGGCAGCACGTGATACCAGAGGAAGATCTGCACCAGCAACGGGATGTTGCGGAACAACTCCGTCCAGGTATTGCCGATCGCCACCAGCACGCGGCTGGGCGTCGTGCGCAGGATGCCCATCAGGGACCCCACGCCCAGCGCCACCAACAGCGCCAGCAACGAGACGCTCAGCGTCCAGCCCCATGCCGAAAGCAGCCATTGCAGATAGGTGATGTCGCCACCGCTGCCGAAGCAGCTGCCTATCACTTCACCATCGATGGTGTTCTTGCAGAACACCTGCCAATCCCAACTCATCGCTTCTCCTTGAGCCTGCTACCTAAAGCAAAGCGGGTGCCAGGCACCCGCTTTGCGGTCGTTCAGAAGAGCGCGTGACTACTTCTTCGCGACGTAGTCTTCCGCAGGCTTGTCGTTGGGGTTGGCCCAGGCGTCCTTGGTCGCGGCGGACAGCGGCAGGCCGATCCTGGTGTTGGTCGGCGGGATGGGCTGCAGGAACCACTTGTCGTAGATCTTGGCCAGCTCACCCGACTTGATCATGGCTTTGATGCTGTCGTCCACGGCCTTCTTGAAGGCGGGGTCGTCCTTGCGCAGCATGACGGCGATGGGCTCGACCGCCAGCACCTCGCCGACGATCTTGAAATCGGCCGGATTCTTGGACGTGGCGATGTTCTTGGCCAGGATGGAGCCGTCCATGACGAAAGCGTCGGCGCGGCCGGAGTCCAGCAGCAGGAAGCTGTCGGCGTGGTCCTTGCCGTAGACCTCCTTGAAATCCACGCCCGCAGCGCGCTCGTGCTTGCGCAGCGTCTGCACGGAGGTCGTGCCGGTCGTCGTGGCAATGGTCTTGCCGCTGAGCTGGTTGATGCCGGTGATGCCCGAGCTGGCCTTCACGGCGATGCGCACTTCCTCGACATAGGTCGTCACGGCGAACGCGACATCCTTCTGGCGGGCGGCGTTGTTGGTCGTCGAGCCGCACTCCAGGTCGACGGTGCCGTTGACGGTCAGCGGGATGCGGTTCTGCGAGGTGACCGGCTGGTACTTGACCTCGAGCTTGCCGCCGAGTTGCTTGCGCAGATCGGCGACGACGCGCTCGCAGACATCGATGTGGTAACCGACGAACTTGCCGTCACCGATGGTGTACGAGAGACCCGAGGACTCGCGCACACCCATGGTGATGACGCCGCTGTCCTTCAGCTTCTTCAGCGTGTCCTGGGCATGCACGGCGGTGACGCCGGCCAGCAGGGCGGCGACGAGCAAAACTTTCTTCATGGAGACTCCAACAACAGGTAGTGAAATCGATAACAACCTTGAGCAGACCACGCCGTGCACTCAGCCCGAATACGGGTTTTCACGATCCATGCACAGCTGCAATGACCTCATGCCGCAGATGACAGGTAGTCCCACAGCGCCTGCGCCGCCGGCTTCTGCCGGCGCGACGCCTCGGGCCGCTCGCGGTAGATGCGCAACTCCATGCTGACGCTGAACGTCCCCGGGGCCGCCGCTGGCACCAGACGGCCACCCGCCAGTTCCTTCTGCACCGAGCTGGCGGGCAGGAACGCAAGCCCATGCCCTTCGAGCGCCATCGCCTTCAGGCCCTCGGCCATGTCGGTCTCGTAGATCGCGTCCAGGTGCAGCGCGCAGTCGGCCTGCTTGACGATGAGCTCGACGATGCGGCCCAGGTAGGCGCCAGCGGCATAGCTCAGGAAGGGGATCTTCTGCCCCGGCCGGCCGGGCAGCCGGAACATCGGCTCGCCCTGGGCGTCGGCGCGGGCGTAGGGGGACAAGGTCTCGTGGCCCAGCGACACCATCTGGTAGCGCTCCGGATCGAGTTGCAAGGGCTGGCTGGCGTGGTGATAGACCAGCAGCAGGTCGCAATTGCCTTCGCTGAGCTGCAGCATCGCGTCATGCACGTTGGCTGCGTTCAGCCGGCACTTGATGGCGCCGAAGCCGCGGCGCAAGCCCATCAGCCAGTGCGGGAAGAAGCTGAACGCCAGCGAATGCGGCACGGCGAACTCGATCATGTCGAGATCCGCCGCCTGATGGCTGCGCAGCATGTTGCGCGTGGCCTGCAGGTTGCCCAGCAGGTCCACCGCCTGGGCCAGCAGCGTTGCGCCGGCTGCCGTGAGCCGGGTCGGATAGGACGAACGGTCGACCAGGTCGACCCCCGCCCAGGCCTCCAGCGCCTGGATGCGGCGCGAAAACGCCGGCTGGGTCACATGACGCAACTGGGCCGAGCGGGAAAAGCTGCGCGTCTCGGCCAGGCTGACGAAGTCTTCAAGCCATTTGGTTTCCACCCGGGGCAGTGTAGCGAAGGGTTTTTGCCCTTCCCCACCCCCCTAAGCCCGGTCCCTGGCGCTCGCGTCCCCCTTAACTGAAGGGGCCGCGGCCGGCCCAGTGGGGGAGCGCTTGTTTACAGTCTGTTCCACAAACCCAACTCGAACATTCCGGACGGAGAACGCCATGCGCGCAACGAGCAAACTTCTGGCCCTGGCCCTGGCAGCGGTGCTGCAACCGGCTATCGCCGCGCCGGCTCCCATCGTGCTGGACTTCGAGGACATCACAACCAAGGTCGACGCGGATGGCGTGGTCGACCTGAAGATTCCCCGCTATGCCGGCGTCGAGTTCAAGGATGCGGCCTGGGGGCTCACGTCCAGCACTTGCGATAGCGAAGCCGTCTCCAACTTTTTCACCCGCCCGGCAAACCCCGCGACTGGCGACGCGGGCGGAGGTTGCAGCGGCCTTCTGCTGGCCTCCGCGCGCAGCGGGTCGTCCATAGAGAGGCAGTTCGCGACGATCAACCTGACGGACGGCTTCGTTACCGGCTCCTCGCTGTGGTACTCGGCCACGACGGACTCCACCATCAATGTGACGGTATACGAAGGTCTGGACGGCAGCGGCCGCCGCATGGTTTACGAGGACCTGGAAAAGAGCAACTGCAACGGCGCAACTTTTTGCGATTGGAGCGAACTGAAGTTAAGTTTCGACTTCACCGCCAAGTCCATCGTCATCTCGGGCGCTGATCGCTCCGTGATGCTGGATGACATCAGCTTCCAGCCGTTCTCGACCCAGCCGGCGCCGCTGCCCGAGCCGGGCGGCATCGCCTTGGCGCTGGCCGCCCTGGGTGCGCTGGGCTGGGCACGCAAGCGCGCCGCACGCTAAGCCGCAGGCGCACTGCACCGCCTCAAACGACCGCTGCGGCGGTCGTTTTCGTTGGCGCTAGCCCGCCTGCCCGGCGCGGCGCCAGGTCAGCACCGGCCCGCCATCGTCGATGCGTGCATGGGCGGACGGCTGGAAGCCTGCGGCGCGCAGCGCCGCGAGCGTAGTCAGCGCCGAGTCGGCAGCATGGGCGAGCCCGTGCTCGGCCGCCTCGCCCAGAAAGGACAGGTAGATCGCCTGGCGCGGCAACAGCGCCGCCAGGTGGCTGCGCCAGGCCGCGCCCAGCCGGGCCTCGGCTTGCTGCGGGTCGCCGGCATAAAAGCGCGCACCCAGCGCCTGCCAGACCGGCGAACGGCCCTCGCCGTCGCGCCAGCCCGGCAGCTCGGCCACCAGCCAGTCGCCGAAATCCGCCGGCCGTTCAGCCATCAGCCCTTGCGCCGCCGAGATCAGGCGCAGCAGCGCGGCCGTCTGCTCGGCCTCTGCCAGCCCCGGCGCAAAGCGCAGCTCGGCAAGTTCCGACTGGCCGGTGTGGTCGTTGCCGAGCAGCAGCGTCGTCTGCACGCGGAACAGGCCCAGCTCCTGCGCTGCATGGACGACGCGGCCGATGTGGAAGTGATAGCGCGGCAGCGTCAGGCCCAGCCGCGGCACGAGCAGCAATGATGCGGAGCCATCGGCCAGCGACAGCCGCTGCCCGTCGGCCTCGGCGTGGATGTGGACGTCACTCATGCCACCTCCCCGATGTGCAGCGGCGTGGCCAGCAGCCGCTCGCCCGGGCGCGCGCCCAGGGCCTCGGCGTCGGCCGGTGTCACGCAATCGCCGGCCTCGGCCAGCACCGCCGCAAAGCTGGCGCGCTGCGGCCGCACGAGCAGCTGCCAACGGCGCGCCCCCTCACCATCGGCCCGGACCTCCACCTCGCGCGCCAGCCGCACGCTGCGCAGCGATGCCAGCGGCGCATCGACCGTCGGCCCGCCGTCGAAGATGTCGATGTAGGTGTCGGCGTCGAAGCCCTCGTCCTGCAGGATGGAGAAGGGCAGCTCGCCGACCGGATGCAGCTGGCCGATGGCCCACTGCGCGGCCTCGGGCAGCAGCGCCACGTAGACCGGCGACGGCGGCATCAGCTCGGCGATGCAGGCGCGGCTGCGGCCGCCGATGACGGCCTCGGCCTCGGGGTAGTCCATGCCGAAGAAGCGCCGGCCGACCGCGTCCCAGAACGGGCTCTGGCCGGCCGAGTCCGTGATGCCCGGGCTCTCGGCGGCAATGCGCTCCGAGAACCGCTCGGCATTGCCGTGGATGAACAGCAGCCGCGCACGCGACAGCAGCTGCGCCGCCGGGCCCTGCTCGTAGCCAGGGTCGAGATAGAACGAGGTCAGCAGCGTCGTGCCGGTCAGGTCGTGGCACAGGTGCAGCGTGTGCATGCGCTGGGATACGCCTAACGCCGCACTCGCATGCACGACGAACTCGTTGCGGTAGCTGTAGAAGCGGTCGAAGAAGCCGGCGCTGGCGGCGATGCCCGAGCAGCCGACGATGCCGCCGGCGGCGAGGTCCTCCAGCACAAACAGGTAGGTCTCCTCGCCGCTGGCGTCGTCCGGGCTGGCGAAGGCCTGCAGCGAGGCGGCAATGCGCCGGCGCAGCTTGCCCTCGTCGTTGGGCAGCGAGCTGATGCCGTCGGCGCTGGCTGCAGCCATGCGCTGCAGGTCAGCCAGGTCGGCCGCCGCCACGGGGCGCAGCAGCAGGTGGTTCATGAGGTCTCTCCCGATGGGGGGCCGGCGCGCCAGGCAAGCGCGCGGCGGCTGCGCTCGTCACGCGGCGTGTGGCCGAAATGGGTCTTGTAGGCGTTGGAGAAATGCGGCCCCGACGAGAAGCCGCAGGACAGGCCGATCTGCAGGATGGACTGGCTGCTCTGCTGCAGCAGGCGCTGCGCCCGCGCCAGCCGCGCCTGCAGGTAGTAGCGCGACGGCAGCGTGTCCAGGTGCTGCTTGAACAGGCGCTCCAGCTGGCGGCGCGACACGCCCACCAAGCGGGCCACCTCCTCGGTGGGCAGCGGCTCGGCGAGGTTGGCCTCCATCAGCGCCAGCGCCTCGGCCAGCTTGGGGCTGCCGGCGCCGCGCTGCTCGCTGTAGCCGGCGCGCTGGCGCTCGTCGCGCGGCCGCCAGCCTTTCAGCCCCAGCGCCTGCACCAGCTCCTCGCCGACGCGCTCGCCATGCAGGCTGGCCAGCCAGGCGCACGCCAGGTCCAGGCTGGCCGTGTTGCCGGCACAGCTCAGGCGCCGGCCGTCTGCGGCGATCTCCCACAGGCCGCTGGCCCAGGCGACTGCGGGGTAGGCATCGCCGAGGGCATCGAGCTGAGCCCAGTCGGCACAGGCGCGCAGGCCGTCCAGCTGGCCGGCGGCCGCCAGCGCAGCAGCGCCGGCATCGACGCCGCCCAGCACGGCACCCTGGGCGGCCCAGGCGTTCAGCTGCGCGGACAGCTGCGGGTCGGCCGGGCCGGCGTCGGCCATGACGATGAACACCGCATGCCAGTGGGCCGCCTGCGTCCAGCCCTGCGTCTGCACCTGCAGGCCGGCGGACGACGCGACCGGCCCGCCGGCGGCGGACAGACATTCGCTACGGTAGGCGGCGTCGCCCTGCAGTGCATTGACGGCGGCGAGGCTGTCGATGAAGCCCGCCAGCGCAAGCGTCGAGAACCCGGGCTGCAGCACCAGGCCGACGCGGCGCAGCGGGGCGGGATTCATGCGGGCATTGTGGCGCTCAGGACCACTGCGTCAGCGCCGGAATGGCCAGCAGCACCAGGGCCATGACGAGGTAGGCCGCTTGCAGCGGCAGCATCCAGCGCACCCAGGTGCCGTACTTCAGGCCGGACAGCGCCAGCACGCCCACCGTGATGCCGGAGGTCGGGATGATGGTGGTGGTCAGCTCGCCGAACTGGAAGGCCAGCACGGCCGTCTGGCGCGTGATGCCGACCAGATCGGACAGTGGCGCCATGATGGGCATGGTCAGCGCGGCCTGGCCGGTACCGGAGTGGATGAAGAAGTTGATGACCGACTGGATCACGAACATCTTCTGCGCGGCGAACACCGGGTTCTCGGAGCCAACCAGCGGCGCCAGCGCGTGCAGCATCGTGTCGATGATCTGGCCGTCGCGCATCAGGATGACGGTGGCCTTGGCGAGCGCGATGACCAGCGCCGTGGCGACCAGGTCGCGCGCGCCCTGCAGGAAGGCGGCAACGATGTCTTCGGCCGACAGGCGCGCGACGACGCCCACGGTGACCGCCATGACGAGAAAGAGCGCGGCGATCTCCTCGACGTACCAGCCCCAGCCGACCACGCCGACGATCATGCCCACCAGCGTTAGCGCGAACAGCCACAGCACCATGCGCTGGCGGCCGGTCATGCCGGCGAAGTTCTCGAAGCTGGCCAGGTCCAGCGTGCGGCGGCGTTCCTGGTCCAGCTCGTAGCTGGGGCTGAGCGTCGGGTCGCGGCGGATGCGCGCGGCCCACCACATCAGGAAGCCCACCGTCAGCGCCGTCGCGATGGCCCAGCAGAACACGCGGTAGCCCAGGCCCGAGAACATCGGCACGCCAGCGATACCCTGGGCGACGCCGACATTGAACGGGTTGAGGAAGGCCGTTGCGAAGCCGACCTGCGAGCCGACGAAGGGGATGGCCACGCCGGTGAGCGAATCCAGCCGCAGCGCCAGCGCCAGCGGGATGAAGATCAGCACGAAGGGGATGGCTTCTTCCGCCATGCCGAAACTCGCGCCGCCGAGCGAGAACAGCGTGACGAAGCCGGGGATGATGGCGGCGCGCACAAAGGCTGAGCGGCGGTGGGCGCGGGCCACGGCCTTGATCATGGCGTCGATGGCCTCCGTCTTCTGCAGCACCGAGAAGGCGCCGCCGACGATGAGCACGAAGCCGATGATGAGGGCGGCTTCCACAAAGCCCTTGATGGGCGACGTGAGAAACGCCGTCAGCCCCTGCGGCCTGGCCTCCGCCGGCTGGAAGCTGCCGGCGACGATGAGGGTCTTGCCGTTGACGAGCTCCGTCGCGAAGCGCCCGCCGGGCACGACCCAGGTGGCCAGCGCGATCAGCGCCAGCAGGGACAGCAGCAGCACGAAGGTGTTGGGCAGGCGCAGCGTCATGGCGAAAGCAGCTTGCCGCTGCGGTAGGCGGTGGGGCCGGCGATCTTCATGAGCCGCATGCCGCAGTTGGCGTAGCGGCGCGAGGAGCGGGCGAAGCAGCGGCCGCTGGCGCGGGCGTGCAGCGGCGTGCGGGCATCGGTCAGCGGGTCGATGAGCTCGGCCACCAGCTCGCCGGCCTCGACCCAGTCGCCCGGCGCCTTGGCGAAGATGACGATGCCGCTGGCCGTGGCCGTGATGGGCTCGACGCCTTGCAGCGGTGTGGCCTCGCAGCCAGGCGGCTGCGGCGGTGGCGTGCCGTCGACATGCCCGGTGGACCGCAGGAAGGCGATCAGCGCATCGGCATCGTGCTCGGCCAGCTCGCGCGACACCTCGGTCTCGCCGCGAAGCTCCACCGTCGCGGCCAGGCAGCCCAGCGGGTCGATGGGGAAACGGCCCTCGAAGTGGGCGGCCAGCTCCCACCAGATGCGCGACACGGCCTCGTCGAAGGGGTCGTCGCCCGACACGTCGGCGTAGAGCAGCGCCTGCGCGCCGAGGTAGCCGGCCAGCGGCGCGATGGCGGCCGCCTGCGGCGTGCCGGTGTAGAGGTGCATGACGGCCTGGTTGTCGCAGTGCAGGTCCAGCACCAGGTCGGCATCCATCGCCAGGCCTTGCAGCAGGCGCTTGAGGGCCTCAGCCTCGGTGGCAGGCTGCCAGGCCTGCAGCAGCGTCGCGCAGGCAGCGCGGATGAGCTGCGTGTTGGCGGCCATGTCCGGGCCCAGTTGCGCCTCGACGAGCGGGATCAGCGCCGCTGTCAGCGGCTTGAACTGGCGGTTGAAGTTCAGCCCGGTCGACAGGTCGAAGCGGCCGAAGGCCGAGCCTTGCAGCTCCTGCGCGAGGCCGATGGGGTTGGCCATGGGCACCAGCACGATCTCGCCGGCAATGGCGCCGGCGGCCTCCAGTGCGCTCAGTCGTTCCGTCAGCGCCTGGGCGACCAGCATGGGGGGCACTTCGTCGGCATGCAGGGAGGCCTGCAGATAGGCCTTGCGGCCGGACTGGCCGCTGCCGAAGGACAGGCTGCGCAGGCGCCGCGTGGTGCCGGCGCTGGCGCCCGGCAGGTCATGGATCAGGGTTCGCATCGGGTCAGTGGGCCGCAATGGGCGTGAACAACGGTGTGGCCATGCGCACGGGCACGACGTCCAGCCGCGCCTTGAGCACGGTGTAGTCCTCGCCGCCCAGCGCGCCGCTGAACCAGCCGACCAGGCCGGGCGCCTTGCGCAGGCGGAACTCGAAGCCCACGTCGGGCGCCGCGTCTGCGGGACGGGGCCTGGCACGGAAGGCCAGGCCGCGCACCTCGGGCGCTGGGCTGTCCAGCAGCTGCGCCATGGCAGTGACGATGGTGTTGTCGCCCAGCATGTCCAGGTGGTACTGGTCACCCTGCAGATAGGGCTTGTAGTCGCTGGCGGTGGGGTCGATGCGCGCCTCCTTCAGCTTGTGAGGCGCGGGTGTGCTGACGCCGGTCGCGAGGTCGTGGCGGTCGCCGCGGTCCAGGTAGCTCAGCGTGGCGTTGCGCAGGTTGAAGTGGGGCGTGCGGGCATCGCTCGTCGCCTCGCTCAGGTCCACCAGCAGCGCGCCGCGCGCGCCGATGACCTCCACGGCGGTGCCCTTGACGACGATCGCCGAGTTCTCCTCGACGCCGATGCCCAGCCGAAAGCCCAGCGAGCGCATGGCCGGCAGCATGCGGCCGATGCGGCCGCGCTTGAGGAAGTGCTGGTCGACGAACAGGTCGGGGCCGACAAAACCCAGGCCGCGGTCGTACTCGCGACGCTCGCGCCACTGGCCCTTGAGGATCTGCATGTTGTCCTGCGCGTCGCGGAACATCATGCGGCTCATGATCGCGGCACCGGCGCTCGACCCGGCGACGACGCCGCCCTTGTCGAAGACCTCGCGGATGGCCTTCAGCATCGCGGTCGGCTCGCCGCCGGGCAGCAGCGTGTCAACGATCAGCTCCTGCGCGCCACCCGAGAAATAGATGCCGCGCGACGCGGCCACCTTGGCGATCAGCGCCGGGTCGGCGAGCTGGGCCGCGAGGTCGACACCCTTCAGACGCGGCGCGACCGGGATGACCTCGGCCTGGGCGCCGCGCTGGTTCAGCGCCGCGACGATCTGCGCGCCGCTGCGCCTCGGGTTCGCGGCTGCGGTCGCGAAGACGGCGATGCGCGCACCGGCACCGCCGGACTCGTCGACGACGCGTTGCCAGACTTCGTCGTTGTCGTGCTTGAGCGCGCCGCCGATGACGATGGCCGTGCCGGCGTGGGCCGTGGTGCCACACCACAGGGCCAGGAACATGAGGCGGGTCAGACGTTTCATGCAGCCATGTTGGCAGTGCTGTCGCAGTGCAGCCAGCGGGTTAGGCCCCGAACCAGTGCCCCGTGCACCGCGAACGCAATTGCATGTCGCTTGCGTGCAAGCAGTGTTGCCAATGCGCGCCTGTGCTTGCCCAGAAGCGACGCGCATTTGCGCGCAAGCGACCGGCGCGCCGAAACCCCATAGGCAAGCCCTGCACCGCCTCCCTAACCTGAATGGCATCCGCTCCACCCATCCACGACAAGAGGCTCCATGACTTCAGCTCCCTCCTTCGCCCGGCACGCGCTGGCCCATGCCGCGCTGCTCTGTCTCATTGCCCTGCCGGCGCAGGCGCAGGAGCAGAAGCTCGAACGCGTCGAGATCACCGGCTCCAGCATCAAGCGCATCGATGGCGAGGCCGCGCTGCCGGTGGACGTCATCAAGCGCGCCGACATCGACAAGGCCGGCGTAACGACCGCCGCCGAGCTGCTGCAGAAGATCACGGCCAACGTCGGCGGCCTGACCGATGGCGCCAGCATCAGCGACCAGTCGGGCGCCCAGCGCGGCTTCAATGGCGCCAACCTGCGCGGCCTGGGCGTGTCCAGCACGCTGGTGCTGCTGAACGGCCGCCGCCTGGCCAACTTCGCCTCGCCTGGCGACAACGCGGGCGTGGACCTGAACAACATCCCTGCCGGTGCGATCCAGCGCGTGGAGGTGCTGAAGGACGGTGCCTCCGCCATCTACGGCACCGACGCCATGGGCGGCGTCATCAACTTCATCACCCGCAAGGACTATCAAGGCGTCGACCTGAGCACCTATGCGCTGCGCACCGAAGAGGGCGGCGCCGGCAAGACCACCTTCTCAGCCTCGGCCGGCTTCGGCGACCTGGCCAAGGACCGCTTCAATGTCTTCGCAGCACTGGACGTGCAGAAGCTCGACCCGCTGAACTCCAGCCAGCGCCAGTTCATCCAGGACTACGACCTGCCCGGCCGCCTGGCGCCGCAGCTGTCCAGCAACACCTTCCCGGCCAACGTCGACCTGACCTCGGCGCAGCTGACGGCGCTGAACAACTTCGTGCTGGCCAACCCGACCACGGCGCTGAAGGGCTCCAACGCCAACGGCACCTGGAACCCCGGCGGCGGCACGGCCGCGCCGCGCCGCGTCAACTTCGGCAAGGCCAGCTGCACCGGCGGCGCCAACCCCAACTCGATCTCCCCCACCGGCCCCGGCGGCCGCGAGGGCTGCGCCTTCAACTACATGGGCGACACCGAGATCTACCCGACCTCCGACAAGGCCAGCATCGTCGGCCGCGCGACCTTCCAGGTCGCTACGGACCACCAGGTCTTCGCTGAAGTGCTGCTGTCCAGGACCGAGACCGACTACGCCGCCTCCCCCGCCACCTTCCGCTTCCGCACCGCCTCGGGCATCACGCTGCCGACGGCGCTGCAGGCCGTGACCGGCATCACCACGCCGGTGGACTTCCGCTTCCGCCTGACCGATGCCGGCAAACGCACCAGCCGCGTCGAGAGCGAAGCCCGCCGCCTCGTCGTCGGCGCGACGGGCAACTTCGGCGGCTGGGACTACGACACCGCCATCAATGTCGCCACCAACAAGGCCAGCGATGCCAACGTGAGCGGCTGGGTGTCGCTCGCCAAGCTGGAAGCCGGCATCAAGAACGGCAGCTACAACCCCTTCGTGCCCGCCACCGGCGACGCCGGCCGCAGCTTCATGAACGGCATCCGCCTGGACGGCGCGGCCCGCGTTGCCGAAGGCACCAGCACCAGCATCGACGGCAAGCTGACGCGCGCGCTGACGGCCCTGGCCGGCGGCGACCTGATGGTGGCCATCGGCACCGAGCTGCGCCGCGAGGAGACCGAGTTCCGCGCCACCGACGTGCTCAAGAGCAACGACGTTGTCGGCGACCGGTCCAGCTCCGGCCCGCTGCTGGCCGACACGAATCACAAGCGCGACGTGGCCGGACTCTTCACCGAACTGAGCGCGCCGTTCAGCAAGCAATGGGAAGGCCAGTTCGCGATCCGCCACGACCGCTACGACGGCGTGTTCGACGCGGCCACCGGCGCCACCTCGCCCAAGCTCAACACCACCAACCCCAAGATCGGCCTGAGCTTCCGCCCCGACCGCGCGCTGATGGCCCGCGCCTCCTACGGCACGGGCTTCCGCGCGCCGTCCATCTCGGAGATGTTCCGCCCGGTGCGCGCCGGCATCACGGCCAGCTTCGTCAAGGACCCCGTCTCGGGCGAGGTCGCGCAGATGCCGGTGGACCGCTACGCCAACCCGGCGCTGAAGCCGGAGAAGTCCAAGCAGTTCAACATCGGCGTCGTCTTTGAGCCGTCGCGCGCCTGGAACGGCAGCGTGGACTACTGGGCCATCCGCAAGACCGACATCATCTCGGAGATCGGCGAAGAGACCATCTTCACCAACCCGGTCTACTACAACGACCCGGCCATCGTGAAGCGCTTCTCCGACGGCTTCGTCGAGTTCGTCACCGTGAAGAAGGAAAACCGCGGCCGGCTCGACACCTCGGGCATCGACCTGGCGCTGACCTGGCGCGGCGAAGCCTCCGCCTATGGCCGCTTTGGCGCCAGCCTGGCCGGCACGCTCATCACCGAATACAAGTTCAACACCGACCCACGCTCGCCCATGGTCAGCGGCCTGGGCAAGTTCCGCGACGACAAGGCCGTGCAACGCTGGCGCCACAAGCTCAGCGTGGACTGGGACCTGGGCCCGATCGGCGTGACGGTGACGAACAACTACCTGTCCGGCTACACCGACCAGAACACGCCCGGGCTGGCCGCTGCCGAGTGGAACGACCGCGACGTGAAGCCCTATTCGCTGTGGGACCTGACCGCCAGCTACCGCATCACGCCGGCCCTGCGCCTGCGTGCCGGCGTGCTGAACCTGGCCGACACCGCGCCGCCCTTCACCAACCAATCGCGCTACTTCCAGGTCACCTGGGACCCGACCTACGGCGACCCGCGCGGCCGCAGCGTCTTCGCCAGCCTGAGCTATCAGTTCCGCTGATCGGCAGCAGCCAGCGCTCATGCGGCGGGCGTGAAACCGGGTGTTCCTGCAGGCGGGCAGCGCCGACTACCATCGCGCCTCGCCTGCTTCCCACCACGGCCCTCCGCGCCGCGAATGCCCCATGAGCCACACGCCCGCCCCCTCGCGCTACGACCGCCAGCCCTATCGCCGCAGCGGCCGCAGCGGCCTGCTGCTGCCCACGCTGTCCCTCGGCCTGTGGCACAACTTCGGCGATGTCGACCGCCATGACACGGCCCGCGAGATGCTGCTGGGCGCGTTCGACCGCGGCATCACCCACTTCGACCTGGCCAACAACTACGGCCCGCCGCCCGGCTCGGCCGAGGTGACGATGGGCCGCGTGCTGCGCGAGGACCTGGCCGCCTATCGAGACGAGCTGATCATCTCCACCAAGGCCGGCTACCGCATGAACCCCGGCCCCTACGGCGAATGGGGTTCGCGCAAATACCTGCTGGCCAGCCTGGACGCGAGCCTGAAGCGGCTGGGCCTGCCCTATGTCGACATCTTCTATTCGCACCGCCCCGACCCCGACACGCCGCTGGAAGAAACCATGGGCGCGCTGGACCAGGCCGTGCGCAGCGGCCGGGCGCTGTACGTGGGCCTGTCCAACTATTCGGCCGCGCAGACCCGCGAGGCCAGCGCCATCCTGCGCCGGCTGGGCACGCCCTGCGTCATCCACCAGCCGCGCTACAGCATGCTGGACCGCCATGTCGAAGGCGGCCTGCTCGACGTGCTGGCGGAGGAAGGCATCGGCTGCATCGCCTTCTCGCCGCTGGCCCAGGGCCTGCTGACCGAGAAGTACCTGGCCTCCATCCCCGCCGACTCGCGCGCCGCGAAGGGCGGCTTCCTGAAGCCGACCGACATCACGCCGGGCCGGCTGGCCGCGCTGCGCGGGCTGAAGGAACTGGCCGATGCGCGCGGCCAGACGCTGGCGCAGCTGGCGCTGAGCTGGGTGCTGAGGCAGCCGGTCATGACGTCCATCCTCGTCGGCGCCAGCCGGTTGGCCCAGATCGACGATGCGCTGGGCATCATCGCCGCCGCGCCGCTGAACGATGCCGAGCTGGCGGCCATCGATGCGGCCCTGGCACTGGAGAACGCCACCACGTGACCCGAGACACCGCCCCGCGCCGCCTGCGTTCGCAGGACTGGTTCGACAACCCCGACCACATCGACATGACCGCGCTCTACCTGGAGCGCTTCATGAACTACGGCCTCACGCCGGAAGAGCTGCGCTCGGGCAAGCCCATCATAGGCATCGCCCAGAGCGGCAGCGACATCAGCCCCTGCAACCGCATCCACCTGGAGCTGGCCAAGCGCGTGCGCGAGGGCATACGGGCGGCGGGCGGCATCGCGCTGGAGTTCCCGCTGCACCCCATCTTCGAGAACTGCCGCCGGCCCACGGCGGCCATCGACCGCAACCTGGCCTTTCTGGGCCTGGTCGAGATCCTGCACGGCTATCCACTCGATGGCGTGGTGCTGACCACCGGCTGCGACAAGACGACACCCTCGCAGCTGATGGCCGCCGCAGCGGTCGACATCCCGGCCATCGTGCTGTCGGGCGGGCCGATGCTGGACGGCTGGTTCGAGGGCGAGCTGGTGGGCTCTGGCGCAGCGATCTGGAAGGGCCGCCGCCAACTCGCTGCAGGCCAGATCGACAACGAGAAGTTCCTGGAGATTGCCGCGGCTTCGGCGCCCTCCGCCGGCCACTGCAACACCATGGGCACGGCGTCGACAATGAACGCCATCGCCGAGGCCCTGGGCATGTCGCTGACGGGCTGCTCAGCCATCCCCGCGCCCTACCGCGAGCGCGGCCAGATCGCCTACCGCACCGGCGAGCGCATCGTGCAGATGGTGCATGAGGACCTGCGGCCGTCACAGGTGCTGACGCGTGACGCCTTCCTGGATGCGCTGGTCGTCAACGCGGCCATCGGCGGCTCCACCAATGCGCAGCCGCACCTGATGGCGATGGCCCGGCATGCCGGCGTCGAGCTGCGCGCCGACGACTGGATGACGCATGGCTTCCACGTGCCGCTGCTGCTGAACATGCAGCCGGCCGGGCAGTTCCTCGGCGAGCGCTTCCACCGCGCCGGCGGCGTGCCGGCGGTGATGTGGGAGCTGGAGCAGGCCGGCCTGCTGCGCGCCGACCGCCCCACCGTCACCGGTCGCACGATGCGCGAGAACCTCACCGGCCGCGAGACCAGCGACCGCGAGGTGGTGTTCCCGTTCGCCGCGCCGCTTAAGCCCGACGCCGGCTTCATGGTGCTGCGCGGCAACCTGTTCGACTTCGCCATCATGAAGACCAGCGTCATCTCGCCGGCCTTCCGGGCACGCTACCTGAGCCGCCCAGACGCCGAGAACGTCTTCGAGTGCCGGGCCATCGTCTTCGACGGCTCGGACGACTACCACGCCCGCATCGACGACCCGGCGTTGGCCATCGACGAGGACTGCATCCTCGTAATCCGCGGCGCCGGCCCGGTGGGCTGGCCCGGCTCGGCCGAGGTGGTCAACATGCAGCCGCCGGCGGCCCTCATCCAGCGCGGCATCACCAGCCTGCCCACGCTGGGCGATGGCCGGCAGTCGGGCACGTCGGACAGCCCATCCATCCTGAACGCGTCGCCCGAGAGCGCCGTTGGCGGTGGACTCTCCAGGCTGCGCACGGGCGACCGCATCCGCATCGACCTCAACACCGGCCGCTGCGACGCGCTGGTCGACGAGGCCCTGTGGGCGCAACGTGCCAACGATCCGCCGCCGGCCATTCCACCCAGCCAGACGCCCTGGCAACAGCTTTACCGCGAGACGGTGGGCCAACTCGACACGGGCGCCTGCCTGGAGATGGCTGTTCCCTACCAGCGCATCGCGGATCAGCTGCCCAGGCACAACCACTGACCCAGCCACAGCGTGCGTGGTGCCGCACGCGCACGCTGCTGGCCGACATGCTTGGCTTGGCCCGGTGCTGATCGGCCGCGACGCCGACACAGGCGAAACGTGGGCCGAAATTGAAAAACCCGCCGAGCGGCTGCTGCTACTCGGCGGGTCTCTGAAATTGGTTGCGGGGGCGCGCAACTCCTCCCGGAGACGCCTGTATTTCCCCAGGTGAGCCCGCCGGTGGCATGGGCCGCCCGAATCCCGGTGTGAGAAGATCGATGGCATGAAAAGCGCCGCCGTCGCCAAGGCCAGCAAGCCGAAGCCGATCAGCCTCAAAGAGGTTGAGGGCATCGGCTTCTATGAGGTGCCGAGCAGCGCGCCGCGCTTGAGCCCCGAAGAGATCAGGGCCAAGCTGGACGCCTTCTACGCGAAGCACCCACGGCGCACCCTGAAGAAGGGCCAGAAGAGCATCGCCGAGCAGGTCCGCGAAGACCGTGATCGTCGTTGACGCGTCGGTCGCGCTGGCCTGGGTGCTTGACGACTCCGACGCAAGCCACCGGTACGCGGCAGACGTAGCCGCCGCCAAGCTGGAAGGCGATGAAGAGCTGATCGCACCGATGCTGATGGCGCAGGAATGCAGCTACCGGCTGCTCAAAGTCGGCCGCACCAAGCGCTGGGGAGAGGCCGTCATCGCAGAGTTCGGCGAGACCATCGACATGATCGGCGTGCGCTACCTCGACCAGACCTCCACCGTCTCCGGCTTGGTGCGCTTCGCCGTGCGCCGCCACGTGCAGGGCTATGACGCCGTGTATCTGGCGCTGGCGATTGCCACGGGCGCCAAGATCGCCACGCTGGACGGCGGCCTGCGCACGGCAGCCCGTGCGGCCGGCGTCGAACTCTTCACCGCCTGAACGAACGAGGCCGTCGGTTCGGCGGGTTTACCGTTGCCGGCAACGCAGACGAGATCCAGGCAAGAGGGCGGCGCCAACGAGGCATGGCCCTTTCTGCTGGTGGCCGGAGGCCGGGAACTCTGGAGAGACAGCCGATCAACCGATGAAACTGGCCGGTTGAACCCGTGAAACTGCCCAGTTCTCACCACTAGGCACCCTAGCGCTAGCGGTAGGAGTAGGCAGCAGCGCGGGCGGCAGGCGTCAGCTCTGCACCGCCAGAACGACCACGGCCGGGAGGCCGGCAGCTCGGCGCGTTCACCGCCACCGGCCACCAGATCGAGACCCGGAAGCCGGCCGGCAACGGCGAGGCATAGCCCTTTCCTCAAGACGTGTTGGGGGCTGGGGGCCTGCCCCCAGTAGAGGCCACCAGCCCCGGCCAAGTCATTGGCGACGTGATGGCGCGCTACCGGCGCCAGATGCTGGCGCTGCAGCAGGTGCTTGAAGAGGACGCCGACCGGGACCGCACTCGTGCGCTGCTGGCCGACATGCTTGGCTTGGCCCGGTGCTGATCGGCCGCGACGCCGACACAGGCGAAACGTGGGCCGAAATTGAAAAACCCGCTGAGCGGCTACTGCTACTCAGCGGGTCTCTGGAAGTGGTTGCGGGGGCAGGATTTGAACCTACGACCTTTGGGTTATGAGCCCAACGAGCTACCAGACTGCTCCACCCCGCGACTGAAGCTAGCAGTATACACGCGATTTGGCGGCGCGGGCAAATGCAGCCGAAATCGGTGCTGAGAAGCCTGTGCTGCCGTGTCGTTCCGTCGGCCAGGAACGCCCGCAGATGTCGGCGGCCATTGCTGCCGAGGGTCAACACAAGCCAAGCGGCCTCTGGCTTGGGCACACTCGGCCCATGTCTGATTTGGTCACTTGCCGCCCGCAGGGGCTCTATTGCGAGCCTGGTGATTTCTACATCGACCCCTGGTTGCCGGTCGAACGCGCCGTCATCACGCATGCGCATGCCGACCACTGCCGGCCTGGCCATGCCGCCTACCTTGCCCAGCGCGACGGCCTCGGCCTGATGCGTGCGCGGCTGGGCGACGAGGCGCTACTGGAAGGCCTGGCCTATGGCGAATCGCGACGCATCGGCGATGTGAGCGTGCGCCTGCATCCAGCCGGCCATGTGCTGGGCTCGGCACAGGTGCGCATCGAGTACCGCGGCGAAGTCTGGGTGGTCGCTGGCGACTACTTCGTCAGCGGCGCAGGCGACTGCAACACCACCTGCGCGCCCTTCGAGCCGGTGCGCTGCGACGTGTTTGTCACGGAAAGCACCTTCGGCCTGCCCATCTACCGCTGGGCACCGCAGACGGAGGTGCTGGGGGAGATCCGCGCGTGGTGGACCGATTGCGCGGCGCAAGGCAAGCACGCGCTGCTGATGGGCTACAGCCTGGGCAAGGCGCAGCGGCTGATCGCGGGCCTGGCCACAGCCGATGCGCCGGGGCCGGTGCTCGTGCACGGCGCCGTGACGCGATTGAACGCTGCCTATCGCAAGGCCGGTGTGGCGCTGCCTGAGGTGGACACCGTGATGCCGGAGACCCCATTCAGGACCCTGCGCGGCGCCCTCGTCATCGCGCCGCCAGCCGTGCAGGGCAGCCGCTGGGCCAAGGCCATCGGCCCGCACAGCGACGCCTTCGCCAGCGGCTGGATGCGGCTGCGCGGCGCGCGACGGCGGCGCAGCGTGGACCGGGGCTTCGTGTTCAGCGACCACGCGGACTGGCCGGGCCTGCTGTCGGCGATCGCCGCCACGGGCGCGCAGCGCGTCATCGTCACGCATGGCGATGAGGGCGCGCTGGTGCGCTATCTGACCGAACTGGGCCTGCAGGCAGAAGCCTTCGCAACCGAGTTCGGCGACGAGGCCCAAGGCGGCGCGGAGGCCACCGAGGCATGAAGCGCTTCGTCGCCCTGTATCTCGCCATCGACGCGAGCACGTCGACGCTGGCGAAGGTGGCCGCGCTGAAGCGCTACCTGGCAGACGCGCCGCCGCGCGATGCCGCCTGGGCCGTCTATCTGCTGGCCGGCGGTACGCCGCGCCGCGCGGTGCCGACGCGTGAGCTACGCGCCCTCGCCTGCGAGGCGGCTTCGCTGCCGGAGTGGCTGTTCGAGGCCGGCTATGCGGCGACCGGCGACCTGGCCGAGGCGATTGCCTACGTGCTGCCCGACCCCGAGGACAAGCTGGACGAGTCGCTCGCCGACTGGATGGAGCAGCGCATCCTGCCGCTGCGCGCGCTGGACGCTGCGGCCCGTCGAGAAGCCGTGCTGGCCGCCTGGCGCGGGCTGTCGGCGGATGAGCGCTTCATGTTCGTCAAGCTGGTCGGCGGTGGCTTTCGAGTCGGCGTCAGCAAGCTGCTGGTGCAGCGTGCGCTGGCCGAGTGGTCGGGGTGCGATGCGACCGGTATCGCACAACGCATGATGGGCTACACCGGCATTGACACGCCGCCGACGGCAGAGCGATTTCAAGCACTGCTCACCGACGATGTGAGCGGTGCGCGCGGCGGCCAGCCCTACCCCTTCTTCCTGGCGCACGCGCTGCCCGGCGAGCCGGCGGCTTCGCTGGGCGAACGCGGTGACTGGCTGGCGGAATGGAAGTACGACGGCATCCGCGCCCAGGTCGTCAAGCGCGATGGCCAGGTGTGGATCTGGTCGCGCGGTGAGGAGCTGGTGACGGCGCGCTTCCCGGAAGTGGCAGCGGCCGCCAGCACGTGGCCGGACGGCACGGTGGTCGATGGCGAGCTGCTGGCATGGCGGCCGGGCGAGACGGCGCCGGCGCCGTTTGCATTGCTGCAGAAACGCATTGGCCGCACCAAGCTGTCCAAAGGCATCCTTGCCGAAGCGCCGGTGCGGCTGCTGGCCTACGACCTGCTTGAGAGCGAAGGCGAGGACCGTCGCCAGGAGCCGATGCACGTGCGTCGTGCGCGGCTGGAGCAGCTCGGCATGGCGACATCGCCGCTGCTGAATGCAGATGACTGGGCCGGCCTGGCAGCCGCCCGCACACAGTCTCGCGAGCGCCGGGTGGAAGGCCTGATGCTCAAGCACCGCGAGTCGCCCTACGGCATCGGCCGCACCGGCAACGCCTGGTGGAAATGGAAGGTCGCGCCGCTCAGCGTGGATGCGGTGTTGATCTATGCGCAGGCCGGCCACGGCCGCCGTGCCAACCTCTACACCGACTACAGCTTTGCCGTCTGGAGCCATGCACCGCGCGATGCCGCAGAGGCCGAGGCTGCGCTCGATGCGCCAGGCGGCGAGCTGACGCTCGTGCCTTTCGCCAAGGCCTACTCCGGGCTCACGGACGAAGAGATCAAGGCCGTGGACCGCGTGATCCGCAAGACCACCGTGGAGAAGTTCGGCCCGGTGCGGCGCGTGCGGCCCAGCCTGGTGTTCGAGCTCGGCTTCGAGGGCATCCAGGCCAGCACGCGGCACAAGAGCGGTATCGCGGTGCGCTTCCCGCGCATGCTGAGGATTCGCGAGGACAAGCCGCTGCATGAGGCGGACTCGCTGGACAGCTTGCGCGCGCTGATGGAGGTGGGGCCGCATGGCGCCAAAGTCGCCGACGACTGAGTGGCTGGCCGGGCGCGGCTGGAAGGCCTTCCCCTTTCAGCGCGAGGTCTGGCGGGAGATGGCGGCCGGCCGCTCGGGCCTGCTGCACGCGACCACCGGCTCCGGCAAGACGCTGGCCGTCTGGCTCGGTGCGCTGCAGGCCCTGGGCGATACCGAGGCGCCGCTGACGGTGCTGTGGGTGACGCCGATGCGCGCCCTCAGCCACGACACGTTGCTGGCCCTGCAAGACGCCGCCAGCGCCCTCGCGCCGACATGGACGCTGGCGGCGCGCACTGGCGACACCTCGACGAGCGAGCGCGTGTCGCAGCAGCGCCGCTGGCCGACGGGCCTGGTCACGACGCCGGAGTCGCTGAGCCTGATGCTGTCCCGCGCCGATGCGCCCGACATGCTCAAGCGCGTGCGCCTGGTCGTCGTGGACGAATGGCACGAACTGCTCGGCAGCAAGCGCGGCGTGCAGTTGCAGCTCGCCCTGGCGCGGTTGCGGCGCTGGAACCCAGGCCTGATGACCTGGGGCCTGTCTGCCACGCTGGCCAACCTGGAAGAAGCCTGCGACACCTTGGCACCCAACGCCGTGCTCGTGCGCGGCGCGCAGGACAAGAAGATCCTCATCGACACGCTGCTGCCCGAGCGCATCGAGCGCTTCGCCTGGGCGGGTCACATGGGTCTGGCGATGTTGCCGGCCGTCATCCAGCAGATCGAGCACGCCGCCAGCTCGCTGGTGTTCACCAACACGCGCTCGCAGTGCGAACGCTGGTTCCAGGCGCTGCTGGAGGCGCGGCCGGATTGGGCGGGTTTGATCGCGCTGCACCACGGGTCGGTGGATGCGGACATGCGCCGCTGGGTCGAGGCGGCAATGAAGGCGGGTCAGCTCAAGTGCGCAGTTTGCACGGCCAGCCTGGACCTGGGAGTCGACTTCCTGCCGGTGGACCAGGTGCTGCAGATCGGCTCGGCCAAGGGCGTGGCGCGGCTGCTGCAGCGCGCCGGCCGCAGCGGCCACGCGCCGGGCCGCCGCTCGCGCGTGACGATGGTGCCGACGCACAGCCTGGAGATCGTCGAAGCCTCGGCCTTGCGCGCCGCCGTGCAGGCCGGCCGCATCGAGCCGCGCCGCCCGCCCGACGCGCCGCTGGACGTGCTGGTGCAGCACCTCGTCACCATCGCGCTGGGTGGCGGCTTCCGGCCCGAGGATCTCCTGGCCGAAGTGCGCAGCGCGCCGAGCTACCGGGCCTTGAGCGACGACGCGTGGGCTTGGGCACTGGCCTTCGTGCGGCACGGCGGCGAGACGCTGCGCGCCTATCCGGACTTCCAGCGCGTCGTGCCCGATGACGCGGGCGTCTGGCGCGTGCCCGACGTGCGGCTGGCGCGGCGGCACCGCAGCAACATCGGCACCATCGTGTCGGACGCGGCGATGAGCGTGCAGTTCGTGACCGGCGGTCGCATCGCGACGGTGGAGGAGAGCTTCATCGCGCGGTTGCGCACGGGCGATGTCTTCCTGCTCGGCGGCCGCGCGCTGGAGCTGGTGCGCGTGGAGGGCCTGACGGCCTATGTGCGCATCGCCAAGCCCGGCAAGGCCCTGCTGCCGCGCTGGGACGGCGGGCAGTTTCCGATCTCCGACACGCTGGCCGACGCGATGCTGGAGCGCTTCGACGAGGCGGCTCAGGGGCGCTACAGCGACCGGGAGATGCGCTTCGTCGCGCCGCTGCTGAAGCTGCAGGGCGAGTGGTCAGAGCTGCCCGGGTCGCAGCGGCTGCTGGCCGAGGTGATGACCTCGTCCGACGGCCACCATCTGTTCCTCTATCCGTTTGCCGGCCGCACGGTCCACCTGGGGCTGGCGTCGCTGCTGGCCTGGCGCGTGGGGCGCGACACACCGGCCACGTTCACGATGGCCATCAACGACTACGGGCTGGAGCTGCTCAGCGCCACGCAGATCGACTGGACCGCTCAACTGCCCGCGCTGCTGGCACCCGTGGGCCGTGAGTCGCTGCGCGACGATGTGCTGGCCAGCCTGAACGCGACCGAGATGGCGCGACGACGCTTCCGGCAGATCGCGCGCATCGCCGGGCTGATCTTCCAGAGCCATCCGGGCGAGGCGCGCAGCCAGCGTCAGCTCCAGGCCTCAGCGTCGCTGTACTACGACGTGTTCCGCCAGCACGACCCTGGCAACCGGCTGCTGCGTCAGGCCGAAGCCGAGCTGTTGTCCGCAGAGCTGGATGTGGACGCCTTGGGTCGCACGCTTGCGCGGTTGGCGGCGCAGTCATTGGACCTGCGCCAGTTGGCGCGGCCGACGCCGCTGGCGTTTCCGCTGCTGGTTGAGCGGCTGCGCGAGCGGGCGTCGACCGAGTCGCTGGCGCAACGCCTCGGGCGCATGCTGGACGAGTTGGAAGCAGCAGCCGGCGGGAAGGCGGTGGCAGACGTCGGATCGCGGCTCGCGTTCGGCAAGGCGCCCGAGAAGACCGCGCCGCGCACGCGCCGGAGGCGGCGATGAGCCTGCAGGCCACTGCGGCCGGCGAGGTGCTGTGGCTGTTGGCCGATGGCGCCGTGTGGTGGCCGGCCAGGCAGACCGTGTTCGTGGCCGATCTCCACTTGGGCAAGGGTGCGGCCTTTCGTGCGCAAGGCCAGGCGGTGCCGGCAGGCAGTAGCTCCCGGACGCTGGAGCGGCTGCAGAACCTCGTCAACGCGCATGACGCAGCTCGGCTCGTCGTGCTCGGCGACTTCTGGCATGGCGCAGAAGGCCTGACACCCCGATTGCTGGATGCCGTCACCGCGTTCGCTGAGCGCGTCCCGACCGTACTCGTGCTCGGCAACCACGACAAGCGCATCCACCCGGCGGAGCTGCCGCTGCAGTCGGTCAGCGGGACATGGGCGCTAGGACCTCTGACGGCGGCCCACGAGCCGCCGCCGCCCGGCACGCCCGGATTCACGCTGGCGGGCCACTGGCACCCGGCCGTGTCTCTCGGCAGTCGCGCGGGGGACCGGCTGCGGCGGCCCTGCTTCGTGCACTATCCGCACGCACTTGTGCTCCCTGCCTTTGGCGGCCTGACCGGTGCACTGACGCTGCGCCATAGCGAACTCGCGCGCCAAGGTGCCGAAGTGGCCGTGATGGGTGGTGGCGAGGTGCGCTGGCTGCCGCGCCGCTGAGATCACCGAACGGGTTGCCCTGGCGTCGCAGCCAGCGCATCATCAGGGCTGTTTTCCATACAGCCCATCGTGTTGAACCCATCAGGATTCGCTGGGCCTTACGTGCGGCCCGCCGCCACGCGCCGGGAGCCACCGACCGAGCAATTGGATCTGCACGGCACGGCCATGGACGCGTCGCTCTACGACCTAGCCACGCTGACGGGCGGACCCCGGCCGCTCGGGTACACGCTGCTCCTCGCGCTGTTCCCTGAGCCCGCCGACGCGCTGCGCATCCACGCCGCCGTGACCCACATCATCTCCGCACATCCGATGCGCAACGCGCGCCAGCCCGCAGACCGCCTGCATGTGACGCTCTGCAGCGTGTATCACGCACCCTGACGGGGTACCCTGCGCGGTCCTGGACGCAGCCTGTGCCGCAGCGGCACGGGTCAGTTACCCGTCGCTGTCGCTACGGTTGGACCGTGCGGAGAGCTTCAACCAGGACGGCACGTATGTGCTGCGGGGCGATGCCGCGACCGACGCCGCAGTCGCCAGGCTGCGCCGCCCGCTCGTGGCAGCCCTGCGCCGGTTCGGACTGAAGCCCGGCGAATCAAAAACGCCGCACATGAGCCTGGTCTATCGCTGCGGGCACAAGGTACTGGAGCACAGCATCGAACCGCTGGTGTGGACAGCTCAGCGCTTCGTGCTGGTGCTCAGCCACGTCGGACTCACACGCCACGAGTGGTTGGCGGCGTGGGACCTGCCCCAGCGTTGAACGCCGGGCGCAAAAAAGCCCGCGCAAGGCGGGCTTCGCAGATCAGCCGGGGCTGAACTTATTCGACTGCTTCTCCAGCGGTCTCGCCTTCGGCGCGGTCCACCAGCTCAACGAAGGCCATCGGCGCGTTGTCGCCAACACGGAAGCCCATCTTCAGGATGCGGGTGTAGCCGCCCGGACGTGCGGCGAAGCGCGGGCCCAGTTCGTTGAAGAGCTTGCCGACGATGTCGCGGTCGCGCAGGCGGTCGAAGGCCAGGCGGCGGTTCGCCAGCGTGGGCACCTTGGCGAGCGTGATGAGCGGCTCAACGACGCGGCGCAGTTCCTTGGCCTTGGGGACCGTGGTCTTGATGGCTTCGTGCTGCAGCAGCGAGACGCACATGTTGCGCAGCATCGCCTGGCGATGCGAGCTGGTGCGGTTGAGTTTGCGGAGGCCGTTACGGTGACGCATGGTGCTTTTCCTTTCAGTTCAATAATGCCGCCAGCCGGATCAGGTACTGGCGGGTGCACCGGGTGGCGTTGGTCAGCGCGCCACCCATCTAAAAATTAACGCTTGTCGAGCCCTTGGGGAGGCCAGTTCTCGAGACGTGCGCCCAAGGTGAGGCCGCGCGAAGCCAGCACTTCCTTGATTTCGTTGAGCGACTTGCGACCCAGATTCGGGGTCTTCAGCAGCTCTGTCTCGGTGCGCTGGATCAGGTCGCCGATGTAGTAGATGTTCTCGGCCTTCAGGCAATTGGCCGAACGCACGGTCAACTCCAGCTCGTCGACCGGGCGCAGCAGGATCGGGTCGAAGCTGCTGGAGCGCTGGGCCGGTGCATCGAAGGCGTCAACCAGGTCGGTACCTTGCAGTTGCGCGAACACGGCGAGTTGCTCAACCAGGATCTTGGCCGAAGCACGGATCGCTTCCTCGGGCGAGATGGCGCCGTTGGTTTCGATTTCCATGACCAGCTTGTCCAGGTCGGTCCGCTGCTCGACGCGGGCGTTCTCGACGGCGTAGCTGACGCGACGGACCGGCGAGAAGGACGCGTCGAGGACGATGCGGCCAATGCTCTTGGTCGGCTCGTCGCCGAAGCGGCGCATCGTGCCGGGCACATAGCCACGGCCCTTCTCGACCTTGATCTGCATGTCCAGCTTGCCGCCTTGCGACAGGTGGGCAATGACGTGCTCGGGATTGATGATCTCGACGTCGTGCGGGGTCTGGATGTCGGCCGCAGTGACGGGGCCTTCGCCTTCCTTGCGCAGGACCAGGGTCACTTCTTCACGGTTGTGCAGGCGGAAGACGACGCCCTTGAGGTTCAGCATGATGTGAACCACGTCCTCTTGCACGCCATCGATGGCCGAGTACTCGTGGAGCACGCCGGCAATCGTCACTTCCGTCGGCGCATAACCCACCATCGACGAGAGCAGCACACGGCGCAGGGCATTGCCCAGGGTGTGGCCGTAGCCGCGTTCGAACGGCTCCAGCGTGACCTTGGCGCGATGACCGCCCAGGGGCTCCACGTTGATGGATTTGGGTTTGAGCAAATTGGTTTGCATGAGGTCTTTCTTTCAATACCCTCGGTTCGTTACACCGATAAGGCTGAGGACCAGCCGGGCAGAGCCTTCGAAGGGCAGAGGCGCCCGGACGAGGAAACGCCGGCCACGCTCTTGCGAGCGTGGCCGGCGGGGGAAAACATTAACGCGAGTACAACTCGACGATCAGCGATTCGTTGATCTCGGCGCCGAACTCGTCGCGGTCGGGCGCCTTCTTGAACACGCCTTCGAGCTTGGTGCCGTCAACGGTCACCCAGGCCGGCAGGCCGATGGAGTCAGCCAGCTTGAACGACTCGGTGACACGCAGCTGCTTCTTGGCCTTGTCGCGCACGGCGACGGCGTCGCCAGCCTTGACCGAGTAGGAAGCGATGTTGACGACCTCGCCGTTCACCGTGACACCCTTGTGCGAAACCAGCTGGCGGGCTTCTGCGCGGGTCGAGCCGAAGCCCATGCGGTAGACGACGTTGTCCAGGCGCGATTCCAGCAGTTGCAGCAGGTTCACACCGGTCGAACCCTTGCGGCGCTCGGCTTCGGCGAAGTAGCGGCGGAACTGACGCTCCAGCACGCCGTACATGCGCTTGACCTTTTGCTTCTCACGGAGTTGCAGGCCGAAGTCGGACGTGCGCTGGCCGGAGGTGCGGCCGTGCTGGCCGGGCTTGCTGTCGAACTTGACCTTGTCGCTGATGGCGCGGCGGGCGCTCTTCAGGTAGAGGTCGGTGCCTTCACGGCGGGAAAGTTTGCCCTTGGGGCCGAGGTAACGTGCCACTTTGCGTGTCCTTGTTCAATCTGACGCCGGGGCTCGAAACCGAGTTGCCTGACGCGAGTCCAGCCAGTGTTTTTATGGGCTTGGACGGTGGGCTTGTGAGCCGCCCCTGAAATGAGGTCGACTCAAGACTGAAGCCGGCGCGGCACTGATGTGCCCGCCGGCTCCGGGAAAACGCGCGATTATCGCACCGTCATCCGAATCTGCAATATCCCAGTCACCGAACGGTGAAGGAGATCAGATCCGACGACGCTTCTGCGGACGGCAGCCGTTGTGCGGCACCGGCGTCACGTCAGAGATCGAGTTGATGCGGATGCCGAGCGCAGCCAGAGCACGCACCGACGATTCGCGACCCGGGCCGGGGCCCTTGATCTTGACGTCTAGGTTCTTGATGCCCTGCTCTTGCGCTGCGCGCCCAGCGACTTCAGCCGCCACCTGAGCTGCGAAGG
The DNA here is from genome assembly GCF_043555835.1 of Pelomonas parva. Classification (NCBI taxonomy): domain Bacteria; kingdom Pseudomonadati; phylum Pseudomonadota; class Betaproteobacteria; order Burkholderiales; family Sphaerotilaceae; genus Roseateles; species Pelomonas parva. The sequence goes on along the minus strand of NZ_JBIGHV010000016.1, from coordinate 13,114 downwards.
GGGTCGACTTGCGCGAGCCCTTGAAGCCTTGGCCACCCGACGAAGCCCAGGACAGGGCGCCGCCTTGACGGTCGGTGATGGTGATGATCGTGTTGTTGAACGACGCGTGGACGTGCGCAATGCCGTCAGCAACGTTCTTGCGGACCTTCTTGCGAACCCGCTGTGCCGCCGCGTTATTAGGAGCCTTTGCCATATTGACCTTCTTTCAGTTCGGGCAGCTTACTTCTTGCCGGTCGCAGCCGACTTGCGCGGACCCTTGCGGGTGCGGGCATTCGTACGGGTGCGTTGACCGCGCATCGGCAGGCCACGGCGGTGACGGAAACCGCGGTAGCAACCGAGGTCCATCAGACGCTTGATGTTGATGGACTGCTCACGGCGCAGATCACCTTCGATGGTCAGCTTGTTGACCTCGTCACGGATCTTCTCGAGATCGCCGTCGTTCAGGTCCTTGACCTTCTTGTCGAACGGAATGCCGCAGTTCGTGCAGATCTGCTGAGCGGTCGTACGGCCAATGCCGTAGATCGAGGTCAGGCCGATCTCAGTGTGCTTTTGCGGCGGAATGTTGATACCAGCAATACGTGCCATGGTTGTCCTCTAGTCCTGTCGTGCGAGCCGAGGCTCAGCCTTGGCGCTGCTTGTGGCGCGGGTCGGTGCAGATCACACGCACCACACCCTTGCGGCGGATGATCTTGCAATTGCGGCACATCTGCTTTACGGATGCCGAAACTTTCATGGTGTGCTCCTTGGCCTAACTTCTTTTGCGCTCACACGCGTTCCCGGGGGTTCAAACAGCTCACTTCGCCCGGAACACGATGCGAGCACGACTTAAATCGTACGGTTTAGATCAGCGGGCCCTTAGCTGGGCTTGAAGCTGGCCTTCTTCAGCAGTGATTCGTACTGCTGACTCATGATGTAGCTCTGCACCTGGGCCCAGAAGTCCATCGTCACGACGACGATGATCAACAGAGACGTGCCACCGAAATAGAACGGCACGTTGTACTTCAGAGTCAGGAACTCAGGCAACAGACAGACTGCGGTGATGTAGATCGCCCCAGCCAATGTCAGTCGCGACAGGATCTTGTCGATGTGCTTGGCAGTCTGATCGCCCGGACGAATGCCCGGAATGAACGCACCACTCTTCTTCAGGTTGTCTGCGGTCTCACGGCTGTTAAACACCAGCGCTGTGTAGAAGAAGCAGAAGAACACGATCGCGGCGGCATACAGCAGCACATAGATCGGCTGGCCCGGAGACACCATGCTCGCCAGGTCCTTCAACCAGCGCAGGCCGTCACCTGTCGCAAACCAGCTCACCACCGTCGTCGGCAGCAGGATGATGGACGACGCAAAGATCGGCGGGATCACGCCCGACATGTTCAGCTTCAGCGGCAGGTGCGACGACTGGCCGCCATAAACCTTGTTGCCGACCTGGCGCTTGGCGTAATTCACCAAGATCTTGCGCTGACCGCGCTCGACGAACACCACGACATAGGTCACACCGACGATCAATGCGACGATGAACAGCGCCGTGCCGTAACCCATCGCGCCAGTACGAACCAGCTCGAACAAGCCACCGATCGCACTGGGCAAGCCCGCAGCGATACCGGCAAAGATCAGGATCGAGATGCCGTTGCCCAGACCGCGCTCGGTGATCTGCTCACCCAGCCACATCAGGAACATCGTGCCGGCCACCAGGCTGGACACTGCCGTCAGCTGAAAGCCGAAACCAGGGCTCAGCACCAGACCCGGAGAGCCTTGCAGCGCCAGCGCAATCGACCAGCTCTGAAACAGCGCCAACCCCAGCGTCGCATAACGCGTGTACTGCGTGATCTTGCGCCGACCGGCCTCACCTTCCTTCTTCAGCTGCTCCAACGTCGGGACCACATAGGTCATCAACTGCAGCACGATGGAAGCCGAGATGTACGGCGTGATGCCTAACGCGAACACGGTGAAGCGCGACAGCGCACCGCCCGAGAACATGTTGAACAGGCTCAGAATGCCGCCCGACTGGCCTTCGAAGAACTTCTGCAGCTGGACAGGGTCGATACCGGGCACGGGGATATGCGCCCCGATGCGGTAGACGACCAGAGCCAAAAGCAGGAACACAAGCCGGCGACGCAGGTCACCGAACTTGCCGCTCTTGGCCAGCTGATTCGCGTTGGTAGCCACGCTGGATCAGTTCCTTGTGCGCTGTGGATTAAGCGACCGAGCCGCCCGCTGCCTCGATGGCCGCCTTCGCGCCCTTCGTGGCATTCACGCCCTTCAGCGTGATCTTGCGTTCGATGGCGCCAGCCAGGATGACCTTGACCGACTTGGCCAATTGAGGCACCAGGCCGACAGCCTTCAGCGTCGACACGTCGATTTCGTCGCCGGCCAGACCTTGCAGGTCCGACAGCGTGATTTCGGCGTTGTACTTGAGCGTCAGCGACTTGAAGCCGCGCTTAGGCAGGCGACGCTGCAGCGGCATCTGGCCACCTTCGAAGCCAACCTTGTGGTAACCGCCAGCGCGGGACTTCTGCCCCTTGTGGCCTCGACCTGCGGTCTTGCCCAGGCCGGAGCCGATGCCACGGCCGACACGGCGCTTGGCATGCTTGGCGCCCTGTGCGGGCTTGATCGTGTTGAGTTCCATCGTCTTGTCCTCAGTGTGCTTGGCGCTTAAAGCACCTGCACCAGATAGGCGATCTTGTTGATCATGCCGCGCACGGCGGGCGTGTCTTCCAGGGTGCTTTGGCTGTTCAGCCGACGCAGACCCAGGCCGACCACGGTGGCGCGGTGCGAGGCGCGGCAGCCGATGGGGCTACGCACCAGCTTGACCGTCACGGTTTTCTTGTCAGACATCTTGTGCTCCGCTGTGGCGATCAGTTGAAGATTTCTTCAACCGTCTTGCCGCGCTTGGCCGCGACAGAGGCCGGCGTCGTCGAACGCTTCAGAGCGTCCAGCGTGGCGCGGACCATGTTGTAAGGGTTGGTCGAACCGTGGCTTTTGCTCACGATGTCGGTCACGCCCATCACTTCAAAGACGGCACGCATCGGGCCGCCGGCGATGACGCCGGTACCGGTCTGCGCCGGGGCCAGCATGACGCGCGACGCGCCGTGCTCACCCAGCACTTGGTGGTGGATGCTGCCGTTCTTCAGGCTGACCTTGACCATGTTGCGGCGAGCCGACTCCATGGCCTTCTGCACCGCAACCGGCACTTCCTTGGCCTTGCCCTTGCCCATGCCGATACGGCCATCGCCGTCACCGACCACCGTCAGAGCGGCGAAGGACAGCGTGCGGCCGCCCTTGACCACCTTGGTGACGCGGTTGACCGCGATCATCTTTTCCTTCAGACCGTCGTCGTTGCCTTCAGTCTGTGCGCCGCGGGGTTGAAACTTTGCCATTTCTTATTCCTTGATGCGTCAGAACTGCAGACCGGCTTCGCGGGCTGCTTCGGCCAGAGCCTTGACACGGCCGTGATAGGCGAAGCCCGAGCGGTCGAAAGCGACCTTCTCGACGCCGGCAGCCTTGGCCTTCTCGGCGATCAACTTGCCAACCAGCGTCGCAGCAGCGACGTTGCCGCCGTTGCTCAGCTGTTCGCGGACCGACTTCTCGGCCGTCGAGGCTGCAGCCAACACCTTGTCGCCGTCTTCCGAGACGACTTGGGCGTAGATGTGCAGGTTGGAGCGGAACACCGTCAGACGGGCCACGCGCTGGATCGCAATGCGAGCGCGGGTCTGGCGCGAACGACGCAGGCGTTGTTCTTTCTTGGTCATCATGGCGCTGTTCCTTACTTCTTCTTGGTCTCTTTGATGGTGACCTTCTCATCCGAATACCGGATGCCCTTGCCCTTGTAAGGCTCGGGGGGACGGAAGGCACGCACCTCAGCGGCGATCTGGCCGACGACCTGACGGTCAGCGCCCTTGATGATGATTTCGGTTTGCGTCGGGCACTCGACCTTGATGCCAGCCGGCATGTCCTTCACCACGGGGTGAGAGAAACCGATCTGCAGGTTGAGCTTCTGACCCTGGGCTTGGGCGCGGAAACCCACGCCAACCAAGTTCAGCTTCTTCTCGAAGCCCTTGCTGACGCCGTTGACCATGTTGGCCACCAGCGCTCTGAACGTGCCGCTCATCGCGTCGGCTTCAGACGACTCGTTGGCGGGCACGAAGCTCAGCTTGCCAGCGTCATTCGTGACGTTGACCAGCTTGTTTGCCGGACGCACCAGCGTGCCGAGCGAACCCTTGACGCTGATCGAGTCAGCGGACACGGTCACATCCACGCCTTGCGGGATGGTGACCGGCATTTTTCCTACGCGGGACATTTCGTCTCTCCTTCTCGCTTAGGCGACGTAGCAGAGCACTTCGCCACCGATGCCGGCAGCGCGCGCCTTGCGGTCAGTCATCACGCCTTGCGGGGTGGTGACGATCGCGACGCCCAGGCCATTCATGACCTGAGGGATGTCGTGACGGCCCTTGTAGATGCGCAGGCCGGGACGGCTCACGCGCTCGATACGTTCGATGACCGGACGGCCAGCGTAGTACTTCAGGGAAATTTCCAGCTCGGGGCGAGCTGCCTCGCCGCGGACGGCGAATTCATCGATATAGCCTTCATCCTTCAGGACCTTGGCGATAGCGACCTTCAGCTTCGACGACGGCATGACGACACTGGGCTTCTCAACGATCTGTGCGTTGCGAATCCGGGTCAGCATATCGGCGATAGGATCACTCATGCTCATTGCGATTTCTCCTAATCGAGCCGATTACCAGCTGGCCTTGACGACACCAGGGATGTCGCCCTTGAACGCCAGCTCACGGATCTTGTTGCGGCCCAGGCCGAACTTGCGGAAGGTGCCGCGCGGGCGACCGGTCAGTTCGCAACGATTGCGCAGACGGGTCGGATAAGCGTTGCGGGGGAACTTCTGCAGCTCCAGGCGAGCGGCATAACGCTCTTCATCCGACTTCTTGCTGTCGTCGATGATGGCCTTCAGCTCTGCGTACTTCTTCGCGAACTTGGCGACGAGTGCTTCGCGCTTCAGTTCACGTTGCTTGATGGAAGTTTTAGCCACAGATCACCTCAGTTCTTGAACGGGAACTTGAACGCAGCAAGGAGGGCCTTGGCTTCGTCGTCCGTCTTGGCAGTCGTCGTGATGCTGATGTTCAGACCACGCAGAGCATCCACCTTGTCGTATTCGATTTCGGGGAAGATGATCTGTTCTTTGACGCCGATGTTGTAGTTGCCACGGCCGTCGAACGAGCGACCAGAGATACCCCGGAAGTCACGGACGCGCGGCAGTGCGATCGTCACGAAGCGGTCCAGGAATTCATACATCTGGACGCCGCGCAGGGTCACCATCGCGCCGATGGGCACAGCGTCACGGATCTTGAAGCCGGCGATTGCCTTCTTCGATTTCGTGACGACAGGCTTCTGGCCAGCGATCTTGGTCAGGTCACCCACAGCGTGGTCCATGACCTTCTTGTCGGCGACGGCCTCGCTCACGCCCATGTTGAGCGTGATCTTGGTGATGCGGGGCACCTCCATGACCGACTTGTAGCCGAACTTCTCGACCAGGCCAGGCACGACGGTGTCGCGGTAATGCGTTTGAAGACGAGCCATGAGGGACCTCTTAAGCCTTGATCTCTTCGCCGGTCGACTTGAACACGCGCACCCGCTTGCCGTCGACGAGCTTGACGCCCACTCGATCAGCCTTGCCGGATGCAGCGTTGAAGATCGCCACGTTGGATTGATGGATGGGCATGGTCTTGTCGACAACGCCGCCGGTAGTGCCCTTCATGGGGTTGGGCTTGACGTGCTTCTTGACGACATTGATGCCGTCAACCACAACGTGGTCGACATCGGTGCGGGCGGACACGGTGCCGCGCTTACCCTTGTCGCGGCCGGTCAGCACAATGACCTGGTCGCCGGTACGAATCTTGTTCATGGCTTACCTCAGACAGTGGGGGCTCAAAGCACCTCGGGCGCCAGCGACACGATCTTCATGAAGCGCTCGGTACGCAGTTCACGCGTGACCGGGCCGAAGATGCGGGTGCCGATCGGCTCCAGCTTGGCATTGAGCAGCACGGCGGCATTGCCGTCGAACTTGACGAGCGAGCCGTCCTGACGGCGCACGCCCTTGGCGGTACGAACCACCACGGCGCTGTAGACCTCGCCCTTTTTCACGCGACCACGCGGCGCAGCTTCTTTGATGCTGACCTTGATGATGTCGCCAATGTGCGCGTAACGGCGCTTGGAACCGCCCAGCACCTTGATGCACTGAACGGACTTCGCACCAGTGTTGTCCGCGACATCAAGCCGCGATTGCATTTGGATCATGTCTGTCCCCAACTTGCCCCGAGTTGCCGGCTTTGCAGCGCGACGCGTCGGTCAGTCTTGGGCCCGTAAGTCAAACAGCTGAGGCTTTGCGCCTTTGCTGCCCAACGGTTGAGGGCGGATCCGAAGCCAGCATGGGCTCCCTGCGTGGCAGAGAGCACCGGCGTTCGGCGAAGCTGCGCATTATGCATCGGCGGAATTGGATCCGTCAATGCCCACTACACAAGATTTTCTGTGTGCGCTTCAGGCGGCCTTGGCCTGGCCCAGCAGCGTCGCCGCATCGCTGACCTCGAACTTGCCCGGGCCTTCTATGTTTAGCGTCATGACGACCCCATCCTTGACCAGCATGGAGTAGCGCTGCGAGCGCACGCCCATGCCCTTGGCGGTCAGGTCCAGCGTCAGACCCGTCGCCTGGGCGAACAGGGCGCTGCCGTCGGCCATCATCCGCACCTTGCCGCCGGTCTTCTGCTCGCGACCCCAGGCGCCCATGACGAAGGCGTCGTTGACGGACACGCACCAGATCTCGTCGACGCCAGCGGCCTTCAGCGCATCGGCGGACTCGACGTAGCCAGGCACATGCTTGGCCGAGCAGGTGGGCGTGTAGGCGCCCGGCAGCGCAAAGATGGCGATGGTCTTGCCGGCCGTCGCCTTCTCGATGTCGAAGCTGTTGGGGCCGAGCGTGCAACCCTCGCCCTCAACTTCGATGAATTCCTGCAGGCTGCCTGCCGGCAGCTTGTCGCCAACCTTGATCATGGTGTTGCTCCTCAATGAGTTTTCACAAAAAAGGAAAACCGGCGCGCCAGTTTCCCAGCGTGCCGGTTTTGCAGCGGTCATGCGACCGGTGTCTTTAGACGATCTCGGCCTTCTCGACCAGGCGGGTCACGACCCAGCTCTTGGTCTTGGAGATCGGACGGCCTTCGCTGATCTCGACCACGTCGCCGTTCTTGTACTCGCCCTTTTCGTCATGGGCGTGGTATTTGCGGGAACGGGCCACGATCTTGCCGTAGAGCTCGTGCTTGGCGCGACGCTCGACCAGGACGGTGACCGTCTTGGAACGCTTGTCGCTCACCACGCGACCGACCAGGGTGCGGGTGTTCTTCGTCACTTGGGCCTCAGTCATTTCGTGGCCTCCTTCTTCTTCTGCGCCAGGATGGTCTTGGCACGCGCGATGTCGCGGCGGGTGTTGCCCAGTTCGCTGTGGTTGGTCAGCTGCTGGGTGGCCTTTCGCATGCGCAGGCCGAAGTGGGCCTTCAGCAGATCGTTCACTTCCTTTTCGAGGGCAGCGACGTCCTTGGCGCGGAGTTCAGTTGCTTTCGTCATGGTGTCTTCCTCAGGTACCGACCTGGCGGGCCACGAAGGTGCAACGCAGCGGCAGCTTGGCAGCAGCCAGCGTGAACGCCTCGCGGGCCAGCACTTCAGGCACGCCGTTGATCTCGTAGAGCACCTTGCCGGGCTGAATTTCAGCCACGTAGTACTCCGGGTTGCCCTTGCCGTTGCCCATGCGGACTTCGGCAGGCTTTTGCGAGATGGGCTTGTCCGGGAAGATGCGGATGAAGATCCGACCGCCACGCTTGATGTGACGCGAGATCGCGCGGCGAGCCGCTTCGATCTGGCGGGCCGTCAGGCGGCCGCGCTCGGTGGCCTTCAGGCCGAAATCACCGAAAGACACCGCAGCGCCGCGAGTCGCAACACCCGTGTTGCGGCCCTTCTGCTCCTTGCGGTACTTGCGACGAGAGGGTTGCAGCATATTTATTCTCCTTTGGCCTCACCACCGGCTGCGGGGACCTTGCGGACCACGCGCTTGGCGGCGGGCTTGGCTGCGTCACCCGTGGGGGCGGCGGCAGCGGGCTGATCTGCTCCGTCACGCGGGCCACGGTCGCTACCCGGGCGGCCGCGGCCACCAGGAGCGCCCGGACGGGCGTTACGGCGCGGGCGGCGATCGTCTTCGGCGCCTGCGGGGGTGTTGATGACCGGCGCATCGCCATTGGCGAGACGGTCACCGCGATAGACCCAGACCTTGACGCCAATGACGCCGTAGGTGGTCTTGGCCTCAGAGAAGCCGTAGTCGATGTCGGCCTTCAGGGTGTGCAGGGGCACACGACCTTCGCGATACCACTCGGTACGAGCGATTTCGATGCCGTTCAGACGACCAGCGCTCATGATCTTGATGCCCTGGGCACCCAGACGCATCGCGTTCTGCATAGCGCGCTTCATGGCGCGGCGGAACATGATGCGCTTTTCGAGCTGCTGGGTGATCGAGTCGGCGATCAGCTGAGCATCGACTTCAGGCTTGCGCACTTCTTCGATGTTGACGGCGACGGGCACGCCCAGACGCTTGGTCAGCTCAGCCTTCAGCGCTTCGATGTCTTCACCCTTCTTGCCGATCACGACGCCCGGACGAGCCGAGAAAATCGTGATGCGGGCGTTCTTGGCGGGGCGCTCGATCAGGATGCGCGAGACGGCGGCGTTCTTGAGCTTCAGCTTCAGGTAGTCGCGAACCTTCAGATCTTCGGCCAGCATCGTGGCGAAGTTTTGGTTGTTCGCATACCAGCGCGAAGCCCAGTTACGGGTGACAGGAAGGCGGAAGCCAACCGGATGGATTTTTTGTCCCATAGTCTTTGCGCCTTAGTTGCCGACAGCCACAAAGATGTGGCAGGTGGGCTTGCTGATGCGGTTGCCGCGACCCTTGGCGCGAGCCGAGAAGCGCTTCAGCGTGGCACCTTGCTCGACGTAGATCGAGGTGACCTTGAGCTCATCGATGTCAGCGCCGTCGTTGTGCTCGGCGTTGGCGATGGCACTTTCCAGCGCCTTCTTGATGATCAGGGCCGCCTTCTTCTGGGTGAATTCCAGGATGTTGAGCGCTTGGTCCACCTTCTTGCCGCGGATCAGGTCAGCCACGAGGCGGCCCTTGTCGCAGGAGAGGCGAACGCCACGAACGATTGCTTTGGTTTCCATCGTCGGCATCCTTACTTCTTCCCGGCCTTCTTGTCGGCCGGGTGGCCCTTGAAGGTGCGGGTCAGTGCGAATTCACCCAGCTTGTGGCCGACCATTTGGTCAGACACATAAACCGGCACGTGTTGCTTGCCGTTGTGCACGGCGATCGTCAGACCGATGAACTCGGGCAGGATCGTCGAGCGGCGCGACCAGGTCTTGATGGGCTTCTTGTCCTTGATGGCAACCGCCTTGTCGACCTTGGCCAGCAAGTGGTGGTCAACAAAGGGGCCCTTCTTCAGTGAGCGAGTCATGGCCTAGCCCTTACTTCTTGCGACGCGAGACGATGAACGTCTGCGTGCGCTTGTTGTTGCGAGTGCGGTAGCCCTTCGTCAGGGTGTTCCACGGCGACACGGGGACCTGGCCCTCGCCAGTGCGGCCTTCGCCACCACCGTGCGGGTGATCCACCGGGTTCATCGCCACACCGCGAACGGTCGGACGGATACCCTTCCAGCGGATCGCGCCGGCCTTGCCGTACTGGCGCAGGCTGTGCTCTTCGTTGCTCACTTCACCAATGGTGGCGCGGCATTCCACGTGCACGCGGCGGACTTCGCCGGAGCGCAGACGGATCTGGGCGTAGACGCCTTCACGAGCCATCAGGACGGCAGAGGTGCCGGCCGAACGGATCATCTGGGCGCCCTTGCCAGGCTGCAGCTCGATGCAATGGATCGTCGAGCCCACCGGGATGTTGCGGATCGGCAGCGTGTTGCCAGCCTTGATCGGCGCTTCCGAGCCGCTCAGGATGGTCGCGCCCACTTCCAGACCGCGCGGGGCGATCACGTAGCGGCGCTCGCCGTCGGCGTAGCACACCAGCGCAATGTGGGCCGTGCGGTTCGGGTCGTACTCGATCGTCTCGACCTTGGCCGGAATGCCGTCCTTGTTGCGCTTGAAGTCGACCACGCGGTAGTGGTGCTTGTGACCACCGCCCTTGTGGCGAATCGTGATGTGACCGTTGTTGTTACGGCCCGAGTTCTGGATTTGGGGCTCAAGCAGAGCTGCATGGGGCGCGCCCTTGTGCAGATGCTTGTGCACCACCTTGACCACGCCACGGCGGCCGGGCGAGGTAGGTTTGACTTTGACGATGGCCATTTACGCGGCCTCCCCGGAGAAATTGAGCTCTTGACCCGCCTTCAAGGAGACGTAGGCCTTCTTGATGTGGTCACGGCGGCCGGCACGGCCACCGAAGCGCTTCGTCTTGCCCTTGACCTGGACGACGTTGACCGCCTCGACCTCGACCTTGAACATCAGTTCAACAGCGGCCTTGATCTCGGGCTTGGTGGCGTCGCGCAGGACCTTGAACAGGACCTGGTTGTGCTTCTCGGCAACTTGCGTGGCCTTCTCGGACACGATGGGCGCGAGCAGCACGGAGGCCAGACGGCCTTCGGAATACTTGGGGGCGCTCATGCCAGCATCTCCTTGAGTTGCTCGACCGCAGCCTTGGTCACCAGCACCTTCTTGTAGAAGACCAGCGACAGGGGGTCGGCGTAGCGCGGTTCGACAACCAGCACATTGGCCAGGTTGCGCGAAGCCAGCAGCAGGTTGTCATCGACGACGTCGGAGATGACCAGCACCGAGTCCAGGCCCATGGCCTTGAACTTGGCGGCCAGCAGCTTGGTCTTGGGGGCTTCGATCGAGATCGAGTCCACCACGGCCAGGCGGCCTTCACGGGCCAGCTGCGACAGGATCGCAGCCATGCCGGCGCGGTACATCTTCTTGTTCAGCTTGTGCGAGAAATTCTCGTCAGGCATGTTCGGGAAGATGCGACCGCCGCCACGCCACAGGGGCGACGAGGTCATACCGGCGCGAGCGCGGCCGGTGCCCTTCTGGCGGAAAGGCTTCTTGGTCGAGTGATGGACCTGTTCACGGTCCTTCTGGGCGCGGGTGCCTTGGCGGGCGTTGGCCTGGAAGGCCACGACCACCTGGTGCACCAGGGCTTCGTTGTAGTCGCGAGCGAAGATGGTGTCAGGCGCTTCCACCTTGGCGGTGGCCTGACCCTGCTCGTTCAGGAGCTCGAGCTGCATCAGTTGGCTCCCTTCTTGACTTTGACCTTGACGGCCGGGCGAACGACGACGTGGCCATTCTTGGAACCCGGGACCGCACCGCGGACCAGCAGCAGTTGACGAGCCTCGTCAACGCGCACGATGTCCAGGTTCTGGGTAGTGACGGTTTCGTCGCCCATGTGGCCGGTCATCTTCTTGCCCGGGAACACGCGGCCCGGGTCTTGCGCCATCGAGATCGAGCCCGGCACGTTGTGCGAACGGCTGTTGCCGTGCGACGCGCGCTGCGAGCTGAAGTTGTGGCGCTTGATGGTGCCCGCGAAGCCCTTGCCGATGGACGTGCCTTGCACGTCGACCAGCTGGCCGGTCGCGAACAGCGTCACAGGCACCGTACCGCCAGCTTGATACTGGGCAGCAACGTCGGCTTCGACGCGGAATTCCTTGAGGATTTCACCGGCTTCGACACCCGCCTTGGCGAGGTGGCCAGCTTCAGGCTTGGTGACGCGCGATGCTTTGCGCGTACCGAACGCCACCTGAATGGCGCTGTAACCGTCGGTCTGTTCGGTCTTGATCTGGGTCACGCGGTTGTTGGACACATCCAGCACCGTCACAGGGATGGCATCGCCATCGTCCGTGAAGATGCGCATCATGCCCACCTTGCGGCCCAGCAATCCGAGACGATTGCTAAGACTCATGTTTTTTCTCCAGCCCCTGCCGCATGAGCTTGGCACTCACGCTTTGGAAGCTATTGCGAACACCCGACATCGATTGGCCGGGCTGACTTGTGTGGCGACGCTTGCGAATCACCACGCGAACCTCCTGGGCAGGCAGGGCCCATCCAGGAAAGCTGGCGAGTATAGCCTGCGGGATTGTGCGGATGCAAGCTCGGTTAGGCCACCAACCCCAAAAGACAAGGCCCCGGCCTGTCGAAACAGGGCCGGGGCCTTGAGATCGCTTGCCCGAAGGCCGGCGAATTACTGCAGCTTGATTTCGACGTCGACGCCGGCGGGCAGGTCGAGCTTCATCAGCGCGTCAACCGTCTTGTCGGTCGGGTCGACGATGTCCATCAGGCGCTGGTGGGTGCGGATCTCGAACTGGTCGCGGCTCGTCTTGTTGACGTGGGGCGAACGCAGGATGTCGAAACGCTCCATGCGCGTCGGCAGGGGCACGGGGCCCTTGACGATGGCGCCGGTGCGCTTGGCGGTCTCGACGATCTCGAGGGCCGACTGGTCGATCAGCTTGTAATCAAACGCCTTCAGGCGGATGCGGATCTTTTGCTTTTGCATGACGATTCCTTAAAGAGCAGGCTGGCGACCGCGCGCAGGACGCGCGGCGCGAAGCAAAAGTTGATTACGCGAGGATCGTTGCGACGACGCCCGAGCCGACGGTACGACCGCCTTCACGGATGGCGAAGCGCAGGCCGGTTTCCATCGCGATCGGCGCGATCAGCTTCACGGTGATGCCGACGTTGTCGCCAGGCATGACCATTTCCTTGTCCTTCGGCAGCTCCACGGCACCGGTCACGTCCGTCGTGCGGAAGTAGAACTGGGGACGGTAGTTGTTGAAGAACGGCGTGTGGCGGCCGCCCTCTTCCTTGCTCAGAACGTAGATCTCAGCGGTGAAGTGGGTGTGGGGCTTGATGGTGCCGGGCTTGGCCAGGACCTGGCCTCGCTCGACGTCTTCACGCTTGGTGCCACGCAGCAGGATGCCGACGTTGTCGCCTGCTTGACCTTGGTCCAGCAGCTTGCGGAACATTTCGACGCCCGTGACCGTGGTCTTCTGGACTTCGCGGATGCCGACGATTTCGATTTCTTCGCCGACCT
>NZ_JBIGHV010000015.1:0-105275 GCF_043555835.1 Pelomonas parva | reverse complement strand
CGCCTTGGTCGTGGGGGTCATGGGCTTTGCCCGCGTTGTATTTGCGGGGGGGGGTGGCGGGGGTGGCGGGGGTGGCGGAGGCGGCGCACCGGCCACCGGTGGCGTGGCGGCACTGCTGCCACCACCGCCACCGCCACCGCAAGCAGCCAGGCCTGCGAGCAGGCTCAGCGCGGCCTGGCGGCGCTTCACGCGCCGACCTTCTTCAGGCTCAGCAGCACCACGTCGTGGCTGCGCAGCTTCAACGTCACGGTGGCCGTGCCGGCAGCGCCGACGACCAGCTCGCGCTGCACTTCCGGCTTGTCGGCGGTCAGGCCTTGCAGCGTGGCGAGCTGCTTCGCATCGAGGTTCTTGGGCGAGCCCATCTTCAGATAGGCCGTGTGGGCATCGTTGACCTCATAGCCGGTGCGCTGCTGGGTCAGCTGGTAGCGGCCGGGCTTCAGGTGGCGCAGCTCGACGGTGGCCGTGCCGACATCCCTGGCCGGCTGCGGCTTGCCGAAGAAGCCGCGGTTGCTGACCTTCTGGTCCGGCAGGCGCCAGTCCCACACCAGGGCTTGCACCTGCTCGCCGTTGGTCGCGGCCCAGCTGAACTCGTCGCTGCTGGGGATCGCCTTGCCATCCAGCCGGGCCAGCGCGGCGAGGTACTTGTAGGCGAACCACACAGGCTTCCTCACGCCTTCGCGGGTCATCATGCCGAAGCCGCCGTGGAAGGGCGCGTCCGGCGGGCCGGGCTCCTCGAACAGGTCGCTGTAGACCCAGTAGCTCATGTGCTGGGCCAGCCCTTGCGTCTGCTTCAGCTTGGTCAGCACATAGGGCGCGCTCATGTAGCTGTCGTGCACCAGGTCGCGCGGGTTGTAGCTGCTGCTCCACTCGGTGAAGAACAGCGGCAGGCCGGGCAGGTGCGAGGCCTCGATCTCCTTGCGCACGCGCCGCACGTCGCCCACGATGGCGTCGGGCGATTTGGACAGCATGCGGTCCTGCTGGCCGAACTCGTCCAGATAGCCCTCATCGACGCCGTAGGTGTGCGTCGTGATGAAGTCCACCGGCGTGTTGGTCGCCTTGGCATGCGCCAGGAACTCGGGCACCCAGGCCGCGCCAGCGGTCGACGGGCCGCCCACGCGCAGCAGCGGCGCGATGCCCTTGATGGCCTTGGCGGTGCGGGTGTAGAGGTCGAAGTAGGCCTGCTTGTCCGCCTTCTCCCAGAAGCCGTCGAGGTTGGGTTCGTTCCAGACCTCGAAGTACCAGTCATGCACCTCGGGCGCGCCGTAACGGTCCAGCAGGTGGCGCACGAAGGCCTCGATCAACGCGACCCAGCCGGTGGGCTCGGGGTGGGAGGTGTTGCCGGCCCAGTAGAAGATCTTCAGGTCCGAGGTCTTCAGCGCCAGCGGCGTGAACCCCAGTTCGATGAAGGGTTTGATGCGCCGCGCCAGCATCGCGTCGTAGAGCTTGTCGATGTTGGTGAAGTCGAAGACGAGCTTGCCGGCGGCGTCGCGCGTGACGGTCTTGAACACGTCGTGGAAGATGGCGTGGAAGCGCAGGTAGCGAAAGCCCAGTTCGTCCACCGTCGTCTTCAACTGCGCCAGCGCATCGGGGCGGTAGGTGGTGCCGGGGTAGTCGGCGCCGACGCAGTGGTCGAAGAAGCGGTCCAGCGGCTGCTTGGCCTGGTCGAGGTCCAGCACGATGCGGCGCTGTTTGGGCGCTTGGGCCGGCTGGGCCTGGGCGACAAGTGGCATGGCGGCGGCGGCGGCAAGCAGTTGGCGGCGGGAAGTCATGCGGGAAGTCCTCGATAGGTGAAGTTGCGGGCGCGCACCTCGCCACTGCCCGCGCTGAACAGCGCAGGCCGCAGGCTGACGAAGCCGCCGAACACGTTGTGATGCAGGCCGGAGACCTCCATCTGCCAGGAATGCTGGGTCCAGGTCTTGCCGCCGTCGTGGGAGTAGTGCCAGGTGACGACGTTCTCGCGGTTGGTCAGGCGAATGTGGACGTTCTTGGTGGTCATGCTCTGGCGCATCCAGCCATGCTCCTGGCCGTAGCCATAGGTCAGCATCTGCGTGGTGCTGAAGCCGAGGCCGACATGGCCGCGCTCTTCGTAGAACAGCGCCAGGCCGCCATGGCCTTCGCCCGTGATTTCCAGCTCGACGGTCACCTCGTAGCTGCGGTCGCCGCAGGCGCAGGTCAGCGGTGACGAATCGGGCAGGGCTTTTCCTTTGCCCTTGATGACCAGCGACTTGCCCTCGAAGCGCAGGCGTTTCGCCTCATCAGGCGCCGGTGCGTGGAAGGCCCATTGCAGGCCCAGCTTGCCCGACGAGAAGTCGTCCGACAGCGCGAAGCCCGCCTTGCTCGGCTTGCCGCCGCGCGGCTTGGGCAGCGGCCGGTCGAGCGTGCCGCCCTTGGCGCGCAGCCAGCCGTCCTGGGTCCATTCAACGGGCTCCAGCAGCGCCTGCCGGCCCAGCGTGCGGAAACCGTTCTCGTAGCCGTGATAGACCATCCACCAGTCACCCGCCGGCCCCTCGACGACGGTCGCATGGCCGCGCGACCACCAGGGTTCGCTGGCACTCTTGGTGCGCACGATGGGGTTGTTGGGCGCGTCCTGCCAGGGCCCGTGCACGGAGCGCGAGCGGGCCACGGTGACCATATGGCTGGTGGGCGGCCCGGCGGTGCCGCCGACCGCGGAGATCAGGTAGAACCACTCGCCGCGCCTGAACAGCTTGGGCCCCTCGGGCGCGAACATCTCGACGACCCAGTCCTTGGGGTATTGCCAGGGCTTCCAGGCGTTCTCTTCCAGCGCGCCATCGGTGGCCAGGCCGTCGTCGGTGAGCCGCACGCGGCGGCCGCCGTTGACGAAGAGGTAGCGGCGGCCGTCCTCGCCCACCACATGGCCGGGGTCGATGCAGCCGGGCAGCTTCAGGTCGATGGGCGCGCTCCAGGCCCCGCGGATGTCGTCGGCGTGAATGACATAGGTGCCCGTGCCCTGGTCCTGCAGCACCGGGATGTAGATGTAGAAGCGGCCCTGGTGCTTGATCAGGTCCATGGCCCAGACGGTGCCGATGGGCTGATGCAGCGCGGCGGTGATGGGCGTCCAGTTCACCAGGTCCTGCGAGTGCCAGATGACGGCCCCCGGGTAGGACTGGAAGGACGAGAAGGTCATGTAGTAGTCGGCCCCGTCCTTCAGGATGGTGGGGTCGGCATGGTCGCCCGCGACGATGGGGTTGATGTACGTCCCGTTGCCCAGGTCGGCCTTGCGCTGGCCTTCGATGCCGGCAGCAAACTTCGGTGCGGCGAGGGCGGGCGTGACCGCCGCGCCCGCGAGTGCGGCCTGCAAGGCCGTGCGGCGCGACAGCGTCATACCGTGCCGCGCGTCGATTCAAGCTGCCCGCGGATCTGCAGCATGCGTGCCTCGGTCAGCGGGAAGCGCAGGATGGCGATCAGCGCCAGCACCAGGCCGATGACCGGGATGCCCGACAGCAGGATGCGTATCCAGAAGATGGCCTCGGGCGTCTGGATGGCCTGCTTGGAATCGAAGCCGGTGGCCTGCAGTATCCAGCCCGACGCGCCCACGCCCAGCGCGATGCCGACCTTGGAGATCCACGACTGGCAGGCCGAGAACGAGCCCTCGCGGCGCTGGCCGGTCTGGGCTTCGTCGTAGTCCACCACGTCGCCGATGGTGGCGCCGTACAGCGTCCAGAAACCCGCGCCGGTGAAGGCCACGAAGCCGCAGGCGAACAGCTGCAGGTAGGGCCGCTCGGGGTCGTACAGCCACCAGTCACCGATGAAGGCGCAGATGGCCATGACCAGCACCGTGGCCAGGCCCGCGCGCTTGCCCCATTGGCGCGCGATCCACGTGAAGAAGGGGATGCCGGCGAAGCCGAAGGCCATGCCGGCCAGGCCCATCGCGGTGTTCCACTTCGTCGCCAGCACGATGTCGCCCTTGCAGACGTAGTAGACGGTGGCGTAGTAGCCCAGCGCACCGACCATGGCCGTGCCGATGCCGTAGGCCAGCGACATGGTCAGCACATGGCGGAAGGGCTTGCAGCGCAGCGTGCGCCACAGGGTGTCGGTGAAGGGGATGTGGGTCTGCGTGCGCGACACCAGCTTCTCGTAGTAGCGCTCGCGCACCAGCAGGAAGATGGCGATGGACACGGCCACCATGATGGCGCCGAGGATGGCGCAATAGGTCTGGGCGCCGCGCAGGATGTCGGGCTTGCCGGTGTCGGGGTCGTTGAAGATGGCCAGTGTCGTGAACTGCGCGGCGAAGAACATCGCCAGCTCCGGGCCCTTCTGGATGGCGTTGCGGATGGCCATCACGGTGGTGCGCTCGTGATAGTCGGGCGTCATCTCCGAGCCCAGGCTGACCCAGGGCATGTTGAAGCAGCTCATGATGGGCACGTAGATCACCATGCTGACCAGCATGAAGGTGAAGTACTGCATGTCCGTCCAGCCCTTGCCGACGGCGAACATCAGCGGCAGGCCGATGCCGGCCAGCACGCCGCCGATCAGGATGAACGGGCGGCGCCGGCCGTAGCGCGTGCGTGTGTTGTCGCTGATCCAGCCGAAGATCGCATCGCTGGCCGCATCGATGAAGATCTTGACCATCTGCACCGTCGAGATCAGCCCGGGCGCGACGCCGAGGAAGATGTTGAAGACGTGGAAGGCCAGCGACGGGTAGAGCCAGTGGCCCCACATGTCGAGGATGGAGCCGAGGCCGAAGCCGATCTTCTGCCGCATGGGCAGGCGGTCGGCCGAGGGCGGCACGACGCGGTCGAGATGGAGGGTGCTGGCGTTCACAGGATCTTCCTGGCCTTGATGACTTCCGCGTAGTAGTGGGCCGACAGCTTGGCCGTGCGTACCTGCGTGGCGTAGTCGCAATGCACGATGCCGAAGCGGCGCTGATAGCCGTCTTCCCACTCGTAGTTGTCGATGAACGACCAGAGGAAGTAGCCCTTCAGCGGCACGCCGTCGCCGATGGCGCGGTGGGCCTCGCGCAGGTGGTTGCGCAGGAAGTCGCGGCGGTGCAGGTCCAGCACCTCGCCGTCCACGACCGGTTCGTCGTTGTAGCCGCAGCCGTTCTCGGTGATGTAGAGCGCCTGGTGGCCGTAGCACTCGGCCGCGAAGCGCGTGGCCCAGTAGATGGACTGCGGCACCAGGCGCAGCCAGGGGCTGTCGGCGCGCGGGTAGTTGACGGGCGGCGGCAGGGCCTCGAAGGCCGCGCCGGCCTTGCCGGCGCGCACATAGGTGCCGGTGTAGATGTTCAGGCCCAGGTGGTCGGTGGGCAGGCTGATGAGGTCGAAGTCACCGGGCTCGACCGTGGGCGCGTCCGCGCCCACGCGGGCCAGGTAGTCGGCCGGGTACTGACCGGCATGCATGGCGCCCAGCACATGGGCATTCATCTGCAGGAACCAGGCCTTGGCGGCGGCGATGTCGGCCGGCGTCTCGGTGACGGGGATGCAGACGTCGAGGTTGTCGGTCAGGCCAACGACCGCGCCCGCGCCGCCAAATTCGCGCACGGCGCGCACGCCATGGCCATGGCACAGCAGCGCGTGGTGGAAGGTCTGGTTGACGACCTGCGCGCTCTCGGTGCGGCCCGGCGCCTTGGTGCCGTAGCCGTAGGCCAGCTGCGTGAAGCAGCGGATCTCGTTCATCGTGATCCAGTGCTTCACCTCGCCGGCGAAGGCCTTGACGATGGTGTCGGCGTAGCGCGCGAAGGCGTCGACGGTGACGCGCGAGGTCCAGCCGCCGCGGTCTTCCAGCGACTGCGGCAGGTCCCAATGGAACATCGTCACCCAGGGCTGGATGCCGTGCTTCTTCATGCTGGCAAAGAGGCGGTGATAGAAGTCCAGCCCGGCCTGGTTCAGCTCGCCGTCGCCGTTCGGGTAGATGCGCGGCCAGGCGATGGACAGGCGGTAGTACTTCAGGCCCAGCGAGGCCATCAGCGCGAAGTCGTCGTCGAAGCGGTTGTAGTGGTCACAGGCCACGTCGAGCGTGTCGCCGTCGTGCACCTTGCCGGGCGTGCGGCAGAAGCGGTCCCAGATGGATTCGCCCTTGCCGTCGGTGAAGGCAGCGCCCTCGATCTGGGCGGAGGCGGCGGCGACGCCGAACAGGAAGTCGTCAGGGAAAGGGCTGGAGTAGGTCAGTGCGGTCATGAAGTTGGTGCAAGGCGCCGTCAGGGCGCCAGAAGAGAAGTCAGAGGTGCTTCCAGGCTGCGGGCCCAGATGTCGTAGCCCTGCGGGCTCAGGTGAAGCGAGTCCGGCAGGATGTCTTTGGACAGCGTGCCGTCCGTGTTGGTGAGCGCGTGGGCCAGGTCGAGGAAGACGACGCGCTTGCCGTCCGCCAGCGCCGGCAGCAGCGCATTGATCTTGGCGTTGTGGCGGCGCATGAGGTCGTCGGGCTTCTCTCCGCGCGGGAACAGCGCCAGCAGCAGCACCTTGGCCTGCGGCTGGCGCTTCCTGATTTCATCGAGGTTGCGCTGTATGCCGGCCACGGTGAGGGCCGGGTCTTCCAGCCGCTCGCCGGTGTTGTTGGTGCCAATCATCATGACGATGGCCTTGGGCGCCATGCCGTCCAGCTCGCCGTTCTGCAGCCGCCACAACAGGTTCTCGGTGCGGTCGCCGCCGAAGCCCAGCGCCACGGCGTTGTGCTTCGCGAAGTGCCGGGTCCAGGCGGCCTTGCCCTCGTTCTCCCAGCCTTGCGTGATGGAGTCGCCCAGGAAGACGAGGTCCACGCGCCGGCCGGCCTCACGGTGGGCGCGGATCTCGGCCAGCTTGGCCTCGTGGCGCGGCAGCCACCAGTCCACGGCCCAGGACTCCTGCAGGCGCTCGGGCGTGGTCGATTGCGTGCGGTAGTCGGGGCAGGCAGTGGTCGCCTTGCCGGTCTTGTTGATGCGCAGGTTGGCGATCTGCAGCTCGCCGCTGCCGGTGCCTTCTAGCGTGAAGGGCAGGTTGACGGCGGAGAAGTCGTCGCCCTCGCGCCAGAAGCACTTCAGCGAGAACGAGAGGTGCTGGCGGCCCTTGCCGATCAGGGTGCGCCCCGCGAACAGGAAGGGCACCTTGCGCTCGCAGTCCTTGCCGCAGCCGAGCTTGAACTTCATGCCGCCCTTGGCGAGGTCGACGACGTTGAGATCGAACTCCAGCGTGCCCTCGGCCAGGTAGGGGTTCAGGTCCAGCGGCTTACCGTCCTGCCAGCGCAGCTGCGCGATCCAGGTGTTGCTGAACTGCAGCGTCACGGTGCCGTCGCTGCCACGGCGGGCAGCGACATGGCTGTTGGGCACGCGCGGATTGGCCGGCTTGGGCACGGTGATGCGGTCGCCGGTCAACCTGGCCTCGCCTTCGAAATCGGTGACGGCGACCTGCCAGCCCTTGGACAAGTCCACTGACTGCGCTGTCAGCGGAAGCAGGGCGAGGAAGGCGAGCAGGAAACGATGCATGTCAGAAGTCCTTGGCGAGCAGCGTGCGCGACTGGCCGGGCTTGAGCTTCAGCTCGACGACGCGCTCGCCCGCGCGCGCGCGCCCGTCGCCGGTGCCTGCCACCGAGCGCACGGTGGCGCGTGTCAACTTGCCGCCCGCCCAGGCGATGTCCACCTCGAACCCGCCGCGCGCGCGCAAGCCCTTCACCGAGCCTTCGGGCCACGCCGCAGGCAAGGCCGGCAGCAGGTCGATGACGCCGTCGTGCGACTGCAGCAGCATCTCCGCGATGGCGGCGGTGGCGCCGAAGTTGCCGTCGATCTGGAAGGGCGGGTGGGTGTCCAGCAGGTTGGGATAGGTGCCGCCCTGGTGTACCTCGCCGCCCTCGCGGGCCTTGCGCGCGCCGGGCTGGGCCAGCAGGCCGCGCAGCAGGCCGTGGGCATGGTCGCCGTCGCGCAGCCGCGCCCAGAAGGCGATCTTCCAGGCCATGGACCAGCCGGTGCTCACGTCGCCGCGCGCCAGCAGCGTCTTGCGTGCGGCGGCCGCCAGCTCGGGCGTGCGGGTGGGCGAGATCTGCCGACCAGGGTAAAGCGCGTACAGGTGGGACACATGGCGGTGCGTGTCCCGGGGCGTGTCGAGCACCGGGTCCTTCAACTCCTCCATCCATTCGAGCAACTGACCCCAGCTGCCGATGCTTGGGGCCGCGAGGCGGTCGCGCAGCGACGCGGCGCGGTCCCGCGCGGCGCGGTCGCCGAGCGCCTCGGCCGCTTGCGCCATGTTGTCGAAGTGGTCCCACAGGATCTGCTGGTCGTAGGCCACGCCGTCCTGGATGGGGCCGTGCTCCGGCGACCAGCCGTTGGGCGCCACCAGCCTGCCGTCGGGCAAGGCCTTGAGCCGGTCTTCCCAGAACTCACCGACTTCCTTCAGCACCGGCCAGGCGACGTTGCGCAGGAAGGCCTTGTCCTGCGTGAACGCGTAGTGCTCCCAGAAGTGGCGGGCATACCAGGCGTTGCCGGTCATGTTCCACAGATAGCCCTGATAGCCAAACGGGTTGGTCTCGGTGCGCAGCGCCCAGCCGCGGGCCGGCCGGCCGTCCTTGAGGAAGGTCTCGATGGGCGGCTGGACCGAGTTGTCCCAGGGCGGTGTCTCGGGTGGCAACCTCGATGGGTCGCGCAGCGCAAGCGCGGCGCGCTCGGACACGGCCTTGCGCCACTCGGGAATCAGCCGCTGCACGAAGCGGTGGAAGGGCCGTGCGGCCTCGGCGAGGTTGGTCGGCTCGGCCGGCCAGTAGTTCATCTGCAGGTTGATGTTGGAGTGGTAGTCGCTGTTCCAGGGCGGCTGCAGGTGGTCGTTCCACAGGCCTTGCAGGTTGGCGGGCAGCGAGTCACGCGAGCTGCTGACGAGCAGGTAGCGGCCGAAGTGGAAGTAGAGCGCCTCCAGCTCGGGGTCGCCGCCGTGCTGGGTGTAGGCGGCCAGGCGCGCATCGGTCGTCAGTGCCCGGCGCTCGGCGGGACTGTCGCCCAGGTCCAGCGCGACGCGGCCGAGCAGGGCATCGACATCGTCGTGGTGCTCCGCACGCAGCTGCTGCCAGCGCTTGGCCGCAGCGGCGGCCACCTGGGCCTGCACGCGCGGCAGCGGCGCCTTGCCGTCGGTGAAGCTGGTGCCGGCGCCGAGGATCAGCGTCAGCGAGGTGCAGCCGTTGAAGCGCAGTGTGTTGCCGTCGATGGCGACGCTGCCACCCTCGTGCAGCACGCGCAGCTGGCTGGCGTAGGCCAGGCCATTGGGCAGCCTGCCTTGTGCCGTCAGCGTGGTGTTGGCCGCGCTCAGCGCCGCGCTGTGGCGGTCGGTCAGCGCGATGCGGCCGTTGTAGCGACCGGGCGCGCTGGCGTGCAGGTGCCAGACCAGCACCTGGGCCGGGTGGCTGGCCAGCGCGTCGCGGGCATAGCCCACGCCGCCCTGCGTGTAGCTGAGACGGTGCTCGGCGCGGGCTATGTCCAGCTCGCGGCGGTAGTCGCTGAGCGGCGCATCGGCGCCGTCCAGCGTCAGCACGACGTCGCCGAAGGGCTGGTAGGCGCCCATCTTCTGGGTGTCGCCCGTCCACAGCGTGATGTCGTTGAACTGCAGGCGGTCGCGCGCCACCTGGCCGAACAGCATCGCGCCCAGCCGGCCGTTGCCGATGGGCAAGGCCTGCTGCTCCCAGCCCTTGGGCGTGTCGGGCGCGGGCGCGGCGTAGCGCAGCGTCAGCTCGCTGGCACACGCAGGCAGCGCGGCCGCCAGGGCCAGAGCGGCGAGGAGGCGCTTCATGCCTTGGGTTTGCCGATGATGACGCCGCGCCCCTCGGGCGCGAGGTAGACGACGCCGAACTCCAGCGGGTCGGCGGCCAGCGCGTTCAGCCGGCCGTAGCGGTGGCGGTCGTCGTTGATGCGCTGGAAGCTGGCGCCGCCGTCGATGGAGCGGAACAGGCCTTCGACCGCGTCACCGCCGCCGACGGCCACCTTGCCCCACACGTAGACGGCGTGATAGGTCGCGCCCGGGGCCGCCTTGCCCACGGCCACGCGCCAGGGCTCGGCCACGCCGCGAATGGTCTTGGCCTTGGCGCCGACACCGGGGATGTGCAGGAGCCCGTCGTGCGTGGCCAGCCACAGGTCGCGCGCCTGGCCCGGCGCGCAGATGAGCTGGGCGCTGCGCCAGTTCTCCAGCTTGGGCAGGCCGGTGATGCTGGGCTGGAAGCTGGCGCCGCCGTCCGCGCTGACGAGGATGCGGCCATTGGCGCGGTCCAGCACGTAGAACACGCCCTCGATGGCACGGTCGGCCACGGGGGTCAGCGTCACGTCGCGCTCGGCGGGCCAGCCCTGGCTGAGGTTCCAGGTCTTGCCCCGGTCGCGCGAGAACAGCGCCGCCTGCTTGTCGGGCACCCACAGGAAGAAGCCGCCCTTGGCCGACACGGCCACCTGGCCCGACGATGCCCTCCAGCCCTCGGGCGTCTTGGCGTTGCGCGTGGACGGGCCGAAGGGTCGCCAGCTGGCGCCGCCGTCGGGTGACCAGTAGCCGCCGTTGGCTGCCATGTCCGATGTGCGCGCGACGATGCCGGGGTTCAGCTCGGCAAACGACACCGAGCGGCAGGTCTCGCCGGCGGGCAGGAAGAGGCCGTTCTTGGGGCCTTGGTTGAGGTCGTCCCAGGCCGCGCCGGAGACGTCGCCCATGGCCGCCAGCAGCGCCGCGCCGCCGTTGGGGCTCTCCAGGCCAAGCACGGCGGTCTCTTCGAGGTTGTCGACGGTGAAGGCCCAGTTGACCTTCGCGGCACCGAGGTTGCCTGTCATCCACAGGCCGTAGCCCGTGCCGTAGACGGCGCGCTCGCCGTCGTGTGGGTCGATCTTGAAGTCGGCCAGCCAGTGGCCTTGCTTGTGGTGCGTCTTGGCCTGGTAGGCCTGCAGCCAGGGATGGGTGCTGGCGTCGAAGGCGGAGCGCGGGCTCAGCGGCACCCAGTTGGCGCCGAAGTCGTCCGACACGTAGATCTCGTCGCCCTGGCTCCAGCGCTCGATGGTGGACACGACGACGCGGCCGGGGCGCCTGGCGTCCGCGTCCAGGCCCGAGTAGCCGAAGCCGTCGCCGCTGCGGGGCTTGACGGGCGTGATGTCGCGCCAGCTGCCGTCCGGCGCGCGGCGCCAGACGCTGCCGGTCTTGGCGTAGCCGGGGTTGGTGATGGTGCCCGCGTCGCCACCGGCAAAGCTGACGTAGAGCGAGCCGTCCTGCCCGACCGCCGCGCGCTGCGGCGCTTGCGCGGGCAGTTCGGCGATGCGCGTGAAGCTGGCGCCGTCGTCGCTGGAGACGAACAGGCCGGGCTGGTCGTGGCTGCCGGCGTAGACGGTCTTGGCCGTCGGCGCGAACAGCACGAGGGACACATGCTTGGCCGGGAAGCCGCTCAAGCGGCTGAAGCTCTGGCCGTGGTTGGTGCTCTGCTGCAGACCGTCCTGCGTGGTGCCGAGCAGCAGGCGCTCGGGGCGCTTCGGGTCCACCTGCAGGCGCTCGCCGGTGCCGCGGCCGGGGCCGTTGCCATTGAGCTTGAGGCCCAGCTCGTGCGTCTGCCAGGTGGCGCCGCGGTCCGTGGACGACAGCAGCGCGGCCTTGCGCGCCCATTCGCCGGTGTACAGGCCGCAGGCGGCGTAGACGCGGTTGGCGTCGGTGGGGTCCACGGCCAGGGCCAGCACGCCCATCAGGTCGGCGTCGTCCTTGGCCAAATGGTCCAGCAACGGCAGCCAGCGCTTGGCCGTAGGGTCGAAGCGGTAGGCGCCGCCGATGTCGGTGCGCGCGTAGAGCAGGCCTTGCTCGCGCGGGTGGAAGACGAAGCCGTCGATGAAGCCACCGCCGCCGTAGGTCAGGCTGCGCCAGTCGTAGGCGGGTGCGGTGTCGGCGGCCCAGGCGGCTGAAGTGGGCAGGGTGGCCGCCAGCCCGGCGGCTTGCAGCAGGTGGCGGCGGTGGATCATTGAGCGGGCCTGCCCATCTTGACCTTGAGCATGACGGGCTCGGCCGGCAGGTTCAGGCCGTAGTCGACCTGGTCCCCGTTCCAGACGCGCTCCATGACCCAGCGGCCCTTGTCATCGAAGCGGCCTTGCTCGGCGCGCAGCATCATGCCGCTCGTGCCTTGCGCCGGCTCCATGCGCACGCGCACGCGCTGGCCGATGACGATGAATTCGTCCGGGCTGATCTGGGCCATCGCCGCGCCGCCGCTGGGTTCCTCGGTGCCCGCTGCCGGCTTGGCGAATTCGCCGCCCCAGGCGGACTCGCCGAAACGGCCCATGCGGTAGGTGAGCTTGGCGGTCCAGCCGGGGAAGTCGAGCTGCTGGGGCTTGCGGTCGTCGCCTTCGCCGGCGCCCTGGACCTTGCCGTCGAAGGCCCACTGCGCCCACTGCCGCTGGATGGGCGCGAACATGCGGTAGACACGCTCGAAGGGCTCGACGAGCTTCTTGTCCGTGGCCAGCGTGCCCAGCGGGTAGTTGCTGTAGTCAAAGTAGTCGGTGCCGAAGGGCGAGATGCCGATGGCGCCGCGGCCCAGCATGGCGTAGATGAAGCGCGCATAGGCGGGCTTGGTGCCGAACTCGGGCACCCACAGCCCGTTGTCGGGGCGCTGGAAGAGCTTCAAGTTGGCGTTGACCTGGTCGGACTCGGGCCGGTAGATGTCGGGCCCGACGATGTCGATGGCGGGCGCGGCGGCCTTGTAGATGTCGATGACGTCCCAGGTCGGGCCGCCGCTGGCGAAGTTCTTGTTCCAGGGCTTGGGCGGCTGCTCCAGCGGGTCACGCAGGGCGTTGTTGACGTACATCGGCAGGTCGTACACGGCGCGGCCGGCGGCGGCGATGTCGCCGATGTAGCGGGCCACGGCCCAGGCGTGGAAGTACTCGTCGGCATAGTCGCCGTAGACCTCGCGCCAGGTGCCGGAGGCCGCGGCCTTGGGCTTCTGCCGCGCCAGCACAGCGGCGGGCACGGGCTGGTTGAAGGCGGCCTGCGCGTCCTTGCCGAAGTCGCGCACCAGGCCGTAGGTGCCGACCTCGTTCTGCACCTGCACCATCAGCACGGTGCGCTCGGTCGAGTCGATCTTCTTCAGGTGGGTCATCAGCGCAACGAAGGCGCGCTTGTCGTGTTTGAGTGTCTCGGCACCGAAGGGGCTGAGGCTGTAGTTCGGCTTGCCTTCCTGGTCGAGATTGGGAGGGAAGCGCTTCGGGTTGAGCTTGACCCACTCGGGCGTGTACTGCGCGCTGGTGTTCTTCCAGGTCGCGAACCACAGGATCACCAGACGCTTCTTCTGCTGGCGGGCTTCCTTGACGAGGACGTCAACGAAGCTGAAGTCGAACCTGCCCTCGACGGGCTCCACCTGCTCCCAGGCCACCGGCATCAGCAGCGTGTTGGCGTGCAAGTCGTTGGCGGCGTCCCACACGGGCTTGAGCGCGCCGGGGTAGTTGCTGGAGTTGTGCGCTTGCGCGCCCAGCATGAGGAAGGGCTTGCCGTCCACCAGCAGCGCGTGGCGGCCGTCTTTCGAAACCAGGCGCGGCAACTCGGCGGCGCCGGCGGCGTTGAGCAGACAGGCCAGCGCCGCCGCGAGGAGAAGCTTGTTCTTCATCATCGGAAATTCGGATGTGAGGGGAAAAAGCCGGCGGCCCCGGGAGGAGGCCGCCGGAAGTGCCGGAGATTAGAACGAGTAGCTGGCAGTGACGCTGTAGCGCCGGCCGTTGTAGTTGATGGCGCGGGTCATCATGCCGATGTTCTGCTGCATCAATTGGCGGGCCTGGGCGTTGTTCAGGTTCTGCGCTTCCACGCTGAGGCTGAACTTGTCGCTGAAGCGGTAGTTCAGACCCGCGTCGACCTGGCCGTAGTCGTCGCTCCAGGTGGGCAGCGCGTAGGCCACGCTGGTGCCGTCGGCCAGGCGGCCGTCGGTGCCGCGCGTGCCGTTGGCATTGACGGCCTGCAGGTGCTTGCCACGCCAGCTGTAGGCCACGCGCGCCGACAGCGGGCCGTAGTCATACAGCAGCGCCAGGTTGTAGGCGTTCTTGGACAGGTTGGTCAGCGGCAGGTCGCCGAAGGTGCGGCCGTCGGTGTCGCAACCGTTGATGTTCAGGTTGAGGTTGACCGCGTCCAAGGTGTTGCTGGCGCAGAACGGGCTCAGCACCGGGTTGTAGGGCTTGGTCTTGCTGGCGACGTAGGTGTAGTTGGCCTGCACGCCGATGCCCGACATCCAGCCCGGCAGCATGTCGAGGTAGCGCTGGAAGGCGAGCTCGAAGCCGCGGGCGTGGCCCTTGCTGCCGTTGACCGGCGAGGTGACGGTGAAGTTCAGCGGGTTGCCGGCGGCGTCGCGCAACACCGTCGTGGCCGACTGCCTGACGATGATGTCGCTCAGCTGCTTGTTGAACACCGCCAGCGTCAGCGAGCCGTTCTTGGAGAAGTACCACTCGGCGGTCAGGTCGATCTGGGTGGACTTGACCGGCTTGAGCAGCGGGTTGCCGGTGGCCGAGCCGGTCAGGTTGACGGCGTCGATGATGAGCGTGTTGCCCTCGGTGTGCTTGGTCGTCGTCAGCTCCATCGACGTGTAGGCCTGCATGTCCGAGAAGTCCGGGCGCGAGACACCCTTGGCCACGGCGGCGCGGAACTGCAGCGCGTCGCTGGCCTTGAAGCGCAGGTTCAGGCTGGGCAGCACATTGATGTAGTCCTGCTGGGCGGCCATCGGCGAAGCGAAGCTGGCGATGACGGGCACCGGCACGCCACCCACGGTCTGGCCCGGTTGCGGCGTGATGCCCGGGTTGTAGTTGAAGACCGTGAAGCCGCTGGCCCTCATGTCCGTGCGCACGGCGCGCAGGCCGACATTGCCGTCGACGGGCGTGCCGGAGTCGGTGAAGTCAAAGCGCAGCTGGGCGTAGGCCGCCTGGGTGCGTTCCTTCTGCTCGTTGGTACCCGCCGGGTTGGTGCCGAAGCTGGCCGGCGCCCACTTCGCGCAGCCGCTGCCCCAGCCGTTGGCGGCCGTGAACTCCTGGCAGCGGATGTCGTGGTACTCGTGAATCTGCTGGTAGCTCTGCGGGTAGTTCTGCGCCAGCGACACGTGGGGCACGTAGATCGGCGACACCTGCTGGCCGCCGAAGAAGTTCTTGAACTCGTGCAGCGTGACCGGGGCATTGAAGCGCGGGTCGCTCAGGTAGGCCACGTCGCTGATGTCCCAGCCGCGCTGCCAGGTCTGGGTGATGGCGGCCCAGTTGTAGTCGGGCACCGTCTTCATGGTGGTGGCGTCGCGCTCGGTCAGGCGCACGCCGAAGGACAGGTCCTGCAGCACGGCGTGGTCGAAGTTGAACTTGGCATCCGCGCGCCAGGCCTTCTGCTCGGCGCGGCTGCGGTCCAGGTGCTCCATCGTGAACGCCCAGTAGTAGTTGGCCTTGTTCTGCAGCGCGGCCAGGTCGCCGGCGTCGAAGACGACGCGTGGCGTGGAGCCGGTCAGGTCCAGCACTTCCTTGGGCATCAGCAGGCCGGTGGCGACGGTGGAGTCGAAGCCGGTGGTGTCGGACTTGACGATCTGCAGGTCGGTGCTGAAGGACCACTTGTCGCTGGCGCGCCACTTCAGGTTCCAGCCCAGGTCGCGGGTCTTGGAGTTGCGCTTCATGTAGCGCGTGTCGGCGCCGAAGTTGACGCCGCCGTCGGCCGGCTGGGTCAGCGTGCCGCTGACGAAGACGTTGTTGGCGTTGTACTTGGCGTCGCTGCCGATGACGAGGTTCCAGGGGTTGGCCGAGGAGAACAGCGCGTTCTCGTCCCAGCGCATCTGGTACTTGGACTGGAAATAGGTCAGCGAGCTTTCAATGTCGTTTTTCTTCCATTGCAGCGCACCGTACAGGCCGTTGCGGTCACGGTCGAAGTTCTCCTCGCGCCACTGCGCGCCCTTGGGCACCCAGTGCGTTCCGTCGATCTTGTAGTAGGGCTCGATCTGCCACTTGTCGTTGCGGGTCCGGCTGTTGCTGTGGGCCAGGCTCAGCAGCATGCCGACCTTGCCGATGTCGGTGTTCCAGCTGTTGGCCAGCAGGCCGGACGCGGAGGGGCTCCACTTGCCCGTCAGGTCGTTGTACTTGCCGACTGCGGTGACGCTGCCCTTGAAGCCGTTGTAGTCGAAAGGCAGGGCGGTGCGCAGGTTCACCAGGCCGCCGATGGAGCCTTCGATCTGCGTGGCCATCGGGTTCTTGTAGACGTCGACGCCGGCCAGCAGTTCGGGCGGCACGTCCTCGAAGTTCAGCGCGCGGCCGCCGTTGGCGGAGAAGGTGTCGCGGCCGTTCACTTCGGAGCGCACATAGGTCAGGCCGCGGATGTTGACGCTGGAGCCTTCCACCGAGTAATGCTCGGGGTCGCTGCGGGCCATGGTGCGGTCGATGGTCACGCCGACGATGCGCTGCAGCACCTCGGTGACGGATTGGTCGGGCAGCTTGCCGATGTCGTCGGCAACGATGGAGTCGACGATCTCATCGGAGTTCTGCTTGATGCGTTGCGCGGATTCAAGCGCCGCGCGGCGGCCGGAGACGACGACGGTCTCGACCTTCTGCACGGGGGCCGATGCGGCGGCCGCAGGCGCTGCGGGTGTCTGCGCCATCGCCAGGCCGCTGCAAAGCAGGGCGGCCTGGGCGGCGGCGAGGGAAATGGCGGTTCTCTGGTACTTGTTCACTGTGTCTCCTCTGATGGCCTCAGGGGCCGTGGGCTGTGGACTTGCTGCTGGTTCGGCGGGAACGGGGAAGGGATCAACATCGGCCTGCAGGGCCGATGCCGGTGGCGGGCTTGGTGAGCTGCATGACGGCGCTGCGCGTCATGCGCAGAAGCGGTTGACGAGGTTCTCAAGCACCTCTTGGCGGCCCGAGACGGGTGCCACGTCCTTGTTCGACGCGAGCACTTCGTCTGCCAGCTCGGCCAGCGTGCGCTTGCCGTTCAAGATGTCCTGGCCTTGCGCGCTGTCCCAGCCGGCGTAGCGCGTGTCGACGGCGCTCTTCAGGCGGCCATCGACGATCATCTTTTCGGCGATCAGCAGCGCCTGCGCGCAGACGTCCATGCCGCCGATGTGGCCGTGGAAGAGGTCTTCGGCATCGATGGACTGGCGGCGGACTTTCGAGTCGAAGTTCAGGCCACCACTACCCAGGCCGCCGGCCTGCAGCACGTGGTACAGCGCCAGCGCCGTCTCGGGCACGTTGTTGGGGAACTGGTCGGTGTCCCAGCCCAGCTGCGGGTCGCCGCGGTTCATGTCCAGGCTGCCGAGGATGCCGAGCGCGCCGGCGGTGGCGATCTCGTGCTCGAAGCTGTGGCCCGACAGCGTGGCGTGGTTGGCCTCGATGTTGACCTTGACTTCCTTCTCCAGGCCGTAGCGCACGAGGAAGCCGTAGACGGTCGCGGTGTCGAAGTCGTACTGGTGCTTGGACGGCTCGCGCGGCTTGGGCTCGATGAGGATGGTGCCCTTGAAGCCGATCTTGTGCTTGTATTCAACGACCATGTTCAGGAAGCGGCCGAGTTGGTCCATCTCCTGGCCCAGGCGGGTGTTCAGCAGCGTCTCGTAGCCCTCGCGGCCGCCCCACAGCACGTAGTTCTCGCCGCCCAGCGCCAGCGTCGCGTCCATCGCGTCGCGCACCTGGAGTGCTGCCATCTTGAAGATCTCGGGGTCGGGGTTGCTGGCTGCGCCCGACATGAAGCGGCGGTGGCTGAACAGGTTGGCCGTGCCCCACAGCAGCTTCAAGCCCGTGGCTTGTTGCTTCTCGCCGAGCACGTCGACGATGCGCTTGAAGTTTTCCTGGCTCTCGCGCGGCGTGGCGCCCTCGGGAGCCACGTCGCGGTCGTGGAAGCAGTAGTAGGGCACGCCCAGCTTGGCGAAGAACTCGAAGGCCGCATCAGCCTTCAGCTTGGCGAGTTCCATCGGGCTGCCGCCCTGGAACCAGGGGCGCTCGAAGGTCGCGCCACCGAACGGGTCCAGGCCGGTCCAGACGAAGTTGTGCCAATAGCAGACGGCAAAGCGCAGCTGGTCTTCCATGCGCTGGCCCAGGACGATGCGGTCCTTGTCGTAGTGCTTGAAGGCCAGCTCGGTCTGGCTGTCGGCGCCCTCGTAGCGGATGGGCTGGATGTGTTCGAAGTAGCTCATGTCTGAAAAGGTCTATGCGCCGCGCAGGCGGCTGTAGAGGTCACGAAAGCGCGCCAGGCGTGGGGCCAGGCGGGCATGGCGTTCGGGGTCGGGCCGGTGGCGCGACGTAATGGCGGGGCGGGTGCAGACGGTGTCGACCGCGCCACCGGTGGCGAGCCAACCCAGCCGTGCTGCGCCGAGTGCGCCGCCGGCTTCGCTGCCGGCGTGCACGACGATCTCGACGTCCAGCGCGTCGGCGATCAGCTGCGCCCAGAAGCTGCTGCGCGAGCCGCCGCCGACGAGGGACAGCTGGCGCACCTCGGTGCCGGCGGCGCGCAATGCGGCGAGGCCGTCGGCCAGGCCGAACGCCACGCCTTCGAGCACGGCATAGGTGCAGTCGGCGCGCGTCGTCTTCGCCTTCAGGCCGTGGAAGACGCCCGGCGCGAAGGGGTCGTTGTGCGGCGTGCGCTCGCCGGCCAGATAGGGCAGGAAGGTCGGCGCACGGTCGGTGACTGCGCTGTCATTTGACGTTAGCTCGGCCAGCAGTGCGCTCTCGTGTTGGCCCACGAGATGGCAGAACCACCTGAAGCAGCTCGCGGCCGACAGCATCACGCTCATCTGGTGCCAGCGCTGGGGCAGCGCGTGGCAGAAGGCATGCACCGCCGAGGCCGGGTTGGGCCGGTAGCGGTCGTTGACGACGAAGAGCACCCCCGAGGTGCCGAGCGAGATGAAGCCGTCGCCCGGTTGCGTGGCGCCGATGCCGATGGCGCTGGCGGCGTTGTCGCCGGCGCCGCCGGCCACGACCACGTCGGCGCCCAGGCCCCAGGCGTGTGCCAGCTCGGCCTTCAGCACGCCGCTGGGCTCGCTGGCCTCGACGAGGCGGGGCATGTGGGCGCGCGTCAGCGAGGTCGCGGCCAGCAGTTCGTCGGACCAGTCGCGGCGCGCCACGTCCAGCCACAGCGTGCCGGCGGCGTCGGACGGGTCGGAGACCTTGTCGCCGGTCAGCTGCAGGCGCAGCCAGTCCTTGGGCAGCAGCACGGTCTTCATTCGTTCGAAGATTTCAGGCTCGTGCTTCTTCACCCACAGCAGCTTGGGCGCCGTGAAGCCGGGCATGGCCAGGTTGCCGGCGATGTCGTGCAGGCGCGGTGCGGCGGCTTCCAGCTCGGTGCACTCGGCGTGGCAGCGGCCGTCGTTCCACAGGATTGCGGGGCGCAGGATGGCGTCGGCCTCGTCCAGCAGCACCGCGCCATGCATCTGGCCCGACAGGCCGATGCCGCGCACGGCGGCGAACTCTTCCGGGTGGGCTTCGCGCAGCAGTGCGATGGCGGCCTCGGTGGCTGCCCACCAGTCGGTGGGGTTCTGCTCGGACCACAGCGGCTGCGGGCTGGAGAGCGTCAGCGTGCTGCCCGCCGTGCCGACGGTGAAGCCGCGGTCGTCGAGCAGCAGTGCCTTGACTTCCGAGGTGCCGAGATCAAGACCGAGAAACATCAGACGGCCTCCTCGGCCAAGGTCACGCCGGTATCGGCCAGCGGCAGGGCGGGGCGGGTCAGGCGGTAGCGGGCCAGCGCGGCGGCGCCCACGGCGACGGCGTTGGCGCCAAAGCGCGACGTGCGCACGCTGGGCGGCGGCAGGCCGGCGGCGGTGGCGTAGTCCAGCAGCGTGTCGAGCGCCGGCTTCAGGAAGGGCTCGCCCAGCTCGACGACGGCGCCGCCCAGCACGATGCAGGCGGGGTCGTAGGCGGTGGCCAGGTTCTGCAGCAGCACGCCCAGGTAACGGCCGGCCGAGTTGACGGCCTTCAGCGTCTCGGCGTCTTCGTCCACCAGGTGGGCGCGCACCTCCGCCAGCGAGCGCAGCACGGTCTCGTCCTCGCTGCCGCCCAGCAGCGCCCGCGTCGCGATCAGCGCCTCGGCGCAGCCGCGCCGGCCGCAGGAGCAGCGCGGGCCGCCCGGCTGCAGCACCATGTGACCCACCTCGCCGGCAAAGCCGCGGCTGCCCGTCAGCAGGCGGTCGCCGACGATGACGCCGGCGCCCAGGCCCTGGTTGATGGAGACGTAGAGCAGCGGGTCCGACGCGGCCGTCAGGTTGAATTCCAGTTCGCCCAGGGCGGCGACATCGGCTTCGTTCTGGATGAACAGCGGCACGCCGGCCAGCGCCGTGTCCTGTAGCTTCTCGCCCAGCAGCGCGGCGAAGGGCACGTCGCGCCAGCCGAGGTTGGGGGCGAAATACAGCACGCCGCGCGCCTCGTTGACGCCGCCCGGCAGGCCCACGCCGATGCCGAGAATCTGCTGGCTGGCGTCGAGTTGGCGGCGCAGCTTCAGCAACGCCGTGGCCAGGCTGGCGATGCAGGCCTTGGCCGTGCGGCTGGCGCCGTAGTTGGCCACGGTGCAGGCCTTGACCTCGCCGGTTAGCGAGGTCGCGACAACGCGCACGGACTCGATGCCCACCTCGGCGCCCAGCAGCAGCAGGCGCTCGGGGTCGATGAACAGCGGCGTCGGACGGCGGCCCAGGTCGCCGGTGGCGACGACCTCGCGTTCCACCAGCCAGCCTTCGTTCACCAACTCGCGCACCAGCAGGCTGACGGTGGACTTGGTCAGGTTGACGGCCCCGGCCAGGTCGGCACGCGACAGCCCCGGACAGGCACAAAGCTGCCTGACCAATGCCATGCGGTTGATGACCTTGAGCAACTGTTGGCTCCCGGCGGCGGCTTCAGCCTGCAAGCTTGTCTCCAGTGATGCCTGGTGGTCCAGGCTTTGAGTCATATTAGTTCGGCCGTCGCACGAAGTAAATTGGGTGAAAGCCCCTAGCGCGGTTTGGTACGGCCCGCCGAAGATGCGAACGCTTGCCGGAGTCAGCTCCGACAGCGCTATCCCATGACAGATCCCTCCCTCAAAAAAATCGTCATCGTGGGCGGCGGCACCGCCGGCTGGATGACGGCCGCGCCGCTGGCCCGGCTGTTCGAGCGCGCCGCTGAAGGCGGGCGGCCGGAGGTCGTGCTCATCGAGTCGCCCGACATCGGCACCATCGGCGTCGGCGAGGCGACGCTGCCGCCCATCCGCGCCTACAACCGCACGCTGGGCCTGGACGGCGCCGACTTCGTCAGGAAGACGCAGGGCAGCTTCAAGCTGGGCATCGAGTTCCGCGACTGGGGCAGCGTCGGCAACCGCTTCTTCCATGGCTTTGGCGACTTCGGCCCGCCCATCGACGGCCGCTCGCCGTGGCAGCACTGGCTGCGGCTGCAGCGCAAGGTGGCCGGCCTGCCGACGTACGAGGACTGGTCCATGTCCACCGTCATGTCGCGGCGCAACCGCTTCACGCCGCCGGCGGACGGGCCGCCCTCGGCGGCCAACGCCTATTCCTTCGCCTATCACTTCGACGCCGGCCTCTACGCCGCCTACCTGCGCGACTACTCCGTGCAGCGCGGCACGCAGCGGGTGGAGGGCACCATCGTCGACGTCGAACTGCGTCCCGAGGACGGCTTCGTCGCGGCCGTCAAGTTGAAGGACGGCCGCCGCATCGAGGGCGACCTCTTCATTGACTGCTCGGGCTTTCGCGCGCTGCTCATCGAGGGCGCGATGAAGTCGCCCTTCGAGGACTGGAGCGCGCTGCTGCCCTGCAACAGCGCGCTGGCCGTGCCCAGCGAGCGCCTTTCGCCGCCCTCGCCGCTGACGCCCTACACCACCTCCACCGCCAAGGCGGCGGGCTGGCAATGGCGCATCCCGCTGCAGCACCGCACCGGCAACGGCCATGTCTATTGCAGCGGCTTCATCAGCGACGACGAGGCCGCCGCCACGCTGCTCGCGGGCCTGGACAGCAAGGCGCTGGACACGCCCCGCCAGCTGCGCTTCACGACCGGGCGGCGCAAGGCCGGCTGGGTGAAGAACGTCGTCGCCATCGGCCTGTCGGGCGGCTTCCTGGAGCCGCTGGAGTCCACCAGCATCCAGCTCATCATGGACGGCGTCGGCCGGCTGATCCAGTTCATGCCGGACCGCCACTGCAAGCCCCACCTGGTGGCCGAGTTCAACCGCCTGATGGGCCAGCAGTACGAGTCCACGCGCGACTTCATCGCGCTGCACTACAAGCTCACCGACCGGCGCGACAGCGAGCTGTGGCGCTACTGCGCGGCCATGCCCGTGTCCGACAACCTAGCCCACCAGATCGAGCTGTTCCGCACGACGGGCCGCGTCGCCGTGCTGGACCGCGACAGCTTCCAGGAGCCGTCCTGGGTGTCGCTCTTCATGGGCCTGGGGCTGCGGCCCGAGGCCTACGACCCCTTCGTTGACCACGTCGACGAGGCCACCCTGGTGCACCATTTCGCCCGCCTGCGCCAGGCCATCCACGAGACTGCGGCCGGCATGCCCGACCACGGTGACTACATCACCCGCCATGTGAAGGCGCTACCTGCTTGAGGAGTTAGGAGAACCACCACCGACAACAGCCAAGAGGCCGGCCTGCCGCCGGCCATCCGGAGACAACAAGGAACCACCCTCATGAAGTTCACTGACGGACAGTGGATGCTTCAGCCGGGCGTCGCCGCGCACTACGCGGCCGAGGCCTATTGCGTTGAAGTCCACGAAGACCGCCTCGTCGTGCTCGCCACGACCCGGCCCATCAAGCACCGCGGCGACACGCTGCAAGGCCCCACGCTGACCGTGACGCTCAGCTCGCCGCTGCCCGGCGTCATTCGCGTCAGCGTGGAGCACTACACCGCGTCCAGCGCGCCGCGCCTGCACATTCCGATGGTCGGCGCCGGCAAGTGCCCCGTGCAGATCGTCGACGGCGAGACCAAGGCCACGCTGACGTCCGGCTCGATCTCGGTCGACGTCAAGAAGGGCGACGGCTGGGCGCTGACCTTCCGCGAAGGTGACCGCGTCCTGACCAAGAGCGACTGGCGCGGCCTGGGCTACATCCAGTACGCCGGCAAGGGTAATTTCGTCCACGACCAACTCAACCTGGCCGTCGGCGAGAACGTCTACGGCTTGGGCGAGCGCTTCACGCCCTGGGTCAAGAACGGCCAGATCGTCGAGAACATCAACAAGGACGGCGGCACGGCCTGCGAGCAGGCCTACAAGAACGTGCCGTTCTACCTGACCAACCGCGGCTACGGCGTGCTCGTCAACGAGGCCGGCCCGGTGTCCTTCGAGGTCGGCTCGGAGAAGGTCGCGCGCGTTCAGTTCAGCCGCGAGGGCGAGAGCCTCGACTACTGCGTCATTGCTGGCCCTACGCCCAAGGAAGTTGTCGGCCGGTTGACAGCGCTGACAGGCCGCTCGCCGCTGCCGCCGGCCTGGAGCTTCGGCCTGTGGATGACGACCTCGTTCACGACGCAATACGACGAGGCGACGGCCACCCACTTCATCGACGAGATGAAGCGCCGCGACCTGCCGCTGGCCGTCTTCCACTTCGACTGCTTCTGGATGCGCGAGTTCCAGTGGTGCGACTTCGCCTGGGACCCGCGCGGCTTCCCCGAGCCCGAAGCCATGCTGGCGCGCCTGCATGCCAAGGGCTTGAAGATCAGCTTGTGGATCAACCCCTACGTGGCGCAGAAGTCGCCGCTGTTCGCTGAAGGCGTCAAGAACGGCTACTTCATCAAGCGCACCAACGGTCTCACGTTCCAGACCGACCAGTGGCAGCCCGGCATGGCCATCGTGGACTTCACGAACCCTGCGGCCAAGGCCTGGTACCAGAGCCACCTGCGTCGCCTGCTGGCCCAGGGCGCCGATTGCTTCAAGACCGACTTCGGCGAGCGCATCCCGAGCGAGGGCGTGACCTACTTCGACGGCTCCGACCCCGTCGAGATGCACAACCTCTACGCGCTGCACTACAACCAGGCCGTGTTCGAGCTGCTGGAAGAAGTGCAGGGCAAGGACGCCATCGTCTTCGCCCGCTCGACCTACGCCTCCGGCCAGCGCTTCCCCGTGCACTGGGGCGGCGACTGCTGGAGTACCTTCGAGTCCATGGCCGAGAGCCTGCGTGGCGGCCTGTCGCTCACGACCAGCGGCTTCGCCTTCTGGAGCCACGACATCGGCGGCTTCGAGGGCAACCCGCCGCCGGCCGTCTACAAGCGCTGGATCCAGTTTGGCCTGATGTCCTCGCACAGCCGCCTGCACGGCAGCAGCTCGTACCGGGTGCCATGGCTCGTGGACGAAGAGAGCTGCGACGTGCTGCGCGCCTTCACGCAGCTCAAGCATCGGCTCATGCCCTACCTCTACGCCAAGGCTCACGAGGCGACCGAGACGGGCGTGCCGCTGATGCGCGCGATGCTCTTGGAGCATCCCCACGACCCGGCTTGCGCGCCGCTGGACCGGCAGTACCAGCTGGGCGAGTCGCTGCTCGTCGCGCCCGTCTTCACCGAAGACGGCAGCGTGGACTTCTACCTGCCCGAGGGCACGTGGACCCACCTGCTCAACGGCGAGAAGAAGCAGGGCGGCCGCTGGCACCGCGATACGCATGGCTTCCTGTCCATGCCGCTCTACGCGGCGCCGGGCAGCGTCATTGCCTGGGGCGCAGAGACCGAGAAGCCGGACTACGACTACGCCAGCGGCACCGTGCTGCGCGTGTTCGAGCTGGCCGATGGCGCCAGCGCGGCCTTCACGGTCGTGGGCCTGGACGGCGGCGTCGCGGCACGCGGCACGGTCAGCCGCAGCGACGGGCAGTACACGGCCAACGTCACCGAAGGCGCGTTGCGCGACTGGGGCCTGGAGGTCGACGGCAAGCGCAGCCCGGTGCTTGCTGAAGGTGCCTCGCTGAGCTGGACGGCCTGACCGGCTGACCCGCCCCAAGCCGGTCGATGCTCAGGCGTCCACCGGCCCATTGCTTGATGGAGTGACCATGGCCTGGCGTCGCGTTCTGTTGATGGTGTTGCTGGCCGTGACCAGCCTGGCTCATGCGAGCCCCCGCGAGCGCCTGTCGCTCGACCAGGGCTGGCTTTTCCACAAGGGCGACATCCCCATGCCGCCCGTCAAGGGCCATGGCGCCTCGTACAACTACGCCAAGGCCGGCGGCGCCGTCGGCCCCGCGGGCGCCAACTTCGACGACTCAAGCTGGCGCCGGCTGGACCTGCCGCATGACTGGGCCGTCGAAGGCGGCTTCAACCCCAACGAGAACATCTCGCAGGGCTACCGCGAACGCGGCATCGGCTGGTACCGGCGCTACTTCCAGCTGCCCGTCACCGACCGCGGCCGCCACATCGAGCTGCAGTTCGACGCCATCGCCACACACAGCACGGTCTGGGTCAATGGCAACGTCGTCAATCGCAACTGGTCGGGCTACAACGGCCGCAACATCGACATCACGCCCTATCTGCGCTACGGCGAGGACGTGAACAACATCGCCGTGCGCGTGGACGCCGACGCGATGGAGGGCTGGTGGTACGAGGGCGCCGGCATCTACCGCCACACCTGGCTGGTCAAGCGCAACGCCGTGCACATCGCCACCGATGGCATCCATGCCAACCCGGTCAGCACCGATGGCAAGCGCTGGTCGCTGCCGGTCGAGATCGAGGTGAACAGCAGCGGCAAGGCGGCGCAGGACGCCGAGGTGGAGGTGACGTTGATCGACCCGGCCGGGAAGGAAGTTGCACGCTCGCGAAGCAAGGTGCGTGTGCAGCCACTGGGCATGAGCACGGCCAAGCTGCAACTCCCCATCAAGCAGCCGCGGCTGTGGACGTTGAAGGACCCCAAGCTCTACCGAGTTCGTGCTCGCCTGGCTGCGGGCCAGGGCACGGATGAAGCCGAGATCAAGACTGGCTTCCGCACCATCCGCTTCGACGCCGAGAGGGGCTTCTTCTTGAATGGCCAGCACGTCAAGCTGCAAGGCGTCTGCATCCATCAGGACCATGCAGGTGTGGGCGTCGCCGTGCCCGAGGCCATCTGGGAATTCCGGCTGCGGCGGCTCAAGGAGATGGGCGTCAACGCCATCCGCTTCTCCCACAACGCCCCGGCCGCCGAGGTGCTGGACATGGCCGACCGCATGGGCCTGCTGGTGATGGACGAGAACCGCAACTTCAACCCCTCGCCCGACTACATGCAGCAGCTCACCTGGCTGGTGAAGCGCGACCGCAACCACCCCAGCGTCATCCTGTGGTCCGTCTTCAACGAGGAGCCCATGCAGGGCACCGAGGTGGGCTACGAGATGGTTCGCCGCATGGTGGCGGCCGTGAAGGCGCTGGACGCCACCCGCCCCGTGACAGCGGCGATGAACGGCGGCCTTTTTGCCGACATCAACGTGTCCCAGGCCGTCGACGTGGTCGGCTTCAACTACCAGATCAAGGACTACGACCGCTTCCACCAGGCCAACCCCAAGCTGCCGCTGACCAGCTCGGAAGACACCTCCGCCTTCATGTCGCGCGGCGAGTTCAAGACCGACCGCGCCCGCAACATCATGGCCTCGGACGACACCGAGGCCGCCTACTGGGGCAACACCCACCGGCAGGCCTGGAAGGCCATCGCCGAGCGGCCCTTCATCGCCGGCGGCTTCGTCTGGACCGGCTTCGACTACCGCGGCGAACCCACGCCCTTCGAGTGGCCCAGCGCCAGCTCCTTCTTCGGCGCGATGGACTTGTGCGGCTTTGCCAAGACGGCGTTCTGGCTGCATCGCGCGCAGTGGGTGAAGCTGGAAGACGCGCCCGTCATCAAGATCGCGCCGCATTGGAACTGGGCGGGGCAGGAGGGCCAGAACCAGCGCGTCATGGTGCTGAGCAATGCGCCGCGTGTGCGACTGCTGCTCAACGGCAAGGTGGTGGACGAGCGCGATGTCGACCCCTTCGAGATGGTCAGCTTCGACGTGGCCTACGCGCCCGGCAAGCTGGAGGCCGTCGCGCTGAAGGGTGGTGCCGAGCTTGCCCGCGACGTCGTCGAGACCAGCGGCGCGCCCGTGCGCCTGCTGCTGACGCCCGACCGCAAGGCGCTGGCCGGCGACGGCCTGGACGCCATGCCCGTCACCGTCAGCGCGTTGGACGCCCAAGGCCGGCCCGTGCCGACCGCCAACGTTAAGGTGCGCTTCGAGCTGAGCGGCGCGGCCAGCATCATCGGCGTGGGCAATGGCGACCCGAACTCGCACGAGTCCGAGAAGGCGCCCGAGCGCAGCCTCTACAACGGGCTGGCCCAGGTCATCCTGCAGAGCCGCCGCGCCGGCACGGGCGAGCTGAAGTTGCGCGCGCTCGCCGACGGCTTGCAGCCTGCCGAGATCACTCTCGCCGTGCAGGCCATCTCCACGCCGCCGGCAGTGGCCGCCGCCGAGCCCGTGACGCAGCTGCTGTACTGGCGCATCTCGCCCGCGCAGGCCGCACAACCTGACCCCAATGTCCAGCTCGCCGACAACGACATGAACACCTGGGGCTGGGGCGAGGTGCCGATCAAGCAGGCCGCCGAGTCGCCTGCCTGGCGGCTGTACCGCACCGACTTGCGCCTGCGCGCCGACCTCAACGACGGCCGCGCCCGCCTCGTCTTCCGCGAGCTGGCTGGCAAGGCGCAGGTGTGGCTGGCGGGGGTGAAGCTTGGCGAGAAGACGACCGCTGCGCCGGCCGAGTTCTCCGTGCTGCTGCCCACGGGCACAACGCAGCGGCAGCTGACGGTGATGATCGAGTCCGACCCCGCGCAGTCTTCCGGTGTGCGCGGCAAGGTCGTCGTGGTGAAGCCATGACGGCCGTTTGGACAGCGGTATCCTGCCGGCCTGGCTGCAATTGCCTGCAGGC
This sequence comes from Pelomonas parva, assembly GCF_043555835.1. NCBI lineage: Bacteria > Pseudomonadati > Pseudomonadota > Betaproteobacteria > Burkholderiales > Sphaerotilaceae > Roseateles > Pelomonas parva. The sequence continues at coordinate 77,581 of NZ_JBIGHV010000015.1, read as the reverse complement.
CCGTGGCGGCAGCGGCGCGGCCCACAACATCAACGAGACAGTCACCCCATGAAGCGACAGATTCTTTGTGCCGGCCTGCTGGCCGCCAGCCTGGCTCAGGCTCAAACCGACGGCATCGCCGTCAACCAGGTCGGCTACCTGCCCGGTGCGGCCAAGCTGGCCGCCGTGCCCGCCGGGGATGCGGCGGCCTTCACCGTGGTCGATGCCGACACCGGCCGATCCGTGCTGAGCGGCAGCCTCGGCGCCGCCGCTCGCTGGGCGCCGGCCGGCCAGGACGTGCGCCTGGCCGACTTCTCCGCGCTGAATGCCCCCGGCCGCTATCGCCTGCAGGTCAAGGGCCTGCCCGACTCGCCGCCCTTCGTCGTCGCGGCCGATGCCTACGCCGCCGTCAACGCCGCGTCCATCAAGGCCTTCTACTTCAACCGCGCCAGCACGCCGCTGCTGCCCCAGCACGCCGGCCGCTGGGCGCGTCCCGCAGGCCACGCCGACGACAAGGTCCTGGTGCATTCATCGGCGGCCAGCGCCGCGCGTCCCGAGGGCAGCGTCATCAGCTCGCCCAAGGGCTGGTATGACGCGGGCGACTACAACAAGTACATCGTCAACTCCGGCATCACCGTCTACACGCTGCTGGCCGCCTACGAGCAGTTCCCGGCGCTGTTCAAGGCGCAGAACCTCAACATCCCCGAGAGCGGCAACGCGTTGCCCGACCTGCTCGACGAGGTGCTGTGGAACCTCGAATGGATGCTGACGATGCAGGACCCGGCCGACGGCGGCGTCTATCACAAGCTCACCAACAAGAGCTTCGACGGCAACCAGATGCCGCACCAGACCAAGGGCGAGCGCTACGTCGTGGCCAAGGGCACCGCAGCCGCGCTGGACTTCGCTGCCGTGATGGCGCATGCCAGCCGCATCTACAAGCCTTTCGAGTCGCAACGGCCGGGCCTGTCTGCCCGCCTGCGCGAGGCCTCCGTGGCCGCCTGGAAATGGGCCCGCGCCAACCCGCAGCTCGCCTACAAGAACCCACCCGACGTGCGCACCGGCGAGTACGGCGACGCCAAGCTCGACGACGAGTTCGCCTGGGCTGCGGCCGAGCTCTACCTGACCACCGGCGAGGCCGGCTACCGCGACGCGCTGGCGCTGGACCGCCAGACCGTGCGCGTGCCCGGCTGGGGCGATGTGGGCGGCCTGGCCTGGGTGAGCCTGGCCCAGAACCGCGACAAGCTCGCCAAGGCCGACGCCGACCTCGTGACCCAGCGCGTGCGCGCCTTCGGCGACGAACTCGCTGCCACCTGGAAGGCCTCGGCCTACCGGCTGACGATGGCGGCGCCCACCGACTTCGTCTGGGGCAGCAACGCCCATGCGTTGAACCAGGCGCTGATGCTGATCCAGTCCTACCGCCTCGGCAACGACCGCGTGCAGCTGGACGCCGCGCAGTCAGTGCTCGACTACGTGCTGGGCCGCAACCCGTTGGGCATGAGCTACGTGACCGGCTTCGGCACCAAGGCGCCCATGCACCCGCACCACCGGCCGTCCGAGGCCGACGGCATCGATGCGCCTGTGCCCGGCTTCATCGTCGGCGGCCCCAACCCCGGCCAGCAGGACCAAAAGAACTGCCCGCCCTATCCGTCCAAGCTGCCGGCGCTTTCCTACATCGACCACGGCTGCAGCTACGCGGCCAACGAGGTCGCCATCAACTGGAACGCGCCGCTGGTTTATGTGTCGGCGGCCCTCCAGGCGCTGACACCGAAGGCGCCAGCGGCGCGATAAGCAGGGGCGTGCCGAGACGATGAAGAACTGCGGAACGATCTCGGCGCTGCTCGTGCTGGCGCTGCTGTGGGCCCTGCCTGCGGGCGCGGCGCAGTGGCTGCGCGCCGAGTCGCCGCACTTCCGCGTGCTGGCGCGCAACAACAAGTCCATCCTGCAGGACCGCGTGCAGGACCTGGAGCGGCTGCACAGCGTGATGCTGCTGACCCTGGGCGTGTCCGAGGGTCAGGCGCCGCCTCGCCCGCCATTCGAGATCGCCATGAAGGACGACGAGGCCTTCATCGCCGACATCTATCCGCATCTGCGTGATCGGGCCGCCGGCGTGTTCAGCAGCAGCGTCGACGGTGCCCGCGCGTTCGCGGCCGTCAGGTCATTCCGTGGCAGCAGGGATGGCGCAGACAAGGTGCTCTCCCACGAGTACGCCCACCGCGTGATGGCGCAGTACGCCCGCATCCGCTACCCGGCCTGGTATGTCGAGGGCTTTGCCAGCTACTTCGGCGCGACACGCATCGACAGCGAAGGCGTCGAGGTCGGCGCCGCCGATGCGGGCAGGCTGTGGGTGTTGAAAGAAAGGCCGTGGCTGGAGCCGGCCCAGTTGCTCCAGCCCGGCTTCGAGGCCACCGGGCAGAAAGGCATCGACGACAGCAGATTCGATGCGTTCTACGCCCAGGGCTGGCTGCTGACGCATTACCTGCTGTCCGACAGCGGCCGCACCCAGCGCTTCAACGACTACTTCCGCCGCATCGCTGCCGGCGAGGACGCCGTGGCGGCCTTCGAACCCGCCACCGGCATCGCGTTGAATCGGCTCAATGACGAACTGCGCCGCCACAGCGCCGAGCTGTTCGCCGCGCGCATCCCGGCGAGCGCCCTGCCGGCCGTGACGGTGCAGGTGACCGAGCTGACCGTCGAGCAGGCCGAAAGCGAACTCGACGCGATGATCATTGCGACCCGCCCGCAGGCCGAGCATGGCAAGGCCGTGCTGCAGCGTCTGCAGGGCCGGGTCGACAAGGCCGGCGGCGAGAAGGCGCCCGAGGCGATGCGCTGGGCGCTGGCCTATGCCGAGATCCTCTATGGAGATGCCGACCGCGCGCTGCTGATCCTCGCCCCCTGGGCACGGCAGGAAGAGGCGCCCTTCGAGGCCAACCGCCTACTCGGCTTGGCCTGGTTCGCCGAGGCCGCGCGCTCGAAGGGGGCGGAGGAGGACGAAGCGTTTGCCCAGGCGCGCGCCTTCATGATGCGGGCCTACAAGCAGCGCCGCAACGATGCGCCCACGTTGTACTGGCTGGCACGCCTGCTCTACGTCAAAGGGCCGAGCGCCAGCCTCAGCAATGCCGCTGAGGCCGCCAGCGCGCTGGAACCGCAGATCGCCGAATACGCGCGCCTGGCCGTCGACGTTCACCTGAAGGCCGGGCACCGCGACAAGGCCGTGCGCCCCCTGCAAGCCATGGCCAACAACCCGCATGGCGGCGCACTCACCGAGCGCGCCCGCGCCGCGCTGCAAGCCCTGCAAGCCAACGAAGACGCAGAGCGCGTCCTCACCCTGCTGTACGGCAGCAAGCAGCCCGCTTTGCCATGAACCGCCTCTTCCGCCCATCACGTGCTGCTGCCGTGCTGCTGGCGCTGGCCGGCGCCCTGGCCTGGGCCGCGCCCGCATGGGCTGCGCAGCCCTGGCTGCGCGCCGAGAGTCGCCACTTCAGCCTGCTGGCGCAGACCTCCGAGGCCACCGCCCGCAAGCGGCTGGCGGAACTGGAGCGCCAGCAAAGCCTCATGCTGATGGCGCTGGGTGTGCCGGAGCGGGGGGCGCGCTCGCCCGCGCCGCTGTTGTTGGTGAGCGACCCTGCGCTGATCGCTCGGGTGGATGGCACGGGGAGGCCGAACCTTCACGCCATGACCGGCGCCACCGTGGACGGCTTCCCGCTAGTGGCGCTCGATGTCGCCACCGTTGCAGTCAATCCGTTGCTGTTCGTGAATGCCCACCGGGTCTCGCGGCGGTTTGCAAGGGCCGGCCAGCCGGACTGGTACTCCTCGGGCTTGGGCAACTATTTCGGCAACGTGAGCTTTGGCGCTGATGCCGTCGAGATCGGTGGCATCGACACCTTCCTGACCCAACTGGAAGGGCGGCGCTGGATGGACCTCGCCGAGGTGCTGAAGTCGGGCGAGGTGCCGAGCCATCAACAAGAGATCTACACCGCACAGGCCTGGCTGTTGACGCACTACGCCCATTCCGACGTGGACCGGCTGCCGCGTTTCAATGCCTACCTCCAACGCGTTGCAGTCGGCGAAGACGCGCTGGCGGCGCTGGAGCCGGCCACCGGCCTGTCGGTCGATGCCCTCACGCGAGAGCTGCGCCGGCACTTGCGCAAGCTCGGTGTCGTCCACCTGCCGACGGGCAAGGCGCCCGACATTCGCATCACAGCCGTGGCCGAGGCGCAGGCGCTGGCCGAGGTGGATGCCATCGCCATCGCTGCGTGGCCGACTGCCGAGACCGGCAAGTCCTTGCTGCAAAGCCTGCGCGACCGCGTGGCGCAGGCGGGTGGCGAGCAGGCGCCCGACGTCATGCGCTGGGCACTGGCCTATGCGGAAACCCGCTTCGGCGACCCCGAGCGCGCCTTGCTGCTGCTGTCGCCCTGGGCGCGTCAGGACCCCGCGCCCTTCGAGGCCAACCGGCTGCTGGGTTGGGCCTGGCTGGCCGAGGCCGAGCGCTCGCAGGGGGCGGACCGCGATCTGGCGCTGAAACAGGCGCGCGCCTTCCTGGTCACGGCCCACAAGCAGCGCCCGGACGACGCGCCCACGCTCTACCACCTGGCCCGGGCACTGCAGGCCGCCGGCAACACCAGTGTGACCCTGAGCAATGTGGCGGAGGCGGCCGCGCTGCTGGAGCCCTCGGTCACTGCCTACACCGAACTCGCGGCGCAGGCGCATTTGCAGACGGGCGACCGTGCCCGGGCGCTGCGCAGCCTGCGGGCGCTTGTGTCCTCCAAGGCCAAGGACGAACAAGCCAATGCCCGCGCCGCCCTGCTGGCACTGCAATCCAACGAAACGCCCGCCACCGCCCTTGCCCTGTTGAACGCCCCGAAGAAGCCCAACAAAAAACCATGACACAACCCCAACGCCACCTGCTCACCTGGGTGCCCTCGCTCTACCTGGCCATGGGCTTGCCCAATGTGATGGTCGGCGTCGTCGCGGCCATCATCTACAAGAACCTGGGCGTCTCCAACGAGGACATCGCGCTCTACACCTCGCAGATGTACCTGCCCTGGGTGCTCAAGCCGCTGTGGGCGCCGCTGCTGGAGGCCTACCGCAGCAAGCGCTTCTGGGTCATCAGCATGGAGTTCACGATGGCCGCCGGCCTCGCCCTCGTGGCACTGGTCCTGCCGCTGGAGGGCTTCTTCAAGCTGTCGCTGGCCTTCTTCTGGCTCGTCGGCTTCGCGTCCGCCACGCAGGACACCTGCGCCGACGGCGTGTTCATGACCACCGCCTCCAAGCGCGACCAGGCGCGCTACGCCGGCCTGCAAGGCATGTGCTGGAACATGGGCGCCGTCATCGGCTCCGGCCTGTTCGTGTCGCTGACGGGTTACCTGCACAACCACATGGGCATGAGCTGGGTGCAGTGCTGGGTCATCGTCGTGTCGCTGGCCGCCGGTGCCATGGCGCTGGCGGGCCTGTGGCACTGGCGCGTGCTGCCGCCGGGTGCGCCGTCCACGTTGCAGGGCCAGGGCTTGGCCGTCGGCATGACCGGCATGCGCGAGGCCTGGGTCACCTTCTTCAAGAAGCCGCAGATCTGGATGATGTTGGCCGTCATCTTCTTCTACCGCTTCGCCGAAGGCTTCATCGAGAAGTTCGGCCCGCTGTTCCTGCTCGACTCGACGAGTGCGGGCGGCCTGGGCCTGGGCAACGAGGCGCTCGGCCACATCAACGGCACCGTCGGCACGCTGGCCTTCATCGCGGGAGCCTTCCTGGGCGGCTTCCTCGTCGCCAAGCGCACCTTGCCGCGCAGCTTTTTCACGCTGGCGCTGGTGCTGAACATTCCGCACCTGACCTATTTCTACCTCGCGCAGACGATGCCGACCGACCCGGTCATCATTGGCGCCATCGTCGCCATCGAGAAGTTCGGCTTCGGCATGGGCTCGGTGGGCCACATGCTGTACATGATGCAGCAGGTCGCCCCGGGCCCGTTCCGCATGGCCCACTACGCGATGGCCACCGGCGTCATGGCGCTCACCAAATGGAGCACTGGCACGGTCAGCGGCTTCATGTGGAACCTGGTGGACCACAACTACCTGAGCTTCTTCGGCTGGGTGCTGGTCTTCTCCGTCCCGCCGGTCATCCTGGCCTGGCTGGCGCCGTTCCCGCATGACCATGAGGAGGCTGGCGAGGTCAATGGGCAGGCAGCGCCGGCCGGGGGGCATTGAGGATGATGAAGCCGCTGCTGACCATGGCCATTGCGACCCTCACCGCGGCAGCCACCGCTGCCGAACCCACCTGCGGCGCCGATGTGCTTGGCACGTCGCGCACCGTGACGCTCAAACGCGAGGGCGCGGCCTGGGGCACGGCTCAGCACGCCGCGCTGCCGGGCCTGGCGCCGGGCGAGGTCGTGTTGACCTTCGACGACGGTCCGCGGCCGGAGTCGACGCCGGCGGTGCTGAAGGCGCTCGCCGACCACTGCGTGAAGGCCACGTTCTTCATGAACGGCGAGCCGCTGACGCGACACCCGGCGCTGGCTCGCCAGGTTCGCGACGCCGGGCACACGGTGGGCATGCATGGCTACCGGCACGACAACTTCTCTCAGCTCCCGGCCGAAGACCAGGGCCGCGACCTGAAGGCCATGATGGCAGCCTACGTCGACGTCCTGGGCGAGGCACCGGCTTCCTACCGCTTCCCCTTCCTCGCCGAGTCGCCGGTGCTGCTCAAGGCGTTGGCGACGCTGGGCATCACCGTGATGTCGGTGGATGCCGGCGCCGAGGACTGGCTGCCCGACCAGACGCCTCAGATGCTCGCGGACAAGCTGTTAGGTCAGTTGGGCAGGAGCGGCGGCGGCATCGTGCTGCTGCATGACGCGCAGGATCAGACGGCGAGGGCGATGCCGTTCTTGCTGCAGGCGTTGAAGGGCAAGGGGTATCGGGTGGTGCATCTGCGCTGGGAGTGACGGTGCGGCGCATCGGAGGCTTTCAGAAAAGCTAACCGACCGCCGGCCCTCACATCTGCCGAAACAGATGCGCGCAGCTCTCCGCAACCAGCAGCATCTCGCTGCCATGCTTGAGCTTGATCTGCATGCGCCCGCGAAAGTCCCGGCTCACGCTGGCGATCGCGTTCACGTTCACCAGCGTGGAGCGGTGGATCTGCCAGAACTGCTGCGGGTCCAGCTCGTCGATGAGTTCCTTCAGTGGCTTGCGGATCAAGGCCTCGCCGTCCTTCAGCGCCAGCCGCGTGTACTTGTTGTCGCTCTGGAAGAACATCACCTCGTCCACCGTGATGAGGCGCAGCGTCTGCCCCACCGAGGCATTGATCCAGCGCAGCGGCGCCCGCGACGCCGACGGGGCAGGGCGGGCGCTGAGCTGCTCCAGCACGCCGCCCAGCGCTGCCGGTGGCTGGCCCTGGCCCAGGCGCGCCTTCAGCCGCGTGATGGCCGTGAACAGCCGCGCGCCGGCCAGCGGCTTGAGCAGGTAGTCCACCGCGCCCTGGTCAAAGGCAGCGACGGCGTACTGGTCGTAGGCCGTGACGAAGACCACGTGGCAGCGCCCGCCCACCTGCCGAGCCACGTCCAGGCCGGTCGCGCCGGGCATCTCGATGTCGAGGAAGAGGATGTCGGGGCGGTGCTGGTCCAGCAGGCGCAGTGCCTCCAGGCCGTCGGCTGCCTCGCCGACGATGCTCAGCTCGGGCCAGAGCCGGCCGAGCTGCTCGACCAGTTCGCCACGCAGGGCGGCTTCGTCCTCGGCAACGACAGCGGTGGGCGAGAAGGTGTTCATGACGGCAGTTGAAGCGTGAATTCGGTGCGGCCCTGGGCGCTGGTGCAGACGAGGGTGGCGCCCAGCACGACCAGGCGTTCGCGCAGCGCGGCCAGGTCCGCATCCTCGCTGCAGAGCCCCTCGTCATCGAAGGCCAGCGTGATGCGGCCGTCGGCCGTCAGCCAGCAGCGCTGCGGCCGGCCCAGGCGCAGTGCGCGCTGCACCAGCGGCAGCAGCAGCATCGACGGCAGCGGGGTCGCGCCGCGCGCGCCCAGCGTGCAGTCAAAGGCGGGCGGCTGGCCGTTGAGGTCGCGCAGCAAGTCCAGGTAGCTGGCGATCAGCTCGGCCTCGGCGGCCAGCGTCGTGCCGGCCTCGCGCAGCCGCGGCAGCGCCAGGCGCAGGTGGCGGATGAGCCGCTCCAGCCGGGCGCTGGCTGCCGGGTCCTGGCGGCCGTAGGCCTGCTCCACGGCGACCAGGGCATCGAACAGCAGGGCCGGGTCCATCTGCGCCTGCAGCGTCGCCAGGCGCGCCTCCAGGGCCTGGCGGCGCAGCTGGCTATGCTCGCGCAGCAGGTCTTGCGCGGCCTGGTCCTGCCGGCGGCGCAGGGTGCGGAACTCCAGCACGCCCACCAGCATCAGCGCCGGCATGGCGACCCACAGCGTGTCGCCGATGAGCGCGGAGATGCGGAACATGTTGCAGCTGGGCTTGCCGTGCTTGAGCGCGTACAGGTCGCAGATGGACGGCCAGGGCAGGGTGGCGGCCAGCGGGTAGATGACGGCGATGGTCAGCGCCGAACCCAGCAGCGTGGCGCCCACGAGGCGGGCGCGCCGTGCCGTGTGGATGGGGCTGCTGCGCGCGGCCGGCAACCAGCACAGCAGCAGCACGGCGCAGCTGACCACCGGCAGGCCCAGGTGGCGGCCCAGCACCTCGGGCAGGCGGCCGCCCACGTCGAGGTCCACCAGCGAGGTCAGGTCGATGGCGCCGAACAGCAGCGCTGCCACCACGAAGGTCAGGGCCTCGTAGGGGCGCAGCGAGCGCCAGGAGCGCCACACATGGCCGATCACTGGAGCGCCTCCGCGGGCAGCCGCACACGCGCCACGACGCCGCGCGGCTGCGCGGCCTCCAGCTCCAGCGCGGCCATATCGCCGAAGCGGGCGGCCAGCCGCGCCCGCGTGTTGGCCAGGCCCACGCCCGCGCCGCCGCTGGCCGCGCCGAAGCCCTGGCCGTTGTCCGCCACCTCGACCGTCAGCCCGCCACCGTCCGCCGGTGCCGCGCGGATCGCGATGCACCCGCCCTCCGGCAGCGGTGACAGGCCATGCTTGACGGCGTTCTCCACCAGCGTGGGCAGCACCAGCGTGGGCAGGCGGGCGTGCAGCAGCTCGGGCGGCGCGCTGATGTCGAAGGTCAGTCGCTCGCCCATGCGCATCTGCAGGATGGCCAGGTAGTGGCGCACCAGCTCCAGCTCGTCGGCCAGCGTCGACTCGTGCCGACGCATGGCGGGCAGCGCGGCGCGCAGGTAGGCGATGAGGGCCACCAGCATGTCGCGGCCGCGCTCGGGGCGGGTCTCGTACAGGCGCTTGACGTTGGCCAGCGTGTTGAACAGGAAGTGCGGCTCGATCTGCGCGTTCAGCGCCGACAGCTGGGCCTCGGTCTGCTGCGCCCGGAGCGCCTCGCGCTCGCGGAACAGCCGCGCCAGCTCGCCGCTGCCCTGGCGCTGCGCGCGGCTGACGAGCAGCAGCGCGTAGGCCATGCCGCCCAGCAACGCCCAGATGATGATGGTGGACAGCACCCAGCCGGGCTTGACGCGCATGCCGGGGTCGTCCATCACGGCGGCGAGGTAGCGCAGCCAGGTGCCCAGGCCGGCGCCCAGGCCCACGGCCAGTGCCTGCACGGCGAGCGCCGCCGGCAGCGGCCAGCGCCGCCCAGCCAGCACGGCCTCGGCCAGCGCCACCATCAGCAGCAGCGACAGCCCGGTGAGCAGGGACTGGCGGCTGAAGCGCACCAGTGCGAACAGCGAGTCTCCGAGCTGGGCGGCGTCCTTCTCGTCGAACCAGGTCAGCTGGCGCGACAGCGCGTACAGCAGGCAGAAGTAGTAGACCCCCGCCAGCATGCGCAGATTGCAGATGCGGCGAAAGGCTTGCAGCGGGGTCGGGTCCTCCATGCCGGCGATTCTCGGCGGCCGGCCGGCAGCTCGGCAGCGATGCGATGGACTGGGCTTATGCGGCCCTGGCTGCGGCGATCAGCGCCTTGAGTTCGCGCTCCGACGCCGCCGCGTCGCCCAGGTTGACCTCGATGAGGCGGCGCAGGTGGGTGATGGATTCCAGGTCGATGCTGCGGCAGAGCACGCCGGCGTGGCCGCCTTCGACGTGGGCCAGCTCGCCGGCCATCGCGATGAGGACATCGGCGTCGGCCTGGCCGAGGGGCAGTTTGACCAGGCAGGGCATGCCCGCCTGTGGCTGCGCACCTTCGGGCAGCTGCAGCAGCACGCCCTTCAGCGAGATGTCGATCACCTGGCAGCGCAGCAGTGCCTGCGTGGTGATCAGTTCGGCGCCGGCCGCAAAGGCGACGCGGGCAAATTGGCGGCGTTCGGTGTTGGTGATGATGCTCTCCCTGTGGCTGAGCGCCTTGGATGCTAGACGAAGGGTTCCAGCGAGTCTGCGCCGCCGAACACGGTGCTGGTCTCCACCGCCTGCTGAAGCCGCTCGGGCGCCAGCGAGGCCAGGCCCATGGCCTCCAGCATGAACCAGGACGCACGCAGGTAGGCGATGACTTCCTCGCGCGTGGCATCGGCCGGCGCCGGCTCGGCGTCCCAGTCGCGCCCCGGTGCATCGCGCGGCGCGACCACCGCCGGCCGGTGGGCGCGGGCGATGCGTGCCAGCAGCTCACGCATGTCCACCGTGGCGCTGGGCGCGTCGATCAGGCGCACCAGGTCGCCCAGCTGCTGCTCGGCCGCTGCGGCGAGCAGCCGCGCGGCCTGGTCCGCCCCGCCCGCCAGGTACAGGCCCGCGGCGAGGTCGACGTATTCGAGGGCGGCGGACAGGCGCTGGAGGTCGGGGTTGGACGACATGGGAGGCCGAGTCTAGGTCGTGTCAATGGGTTAAGTGCGGCCAAACTTCACACCGCTTTGTTTATGCTGGCCCTCCACTAGGGAATGCCACCAGGACGCCGCCATGTTCGACCGCCGCCAGCATCTGCAACACCTCGCCGCCCTCGCCGCTGCCTCGGCCCTGCCGGCGGTCGCTGCGGACGACAAGGACAGCACCTACGACGAAGACTCCGTCCTCAAGGCCGCCACCGACTTCTTCGGCCAGACGACCGAGGGCCTGGCCAAGGTCATCGAGAAGGCCTTCAAGGAGCAGGGCCGCCCGAATGCCTTCATCCGGGGCGAGGAGGCCAGCGCCGCCATCACCGTGGGCCTGCGCTACGGCCAGGGCGAGCTGCTGATGAAGGGCGGCGGCGCGTCCAAGGTGTTCTGGGCCGGGCCGTCCATCGGCTTCGACATGGGCGCCAATGCCGCCAAGGTCTTCACGCTGGTCTACAAGCTGCCCCGGGCGAGCGCCATCTACCAGCGCTTCCCTGGCGTGGACGGCAGCCTGTACTACATCGGCGGCGCCGGCATCAACTACCAGCGCCTGAAGGGCATCACGCTGGCGCCCATCCGCCTGGGCGTGGGCCTGCGGGCCGGCGCCAGCGTGGGCTATGTGCACTACCGGCGCGAGAAAAGCATCAATCCGTTCTGACCGCTGAACTTGCCCCTATGTCGGGCGTAGACTGTATTTCCATACAGCATTGCGAGGTGATTGTGAGCCCCACCACCGACCTGCCCGTGCAGGACATTTCCAGCGAAGTCCTGATCGAGAAATACGCCAAGGGCGGCGAGCAGACGCCCGACGAGCTGCGCGAGCGCGTGGCCCGTGCCTTGGCCCTGGCCGAGAAGCCGGCCGACCGCGCGCGCTGGGCGGCGGCCTTTCTGGATGCGCAAAAGCGCGGCTTTGTGCCCGCCGGCCGCATCATGTCTGCCGCCGGCACGGAGCTGTCGGCCACGCTGATCAACTGCTTCGTGCAGCCGGTGGGCGACTCCATCGCCACCGCCGAGGACGGCGTGCCTGGCATCTACACCGCGCTGACCGAAGCCGCCGAGACCATGCGCCGGGGCGGCGGCGTGGGCTACGACTTCAGCCGAATCAGGCCGTTAGGCGCCTGGGTCGGCTCCACGCGCAGCCATGCCTCCGGCCCCATCAGCTACATGCGCGTGTTCGACCGTTCCTGCGAGACGGTCGAGAGCGCCGGCAGCCGCCGCGGCGCGCAGATGGGCGTGCTGCGCTGCGACCACCCGGACATCGAGGCCTTCATCCACGCCAAAGACCAGGGCGACCTGCGCAACTTCAACATCTCCGTCGGCGTGACCGATGCCTTCATGGAGGCCGTGCAGGCAGATGGTGTCGTCGAGCTGGCGCACAAGGCCCAGCCCAGCGAGGCACAGATCGCGGCCGGCGCCTACCAGCGCGGCGACGGGCAGTGGGTCTACCGCAAGGTGCGCGCCCGCGAGCTGTGGGACCAGGTCATGCGCTCCACCTACGACCACGCCGAACCGGGCGTGCTGTTCCTGGATCGCATCAACGCCGACAACAACCTGCATTACTGCGAGACGATTGCGGCGACCAACCCATGCGCCGAGCAGCCACTTCCGCCCTACGGCTGCTGCTGCCTCGGCTCCATCGACCTGACGCGCTTCGTGCGCGACCCCTTCAGCGCCAAGCCCGCGTTCGACGACGCCGGCTTCGCCGAGGTCGTGGCCGTCGCCACGCGCATGCTGGACAACGTGCTGGACGTGACGCCCTGGCCGCTGCCCGCTCAGCAGCAGGAGGCCGCCAACAAGCGCCGCGTCGGCCTGGGCTTCACCGGCCTGGGCGATGCCCTGGTCATGCTGAACCTGCGCTACGACACGCAGGCAGCGCGTGACATGGCCAGCCGCATCAGCGAGGTCATGCGCGACGCGTCTTACGCCGCATCCAGCGACCTGGCCGCCGAGCGCGGCAGCTTCCCGCTCTTCAACGCCGACTTGTACCTGTCCGGCGGCAGCTTCGCTTCGCGCCTGCCGCAAGCGCTGAAGGACAAGATCCGCACCCAGGGCCTGCGCAACTCGCACCTGCTGTCCATCGCGCCCACCGGCACCATCAGCCTGGCCTTTGCCGACAATGCGTCAAACGGCATCGAGCCGGCGTTCTCGTGGACGTACACGCGCAAGAAGCGCCTGGGCCAGGCCGAAGGCGGCGGCTTCAAGGAATACGCGGTCGAAGACCATGCCTGGCGCTTGTATAGACATCTGTTCGGCGCCGACGCGCCGCTCTCCGACGCCTTCGTCACCGCCCTCGAATTGAGCGCGGCCGACCACGCGGCCATGGTTGCCGCCGTCGCGCCCTACATCGACACGTCCATCAGCAAGACGGTCAACGTGCCGGCCGACTACCCGTATGAGGACTTCCAGAACCTCTACATCCAGGCCTGGCAGACCCAGCTCAAGGGCCTGGCCACCTACCGGCCCAACAGCGTGCTGGGTTCGGTGCTGTCGGTCACCCCGGAAGTCAAGCAGCCCGAGCCGCTGCGAGCGGAAGTCGACGGCACCAACCAGCGCCTGCGCGTCGAGCGCCTGCCCAACGCCGTCGTCGCCTCGCTGCGCTGGCCCAGCCGCCCCGACATGCCCGGCGGCAACCCGGCCTGGAGCTACCTGATCCAGCATCCGCATGGCGACTTCGCCCTCTTCATCGGCGAGCTGCCGCTGGACGGGCCCGACGGCGGCCTGTTCGGCCGCAACCTGCCCTTCGAGGTCTGGGTGAACGGCGCCGAGCAGCCGCGGGGCCTGGCGGCGCTGGCCAAGACGCTGTCCACCGACCTGCGCACCAACGACGCGGCCTGGCTGCGCCTGAAGCTGGACGCGCTGGCCACCGTGGCTGAGGAGCGCGCCTTCGAGATGCCCATGCCGCCCAGCGGCGAGAAGCGGCTGTTCCCCGGCGTCGTCGCTGCCACGGCGGCCGTCATCCGCTGGCGCTGCGAGCAGCTGGGTGCATTGCAGGAAGGCGGCCCCACGCCGGTGGTGGACGCCATGTTCAGCCGCAACGAACCGCGCACCGGCACGTCCGGCACGCTGGCGTGGGCGGTGGACGTGGACAACCCGGCCACGAACGAGCAGTTCACGCTGACGCTGAAGGAAGTGGTGCTGCCGACGCCGGACGGTGGCTCGGTGACCCGTCCCTGCGCGATGGGCTTCTCGGGCAACTACCCCAAGGCACTCGACGGCCTGGCCCGCCTGCTGTCGCTGGACATGCGCGTGATGGACCCGGGCTGGATCGCGATGAAGCTGCGCAAGCTGCTCAATGTCGGCGAGCCGCTGGGCCACTTCATGGCGCCGGTGCCGACGCTGAACGGTGAGCGGCGCCAGCAAGTCTGGCCGTCGACCGTCGCCTACGTCGCGCGGCTGGTCATCCACCGCTACGCGATGCTGGGCATCCTCGACGAAGCCGGCCAGCCGCTGACCGACATGGGCCTGCTGCAGACGCCTGCACCCAAGCTCGCGGCGGCGGCCGGTGCGTTGCAGTTGCAGGCCGGCAAGCCCTGCCCGGAGTGCGGCAACGCGACCATGATCCACAAGGACGGCTGCGATTTCTGCACCGCCTGCGGCTACGTCGGGCAGTGTGGTTGAAATGACGTCCGAACGGCTCGACCTCGTGCGGGCCTACCTGGCAGCCTATGCCGCCCGCGATCTGGCGGCCATCGAACCCTTGTTCGCCGACGCCATCACGCTGCGCGACTGGAAGATCCGTGTCGTTGGCAAGTCGGCGGCGCTGGCCGAGACGCGCAAGAACTTCGAGGCCGTGCAACACCTGCAGATCGATGTGCTCGCCGCCTACGAGCGCGACGGCGGCGCGGCGGCGGAGCTGAAGATCGTCGTGGACCGGCGCGACACGCTGCACGTCGTCGACGTGTTTGATTTCGACGCGAACGGGTGCATCACCGCCATCCGCGCCTACCTCGGGCGGGGCGACGAAGCGACTGACGCTTGAGGCCAGTTCAGTCTGGTGCGGTCGTATCCGCGCCGGGCTTGTACGTCACGCCGTGGGCGGCCAGGTAGTCGCGGATCAGCCGCCGCACCACCTGCGAGGGCGTCACGTCCTGCTGCGCGCACAAGGTCTCGAAGGCCTTTTTCTTGTCCGGGTCGATCAGCACCGTCAGGCGGGCGGTCTTTTGTTCCACGTCGGCTCCTTATGTGCGTCAAATGATAATTGCAATTAAATGATATTCACATTAGATTCGCCTGTGTGACCTTGCCCTTCCTGCACCGACTCACCGGTACGCACCGCACGCGGTCCGCCAACCGGCAACTCGGCGCGGTGCTGGCTTTCGTGGCCGGGGCGGTCAATGCGGGCGGCTTCCTGGCCGTGCAGCGCTACACCTCGCACATGACGGGCGTGATCTCCGGCGTGGCCGACGACCTGGCCACAGGCGGCTTTGCGCTCGCGCTCGCGGGGCTGGCTTCGCTACTGGCGTTTGTGGCCGGGGCGGCCTGCACGGCGCTGCTCGTCAACTGGGCGCGCCAGCGGCAGATGCACGGCAAGTACGCGCTCGCGCTGCTGCTGGAGGCCGCGCTGCTGCTGATGTTCGGCCTGGTGGGCGCCCATCTCGATACGCTGGCCCATCTGCTGGTGCCGACCGCCGTGCTGCTGCTGTGCTTCATCATGGGTCTGCAGAACGCCATCGTCACCAAGATCTCCCAGGCCGAGATCCGCACCACCCACATGACCGGCGTCGTCACCGACCTGGGGCTGGAGTTGGGCCGCCTGCTCTACTGGAACGGCGCCACCGCGCCCGACTCGGTCCACTTCGTGCGTGCCAACCGCGACAAGCTCTTCATCCACAGCCTGGTGCTGGGCCTGTTCTTCGTCGGCGGCCTCGTCGGTGCGCTGGCCTTCAAGCATTTCGGCTTCTCCGCCACCCTGCCGATCGCGCTGCTGCTGATGCTGATGGCCGCGCCGCCGTTGATCACCGACCTGAGAAGGTGAGAGCCTTTCATCCATGCCCGACACCGCCGACACGCATTCCTTCGTCAAGCCCTTCGTCTACGAGACGCTGAGCACCCGGGCCATGCACTTCACGATCTGCGAGATCCAGAGCCGCATGCAGGTGCTGCAACCGCACGCGCTGGACCTGGCCTACACGCGCACGATGATGGCCTTCCTGCTCTTCGTGCCGCGCCCCGAGGCGCTGGCCATGATCGGCCTGGGTGGCGGCTCACTGGCCAAGTTCTGCCACCGCCAGCTGCCCGATACGCGCATCGAGGTCGTCGAGATCAACCCCCACGTCATTGCGCTGCGCGAGCAGTTCCAGGTGCCGCCGGACGATGGTCGCTTCCAGGTGCGGCGTGGCGATGGCGCGCATTTCGTGCGCGACGCCCAGGACCGGCTGGACGTGCTGCTCGTCGACGGCTTCGACCACGAAGGCCAGCCGCCGGCGCTGTGCTCGCAGGCCTTCTACGACGACTGCCGCAACGCGCTGCGCCCGGACGGTGTGCTGGTGGTCAACCTGCACACCGCGCACGCCGAGTTCCAGCGGCATGCCTCACGCCTGCATCGCGCCTTCGACGGCGATGTGCTGCTCGTCGGCGACCAGGAGTGCAGCAACACCATCGCCTTCGCCGGCCAGCGGGTGCTGCGAGGGCTTGGGCAGCCTGGCGTGATGCGCAGGCCGCAGTCGTTGGCGCGGGATGCGTGGGAAGAACTCCGGCCCGCCTTCGCCCACGTCGCGGCCACGCTGCAGCGGCAGCGCGAGGGCCTTTAGGGCAGGCCCCAGCCGAACGGGTCGGTCGGGTCGATCATCAAGGTCGCCTCCGCGCTGATGAAGGCCTGGCCGCGAATGGTGGGCACGATGTGTTCGCCGGCGGCGTCGTACCAGCCCTCGAACACGCTGCCGATGACGCTGGCCTGGCGCCAGACCTGACCCGGCTGCAGCTTCGCCGCTGCGGCCAGGCAGGCCAGCTTGGCGCTGGTGCCGGTGCCGCAGGGCGAGCGGTCGTATTGCCGGCCGGGGCAGAGCACGAAGCTGCGGCTGTCGGCCAGCGCCGGGTCGGCGTCGGCAAACAGCTCGATGTGGTCGATGACGGCGCCGCCCGCGCCCCGGTGGCCCTGGGCCTGCAGCGCCTCGCCCAGCAGCGCGGCGTAGTCGGTCAACGCATGGACGCGTTCGGGCTCGATGGCCTGGCCATGGTCGGCGCACAGGAAGAACCAGTTGCCGCCCCAGGCGATGTCGCCGGTCACCGTTTGACCTGTGGAGAGTGTGACGACCACGTCGGCCGCCAGCCGGTACGCCGGCACGTTGCGCACGCTGACCCGGCCGTCCTCGTGCAGCGTCGCGCGCACATCGCCCACCGGGGTCTCGATGACGTGCTCGCCAGCCGAGATGCGCCCCAGGTGGGCCAGCGTCGCGACGAGCCCGATCGTGCCGTGGCCGCACATGCCCAGGTAGCCGGCGTTGTTGAAGAAGATGACGCCGGCCGTGTGTGCCGAGTCTTGCGGCGGGCACAGCAGCGCGCCGACCAGCACTTCGCTGCCGCGTGGCTCCAGCAGCGTGGCGCGGCGGTAGCGGTCGTGCTCGCTGCGCAGGCGGTCCAGGCGCTGGGCCATGGGGCCCGTGCCCAGGTCGGGGAAGCCGCCGATGACGACGCGCGTCGGCTCGCCGCCGGTGTGCGAGTCGACGACGTGGATGCAGTTCACGGCCGCAGAGGGCAGGCGGTCAGAAGCTGGTCCATTCGTCATCCGCCGCCGCAGCCGCTGGAGCGGGCTTGGGCGCTGCGGGTGGTGCGGATGGCGCGCGCGCCTGGGCGGGGGCAGCAGGCGCGGGGCGGTGCTTGGCGGGCGCCGCCTTCGCAGCGGCCGCAGGCCTTGGCTTGGCAGCCGCCCGTGCCGCCACCGGCTTGGCCGCAGCGGCGCCATCCAGCTTGAAGGTCGACACCGTCTCGGCCAGCTGGGCGGCCTGGCCGCGCAGGCTTTCGGCGGCTGCGGCGCTTTCCTCCACCAGCGCGGCGTTCTGCTGCGTGACCTGGTCCAGCTGGTTGACGGCCTCGCCGACCTGGGCGATGCCCTTGCTCTGCTCGCTGCTGGCGGCGCTGATCTCGCCGATCAGGTCGGCCACGCGGCGCACCTGGCCGACGACGTCGTCCATCGTGCGGCCGGCCTCGCCCACAAGCGTGTTGCCGGCCTCCACGCGCTCGACGCTGGCGCCGATCAGCCCCTTGATCTCGCGCGCCGCCTCGGCCGAGCGCTGCGCCAGCAGCCGCACCTCGCCGGCCACCACGGCAAAGCCCCGACCCTGCTCGCCGGCACGGGCCGCTTCCACGGCCGCGTTCAGCGCCAGGATGTTGGTCTGGAAGGCGATGCCGTCGATGGTGCCGATGATGTCGGCGATCTTCTTGGAGCTGGTGGTGATCTGTTCCATCGTGCTCACCATCTGACCCATCACCTGACCGCCGCTCTCGGCCACGCGCGCGGCGTTGGTGGCCAGTTGCGCGGCCTGGCGGGCGGTGTCGGTGTTGTGGTTGACCGTGGCGCTCAGCTCCTCCATGGACGCGGCCGTCTCCTGCAGGCTGCTGGCCTGCTGCTCGGTGCGCTGGCTGAGGTCGGCATTGCCCTGGGCGATCTGGCTGCTGGCCGTGGCCACGCTGTCGGCATTGCCGCGCACCGCGCCGACGATGCGTACGAGGGAGTCGTTCATGCGCTGCAGCGCGCCCAGCAGTTGGCCGGTCTCGTCCTTGCGGTTCGTGTCCAGGTGCAGGCGCAGGTCACCGGCGGCGACGGTCTCGGCGGCGGTCACCGCCTGCTGGATGGGCGTGACGACCGAGCGCGTGATCAGCAGCGCCATGGCCGCGCCGATGAGCACGGCAGCCGCAGCGGCCACGACAACGGCGATGGCCGCGAAGTCCACCGTCGCGTCGGCCGACTTGGCGGCGTCGTGCATCAAGTCCTGCTGGAACTTGACCAGCGCTTCCAGCGACGTGAAGTACTTGCCCTGCAACTCCTGGGTCTCGCCCAGCAGCCGGTCCCGGGCGGCCTCGGTCTCGTTGTTGGTGCCCAGCTCGATGACCTTGCGCACCGAGTCGACGAAGGCCGTGCGCGCCTGCACGGTCGTGGCCATCAGCTGGCGGCCGCGCTCGGTGGTGATGCTGGCTTCCAGCTTCGAGAAGATTTCCGCATTGCGCTTGGCGATCGCCTCGACATCGGCGAGCTGCTTGCGCTTGGCCTCGGCGTCGGACAGCAGCAGCACGTTGCGCACCGCCTGGGCCGTCAGGTTGACGTTGTCCTTGATCTGTTCGAGCTGCTCGACCTTGGCCATGCGGTCGTCGACCATCAGCGTCAGCTCGTCGTTGATGCGCACCAGCGACGTCCTGGCATAGGCCGCCAGCAGCACGCTGATGGCGATGGAGATCGCAAAGGCCAGCCAGAGGCGCTGGCCGATGCGCAGATTGGCGATGAAATTCATTGTGTTTCTCCCTGTGTTGGCGCGTCGGACGGAAACCATAGCCCGTGCACGCGCGGCGAGCCGAAGTCTGTGGCAATCTGTCGGCCCGACGCAAGGCCGGTTTCGTGCAGTAGTTCCGCTTGCGATCGCCGAGGAGTACGGGGCATGGGACACGAAGCAAATCTGAGCGACAAGGTGCTGGCGCTGGTGGCGCGGCCTCCAGAGCCTGGCTGCGTGCCCAGCGCCCGGCCGGCGGATGCGGCGGCCCGCGTCATCGACAGCGCCGCGCGCAAGGCCGGCCTGGCCGCCGGCACGCTGGCGCTGCCGCCAGGGCCGCTGGGCTGGGCCACCGTCATCCCCGAGATGACCGCCGTCTGGCACATCCAGCGCCAGCTCGTGGCCGACATCGCCGCTCTCTACGGCCGCAGCGCCGAGCTGGGCCCGACGCAGATGATGTGGTGCCTGTTCCGCCACACGGCCGCGCAGGCTCTGCGCGACCTGGGCGTGCGCGTCGGTGAGCGCGTCATCGTCCGCCCAGCCGCGCAGGCCGTGCTGCAGCGCGTGGCCGGCGCCGTCGGCATGCACCTGGGCCGGCAGGCGGCGGGCAAGGTGATGTCGCGCTGGGTGCCGCTGGTCGGCGCGGCCGGCGTGGGCGCCTATGCCTGGTGGGACACGCGCGAGGTGGGCCGCGCGGCGCTGGCGCTGTTCGAGCGGGAAGTCGTCATCGACAACCCTGTGTAACTTCCTGTGAGGGCCTGACAAACTCGGCCCGATGGACGCGCTGCCCACCATCATCGACATCGAAGCCTCTGGCTTCGGCCGCGGCAGCTACCCGATCGAGGTCGGTTTCGTCGCGGCGGACGGTGGTCTGTTCTGCGGGCTCATCCTGCCGGAGGCCGACTGGCTGCACTGGGACGACGGCGCCGAGGCCTTGCACGGCATCAGCCGCGAGCTGCTGCGCATCCACGGCCGCCCGGCGCGCTGGATGGCCGAGCAGCTCAACACGCGGCTGCGCGGCCAGACCGTCTACTGCGATGGTTGGGGCCACGACTACACCTGGCTGAACCGGCTGTATGAGGCGGTGGCGCTGCGGCCCAGCTTCAAGCTGGACGACCTGCGCGGCCTGCTCAGCGAGGACGAGGCCGACCGCTGGAAGGGCGTCACCGAGGCGGTGCGTGCGCGGCAGCAGCTGACGAGGCACCGGGCCAGCAGCGATGCGCGGGTGTTGCAGCTGGCGTTGGGGGAGTTGAAGGCGGGGGTGAGCTGCTGAGAGGCGCGCGTTTGCGCTGCTCTTGCGTGGTGCTTGTGTTGACGCCATGCACCGGCGCCAAGGCCGGTGCCGTTCCCTCGCGACCTACGCCAGCACCACCTCGATGCCCCGCCCGCGCAGCTGATCGACGATGGCCTGGTCCGCCCCGCTGTCCGTGATCAGCATGTCCAGCTGCTCCACCGGCGCGATGACCGACAGGTTGCGCTTCATCAGCTTGGAGGCGTCGGCCACGGCAATCACCTGGCGCGAGATCTTCATCATCTGCGCGTTGAGCTGGGCTTCCAGCAGGTGCGGCGTCATCAGGCCGATGTCCGGGTCCAGGCTGTCCACACCCAGGAACAAGCGGTCGGCGTACAGCCCCTGCAGCGCGGCCACGGCCTGGGGGCCGGACAGCGAGTAGGAGTTGGGACGCAACTGGCCGCCCGGCATGATGAGGTTGACGTGCGGCACCGTGGCCAGCAGGCCGGCGATGTTCAGCGCGTTGGTGATGACGTTCAGCGACGTCAGCTTCAAGCCGCGGATCTGCTTGGCGATCTCTTCCGTCGTCGAACCCGAGTCGAGCAGGATGGTCTCGCCGTCGCGGATCAGCTTGGCGGCCTCGATGGCGATGCGCGCTTTCTGCTCGTGCTTGAGCTTCTGCTTGACGCCGATGGGTACTTCCTCGGTGTCGCGCTGGGCCAGCGCGCCGCCGTGGGTGCGCAGCACGGCGCCGGTGGAGGCCAGCGAGTTCAGGTCGCTGCGGATGGTGACGACCGAGGTGCCGAAGCGCTCGGCCAGTTCGTCCACCGTGACGCGGCCCTGGCTCTGCACCAGCTCGCGGATCAGCCGGCGCCGCTCGTCGATGAGCAGCGGGCTTTCGGTTTTCGCAATCGAGTGGGTGGAGGCGGGCATGCGGTGGAGCAGGGCGGTGAGCCGACTTTCGAATGATATCGACGGGTTCAGCGCGCCAGACGCTCCAATGCCTGGTCCGACAGCGGTCGGCCTGCCAGGCGCGCGGCGTACAAGGCCGCACCCAGCTCGGGGCCGAAGCGCGGTGTCGTGAGCACGGCGCCCGGTAGCCGTCGCGACAAGGCGGCCTGCAGCGGACCCAGCACCAGCTCGGCCGCAGCGAACACGCCGCCGGAATAGGACACCGGCACGGCCTGGATGCCGCTAACGCCGAGATTGCGAGCCACACCGGCCGCCAGCGCGGCCAGCTCGTCGCCAGCGCGCACCAGCAGCTGCCGCGCCTGCGCGTCGCCCGCGTGGGCGGCAGCCGTGGCCAGGCGGGCGATCTGCGCGAAGCCGCTGCGGGCGGCGCTGCCGTTGATGGCGGCGCAGAGATCGAGGTCGTGCGTCAGGCCGAAGTGGTCGCGCACCAGGCCCAGCAGCGGGCCGCGCTCGGCGCGGCCGTCGGCCATGCGCGAGAACAGCGCCAGCACCTCGCGCGCCAGCCAGTGGGCCGAGCCCTCGTCGCCGAAGACCTCGCCCCAGCCGCCGCAGCGCGCGCTGCGGCCCAGCCATTCGCCATAGGCAATGGAGCCGGTGCCGGCGACCAGGCTGATGCCATCCGCGCCGGCCAACGAGCCGGCCCAGCTGCAGACCATGTCGTTGCCGACGGTGCTGCGCGGCAGCAGGTCGGCCAGCAGGCCGTCGAAGGACGCGAGCAGCGCGCTGTCTTCGCCGTGCGCCGGCAGGCCGGCAAAGGTGTGAGCGATGTCGAACGCGGGCACACCGGCCTGGCCCAGCACGGCTTGAACGCCGTCCTGCAGCAGCGTGCGCAGCGCGTCGAAGCCGATCTCCAGGTAGTAGCTCGTCGTCGACTCATGGCGGGCCAGCAGGCGGCCGCTGTCGTCGATGAGGACGAAGGCGGTCTTGGTGCCGCCGCCGTCGATGCCGAGGAACATGGAAGTCATCCTTGCTGCTGCGAGTAGGGATGGATGGTGACACCGCTGACGACGCGCGTGACGGTGCCGGAGGCGCTCGGGTTGTCGGGCGTGATGCCGAGTTGCAGTGAGGCGAGCAGGGCCAGGCATTGCGCGAACACCAGCGCCACCGGGGCCAAGGCCAGGTCAGGCGCGGAGGCGGGCAGGGCCAGTTGCACGTCGTCGGGGTGCGAGGCCTTTTCCGTGCTCAGCGCCAGCACGCGGGCGCGGCCTTCGCGGCGCAGTTCGTGCAGCAGGTCCAGGTCGTAGCGGCGCGTGTAGGGGTCGTTGGACAGGAAGATGACCACCAGCGTGCGGTCATTCAGGATGGTCTTGGGGCCGTGGCGAAAGCCCAGCGTCGAATCGGCCATCGCAATCAGCCGGCCGTCGGTCAGCTCCAGCAGCTTCAGCGCCGCCTCGCGGGCCAGGCCCAGCAGCGTGTTGCTGCCGAGGAAGACGACGCGCTCGAAGGGCGTTTCGGCCAGCGTGTAGAGGCGGTCGGCCTCACGGTCGGCGAGCGACTGCGCGGCGTGAGCCAGCGCTGTCACCGGCCCCAGCGCCAGGCCGAAGGCCCAGGCGGCGGCCAGCAGCATGCCGGTGAAGCTGGAGGTCATGGCGAAGGCACGGTCGTGCGTCTCGTCGGGCAGCAGCAGCACGTGCGCATTCGCCTGGCCGGCCAGGCGGCGGTTCAACGTGCCTTCGGCCGCGCAGGTCACGACGAGGTGGTGACAGGTCTTGACGACGTCATCGGCCAGCTCCACGGTGGCCAGGCTCTCGGGGCTGTTGCCGGAGCGGGCGAAGGACACCAGCAGCGTCGGCACCCCGGGCTGCAGGCATTGCTCGGGGCTGGAGACGATGTCGGTCGTGGCCATCGCCTCGACGCGGATGCCGGCGCGCTGGTTGAAGTGGCGCAGCAGCGCCGGCGCGAGGCACTGGCCGATGAAGGCGGAGCTGCCGGCGCCCGTCAGCACGATGCGCAGGTCGGGCAGGGTCAGCAGCGGTGCCAGGAAGGCGTCGAGGGCGGGGCGCTCGGCCTGCAGTTGTTCGTGGACCATCTGCCAGACGGCAGGCTGGTGCGCGATCTCACGGGCCGTGTGCGCGGCGCCGCGGTGGTCGAGGTCGGTGGGGTCGAGATGGAGCAAGGTCATGGGCTTAGGCGGCGCAGGCGTGCAGGTAGGGGCGCAGGGCTTGGACGGTCCCATCGCGCAGCAGCGAATCGGTGTGCGTGTTGATGCGGCCCTCGCGCACAGCCTCGTACTGGCGCGGCAGGTACTGGCTCAGCAGCGTCAGCGGCGGCGGCGTGGCGTCCAAGCGGGCCAGCATGGTGCGGCAGGCTTCGCGCACGGCCGGGTGGGCCCAGTAGTAGCGGATGCGGTCGCTCAGGGAGTAGGCCAGGTCGACCTGCAGGCGCGCCGGGTCCTGGTAGTAGCCGCGCCAATGCTCGGGTTCCTCGCGCATGACGCCCAGCACCGTGGCAACCAGGCCTTCGCCCTTGCCGACCCATTCGCGCTCGACGGCGGCCAGCGCCCACAGCGTCTCGCGCAGCGCGAAGGTGACGCCGGGGCCGACCTTGAGGATGGCGAAGTGGTCGCGGGCCAGCTGGGCGAGGTGCTCGGGCGTCTGGTAGTCGGTCGAGTGCGCCTCGAAGACGAGACCGGGCTGGCGCTCGATGAAGGCGCTCAAGTCGCGGGCCTTCTCGGGGCGGTAGTCGATGACCTTGTGGTGGTCGAACTCGACGCCCGGCTGCACGACCATGGCGACGACGCGCTCCCAGGCCAGGTCGAGGCCGGCGCGG
The DNA here is from genome assembly GCF_043555835.1 of Pelomonas parva. NCBI lineage: Bacteria > Pseudomonadati > Pseudomonadota > Betaproteobacteria > Burkholderiales > Sphaerotilaceae > Roseateles > Pelomonas parva. The sequence goes on along the minus strand of NZ_JBIGHV010000015.1, from coordinate 53,398 downwards.
GCGAATGCGTGACGGTGCAGTTCCAGTGTGGACGACGCGGCCTCGGGGGAGGTCACGTCCAGCTCGCCCAGGTCCTCGTGCGCGCCGCCGGGCACGGGCACCTCCGTGCCGATGACGTAGACGGGCGGCTCGCCGCGGTCCGGCGCGTCGCGCCAGGCCTGCTCGGCCGCATGGCACAGGCGCACGGCGCGGGCGGCGATCTCGGGTTCCGGCAGCGGCACCGGGTCACCGGCGCAGCTCATCGAGCAATCGAGGTGGATCTTGCGGAAGCCGGCGGCCACGTACTGCGCCACCATGATTTCGGCCTTGGCCATCGCGGCCTCAGCCGGCAGCTTGCGCCAGGCGTTGGGGCCGAGGTGGTCGCCGCCCAGCAGCAGCAGTTCGGGCGGCAGGCCCTCACGAGCGGCCATCTCCATCACGTAGCGGCGGAAGTCCAGCGGCGTCATGCCGGTGTAGCCGCCGTCCTGATTGACCTGGTTGGACGTGGCCTCAATGAGGGCCGGCCGGCCGTGTGCGGCGCATTCGCGCAGCGTCGCAGCGATGACGACGGGGTGGGCCGAGCAGACGGACGGGATGCCGATGGCAGCGTGTTCAGTGGGACGTGCCTGCTTGTGGCGGCGCACGAGGTCGAGCATGAGCTTCATGCCACTTCTCCTTGGGCAGATTTGGCGGGGGTTTCGGGTTGCAGCGCCAGCAGCAGCGCCGCGAGCAGGGCCAGCGCCACGCCGGCCAACTTGGTGCCACCGGGCGTGGCGCCGCTCAGCGTCATGGACAACACCGCCGTCAGCAGCGGCGCACCGGCGTTGACGAGCGGCGACACGACCATCGCCTTGCCGTAGCGGAAGGCGTAGACGAGGGTCAGTGCGCCGACGGCGTTCAGCACTTGCGTGATGGCGGCCAGGCCGGGGCCTTGCCAGCCCCAGTTGATGGGCTGGGAGAAGTCGGTCATCGCCAGCGCCACCGGCACGCAAGCCAGTGCGCCGACGGTCATGTAGAAGAAGATGCTCTCGGCGCTGCTGCCCACGTTGGCCAGCTTGATGAAGTAGGCCTGCAGACCCCAGGCAGCCAGCACGATGAGGGCCAGCACGAACCAGAGCCCCAGCCCCTCGCCGCCCTGGCCGAGCTGCAGGTCGAACAGCGGCAGCGCGCACAGCGCCAACACGATGCCCGCCACGCCCAGCTTGCCGGTGCGCTCGCCCAGCAGGCCGAAGGACAGCGCGATGGTGATGGCCGGCGACAGCGACACGATCGGGAAGATCAGGTAGGCAGGGCCGCTCTGCACCGCGCGGAACAGCAGCATCTGGCCACCCGCGCCGAGCAGGCCCACGGTCAGCCCCAGCACGACGGAGCGGCGGTCACGCTCGATGCGCCAGCCGCTGCGCGCCAGCACGATGAGGGCGGGCGGGATCATCGTCAGCGCCCAGACGACGTAGATCAGCGTGTCCGGGAAACCGTGCTGGGCGGGCAGGCCCGCGAAGGCGCCCCACACGCCCCAGAGCAGGGTGGTGACGAGGGCATGGAAGAGCCAGTTGCTCTGCATGGGCAGCATCTTTCGGGTTGGCAATCGTCAACGGCGTTGACTTTCGTGCGAAAGCATAAACGAACGAAAACGAAAACACAACGGCGCAAGTACTTTCGTATGTCAAATTTCGCGGGTGACGGTCAATTACCCATATAGCTCAGGCGTCTCTCTCTATGTCAGCGAAGCGGAAGCCTTTCGTGGCATGATGCAACGAAAGCATTCTGCATCCGTGAAAACCATATACGAAATCAAACGAAAGAATTCGTAGACTTGCGGCAAGCCGGTTCGGAGCACTTTCTTCAGAGCCGGCAAGCCGCACGGGGCCCATCCGCCCCGGTCCTACCCGCAGATTGCTTCTGGCTGCCCTGATGGCAGCTGCGCCACAAAAGGAACCGTTCGATGAGTCCTCGACTGCAACCCCGCTTTGCCCTGCACCCGCTGACGGTGGCCGGCCTCGTGGCCCTGACCGCGTTCGCCGCCCCCGCCTTCGCCCAGGAGGCCGCTGCCAAGACCGAGGCTGAGACGCTGGAGCGCGTGGAAGTGACCGGCACCCGGGCCAGCCTGCAGAAGTCCCTCTCCCTGAAGCGCAATGCCGCCGGCGTGCAAGACAGCATCAGCGCCACCGAACTGGGCCGCTTCCCCGACAACAACGTGGCCGACTCGCTGAGCCACATCACCGGCGTGTCCATCTCGCGCACGGCGGGTGGTGAAGGCCAGAAGGTCAGCATCCGCGGCCTCGGCCCCGAGTACACGCTGACCACGTTCAACGGCCGCCTGCTGGGCACCGACAGCGCCGGCCGCTACTTCGCCTACGACGTGCTGCCCGCCGACGTCATCAGCGGCGCCGACGTCGTCAAGTCCGCCCAGGCCTCCTTGACGGAAGGTGCCATCGGCGGCCTGGTGAACCTGCGCTCCGCCAGCCCCTTCGACCAGAAGGGCCAGCGCGGCCTGCTGCGCGTGGAAGCCGACCGCAACCAGATGAGCAGCCTCAATGGCACGAAGCTGTCGGGCACCTACAGCAACACATTCGGCAACGAGGTGGGCGTGCTGCTGGGCGTGGTCTACGCCAAGCGCGACGTGCGCACCGACACGGCCGGCAACGACGGCGGCTGGAGCCGCAATCCGGCGCCGAACAAGCCGGAGCTGTTCTGGCCCTGGGGCAATACCTGGGGCGGCAACATCGACCCCAACGGCAATGGCCAGCTGGACCTGGACGAGGAGGGCCTGATCGCCCCGGGCCAGTTCCGCTTCGGCTCCATCATGGAGAAGAAGGAGCGCCTGGCGCTGTCGGGCAAGGTGGAGTGGCGGCCGAGCAGCGACCTGAAGATCGTCGTCGACGGCTTCAAGACCCGGCTGGACTCGCCGCAGGTCGGCTACCAGCTGTCGTTCTACCCGCTGTACGCGCCGGGCCGCTGGTCCAACATGAAGATCAGCAACGGCGTGGTCGCCGACTTCACTCTGGCCAATCCCGACCCGGAGCTGGCGCTCAACCCCGAACTGCTGAACAAGACCGAGTACCGCGTCGTCGACACGGCGCTGTACGGCGCGAATGCGGAATGGAAGCTCTCGCCGACCATGACGCTGACGGGCGACATCTACGAGTCCACGTCCAAGCGCCACTCCGGCGGCAACGACAGCTATGTCGTGCTGCGCATGAACCAGCCCAACACGACGCGCATCCAGCTGACCGGCTCGGCGGTGCCCGACGTGAAGACCACCTTCGCCGACGGCCGCGACCTGCAGACCGGGCTGTCGCAAGGCCTCTTCAAGGCCAGCGACTTCAACACCCACTACTACAGCCGCGCCGGCGACAACATCGACGACAAGATCAACGGCGCCAACGTCAACCTCGACTGGAAGCTGGATCGCTTCCACATCGACCAGCTGAAGTTCGGCTTGAGCCAGACCAACCGCAAGAAGTCGCGGGACATGATCAACAACGCATTCAACGCCGGCGCCGACCACTACTCCGGGCAGAACGCGATCAACGTCGGCACGTTGGGCGGCAACGTCATCAACCAGACCTTCAGCCCCGATGGTTTCCTGGGCGGCGTCAGCGGCAACTTCCCGCGCAGCTTCCTGGGCTTCGATGTCCCCAACTACGCCGAGGCACTGAAGGCCTGGGACGGCAAGCCCCGCCCCGGTGGCGGCGTCTACAGCTCCACCGCCTCCGCGCCGGCCTGGAACCCGCTGGAAAGCTACCGCGTCACGGAGAAGACGACGGCCGCCTTCGTGCAGGCCGACCTGTCGGGTGACAGCTGGAACGCCGACCTGGGCGTGCGCTTCGTGAAGACCAAGACCTCCTCGCAGGCCTGGGACGCCAAGCTCACCGACATCATCGAGAACGGCGCGTTCAACTACACGGCTGTCTACGCGGCACCGACCACCCTGCAGCAGGAGGCCAGCTACAACTTCGCGCTGCCGACGGTCAACTTCACCTGGTTGTTCACCGACAACCTGCAACTGCGCCTGGGTGCTGCCAAGACCATGGCCCGGCCGTCGGTCGACAAGCTGGCACCGTCCAGCACGACGGCCAGCATCTCCTGGGGCGATTTCACGCAGATCTACAGCGGCAATGCCGAGCTGCAGCCCTACAGCGCCCGCCAGTACGACGCCTCGCTGGAGTGGTACTACAGCAAGGACTCGGCGCTGACCTTCGCCGTCTACCAGAAGAACATCAAGAACCAGATCACCAACCTGTGGCTGACGGGCCAGGACATCGGCGCACCGGGCGGCCGGCTGTTCAATGTGCAGCGGCCGATCAACGGCGACAAGGCCACGGCACGCGGCTTCGAGGTCGGCTTCCAGCACCTGTTCGACAACGGCTTCGGCGTGCGGGCGCAGTACACCCGCAACAAGTCGCGTGCCTGGGTGGCCGGCGAGGAGCGGGCGCTGGAGGGCATCGCACCGGCGACCGCATCGTTGGGCGTGCTCTACGAGCGCGGCCCGTGGAGCATGAGCGCCACGGCCGACCGCACCGATGCCTTCGTCACCGCCACCAACGTGCTGGGCGCCAACTTCAACGAGACCGCCAATGCCACGACCTGGGTGACGGCGCAGGTGGCCTACGAGGTCAACCAGTGGCTGCGCATCAGCCTGGAGGGCAACAACCTGACGGATGCGGTGCAGGCGCCGAAGCTGGGCAACGGCAGCATCAGCCTGCCGAACGGCTACTACCGCTATGGCCGCGCCGTGACCTTGGGCGCCAGCATCAAGTTCTGATGAGAGATGTGAGCCCCTCGTCTGGTCGCGCACCGCTGAACGCGGGCGCGCCCAGCCGGTCCCCCGAGGGGACGGCGATGCTCGCTGCGTTGAGCCGCGAGCACATCGCCAAAGCGGGCCGGCTTGGGAGCGGCCCGGCGCTCGACCCGAAATACGTGGATTGCTGATGCGAAAACTTGTCTCCTCCGTTGCCGCCCTGCTTGCCGGGGCGGCCTTTTTATCCCCCGCGCAGGCGGCCGAGCCGAGCTACACGATGGCCGACTATGGCCGTGTCGCGAAGATCGACGTGCACCTGCATCTGCACAACGCCGCACCGGCCTTCATGGCCGCCGCGAAGCAGCAGAACTTCAAGGTGTTGACGATCAACGTCGACTACCCGGACTTCCCGCCGCTGGCTGACCAGCAGCGCGTGGCCATCCAGCTGCAGAAGGCATTCCCGCAGGATGTCGCCTGGGCGGCCAGCTTCTCGGTTGACGGCTCCGACCAGCCCGCCTGGCTGCCCGCCACGCGCCAGCGCATCGCTGCGGCGCTGAAGGCCGGCGCTGTCGGCGTGAAGGTGTGGAAGAACATCGGCATGAGCTTGCGTGGCAAGAACGACAAGCTGGTCATGATCGACGACACCCGCTTCGCACCGCTGTTCGACGACTTCGCCAGGCGCGGCATCCCGCTGCTGGGCCACCAGGGCGAGCCGCACAACTGCTGGCTGCCGCTGGAGAAGATGACGGTCAACAATGACCGCGAGTACTACAAGGCCCACCCGCAGTACCACATGCACCAGCACCCCGAGATGCCCAGCTGGGAGGCGCAGATGGCCGCGCGCGACCGCATGGTGGCAGCGCACCCGGGCCTGCGCTTCATCGGCGTGCACCTGGCCTCGCAGGAGCGTGATGTGGGCGAACTGGCCGCCTTCCTCGACAAGTTCCCTAACGCCGTGGTCGACGTGGCCGCGCGCATCGGCCAGCTGCAGCACCAGAGCCAGCAGGACCGCGAGCGCGTGCGCCGCTTCTTCATCAAGTACCAGGACCGTGTTCTCTACGGCAGCGACATGGCCCAAGGCCCCGACCAGGACGGCGCCGCGCTGGGCAAGGAGGCCGAAGGCGTGTGGCGCATGCACTGGCGCTACTTCAACACGGCCGACAGCTTCAAGGTGAGCGATCTCGACAAGCCGGTGCAAGGCCTGGCCCTGCCGCGCGACGTGGTGGACAAGCTCTACCGCACGAATGCCGAACGCGCCTTCCCCGGCGCCTGGGGAGCGAAGCGATGACCGCGCGCCGTGCCTTCCTGCAATGGCTTGGTGCTGCGCCGCTAGCCACGCAGTTGCCGCTGTCCGCCCACGCCGCCGAGGGCAAGGGCCATGTGCGGCTGCAGGACGCTGCCGTGTCGCTGCAGTTCGACGACCAAATGCGCTGCCGTGTGGTCAGCTTGTTAGGCAAGCAGCCGGTCGCGCTGACCGGGTTTGACGCCAGCGAACACCTGGTCGTGAAGGGCAAGCCGCTGGCGCGCTTCACGCTGCAGAAGGCCGAGCCGGCCAAGGCTGCCACGCCGTTCGGTGTCGGCCAGGCGCTGCGGCTGACGGGCCGTTCCGCAGACGGCATCGAGAAACGCGTCACGGTCACGCTGCTCGATGAACACCCCGGCGTCGCGCTGCTGGACGTCGCCTACGTCAACACCGGCGACAAGCCCATCACCATCGACGCCTGGGTCAACGCCGCCCACCGCCTGGCCGCGCCGCCCCGCCACGCCGGTGGCTACTGGACCTACTCCGGCGCCAGCCATGCCGACCGGCGCGACTGGGTGCAGCCCGTCAAGCGCGGCTTCGAGCAGCGCAACTTCATGGGCATGAATGCGTCGGACTATGGCGGCGGCACGCCCGTCGTCGATGTTTGGCGTCGAGACGTTGGATTCGCCGTCGGCCACCTGGCCCTTCAACCGCAGCTGGTGGCGCTGCCCGTGAAGGCCATCGGTGATGCCGTCGACATATCGCTGCGCGGCGACGCGCCGCAGACCCTGAAACCGGGCGAGGTGCTCGCCACGCCGCCCAGCTTCATCGCCGTGCACCGTGGCGACTTCTTCGTGCCGTTGGACCGCTACCGCCGCCTGATGGCTGCCCAGGGCCTGTCCGCGCCCGAGGCACCTTCGAGCGCCTACGAGCCGCAGTGGTGCGCCTGGGGCTATGAGCGCGACTTCTCCCTCGACTACGTGCGCGCCACGCTGCCCAAGGTGCAGGAACTGGGCTTCAAGTGGGCCGTGCTGGACGACGGCTGGCAGCGCAAGACCGGCGACTGGAACACGCCCGACCGCGCCAAGTTCCCCCGCGGTGCGGAGGACATGAAGGCGCTTGTCGCCGACATCCACGCCCGCGGCATGAAGGCGCGGCTGTGGATCGCCCCGCTGGCCGTGGCGCCCGGCAGCGACGAGATGCATGACCACACCGACCTGCTGCTGCTCGACAAGGACGGTGCGGCGCAGGACGTGACCTGGTGGAACAGCTTCTACCTCTGCCCCGCCTACGAGAAGACGCAAGCCCGCCTGGCCGCCACGATCAAGATGATCATTGGCGACTGGGGCTTCGACGGCCTCAAGGTCGACGGCCAGCACCTCAACGGCGTGGCGCCTTGCTACAACCCGGCGCACAAGCATGCACGGCCGGAGGAGTCGGTGGAGGCCGTCTCGGCCTTCTACAAGGTCATGCACGACACCGCCCACGCGGCCAACCCGGAAGCTGTCGTCGAGGTCTGCCCCTGCGGCACCAGCTACGCCTTCCACAACATGCCCTTCATGGACCAGGCGCCGTCGTCCGACCCGCTGTCCAGCTGGCAGATCCGCCACAAGGGCAAAACACTGAAGGCGCTGATGGGCCCGTGGTCCGCCTACGCGGGCGACCACGTGGAGCTGAGCACCGGCGGGCAGGACTTCGCTTCCAGCGTGGGCATCGGCGCCGTCGTCGCCACCAAGTTCACCTGGCCGGTGGACCCCAAGCCCAAGGACTCCTTCCTGCTGACGCCGGAGCGCGAGCGGCACTGGCGGCAATGGGTGGACCTCTACAACAAGCATCGCCTCGCCGAAGGCCGTTACCGCGGCGAGCTGTACGACCTGGGCTTTGACAAGCCGGAGACCCACGTCGTTGAGCAGGGTGGGGCGCTGCACTTTGCGTTCTATGCGGAACGCTGGGACGGTCCCGTCACGTTGCGTGGCCTCGATCACGGTCGCTGGAAGCTGCGCGATTCGCTGACGGGCAAGGAGCTTGGCGTGGTGAGCGCCGACAAGCCGACGCTGCCCGTGCGCTTCAGGCACAGCCTGCTGATCGAGGCGCGCCCCGAGGTGCCCGACACGCTGCCCATCGCCTTCGCCGGCAAGGTCGCACAGGTCGGCGCCGACGGCTTCCCGCTGGCGTCGCAATGGGCCGACGCGCCCACCACCTTCTTCCGCCACGACTGGCAGGGCAAGCCACTGGCAGGCCCGCAGTCCACCCGCGTGCAACTGCTGCGCGGCGCGGGCCAGCTCCATCTGCGCTTCATCTGCAAGTACGAGGCGCTGAACACCTTCGACCGCGCCGGCTCGGCGACCGACATCTGGCCGCTGTGGGAGCGCGATGTCGTCGAGGTTTTCCTGCAGGCGCCGGAGCGTGCTGGCTTGAAGAGCTACCGCGAAGTCGAGGTGGCACCCAACGGCCTGTTGCTGGAAGTCACCGTCGAGGCGTCCGGCAAGAAGCGCATCGTCGGCGAGAGCCGCGCGAGGGCGCAGATCGATGCCAAGGCCAAGGTCTGGACGGCCGAGCTGGCCGTGCCGATGCGGGGCGCGGATGAAGGCTGGCGCCTGAACCTGTTCCGTGTCGAGGGTCAAGGCAGGGACCGCGTGTACTCCGCCTGGAGCCCGACCCAGACTGCTTCTCCTGACTTCCACGTCCCGGCCGCCTTCGGTCGACTGCTGACTGCCGCATGAAACTGCTCGCCCTCTCCCTGCTCGTCGCGTTCTCCGCCCAGGCCCAGCAGCCGCTCACGCCGACCGGCCGCTGGCAGCACCAGCCGGTCGGCAGCGCGCCGACGCCGCCCATGGGCTGGTCCAGCTGGAACGCCTTCCGAGTCGACATCACCGAGCAGAAGGTGCTGGACTCGGCGCAGGTCATCGTCGACTCCGGTCTCGCCAAGGCCGGCTACCGCAACATCAACGTCGACGACGGCTGGTGGCTGAAGCGCCGCACGACTGATGGCCGGCTACTGGTGCGCACGGGCCTGTTCCCGAGCGCCAACCTCGGCCCGGGCAAGGACTCGTCGCTGCGGCCGTTCACCGACCGCATCCACGCGATGGGCCTGAAGGCGGGCCTGTACACCGACATCGGCCGCAACGCCTGCTCGCAGGCCTACGACGCCGACAGCCCCAACCTGCCCGAAGGCACCCATGCCGAGCGCGAGGTGGGCCTGATGGGGTTCATGAAGCAGGACGTGGCGCTGTTCTTCAACGAGTGGAACTTCGACTACCTGAAGGTCGACGGCTGCGGGCTGTCGTCGTATGGCCGCGACCGGCCGCACGTCGCCTCGGGCCAGCACCGCGAGTACACCCCCACCATCGTCGAAGGCAGCATCAACCAGTCCGACATCGAGGGCACCAAGAAGCTGTATGCCGCCCTCAAAGGCGCGCTGGACGAGGTGCGCCCGCGCGGTGACTACATGCTGTCGGTCTGCCTGTGGGGCACGGTCAATGTCCGCAGCTGGGGGCAGGACCACGGCACGCTGTGGCGCACCAGCCGCGACATCTGGAAGGGCTTCGCGCAGATGGTGCACAACTTCGACACCGTCGCCACGCGCGAGTTCTATGCGGGCCCCGGCCGCTGGAACGATCCTGACATGCTGGAGATCGGCAACGGTGACTTCGGCGACGGCCACCTGCTGGAAGCGCGCACGCACATGGGCCTGTGGGCCATCATGGCCGCGCCGCTGATGATCGGCACGGACCTGTCCAAGGCGTCGCCCGCCATCATCGACATCCTGAAGGCCCCCGAAGTCGTCGCCATCAACCAGGACCCGGCCGGCCACCAGGGCGTGCTCGCCTATGCCGACAGCGACCGGCAGATCCTCGTGAAGACGCTGGCCGACGGACGCAAGGCCGTGCTGCTGTTCAACCGCACCGGTGCACCGGCGAAGTTCACGCTGACCGCCGAGCACCTGAAGATGGACTCGACGGTGCCCATCGCCTTGCGAGACGCCTGGGCGCGCGCCGATGCCGGCACGTTCACCGGCAAACGCGAGTTCGAGCTGCAAGCCCGCGAGGCGCTGCTGTTCACCGCCACCGGCAAGCACCTGCTGCCACGCGGCTACTTCGTGTCCGAGCGGCCCGGCAACGTCTACGTGGCGCGCGACGGCATCCGCGCGTTGGAGCAGGACCCGGTCATCTACCGCGCGCTGGCGTCGTGGTCCACCACCGACAACGGCGGCACCCGCCCGGCCTACGCCGGCTGGGGTGGACCGCGCGCGGACTCGACGCCGTTCGACCAGGCGCTCAGCGTGCAGCGCCAGGTGTTTCGCCACGGCGTGGGTGTGCTGGCCGACTCGCGGCTGCAGGTCAGGGTGCCCGGCGGTTCGCAGCGATTCACGGCCAAGGTGGGTGTGGACGACTCGACGCGTGGCAAGACCGCCGGCGTCAGCTTCGAGGTCTGGGGTGATGGCCGCAAGCTCGCGACCACCGCACCGATGACGTTCAACCAGCCGGCGCGCGAACTCAGCGCCGAGCTGCGCGGTGCGACGCTGATCGAGCTGGTCGCGCGCCAGCACGGCGCCGACACCGCAGGCCCCGTCGTCGTGACCTGGGGCGAGGCGCGCGTCGAGTAGCCGCCCGTGCCTCGCACATCTCCCCTGGCGGGGCTGGCCTGCGGTATCGCCTCGCTGCTGCTTGCCGGCGCCCCTGTCAACGCCGCCGCTGCGCCGTGGGTGGAGACGACCTTCACCACCAGCGCTGCCGAGCTCGCCAACCCCGAGCGCGGCATGTACGTCTGGGCAGCGGACGACCTGCTGCAGTGGACGCAGGCGGCAGCCGACGCGCAGTTCCAGGCCGGCTACCGCATCGTCTACGCGCCGGTGCGCCTCGACGCACATGCCAACGCCGCGCTGCCCGCCGACCTGCTCGCACGGCTCTCGGAGGCCTTCGCGACCGCGCGCAGCGCCGGTCTGAAACTGATCCCGCGCTTCCTCTACAACTACCCGCGGGGCGAGACCGAGTACCGGGACGCCAAGGATGCGCCGTTGGCCCGCGTGCTCGGCCATATCGACCAGCTCAAGCCCGTGCTGGCGGCCAACGCCGACGTCATCGCCTACCTGCAGGCCGGCTTCATCGGCGCCTGGGGCGAATGGCATACCTCGTCCAACGACCTGACGGCCGCAGGGCCCCGCACCCGCATCCGCGATGCGCTGCTGCAGGCGCTGCCGCCTGACCGCTTCCTGCAGCTGCGCTACCCGCCCTACTTGATGCAATGGGCGCCGCACGTGCCGGGTTGGCGAGACGGTTCGGCGGCCTCTCGCATCGGCACGCACAACGACTGCTTCCTGGCCTCGGCCACCGACGTCGGCACCTACAGCGACAACGCGACGACGCGCCAGACCGAGCGCAACTACGTCGCCGCGCTGTCTCGCGTGACGCCCTTCGGCGCGGAGACCTGCAACCCGGCCGACGAGCAGAACCCGATGCCGCGCACCAGCTGCGCCGACATCCTGGCCGAGGGTCGGCAGTTCGGCCTGACCTACCTGAACAACAGCTACTACCGCAAGATCTTCCACACCAAGTGGGAGCAGCAGGGCTGCATGGCTGAGGTCAGGCGCAGCCTTGGCTACCGCTTTGAGCTGGCCACGTTGCGGCACACCGCGGCGGTCACCGCCGGGCAGTCGGGCGAACTGCTGCTGACCGTGAAGAACAGCGGCTGGGCGCGCGCCTTCAACCCGCGCGCGGTGCAGCTGCTGCTCAAGCACAAGACCAGCGGCGCCGTCGTGCGCATCGCGCTGCCGGCGGTCGACCCGCGGGCCTGGCTGCCCCACGGCTCCAGCACCGTGTCGGCCGGGTTCACTGTGCCGGTGGGCACGCCGGCGGGTGCCTACGACGTGCTGCTGGCGCTGCCGGACGGCGCCGCGTCACTGGCGGGCGACGTGCGCTACAGCGTGCGCCCCGCCAATGCGGACGACACGGCGAAGGCCCAGGCCTGGGATGCGGCGCTGGGCGCCTTCCGTGCCGGGACGGCGTTGACCGTGCGGTAGAGCGAGAGCACCCAGGGTGTCTTGCGCGCCCGCTACGCTCGCAGCCGCTCGCGCCCCTCCAGCTTGAACGCCGCCCATCGCTGCGCATAGGGGTCCAGCTCATCCTCGGGCTTGCCGAGGCTGCCTGCCGGCAGCCCGGCCACCGCCGCGAATCGCGCCGGCGTGACCTGCCCGTGCTCCATCAACTCGTCCACCAGCGCCATCAGCGCGCCGCGGTTCGTTTCCAGCAGCCGCGTGGCGCGGGCGTGCTCGGCCTGGAGCAAGGCCTCGATGGGTGCGTTGCTGTCGTCCACGTCGGTGCAGAGGTTGTCGTCGCTGTTGACGGACACGTCACTGCGGCCGATGCGCTCACCGTGGCCAAGATGGCGCAGCATGCGGGCCACCGTCTCGGTGGCCTTGCGCAAGTCGCTTTCGGCGCCGCTGGAACTCATGGCCGGCCCGAACACCAGCAGCTCCGCAGCGCGCCCGGCGAGGCTGGTGCACGTGGAGTCCAGCAGGTTCTGGCGCGACCAGACCTTGCGCGAGGTGTAGGCGTTGTAGCCGCCTTCGAAGCTGGCCACGTGGATCTTGATCTCGGTCGGCGCGCGGCCGAACAGCAGCGCATGCACGAGGCCATGCCCGGCTTCGTGCACGGCCAGCAGCGCGCGGAAGTCGGCATTGCTGCGCTGGCGCAGGCGGCTGATCTCGAACGGCGCGGCGATGGCGTGCGACTGGCCGCGCCAGTGCGCGATCAGGCTGCGGCCATCGGCCGTGAGGCCGACGCCGTCGCCCGCCATCGCGCCGCGCTCCAGCGCCCATAGCGCGGCCTTGGCCAGACCGGCGCCGAGGATGGCATGCAGCGACGAGAACAGCGGCCGCGTGCCCTGGGCGGGGAACACGGCATTGGCGTAGATCTGCTCGCGCACGCTGGCCGCCAGCTCGAAGCGCAGGCCGCAGCGCTCCCCGGTCTCGCGGGCATAGCGCGCGCAGCCCTGCTCGATCAACTGCTCATAGGCGCGGCGCGACAGCGAGGGGTAGATCACATGCTCGTTGCCCAGCCGCGCCACCTGCTCGGGCTTGAAGCGCTTGTTGAGCGCCTGCTTGACGTCGATGACGCTCAGCTTGCCCGTCAGCGCGTGGAAGGTGTCGGCATCGCTGTCGCAGTCATCCACGCTGGTGGCGAGGTCTTCGTACATCTCGTCGAGGTTGCCGCAGACGAAGACGAGCAGCCGGCTGTAGTCGGTGTCCCACTGCTGTTGCCCACTCTCGCGGAAGGCCTGCAGGCGGGCCTGAATCTGCTCGGGCGTCCAGGCCATGATCTCCAGCAGCGGTACGTCGAGCTTCAGCGTGCGCCGCAACTCCTTCGCGTCCCAACTGGTGAGCTTGAAACGCAGCTTGGCATCGTCGGCGTCGGCGCGCTCGGCATCGAAGGCCGCCTCGGCAATGGACGACTCGATGTCGCCCAGCAGCGAGAGCGCCGGCGGCAGGCGGCCGTCGGAGAGCAGCGCCCAGACGTCCTGGTAGCGCTCCACGCGCAACTCGCTGCGCTTGCCGTCGATGGTGCGAAAGCGCTGGAACTCGTCCAGCGCCAGGATGCCCGGCTCGCCCTCGCGCATGCCAGATTGCGCGAGCATGCCCGAGATGCTCTGCGCGCCGCGCCAGCTCGCGCCGTTGGAGAAGCCGTCCATCTGCACTTCGACGAAACGGTCGTAGAAGCCCAGCAGCTGCGCGAGGCGGCGCACGAGCTGGGTCTTGCCGGTGCCGGTCAGTCCCCACAGACAGACGATGACGGGCCGCGAGACGAGCCCGGGCAGCACGTACCAGGCGCGCACCGAATCCACCACGCGGTCGATGATGGCGTCGATGCCAAGCAGCTCCGTCTTGAGCTGGGCGGCGATGGCTTGCAACTGCTGGTTTCTCTGCGCCAGCTGCTCGCGCATGTGTTGGGGATCATTCATCCCAGTCCTTTCTTCGCATCAGCGCCTGCAGCGCCATGCGGTCGGCACGGCGCTGGGCGCCGCGGCTTTGGATGTGTTCGCCTGCGCCACGCAAGCCACGCTGGGCCAGTGCGCGAGCGACGGGGTCGCGCGCACTGGAGCTCGTTTCGAGCACCAGCGTCATCGGCTGTTTCATGCGGCGCAGGGCCTTGACCCGGCCTTCTTGCAAGGCGCGGGAACGGAGTTGTGCACTCATTCGGTTTCCGAAAAGCAAAAGCCCCGGCTCTTGTGTCCGGGGCTTTGCACGCCGCGCGGTCTGAGGCCGTATCTGTGAACAGACACGGTTCAGCCGGGGCTGGGAACCGTGTTCAGTCGATCGTCGAAATGAACAGGGAGGACATAGCAGGGATCTCCGATTTGCGGGCGCTGTCGTGGGCGCCTTCAGCAAGGGCGCGAATGATGCGTGTGCCGACGCCAGCGCGCAAGCGCGTCGGCCGTGGCGCGTTGCGGTGCGCCAACGGTGATGGGGCGGTCGACCGTGCTGGCCGACGCGCCCCACCGTTCAATCAGGCCGCTAGCACCATGCGGGCCGGCGCCTGGTCGTAGTGGCTCAGCTGCATCGTGAACTGCGCCCGCCCCGAGCTGAGCGCGCGCAGATTGCCGATGTAGCCAAACATCCGCTCCAGCGGCACATGCGCCGTCACGACGACCGCGTTGCCGCGTGCGTCCTGGCCTTGCACCTGGCCGCGTCGGCGCAGCAGGTCGCCGATGACGTCGCCCAGCGATTCGGCCGGCGTGATGACCTCGACGGCCATGACGGGCTCCAGCACGACGGGTGACGACTTCAGCACCGCTTCGCGCAGCGCCGCCGCCGCCGCCAGCTCGAAGGCCAGCGCCGACGAGTCGCGCACGTGGGCGCTGCCGTCGAGCAGCTGGGCCTCGAAGTCCACCAGTGGGTGGCCCGCGAACGGGCCCGCCTGCGCCGCCTTGCTGATGCCCGCCTCGACCGCCGGGATGAACTCGCGCGGGATCGCGCCGCCCATCACCTGGCTGTCGAACCGGAAACCGTCACCGCGCGGCAGCGGCGCGATGCGCAGCGTCAGCTCGGCGAACTGGCCGGGGCCGCCGCTCTGCTTCTTGTGCACATGGCGCACCTCGGCCGTGGCCGTGATGGTCTCGCGGTAGGCGACCTGCGGGCGGCCCGTGGCCACGTCCACGCCGAAGCGCGAACGCAGCTTCTCCACCGCCACTTCCAGCTGCAGCTCGCCCATGCCAGACAGCAGCGTCTGGCCCGAGTCGGCGTCCTGGCGCAGCCGCAGCGACGGGTCTTCACGGACGAGCACACCCAGGCCCTTCGCGAGGGCCGCAGCATCGGCCTGCTTGCGCGGCTCGATGGCGACGTCGATGACGGCCTCGGGCACGGCGATGCTTTCCAGCACCGCCGCTTCCTTGGTGGACGCCAGCGTGTGGCCGGTCAGCACGTCCTTCAGGCCGACGACGCCCGCGATGTCGCCCGCGACGAGTTCGTCGCGTTCGACGCGCTGGTCCGCATGGATCTCGTACAGGCGCGACACGCGCTCGGGCTTGCCCGTGCTGGCGTTGAACACCGTGTCGCCTCGTTTGAGCCGGCCGCTGTAGACGCGCACGAACACCATCGCGCCGTGGTCGTCGGCGGTCAGCTTGAAGGCGAGGGCAGACAGCGGGCCGTGTGTATCCAGCGCACCTGCCGCTTCGCCAGGTGCGGGCAGATACGAAACGACTGCGTCCAGCAGCGGCTCCACGCCGCGGTTGCGGAAGGCCGAGCCGGCCAGCACGGGCACGAAGGCGCCTGCGATCGTGCCGCGTCGCAGCGCCGCACGCAGGTTGTCAACGGGCAGCGCGTCGCCGCGCAGCCAGGCGTCCAGCAGCGCGTCGTCCTGCTCGGCAGCGGCTTCCACCAGGCGCGCACGGGCGGCCACGGCGGCGGGCAGCAACGCGGGCGGGATGGCGTCCATACGCGGCGGCGAAGAGGCGTCGTCGCGATCCCAGACGAGGGCTTGCATCGTCAACAGGTCCACCACGCCACGGAAGTCGCCTTCCGCGCCGATGGGCAGCTGTAGCGGCAGCGCGCGCACGCCGAGCCGTTCTTCGAGGGACGCGACGACGCGCTGGAAGTCCGCGCCGACGCGGTCCAGCTTGTTGACGAAGGCGATGCGCGGCACGCGGTACTCGTCCGCGAGGTGCCAGTTGGTCTCGGTCTGCGGTTCCACGCCGGCCACGCCGTCGAAGACGACGACGGCACCGTCCAGCACGCGCAGCGAGCGGCGCACCTCGAGGTTGAAGTCGATGTGTCCGGGCGTGTCGATCAGGTTGATCTGCGTGCCCTGCCAATGCACGGTCGTGGCCGCGCTGTGGATGGTGATGCCGCGTGCGCGTTCCTGCGGGTCGAAGTCCATCGTCGTGGCGCCGTCGTGCACTTCGCCGATGCGATGGTTCTCGCCCGTGTAGAACAGGATGCGTTCGGTGGTCGTGGTCTTGCCCGCGTCGACGTGGGCGATGACGCCGATGTTGCGCAGGTTGCGGAAGGTGGTGTTCGAGTTCATGGCGATTCCTGAGTGGGGTAGCAGTTGCCAGCCCCAAGCGGAATCGCTGGGGGCTAGCGCAAAGGCAGGACGCCGAAGCGCAGACGCGACAAAGCCGCGCTCCGGCGCTCGGGAATCGTGGCGATCAGCTTGTCGAAGGTGCGGTTGAACATGATTGAACTCAGGAAAAACAAAACCCCGGGAGGTGCGAGCCTGCCGGGGTTTTGTTGGACCGGAAGGCGGGGCGCCTTCCGAACACGGTCGAAGGGCGTCTCAGGTGTTGAGGCGGGCTTGGGTCGTGTGGTTGATCTTCATGATGAGCGCGATTGTCTACGAGCTTGAACGGGCCTGGGGCTTGTGGGGAGATCTGGCGGCGCGCGCTTGCGTTTCAATAGCGCCCCATGCCGACCCGACGCCTGCTCCTGGTGCTCGCCCTTGTGGGGGCGGGTGTTGCCGCGGTCTGGCTGGCCTGGCCGGAGGATGAGCCAACTGCGGTGCCCGTCGTGGCCGAGGCTGCGGCGCTTGCCGCCCCAGCCCCCGCGCAGGCTGCGGCCTCTGTCGCGATGCCGGTAGCCGCGCGTGCCGAGCAGTGCCCGCCCGTGCCCGCGCTCAGCCCGCACGACCAGGCCATGGCCCTGCAGCGCGCGGTGGCCATGCTGGCCAGCGGCTCGGGCGGCGACGCGGTGCTGGCGCTGCTGATGCAAAGGCCCCCCACCGACGACGCGGCCTGGGCGGAGCAGGTGCGGCTGGCTGCGCTGCGCTCGCAGGACGCGCAGGCCTTGCGCTGGGCGGCCAGCGCCTGCGCCACGCCCGCCTGCCGCCGCGAGCTGCTGCAGGAGCGCCTGCGCCTGGAGCCCGACAACGCCGTGCACTGGCTGGCCTGGCTGGACGAGCACCCGGCTGCGATGGACGAGGCCTGGCAGGGCCTCGCGGCCGCGCGCTACTGGCGCGAGCAGCCGCTGGCGCTGGGCGAGCGTGTCGGCCGGGCCTTGCCACCAGCGCTGCTGCCGGCCCAGCGCGAGGCGCTGCTGCAGCCGCTGCGCGACCAGCCCTGGGCCGCGTCGCCCGCACCGTCCATCAGCCTGGCCAACGCCTGCGGCCACTACGGACCGACGCATCCCATCGGCGCGGCCTGCGCCCATGCGGCGACGCTGCTGCTCACGCGCAGCGACACGCCTGCCGCCTGGCAGCAGGGCGCCGATCTGGCCCAGCAACTGGGCCGCAGCGATATCCCGCCGCCGCCCGTGCCGCCTCCCGTCAGCGCCTGTCCGTAAGCAATCAATCGGTTGAGTGAATGCCGTTTCTCGGTAGCGCGCCTGAGTACGGCGGCTTGCATCGCTTCCTAGACTGCGCGGCACCGCAGCGGCATGGATGCCAGCAGGCGGACCACAACGACTGGAGACAACCGATGAACTTCGTTTCGCACGGGCGCCTTGCGGCGCTCGGCTTGGCTGCGGCCGCCTGTACCTTCTCTTCCACTGCGGCGCTGGCCGCCTGGGGCATCACCGACGCCAGCGGCGTGCTCACCGTCGACAGCGGCGCCGGCCTGGTGTTCAAGGTCAACAAGAGCAGCGGCGACATCACGTCCATCAAGCTCAACAACGGCGCGGAGCTGCAGGGCCAGACCAAGTTCTCCCACATCAGCTCGGGCCTGGGCGCACCGGCCACCTACGCGTTCTCGCCGTCCGGCACCACGGCCGTCATCACCATCACCGCGGCTACGCTGAAACACTACCTCGTCGTGCGCCGCAACGAGAACACCATCTACATGGCCACCCATGTCACCGCCGAGCCGGCGGTGGGTGAGCTGCGCTGGATCACGCGGCTGAACGGCAGCGTGTTCACCGGCGTGCCGGTCGAGTCCAACCTGCGCGGCAACACCGGCGCCATCGAGAGCGCCGACATCTTCGGCATGAGTGATGGCACCACGCGCTCCAAGTACTACGGCAACCAGCGCGCCAAGGACATGGGTGTGCGCGGTGTGACGGGCAGCGGCGTGGGCGTGTTCATGGTCTACGGCAACCGCGAGTCGGCCTCGGGCGGGCCGTTCTTCCGCGACATCCAGAACCAGAGCGGCGCCGACACCGAGCTCTACAACTACATGAACTCGGGCCACAACCAGACCGAGGCCTTCCGCATGGGCCTGCACGGACCCTACGCACTTGTCTTTACAACCGGCGCCACGCCGGCCGCACCGGACATGAGCTGGATGTCCGGCCTCGGCCTGCAGGGCTGGGTCAGCGGGCGCGGCAAGGTGGTGCTCAACGGTTTGACGGGCATGGACACGGCTTATGCCTACACGGTGGGCTTTGCCAACGGCACGGCGCAGCACTGGGGCACGGCGTCCGGCAGCGGCGCTGTCACGGTGGCCAACATGAAGCCCGGCACCTACACGATGACGGTCTACAAGGGCGAGCTGGGCGTGTTCGCCGAGCAGGTGTCGGTGGCCAGCGGCGGCACGACGACGCTGAACACGCGCGCCATCACGGCCGACCCGTCGCAGCGGGCGGTGCTCTGGCGCGTCGGCAACTGGGACGGCACGCCGCTGGAGTTCCTCAACGGCCAGACCTTCACCGTGCGCCACCCGCAGGACACGCGCAACCCGTCGTGGGGCCCGGTCACCTACGCCGTGGGCAGCGCGACGAACAAGTTCCCGGGCGCGATCTGGAAGGACAAGAACGACGGCACCAAGATCACCTTCAACCTCACCAGCGCGCAACTGGCCGCGCGCACGGTGCGCATCGGCATCACGGCGGCGTATGCCAACGCTCGGCCGCAGATCACGGTGAACGGCTGGACGAGCGCCGTGCCCAGCCCGTCGACGCAGCCCAACTCGCGCTCGCTGACCCTCGGCACCTACCGGGGCAACAACACGACGTTCACGTACAGCGTGCCGGCCAGCGCGTTTGTGGCGGGCACGAATACCGTGACGATCAATGCGGCGTCGGGGAGTGGCAGTGCGGGTTTCCTGAGCGCGGGGTTTGCGGTGGATGCGGTGGATATGTATTGAGTGGGTAGGGCGGGTCGCGCCCCGCCGTTCCTTCCCGCATCCCTGTCGAACGCCGGCTTCGAGCACGCCCTCAAACGGCGGGGCATGACCCGCCCGCATGAGGTGGGAGATCACTGCCCCTTGAACAGCCCCTGAAACGGCCGCGACACGGTCAGCGTGTCCGGCGAGCCGCGCAGGCGCAGCAGCATGCCGCCCTCGTCGTCGCGCAGCGCGCTGGCGATCTGCGCGCTGGCGACGACGACGGAGCGGTGCACCTGCTGGAAGCGCGCCGGGTCCAGCTGGGCCAGCAAGTCCTTCAGCGCCGTGCGCAGCAAGGCCTCGCACTGCTTGCCGGCGTCGCTGTAGACGACGCGGGTGTAGCGGCTGTCGGACTCGCAATAGATCACGTCCTCGACACGGATCAGCCGCACCTCCTTGCCCACGCCGGCCTGCAGCGTGTCGGGCCAGGCCGGGCGGCGCTGCTGGCCGGCGAGCTGGGCCAGCAGTTGCTGCACAGCCCCGGCGTCAGGCGCCGGCCGCTGCAGCGTTTGCTTCAGCCGCGCCACCGTTTGCGCGAGCCGGTCCACGTCCAGCGGCTTGACGAGGTAGTCCACCGCGCCGGCATCAAACGCCTGCAGCGCATGGTCGCCATGCGCGGTGACGAACACCACCGGGCAGCGGCCGGCGATGCGGCGGGCCACGTCGATGCCCGACAGGCCGGGCATGCGGATGTCGAGGAAGCACACGTCGGGCTCGTGGGCCAGCCACTGATCCCAGGCGTCGGCGCCATGCTCGGCGCTGGCGACGATGCGCGCCTCGGGCCAGGCCAGGGCCAGCGCATCGGCCAGTTGCTCGCGGGGCGCGGGTTCGTCGTCGGCGATCAGCAGTCGGGTCATGCGGGTTCCGGGGTGATGAATATCTCGGCGCGGGTGCCGCCCTCGGTGCGGCGCTGCAGCGTGAAGCGCGCGCGCTCGCCGAAATGGTGCCTCAGCCGCTGGCGCAGGTTGGCCAGGCCCACGTCGTCCTCGGCATCGTCGGCCAGGCCCAGGCCGTCGTCGTCGACGCGCAGCCACCAGCGGCCGTCGGGCTCGCGACACGCTGCCAGCGTCAGGAGGCCGCCGCCGATCTTGGGCTCCAGGCCGTGCTCCACGGCGTTCTCCACCAGGGTCAGCAGCAGGCCCGGCGGCAGCAGCTCAGCCTCCAGGTTGCGCGCGATGTGGACCTCGCCCTGCACGCGGCCGTCCAGCCGCGCGGTCAGGATGGCGAGGTAGTGGCGCACGGCCTGTACCTCGTCGGCCAGCGGCACGACGGGGCGGCCCAGCAGTTCGGTGCTGCGGCGCAGGAAGCCGGTCAGCTCGCGCAGCAGCGGGCCGGCGCGTTCGTCGCGGCGGTCCACCCAGTGCTGCAGTGTGGCCAGCGTGTTGAAGACAAAATGTGGGTGGATTTGCGCCTGCAGCAGCCGCAGGTCGGCCTCGGCGGCGGTGCGTGCGGCGGCGTCGCGCTCGGCGACAAGTTGCAGCCGGGCCAGCTGGCGTTCGCGAGCCAGACGGCCGGCCCGCGCCACGCCGATCAGCAGCAGCGCAAAGCTCAGGCCCAGCGGGATCAACGTGGCGGCGGACGCCTGCAGCGCCGTCAGTGCGCTGCCCAGGTCCAGGCTCTTGCCACTGAGCGCGCGGCCGACGCTCACACCCAGCAACATCGCGACGATGCCGGCGGCCATGCCGCCCATGAAGCCACCGACGACACGGCGGGGCTTCTGATGCGGCTTCAGCCAGGCGCCCAGCAGCGCGATGCTCAAGCCCAGCATGATCGTCGTGGCTGCAGCGAGGGCCTTGCCCAGGCCCATGCCATTGCCGTGCAACCAGGCGGCGCCGCCCAGCAGGCACAGCAGCCAGCCGGCCCAGGCGCCCAGGCCCTGACGCGAATAGAGGTAGATGTCCGCCAGCTCGACGCGCTCGCGCAGCAGCGGGTCCTCGCGCCCGAAGCGCTCGTAGTACGGCAGCGCCCAGCGGTAGTAGCGCCGCTGGAAGCGGTTGCCGTGGGCGAGGGGGTTGGGTGTGTCCATGGGCCGCACTCTAGGTGCGGCTGCCCGGCTGGCCGCAGCCAGCCGGGCGACTCACGTCATGGCACGTATGAAACGCCGCCAGCGCTGCATGAGGCGCAGGCCGGGCGGTCGTTTCTCAGGTGGGTGGCGAACGCGGGTTGCGCGCCGCCGCGGGGGACGACCGACCGCACCGCTGATCGAGCGGGTGCAGCCGGGCTAACTTCTCAGATCAACGCACCCGGTCGGTCTCCAGCGCGATGCGGTCGACGCTGCCGTCGGCACTGCGGTACAGGCGCACACGGCGCATGCCGTCGGGGCTGACGAGCAACTCGTTGTTCTCGGCCTTCCAGGCCTCCAGGGGGCTCTCGTCCAGCGCAACGGCCAGCCGGCTGCTGCCGACGTGGACCTTGAGCGTGCGGCCGTCGTCCAGCAGGTACTCGCCCTGGGCGAGGCGAAGCATGGACCGGGTCGATGCGGCAGGCACGGTGGGTTCCTGGGCACTCGCGGGCGCGGTGAGCGTGAGGGTTGCGAGCAGAGCGGCCGAGAGGGTGATCGGTCGCAGATTCGTCCAGGTGGTCATGGTGGGGGTACTCCTAAAGGGCTCCGAAGCCGGTTGCTTCGGTATTTCCACTAGTGCAAACCCCATGCCAGGCCAAATAGGCCGGAATACTGGTAAACCCGCCCCATGACTGGGCTGCGCTGCGCCGCTTTTGGGAGGTGATGCCTCGCGTTGGCGCCTGAAGGGCGGACGCTGCGCCTGGCTCAGCGCGCGGCCAGCAGCGTGGCAACCTCGGCCGCCGAGCGCACGCCCAGCTTGGCGAACACGCGCGCGCGATGGACCTCCACGGTGCGCACGGACACGTGCAGTTCGTCGGCGATGACCTTGTTGAGCTTGCCGGCGGCCACGCGGGCCATGACCTCGTGCTCGCGTTCGGTCAGGCTGGCCAGCCGGGCCGTGCGCTCCGCGGCCTGCGCGCCTTCGGCCTGCATGGCGGCGTCCACAGCCAGCGCCTGGGCGATGCGGTCGGCCAGCGCGTTGTCGCTGTAGGGCTTCTCCAGGAAATCGAAGGCGCCTTTCTTCAACGCCTCGACGACCATGGGGATGTCGCCATGGCCGGTCAGGAAGAGCACCGGGTTCTTCAACTCGCGCGCGAGTAGTTCGTCGTGCAGGCGCGTGCCGCTCATGGGCTCCATGCGCACGTCGAGCAGAAAGATGCCCCGGGGCGGGCGCCGCTCCAGCGCCAGCGCCTCCAGCAGCGCCGGGCCGCTGGCGAAGGCGCGCACGTCCAGGCCGCGCGAGCGCAGCAGGAAGGCCAGCGCGTCGCGCACGCCGGGGTCGTCGTCGACGAGGTGGACGGTGCCTTCGGACATGTCAGGTCTCCATGACATCGGTGACCATCCGCACCAGATGAAGCGAATGCGGAAATGCAACCACAGAGGCACAGAGGCACAGAGAGAGGTCTTCTCCGTGTTGCCTCTGTGTATCTGTGCCTCTGTGGTTGCCTTTGACTTTCACCTCAGTCATGCGCGGCCTCCGGGGTCAGTTCGCGACTCAAGGGCAGGCTGAATGAGAACAGCGCGCCGCCACCCGTCGCCTCGTCGGCGTCGAGCACGCCCTGGTGGGCCTCGATGATGGAGCGGCAGATCGCCAGGCCCATGCCCATGCCCTCGGCCTTGGTGGAATAGAAGGGCGCGCACAGCTGCTCGACGCGGCGACCCTGCAGGCCGGGGCCGTTGTCGCGCACGTCCACGCGCACGAAGTCGCCGGCCACATGGCTGCTGACGGCGATGCGCGCGCCCGACTCGTTGTTGGCCTGCAAGGCATCGGCCGCATTGCGCACCAGGTTGATGACGACCTGCTCGATCAGCACGGCGTCGGCCAGCACGGCCGGCACGCTGGCAGCGAGGTGCAGGTCCAGCGTGATGCCGCGGCGCTGCAGGTCGCGCCGCAGCAGGTCCAGCGCCGCGCTGATGACTTCGTTGAGGTCGCAGCGCTCGTGGCGCGGCTCGCGGCGCGTCAGGAACTCGCGGATGCGCGCGACGATGCGGCCGGCGTGCTGGGCCTGCTGGCCCAGGCGTTGCAGCGCGCCGAGCACCAGCTCGTCCTGCACGCCCAGCTTGGCCAGCGAGTTGGTGATGCCGGCGTTGTAGCTGGCGATGGCCGTGAGCGGCTGGTTCAGCTCGTGGGCCAGCGTGGAGGCCACCTCGCCCAGCATGGTCAGCCGCGCGTTGTGGGCCAGCGTCTCGACCTCGCGGCGCTCGCGCTCCTCCAGGCGCTTGCGCTCGGTGACGTCGACGATGGAGCCCATCCAGCCGATCTGCCGGCCTGCCGCGTCCACCAGCGGCGACTCGAACACCACCACGTCCACCGCACGGCCCGAGGCGTGCTGCCAGCGCGCCTCGAAGCCCTCGCGCGGCGCCTGGCCGGCGAGGTTGCGGCGGTTGCGCTCGGTCAGCTCGTCCAGCGCGTCGGGCGGCCAGTAGGGCATGGGCGGCAGCAGGCCGACAAGCGCTTCAGCCGGCAGGCCGACCATGTCGCAGAAGGTGCGATTGACGTAGAGCAGCCGGCCGTCGAAGTCGCGCGCGCGCAGCGCCACCAGCGCCGAGTCCTCCATCGCGCGGCGCCAGGCGGCCTCGGTGCGCCAGGCACTTTCGGCGCGCTGCACATGGCGCATCTGGCGACGGATCAGCCAGCTCGCCGCCGCGATCAAGGGCAGGAAGCCCGCCGCCAGCACCCAGGCCAGCGGCCCCACGCCGTGCACGCTGGCGTCGCGCAGCGTCAGCTCCAGCGCCGCGTCGGTCAGCATGGACTCGGCCAGCGGGCTGGCCCGCAGCGGGCCGGTCAGCGCGACACGGTAGCTAGGCCCGCCCGGCGCGGCGCGCAGCGGCGAGTCGGTGGTGGAGGCGATGACCTGGTCGGCGCTGTCCACCAGCTGCACGTCGTACTTGCGCGCCAGCCACCAGGGCACGCCGCGCTTGAGCAGCAGCGCCGGGGCATAGCGCACCACCAGCACGCCGTCCGGCGCGACCGGGGCGGTCAGGTGCAGCGACAGGCCGTCCTCGTAGCGCGTGGCCGCCGACCCGGCCGGCACCTCGGCGAGCACGCGATTGCGCCCGTCCAACCAGGTGACGGACAGCCACAGCCGGCGCAGCCCGTCGTTGACCTCCGGGTGGGCGGCCAGCGTCGCCTCGCTGGGCACGCGGCCGGCCAGGCCGGCGGCCAGCTGGCGCAGGTGGGCGCGCTCCTCGTCGATGCTGCCGCGCAGCTGCGCCTCGGTGCTGAGGGCGTCGGAGATCAGCGTCTGGTGCTGCAGCTCCTGCTCGTCGGCCTCGTTGGCGCGCACCCAGGCCAGCACGCCCAGCACGAAGGCCAGGGACAGGGCGAGCGGGGCCAGCCAGAGGCTGCGGGTCAGGGCGTCGCGGAAAGGCATTGGGCTCAGTCTACGGAGGCCGGCCAGCGGGCGACATGTGGAACTCCACATCGCCGCCCCGTGCAGGCCGCTCAGAATGCCGGCATACCCACCTCCGGGCCTGCCCCATGTCGTCGCGCCGTCTCGTCCTCGCCGCCGCCCTTGCCCTGCCGGTGCTCGCCTCCGCCCAGGCCCCCATCATCATCAAGTTCAGCCACGTCGTGACGCCCGACACGCCCAAGGGCAAAGCCGCGCAGCGCTTCAAGGAGCTGGCCGAGGCCAAGACCGGCGGCCGCGTCAAGGTCGAGGTGCATCCCAACAGCCGGCTCTACAAGGACAAGGAAGAGATGGAGGCGCTGCAGCTGGGCAGCGTGCAGATGCTGGCACCGTCGCTGGCCAAGTTCGGCCCGCTGGGGGTCAAGGAGTTCGAGGTCTTCGACCTGCCCTTTTTGTTCAAGGACACCGAGGCCTTTCGCGCCATCACCGACGGGGCCATGGGCGAGGAGCTGTTCAGGAAGCTGGAGCCCAAGGGCATCAAGGGCCTGGCCTATTGGGACAACGGCTTCCAGATCATGAGCGCCAACCGGCCGCTGCACAGCGTGGCGGACTTCAAGGGCCTGAGGATGCGCATCCAATCCAGCAAGGTGCTGGACGCGCAGATGCGCGCCCTGGGCGCCTTCCCGCAGGTCATGGCCTTCAGCGAGCTCTACCCGGCGCTGCAGGCCGGCGTCGTCGACGGCACCGAGAATGTGCCGAGCAACCTCTACACGCAGAAGATCCACGAGGTGCAGAAGCACATGACGCTGTCCAACCACGGCCACCTGGCCTATGCGGTCATCGTCAACAAGAAGTTCTGGGACGGCCTGCCCGGCGACATCCGCGGCCAGCTCGAAGCCGCGCTCAAGGAGGCGACGGCCTATGCCAACGCGATCGCCAGCACCGAGAACGACGCCGCGCTGGCCAGCATCCGCGCCAGCGGCCGCGTGACCCTCCACACGCCGACGCCGGCCGAGCTGAACGCGTGGAAGCAGGCGCTGATGCCCGTGCACAAGGCGATGGAGCCGCGCGTGGGCAAGGCCACCATCGCTGCGGCCTACCGCGCGGCCGGCTTCGTCGCGCCGAAGTAGGTCTGCCACGCTTCGTCGGCGTGCGTGCACCACGTGGCGGCACCGGCCTGGTGCCGCACCCGCCTGGCCTGCCTGCGCACACCACGGCACGCAACTTGCACTAGGCCGGGGCATGGACACGCCCGCATTCCCGTTGGCCGGCCTGCGCGTGCTGCTGGCGGACGCCGGGCAGCGGCGCAGCCCCGTCATCCGCCTTGAGCTGATCCGGCTGCGCTGTCAGCTCGTCGATGTGCTCGACCTCGTCGCCGAGCCCCACGCGCTCGGCAGCGCGCTGCAGCGCATGGCGCCCGAGCTGCTGCTGATCGACTGCGAGCAGCCCACGCCCGAAATGCTCGCCCAGCTGGCCGTGGCGCAGCTGCAGCGCCCGCGCCCGGTGCTGATGGTGGCCGAGCAGATGACGCCCGAGCAGATGCGCGCCGCGCTGCGCGCCGGCGCCAGTGCACTGCAGCTCGCCGGCCTGCCGCCGCAGCGGCTGGGCGCGCTGTTGCAGCTGGCGCTGGCGCGCTTCGAGCACGACCAGGCGCTGCAGATGGACCTGCGGCAGACGCAGACCCAGCTGGCCGAGCGCAAGCTCGTCGAGCGCGCACGCGGCATCCTGATGCGCGAGCAAGGCCTGGACGAAGAAGCTGCCTTCCAGCGCCTGCGCCAGCTGGCGATGACCGGCGGCCAGACGATGGCCAGCGTGGCCGCGCGGCTCATCGACGCCGATCAACTGCTGCGCCACCGCTAGGCACCGCTCGCCGGCTTGGGGCGCCGCGCACCAACAAGCACTGCCAGGGCACGCACCGGTGCGACGCAAACCGCCCGGTGCAGCGGCAGCCGTGCGCCAGCCGCGTGCAAATCTCACGTGGCAAACCCGTAGAAAAGCTGGCACGCAACCTGCTCAATGAGGACTGAGACCTGCAATGGCGCAGGTCTCTCGGGCCAACCGGCTTTGCATCGGTTGGCACTTCGGGACAACGACGTCCGACCTCCCCTATTCGTCTTCGCGTCCCGCTGCGTGGGCGAGAGCGTGGCCGCCGTTGCACCCTGCATGACCCAGGAGCTTGTGATGACCGCCTTCGATAACTCGACCGCCACGCCCCACCCGCAACGCCGCAGCCTGCTGGCCGCCGCTGCCGCCCTCCCTCTTGCCGGCCTGGCCGGTGGCGCCTGGGCGCAGGGTTCGGACAAGCCCGAGAAGGAGGAAGTCAAGATCGGCTTCATCCCGCTGACCGACTGCGCCTCCGTCGTCATGGCCGCCGTGCTCGGCTTCGACAAGAAGTACGGCATCAAGATCATCCCCACCAAGGAAGCCTCCTGGGCCGGCGTGCGCGACAAGCTGGTCAGCGGTGAGCTGGACATGGCGCACGTGCTCTACGGCCTCGTCTACGGCGTCCATCTGGGCACCGCCGGCCCCAAGAAGGACATGGCCGTGCTGATGAACCTGAACCACAACGGTCAGGCCTTCACGCTGTCCAAGGCGCTGGCCGACAAGGGCGCCGTTGACGGCCCCTCGCTGGCCAAGGTGATGGCCGCCAACCCGCGCGAATACACCTTCGCCGGCACCTTCCCCACCGGCACCCACGCGATGTGGATGCACTACTGGCTGGCCGCTGCGGGCATCAACCCGGTGTCGGGCGCCAAGCTCATCACCGTGCCGCCGCCGCAGATGGTGGCCAACATGCGCGTGGGCAACATGGACGGCTTCTGCGTCGGCGAGCCCTGGAACCACCGCGCCATCATGGACGGCATCGGCATCACCGCCAACACGACGCAAGACCTCTGGAAGGACCATCCCGAGAAGGTGCTGGGCACGACGGCCGACTTCGTCAAGAAGTACCCCAACACCGCGCGCGCCGTCATCATGGCCGTGCTGGAGGCCAGCCGCTGGATCGACGCCAGCCTGTCCAACAAGCTGAAGATGGCCGAGACGGTGGCGCAGAAGTCCTACATCAACACCGGCGTCGACGCGATCAACCAGCGCATCCTGGGCCGCTACCAGAACGGCCTGGGCAAGACCTGGGACGACCCCAACCACATGAAGTTCTTCAACGACGGCACGGTCAACTACCCGTACCTGTCCGACGGCATGTGGTTCCTGACCCAGCACAAGCGCTGGGGCCTGCTCAAGGCTCACCCCGACTACCTGGGCGTGGCCAAGCAGATCAACCAGATCGCGCTCTACAAGCAGGCTGCCAGCGCCCTGGGCGTCAGCATCCCCAAGAGTGACTTCCGCACCAGCAAGCTGATCGACGGCGTTGTCTGGGATGGCAAGGACCCGGCGAAGTACGCCGACGGTTTCAAGATCAAGGCTTAATCATGGTCTCCGCAGTCTTCCACTCCCCCGGCGACGCCTCCGCGGCCGCCGCTGCCGCCTCCACCGCGCCCGCCGCCACCAGCCGCCCGGCGGCTGCTGCGGCAGAGCCCAAGGCCGCGCCCAAGCGCACGCCCTACGACTGGCGCGCACTGGCACTGCGCGTGCTGCCACCCGTGCTGGGCATGGCCTTGCTGATCGGCCTGTGGGGCATCGCGACGATGAAGGGCGGCAGCTTCCCGACGCCCGCCGCCACCTTCGACGCGGCCGTGACGCTGTTCTCCGATCCGTTCTACAGCAACGGCCCGAACGACCAGGGCATTGGCTGGAACATCCTGAACTCGCTGGGACGCGTCGGCATGGGCTTCGGCCTGGCGGCGCTGGTGGGCATTCCGCTGGGCTTCATCATCGGCCGCTTCGAGTTCGCCAACCGCATGGTGTCGCCGCTGATCGCGCTGCTCAAGCCGGTGTCGCCGCTGGCCTGGCTGCCCATCGGCCTGCTGGTCTTCAAGAGTGCCAACCCGGCCGCGATCTGGACCATCTTCATCTGCTCGATCTGGCCCATGGTCGTCAACACCGCTGTCGGTGTGCAGCGCGTGCCGGCGGACTATCTGAACGTCGCCCGCGTGCTCAAGCTCAGCGAGTGGAAGGTCATCACGCGCATCCTGCTGCCGGCGGTGCTGCCCTATGTGCTGACCGGCGTGCGCCTGTCGGTGGGCACGGCCTGGCTGGTCATCGTCGCAGCCGAAATGCTGACCGGCGGCGTCGGCATCGGTTTCTGGGTCTGGGACGAGTGGAACAACCTCAACGTCGCCCACATCATCATCGCCATCTTCGTCATCGGCACCGTCGGGCTGCTGCTCGAATGGTTCCTGATGACGCTGGCCAAGCACTTCACCTTCGAGGACTGATGCCATGAAACCCTTCATTCAAGTGCAAGACGCCGAGATGGTGTTCACCACCCGCAAGGGCCGTTTCCATGCACTGCAGAACGTCAGCCTGGACGTGCAGCGCGGCGAGTTCATCACGCTGATCGGCCACTCCGGCTGCGGCAAGTCCACGCTGCTGAATCTGATTGCCGGCCTGCTGAAGGCCACCTCGGGCGTGCTGCTGTGCGACGGCCGCGAGATCGCCGCGCCTGGCCCGGAGCGCGCGGTGGTGTTCCAGAACCATTCGCTGCTGCCGTGGCTGTCCTGTCTGGACAACGTGCTGCTGGCCGTCGAGTCGGTCTTCGGCGGCAAGGAGAGCCAGGCCCAGTTGAAGGTGCGCGCCCGCGCCGCGCTGGAGCTGGTGGGCATGAGCCATGCGCTGCACAAGCGGCCGCACGAGGTCTCGGGCGGCATGAAGCAGCGCGTCGGCATCGCCCGCGCGCTGGCCATGGAGCCCAAGGTCCTGCTGATGGACGAGCCCTTCGGCGCACTGGACGCGCTGACGCGCGCCAAGCTGCAGGACGAGCTGCTGAAGATCGTCGCTCGCACGCAGAGCACGGTGGTCATGGTCACGCATGATGTCGACGAAGCCGTGCTGCTGTCGGACCGCATCGTCATGATGACCAACGGCCCGGCCGCGACCATCGGCGAGATCCTAAGCGTTGACATTCCTCGCCCGCGCGTTCGCGTCGAGCTGGCCGAAGACCCGCGCTACATCTCGGCGCGCAAGGAGGTCATCGACTTCCTGTACACGCGGCATGCGCACGTCGAACAAGCCGCTTGAGGCTTGATCGCCTGAGGTGGTTTTTGCGTCGAGCCTGCCTCATCGTTGCATTGCCTGGCGGAACTGCCGGCAATGCAGCGGGCAGATGGTGCGTCCGGGAAGACCTCCCGAAGATGCACGCGGCATTGAGCCTGACCGGAAGAAATAAAGTCGACATCGGCGCCGGACATTCGATTTTCTAGATTCTTCTTGTGAATCAACGCTTTAGGACTGTCGCCGTCATCTTTATTTCCCGTTGGCGTTGGATTCGCGTACATGGGTGTGCCGGCTTTAATACAAGTCCGGCCGCGCTTTACGCAATGCCTGGGCCACTTTACAAAGTTGTCGCCGCCACAGACCGAACCCTGACCTGCTAAGGCCGAGTTCCTTCCCAAGCGCCTCATCCATCGCGTTGGTCGAAGACGCTTGTTGTAGGTGCGCACGCTCTTCCACGAAAGACACCAGCAGCTTCTCACGCTCCGCTGGGTCCATGCGGCGGCTCCTGTGATAACGCGCGCTCCAACTGCTCGGGTCCGCCGGTTCTGCAGACAGCAGTGCCACGGGCACTGATACCTTGGTGCCAACCAATGCTTTAACACACAGCATCATTTCGGCGGGATGAGGGCGATGGCAATGCTGCGAAGAGAGCGCAGGGGTGAGCAAGTGTCGGAAAACCGGATTCGATACACGTTCGACCAAAGTCCGAGCGTTCAACAGAACAGCATCCCGAAGTCCCGAGGTGTAGGCCTCCGCAAGGGAGTCTGGTCTGTCCACATCGCGGTACCACGCACCGAGCCCCCTGCGCCTGGCGAGGGTCCGCAACGTCGTTCGCAAGGTGAGTGTGCGTGCGCCAATCGGATAGCTAAGAAGCTCCGAGCTCCATCGCGCGAACTTCAACTCTACCGAAAGGTCGAGTGATTCGAGCGGCTTACGAGCGACGAAGGCATGCCCAGCCGGACACGCTGTTGGTGGATATCGAAGCTTCCGTTCTGACGAAGCCCACTGGCAAACAGAGCATTGGTGAACCAGCCAGGCTCGATGTTTAACGCAGACGAGGACACCTGGAAGTTGATGCGACCGCCTCCAGACCGGCTCGCCAATGAGTTCGAGGTCTTCATTAACGCACTCCACACAATGCTGTAGCGGCTGTCGCTTCCAACTAGCCGTTCGGTACCTTGAATTGGGGTGGTCGTGACTGCAGAGCAATTGAACTTGTTGCTCAGATAGTCCCACAGGACTTGCGGACTCAAAGTATGGAATCAAGGTGTGCTTGGTGAGCAACTCAAGACTGCTGCAGCTGAGCAAATCTGCCATTGCACTTAGGCCCTGCGGCGCCCGGCGGGCGAGCATGTAGGTGCCCCATTCCTGTCCGCTGATGCGCAGTGAGAAACCGTGGCTGCTCGGCATCCCGGTTCTAGGCATTACGCGATTGCAAAGACTGAAGAAAAGCTCGTCGTCAGCCGGAGTGAAGCCACTGGGCAACCGAAGAATGGTAGTCATTGTCTAACTCGAGATTTGACGAAGTTAGCGTACTTCCTAAGCTGGATAAGTTCAACGCATTAACGGATAAAGCAGACCTGGTGTTGGTCCGCAAACAAACAGTGAATGAGATATGAACTGCCTGCTAATGTTGCATTAAGTGTGCATTACCGCTTATCGTCGCCGCCGTTCAAAGCTACGGAATTTGCTGCGAAGTGACCCTGACGACTGCCAGACTGACACGCGCGGGGCGAATGCGAGGAGTCGGTTCGACATGTCCGTCCGAGCTGCGACAGAACACCACTTCGGCTTAGCCATTCCGAACGCTAAAAGTCATGCAATGTTGACGGAGTCTTGCAATGTCGATAAGGGGAATTAAGCCACCGCCGGTCACTGTGGAGTTGCTCCACAAGTGGCTCAAAGCAGGTCGTGGAAGTGGAGAGGGAAAAGACTACCAGCCCTGGCTAACGGCGGAGAAGACGCTGACCATGTCGCACTCCGGCAAGAAAGTGTGTCCTCTCACAGGACGTGAGTTGAGGAGTCATCTCTCTGACGGCGAACAAGGCATATTCCTTGGGGCAATACGTGACCCGAACACCATCGATACACGAGAAAACTTCCCTTTGTCCACCGTCCTGACCCTAAAGATATGCGACGAAATGGGCGTTCCACACTTGGGTGGCAATGACGGAACTGCGTTCTTGCCATTCACGACGGACCTCCTAGTCACGCGTAAGGTGCCCCCGAAGTACGTTGCGCTCACATTCAAGCTGAGGCACGTACTAAAGAAGCCGAGGGACTGCACCTCGTTGTTCGTCGAACATACGTACTGGTCTCTCTTCGACGTCCCATTTCTGGTTGTCACCGATGTGGAGGTGGCGACCAACGAGCTCATATCGCTTCGTTGGCTCTGTCCCGCCCACTTGCCTCAGACCCGGAAGGGGCCAACGAAGAAGCTTATCGCCGAGTTCTATCGCGAGGCTGCAGAGGCGGACTGGTCTCCACCTCTCATGCACGTCGTGAGAACAATCAGCAAGAAGCTCAAAATTGACTCTGGACAGGGGCTCGAGCTTCTCAAGCTTCTTGTCTGGGATGGGTCCATCAAATGTGACCTTTCACGGCGAATAACCGGCGACATTTGCAATGCCGTCAACTTCGATTGAAGCGAGTCGC
The DNA here is from genome assembly GCF_043555835.1 of Pelomonas parva. Classification (NCBI taxonomy): domain Bacteria; kingdom Pseudomonadati; phylum Pseudomonadota; class Betaproteobacteria; order Burkholderiales; family Sphaerotilaceae; genus Roseateles; species Pelomonas parva. The sequence goes on along the minus strand of NZ_JBIGHV010000015.1, from coordinate 20,729 downwards.
CAGTGAAGGATTGGCGACTTCAGCTGCCGGCTTTCCACGTGCTCCGTCCCATAAAGCCAGCGGGCGAAAGACGGTACGTCAAAGAAGACCACCTCCTTCTTCCTCCGCGTGGGTCGGGCCGTGTCGCCGCCATCGCAATGGGTAGCAGGGCGGCGAGGCCCAAGTGGCTTCAGATTCAAGGGCTTACTCAGTTGATATTGAACCTGGAATTAGGCATTGAGGAGCACAGCCCAGCGCGCTTGACAGAAGAAGAGATGGGGCCTGGCGCAAAGAAGGATTGGGCGGACCGAGTCAAGCACATGATGCCGCTCCTTGACCTGGAAGCAGGAGAGCACCGCCAACAGGGAGAGCTGCTGGCCTACCCAGATGATTTCAAGCGCATCGTTGCTTGGTACGCAGACGTATGTGGAAAGTCGGAGCAGTACGTCGCGACATCGGTGTGGCGATGGTTCACGAACGGACGCACGAGGGTCGCCTTAGCGGGCTCCTTTGCTAACTGCGGAAAGTCGCCGAGCGGTCGCAGCTTCTTTGGGGTAGTGGTATGCGGACCAAAGCAAGGAGACGGACCTGACTTCGACGTGATGGCCGCACAGCCCTTCACCGTTGAACAGAGAAATCGACTTCGCGAGATTATCGAGACGAAGTTAAAGGGCCCGGAAGTTCAGCTCAACGCGACCAAATTCTGGCTACGCATTCGAGCCGCCGCCGCCGGTGCTGTCCCCTCGTTGCCACTGCCATCGTTTGGGCAGGTTGGATACCTGCGAAAAGCCTTCAGAACGCGTCAGGCCACCAACGACACCGCCGGCCTTGCCCACAGCCGGTACAAGCGCGTCTCATACGCAACCCAAGAGTCTGAAGTTGACTCCACGAAACTTCAGGTGTTCGCGGTTTCCGAACTGGATGCAGCCGTTCGATTCAAGAATCCAACGATGTACCTTTTCATCGATGCCGAGACCTGGTACATCGCAGCGTGCCTTGTCAGCCTAGAAGCCCCTTCGAATCAACTATTTGCCGAAATCCTTTATCGCGCCTATGGAGGCATGGTTGACATCTGCAAGGAGTACGGTCTCGCAAGGATTGCCGAATCGTGGGTCTGCTCAAGGCCAGGAAGGAGCCTTTGGGTCGACAACCAAGAGCTCACTTCCCCTCAGTTGAATGAGGCAATCTTGGTGAACCTCGGCATGGAAGTCATGCTCGCCGAACTGGGGCAGGGGCGGGACAAGGGTGCCGTTGAAGGCGGCATCGGCAAGGTGAAAGGTAGGGTGAAGCTTCTCCCGGCCGCCTTCCCCAAGGGGTCAGTAGGAAAGATTCTGGACAGGGCCAGGGGTAGAGCGGACAAGAGCGTACGGGCTCTTGAGGCCTTTGTCATCGAAGAAATCGATGACCTCAATTCAATTGAGCTACCCGCAATCAAGATTCCGAAAGGATTTCCTGTTGGAGAAAGGCCTGCTAATAGGCGTGAGCTCTTCAGATGGCAGATTGAAAGCAATCCGGAGTTGGTAAAGCCTGTTCCGGACAAAGAGTTCGTGGCCAGGGTTTGCTTGCCTACGAGAATGTGCTCGGTTCATGCTGGCGAGGGCATCTGCGTGGACGGTCGGTACTACTTCCACGAACTCCTCGTCGCTGACGGGCTTCTGAAGCGCAGGGCAAAGGGCCAAACACCGCGGGTCAAGATTGCGCAACATCGTGGCACGAACCTCTTCGTGGATTGGGTTCGTGGCAAGGGTGAGCGTGTCAGGTGCCAGCTTCACGCCAAGCAGGCGGACATTGTAGGGAACATGACAGCCGCCGAGGCGCAGGAGCATATGGACTCTATGCCAGCTGCACGAAAGCGGGAGCTGCTACGGCAGCTCAATAAGGCTGCCCACCAAGAAGAGCACACAGACAGGGCGAGCGCAAAGGCTTCCTCAAACGCGGCCAAGAAAGGCCACGTCACAAAGGACATGCAGCGAACATTGGCTGCAAAAAAAGCAGAAATCGCGCGCAACGCCAAACGAGAAGCCCATCAGCGGTTTCCGAACGATGTTCCTAACCCTGACGTCGAGCCGACTTCCGCTGCGCCAGCGCCAGCCAGCGACGCTGACATTGCGAACCGCCAAGTCGACATGGTTCAGGAAATCTTGCGCAAGCGCGCCGCACAGAGTGGAACCGGAGGCGCCGATGACAATTCCTAGTCGAATGTCCTTGCTTATGAAGGGTATCACCCTGCCGGAGTACAAGGAACCTCCATCTCCGGAAAGCTATGTGCCGCTTGGCCATCCGCAGTGTGATGGCAATCCATTTATCGAATGCATCTCAAGCCACATCATCAACGCCCCGAACTTCAGCGCTGAAGTTGCCGTGCAGTTGCCAACTGCACCGAAGAACGGCGTTGCGGTGGGCGGCAATCCAATCCTTGCGTCCCTTGGCATGCGTCAGTTGCCGGTGGCGGTGTATCCCACACCAATCTTGCATAGAACCAATGACCGCGTTCTTGAGTTGCACCTCCTGGGATTGATTGACAGAAATCCGCTCAACAGCGTCGAGCAGAACAAGAGGTTCCATCTGCTGACGACCGCCGACCCGGCTTCGCTCAAAGAACGCGTCCAGACGTTCAACGTCGGAACGCCGCTCAGCCTCTTCGTTATGGGCACCAGCGGGCTAGGAAAAACCTTCGGCGTCCAGTACTGTCTGGCCCGACTGCCATCAAAGTATCGGCACACCGCCTACGGGGGGCGAACGTTGGATGTTCTGCAGGTTATGTACCTGTACGTTTCATGCCCCCCGACCGGAACACTCAAGGGTCTTCTGTTTGAAATCCTGCTTGCGCTGGACCTTGAACTGGGTACTGATTTCTATACGAGGTGGCTTAACAGGTATCCCTCGACGGACGTCTTGCTCATTAACGTCTGCCTCATCCTGTCCTCGCACAGCGTCGGTGTGCTCGTGCTTGATGAGCTCCAGCATTTGAAAGCTCGCGGTTACGCCGAGACCGAGATACAGCTCAACTTCTTTGTCGCGCTGATGAACTTCTTGAGGGTGCCGCTCATCTGCATCGGGACCTACGCGGCTCGGAAGGTCATCGAGGGCACGCTGCGCGACCCACGCCGTCTCTCGGGTCTCGGATGCATCGAGTTCTCTCGATACGAGGAGAACGATGCCATCACCAAGGCCATGGAGAACTACTACCTTGGCTTCCTTCCGATGCCACCCGACAGGAAGGAAGAGGCATTCCTGCGGAGCAGTGTTTACGACATCTACCAAGGTATCCACGCGCTCCTACCCAACCTCGTCCAAAGGTGCGCGGCGGAGATGGCCTTTCGGGGCCTGAAGCATCTGACGCGAGATGTGCTGAGCTATTACCAGCGGGTCGAGTTGAAGCTGCTGGAGCGGCCGCTGGAAATCCTTCGTCGACGCGACCCCGACGCGGCCCAACACTACGATGACCTTGTCGGTCCTGAAACCTTGAAGGAATGGCGCGCCAGTCAGCAGAAGATTGACACCGAGCGCGTCAAGCAGGGACAGACTTGGAGCCCGGCCGCCACGGTGACCGAGTTGTCCAGGACCTTCGAGGTTGAAGGGTTCCCGTGCGGGCATATCACTGACATCGCTATCGCGAGGGAGGTGAAGCGTACGCGCGCGATGTTCGGCGATGGAGACCTGTATCCCGCCTTCAAGAAACAGGGGCTGCTGGCGGACAGGATTCTGGAAGGCAAGTTGTCGTCTTCGGCCTGACCACAGCGTGCGGTTCTACGCCCCACAGGCCCTTCAGCCGTTCGAGGGCGAAGCACTTGTCTCCGTGGTCGGCCGTTGGCTTCGCATCTCTGGTGCAGAGTCACCGGCCAGCTTGATAGCTGCCTTGCTCGGCAACCAGCATCGCACTATCTCGCTGTCTTTGCCTGGGCGCTGGCAGCACCTGCTTGCCGAGTTTCCGCCCGTCGGGCACTACCTGGTCGACGACGCTGTAGACCAGTTCACTTCTGCCCCCCTGTTTCGTCCGTTCATGGAGCCGGACGACTGGCCTGGTGTGCGAAATAGCCTCTTGATGGAGGACTCTCGCCGGGCAAGGATGAAGTTGGGGTTGGTTCGTGGCGGCGGGGAGCCCGTAGAACTCGCGCACTGTGTGGACTGCATCCAGAGCCAGGTTCTCAAGTACGGGGCCCCTTACTGGCTGGCCCGGCACTCGCTTCCGCACGTGGCTGCGTGCCATGTGCACGGCCGACTCCTTCAGGTCGCGCCGCCGGCGTCAAACTTGGGTTTAGGTAAGCACAGATACCTCGGATTTCCAAACCCGGATGCCTACTCTGAAGCAGGGAATCTTGGGCTTGAAGCGGCGTGTCGACTTGCCGAGCTTCTGACCGACATACACCAAGCTCGCCTTCAGCCGTTGGGCAACGCAACGCTGGCCGCCGCGTACCTTTACCAACTGCGGCAGCTCGGGTTGGTTGAAAGTGGGGGACGGGTGCGCAAGGCGATGCTCTGGACGCTCATTCAATCCGCGTGGTCCGGTCTGGCGGCCCTCGAAAGCGAGCGACGCACTGGGCGCCCAGGGTGGCTTTCCTCAATCTACTCGGATGGCGTGATTCGCGTGCGCTCGCCCTTGCAGCATGCCATCACCATCGGCGCGCTGTTCGGTTCGGTCTCAGCGTGGAGGGACGTTCTTGACCGGGGGGCGTGGGCGTTCGAGATGCCGGCGACAGAAACCCGGAGGGCGCTGGTCGGGAGCCGCGCGGCCATGCTCAATTACTGGATGGCAGAGCGTTCGTACCATCAATGCAGCGTCATCGTGCCGCCCTCAGTCTCTAGCCTCCTGCTGTCGGGTCTCTCGGTTCGCGAGGTGTCTAGCCAAACGGGTCATAGCGTAAGGGGCATTTACAAGATTCTTGGTGGCAACGAGGCTTTAGCGAAGGAATGGTCCGCGGCGGCTGTCCTGCGGGAGGGACAGACCCGGGAAGCGTTGATTCCAATCCCTACTACCTCCCCAGCCTGGAGGAGACGCGGGCAACCTGGTCTGAAGCGAGACAAGAAATGGCTGTTTCGTCACCGACACACGCTGTCCGCATTGGCAGGCCTCGAGCAGCAGGGCGCTGGCCGCACCGGACGCAAGAGCATCTTGCTCAACGCGGGGTCAGTTGCCGCCGAGTGCATCGATATCAGCGAGGCGGCACCCCTTTGCATGGCTCTGCGCTGGCCACCCCCTCCGCTGCGGTTCCAAGCGGTTCAAGTCACTACCCGCTGTGCCTCAGTTCGCGATTGGATTTGTGCCGTTGCCGAGGAGGTTGAAAGTGCACTTTGGAGCCGATGCGACATGCGAGCGAGCAAAGGCGTTCGAGGCGCCGCCTTCAGTCTGAACATCCGATGAACGGCTGCGCCTTGTGTTGACCTCGCTTCACGTGGCGGCTGGAGAGGTCAGTGCCCAAGATACCTGTCGCTCCGGTGGTTCAGTGCCACCGTCATCCGTTGTATATAGTGGGCGGACTTCCTCGACGGAGTTCGCACAGATGGCAGCCTCTCTTTCTCGTATCCACAACCAAATTGAACTTCTTCAAAAGCAAGCGGAGAAGTTGAAGACTGGCATCGTCCAGAGGCTGCGCAAAGAGATTGCTTCTCACGGACTTACAGCGGAAGACCTTTTTGGAGCGTCTGCTGGCGTTCCCGCCGCGCAGCGCGGTGGCGGCCTTCGGGTGAAGGCGGCTGCAAAGTCCAGCGGCGTCGCTCGGGCAGCAAAGTACGGCGACGGAACGGGCCAAACTTGGGGTGGTTTTGGAAAGCGTCCGACTTGGCTGCGCAAAGCACTGGAGGCCGGCGCGTCCTTGGAGGACTTTCTGTTGAAGGGCAAGAAGGCGACCAAGCCCGGTATGTCGGCCGCTTCAACTGAAGCGAAGACCGCCGCTGCTCCATCGGCTCGGCCCTCGAAGAGGGCGTCACGAAAGCAAGTCGCGGCGAAGACTCCGGCCGCAAAGAAGGCCGCCAAGGACGCCGCGCCCGCTAGAACTGTTGCGAAAAAAGCCTCCGCGAAACAGTTCAAGAAACCACGGGTTGCAAAGTCCGCGGTCAGTGGACAGGCATCGGGACCGGCTGAAGCCTCCGCTTCGTGAGCTTGGCGAGCGTGGGCGCACGCTTAAGGTCGCTCATCTTCAGCCCCTCGCGGCTCACAACCGGCGGAACGAAGAAGTCTCGCCGCCGTTCTTCGAAGCGCATGACCTGGCGCTGATATCGCACGTGACTCGCCGCACCGGCGCCGGAGAGGCGCTCGCCAAAGTGAGCAAGTGCGAGGCCGGGACAGAGCATCCCCCATCTCTCAACGAATACTGGCTGCCTGGTCTAGCCTGGCGTTCGGGAGCCGCTGAACAGCCGGCGCTAGAGTCCTGTCCACCTCAGGAGCGCGGGGACAAAGCTGACCGGCCATGTTGTCGGGGAAGTTGCGTTGATGCGGGGTGGGTAGGCGGCCCAAATTCGGGCTGAGGGATGCGCACCAAGACCGGAGCGAATCTGCCCGAGCGCGAGGGCTCAGCTTCCACGTCTGCTGACCACTTCTCATCATCGTCGTCGGCCTAACGGGGTCATCACAACGCACGACGCGCAAAACATCCACAGCTTAGAGACCGCACCGCGCATCGCCGGTCGAACTAAGTCCCAGCGAAAGGCGCGTTCGTGCCAACAATCATTTCCCTTAAATCGTTAAGGGAAACGATTGCTTCCAGTCGCGGCACTCGGCAGCTCACGAGGAGCGTCAGAGAATCTCTGCGGTTGGCGTCACGCAGTTTTCAGAATCGCTGTGGCGTGTTAGCTTCAGCGCGCAGCGTCATTTTCGAAGCGAAGGCTGTTCCACGGCGCGACTTGTGATGGCGGGAGAACTAAGCGATAGCGGATTCATCAACGAGATGCGTGCACTCTTTCTGGACTTCGACGGCGTCCTTCATCGTGCGGGAAACGGCTTGGAGGACACCGGGCCCATGCTGGTCTGGCTGCCGCTTTTGGCCGATGCGCTTTCCGCGTACCCAGACGTTTTGGTCGTGGTGCATTCGACTTGGCGGTATCAGTATTCGTCGGACGAGATTCGAAAACTGCTTGCAGGCTGCCTTGGTGGCCAACCGATTGCTATCGCCCCAAGGGGGCCTCGTTGGGAGGCAATCAGGTGGTTCTTGCAGATGAATCCTGCCGTTGCCTCGTATCGAATTCTCGACGATGAGCCCGACGAGTTCGGTCACCCGGCTCCGGACGAGCTTTTGGTGTGTGAATCTGCTTTAGGGCTGACTACGCCGGGCGTGCTGTCTGCCTTGATGCGATGGCTCGCATGTTCGGGCGGGGTAGAACCTGTTTAATGGGATTGGCTCCATCGGCACCGGTTTTTCGTTCGAACCGCGCGCCTTCGTGCGACCGTTCATTAGAAAAATCTGTCTAACCGTGTCTAATGAGCAGTCTCAATGCTCTCGCTTTGCGGGGAAATAGCAGGAATCAGAGGTGCGCTAGTGGTATGCGACTCGGGGCCCAAGCGAGAAGCCCCGATGAGAATACAGGTGAAGTGCAACTCATGGCTCCAGGTACTTCGTAATTCAGCAGTTGAATGGGCGCTCGGATGTCTTGAACACGACCGGCTCATCGTCTGGTCGGTACTTCATCCAGGAAAACATGTCTATCTCAGACCCGCTGCGGCCGCGCATGTCGAACAGACCTCGCCGCGCGAACCGGCGATAAACCAGCATCTGGCCGGTGTCCCGCAGGTACTGGTTCAGACTGGACCGCCTGATGAACAGCGCATCCCGCCTCTTTGTGGCAGCCTCAAAGGCAACCAAGTTTCCCCGCGCGTCGGCCCAGCCCCGCTGCCTGTCCCATCGCAGCCCAAGGCGGCTCACCAAATCCTGGCACGGCACGCGGATGCCCTCGGCACGCTCCTTTCCCGTCCAAGAGAAGTCGTACTCCCACTCGGCGCCGCGCATCAGCGAGACCTCTGTAAAGCGCATCTGCTGCTGCCCCTTGCTAAAGCTCCCGTGCTCCATCAGCTGGTCGAAAACCTTGCCGTTGGGGTACTCGCCGAAGTAGCCTCGGTAGCAGCTCGCTCCACGGCCATCGAACACATCTCGGTCGCCGCCGATTCGAGCGGACATGGGCACCCCTTCATCAACAAGCATGCTCGTGTAGCGCAGCTCTACACCGAGGTGCGAGTTGCGCCACTCCTCGCTACTCGGAGGGGAGTCGCTATCGCGCGCGCTGATGGACAGAGCCACCCACTCCTCCCCGTCGTTGGAGGTGCGAACAATGCAGGCGCCATGCGGCGTGAAATCATCGTGCCGCACCCACTTCTTGATGTCGGCGGTGGCCTTGTCCGGAAAGGGGTACTGCGGTCCTTGCAGAAGCTGGTCCGGGTACACGCGAGCCGGCGCTATGTCGCGTACGTCGGTGATGTCGGCCTTGCGCAGGTCGACCGACCAGAGATGTTGTGGTCCTGGCTTCGAATCGGACCACGAGTCTTGCTTGGGTTCGACGTTGTCGGCAAGGACTCCCACAAGACGGTGCAACAGCATCCAGTAGTACTTCTTCCCGAGACGTTCGCCGTATCCCTCGCGAGCTCGACCGCCCCCATACCGGCCCTGTACGTGGCCGTCCGCCTCAAGCGCGCACTGCTTATGGCCCGGGTAGCCAAGCCGCAGTGTCTCTACCATCAGCCAGCAGGCGATGTTCTCGTAAGTGATGCCCGCCTTCTCGAGCTCGAAATCGTCAACTGTCGACTCCACCTGGTAGCGCCAGAAGTCAGGACCCAACGACTCACCCCATAGCTTCATGTTCAGCGGGAGCTTGTCCAAGTCCAAAAGCGGTTTTGCATCCGCAAGCGTCGGCCACTTTGTCGGGGCCTTTGCCTTCGCGGGGTAGGTTTTCAGCAGCTTGGCGACACCCGCCGGGATGGGGGTATCTGCCACCAGCTCGGCCAGCAATCGCATCGAGTCCCGCACCAACACATTCGGCGTGCTGGAAGTAGTCATCAGAAGCCCCTCGAGGGCCGGCACGAACTCCGCGCTGCGCTCCGGCGTCAGCAGGCACGCGCTGTACACGGCGAGTGCGATGGACTCCAAGATGTAGTCGTCATCGCAATCCTCAAACTCGCGGGCCAACTCCCTTCCCAGCATCGGCTCGGTCGCGATGACTCGCGCGAGTGCCTTCGATGACTGGTCCCTTACGCGACGGTCCGATGCAGAACCCAGCCAGGCAAGCGTCAACGCAGCAAGCCTGCGGCTCTCAGACGGCCACCTCTTGATGTCCGCCTTCAACGTCGCGTTGATGAGCGACCACACCGCACCGTGGTCCTCGAACGACGTTGCGACCGCATGCGAGAGGTAGGCGTCCCGATTCACGAGCGCCGTGCGGTTCAAGAACAGATGGAGCCAGTGCGCCGCGTTCATGCGATGGTCGGGCACCAGGCTCAAGCGGAAGAACACCTCGTAGACGTGCAGCCACAGGCCGGGTGTGTAGAGCGCGGCCATCACGTGGTCCTCGACGTCCCTCGTCACGCTGGCCCGTGAACGCCATGTGAGCGCGTTGATGAAAAGCTCGTGCGCAAGCGCGGGGTCTAGGCCCAACTCGCTCGCCGTGATTTCGACTCCCGTCTTCTCCGGCAGCACGGCAGCAAGTGCCTCAAGCAGACCCTTCTCATCCTTGTCCACCGACGTCAGCGCAAGCGCCAGCTTGGCCACGTCAAAACCAGACGGGGTCATGGCACCTTCGACCAGGCTGGTCGCGCGGAGCACGTCACCGTACCGCTGATAGCCCATCCGAACGAGCCAAGAGTCATCCTGGCCTCCCGAGAGGATGAGCAGCCCTTCGTGCTCCAACTCCTTCAGCAGGTCTTCCGCCGAGACGTCGGTGCCGGTCAGGCCCTGCAACGCAGCGGTGCACGCCTCCCACGTACGCATCTGCGGGAGGTTTTGCGTAAGGGTGTCCGCCAACCGCAGCATGGCGGCGCGAACCAAGTTACGTGGATTGGCGTAGCCCAGGCGCTCGCGCACCAGGCCGTCGCAGTGCTTGAGATGACCCTCGAACAACGCCGTGAAGCCGGGCAGCGAGACGTCCAGAGAGTTGCGGCCCTCGTCCTTCAGCGTTCTGCACGCGAGGTGCAGAAAAAGCGGGTTGCTCAGCTCGGGGCTAAAGAGCGGCGTGATTTCAGCATCCAAGCCGTAGTGCGCGGCGAACGCCTGGACGGCCTCAAATTCCTGCCCGGCAAAGCCGGCATGCTCGAAGGCGAAGCCGGGAAAGCGTGAGTCGACGACCAAGTCTCGGTACGTGTCGCGCGTGGACACGCACACGCGGATGCCCGGATACGGCTTGCACTGAACCAGGAGCTCCGGAAGCTTCTTCCTCCATCGCGCGTCACGCGGACTTTCGTTGAGCGCGTCGATGTAGATGACAAACGGAAGTTCCGAGTGGTCGGCGCAGGCCTGCAAGCACTCGAACAGCGCCTCCTGGTCGACGCTTGCGCTAAAGCCCAGCTTCGTGCGAAGGACCTCCCAAGGCTCGGCTTTTCCGAAGTCGTCCCCGAACACCACCAGCGAGAAGCCGCCCACCGCCAGCCTGCGAATCGCGGCGCTGACGATGGCGTGTGTCTTCCCGATGCCGGCTGGCCCGACCAGCAGCAGCGAGTTCGTCAGCGCTGCGCCAATCTCGCCGGACGCCAGCACTGACTCGAGACGACGCGCAGCCCTTTCCCAGTCTCGTGCGGCGTCCATATCGCCGGCCGGGAAATTGCACATGTATTCAGCATGGAACTGGCGGAAGGATGGCGTGTCCCTTTCTCGACCATGCTCATCGTAGAAGGCCATCTCTTGGGCCTCACGGGCCCTGGCAAACAGCGGAAGCAGCTCTGTCAGGGCTTCGTTGAGCGCCGCAACGGCTGCCGCCGCTGTAGCGACGTCCGAGATTCCGCCAGCAGCCGTGAGCAATCGCTTAATCAGCTCCCTGGCAGACGCGGCGTCCTTCTCGCCAAGGATGTCCAGGGCGTCATCACCCCAGCCGCGCAGGCTCTGAATCGATGACATGACAGGCAGGAGCGATTCCTCGCGCCATGCCGCAAAGTCGCCCGTTCCCCCGAAGAAGTCCAGCCCGTCGTGCGCATCGGTGGCCACGTCCAACGCGCCGGTGTATCTAGGCCCCGCGAACGCCACGGCCTCATCGATGGACCGCTTGATGCGGGCTTCGGTAAGGATGGAATCGTCGAACCAATACCTCCGTCGCCCGCCGTGAGGGTCGAGGTCCAGCAGTTGGGTGCGGATGACCGCTGCCGTGCACAGGGTTACGGTCAGCGGCGCGCCGCGCTTTTTGGCTTGGGTCTCGACATCTTTCTTCCACACTTCGAAGCGCTCAGCCTGGCTGACGCCGCGCTTCCCGCCTCCTGTGCGGCCGGTCAGGTCGAACGGGATGTAAACCCAGTACTTCGACAACGTGGGATGGTTGACGAGGGCCGTTTTAAGCGAGCCATCAATCTGGTCGAGCTCAGCCGCGTCCAGCTTGAAGAAGTACTTCGCCTGCACGCCCAGCACATCGCCCGCCGGCGTGCGGAAGTAGGCCTCGACACCGCCATCGCCGCCATCGCCACGAAGGCTGACAAACGTGGAACCTTCGGGCGCTGAGCAACTGCTCCGGAAAAGTTGAACCGCAAGCGCCTCAAAGCTGTCGTTGCGACTCTTCGGAGCGCTTCTGATTCTGGCGAAGTCGAGCGTCGTCATGCACTATCCCCTCTAAGGTTCTTGATATCGTGGTGCTGGAGCTGTGCTCGTTCCTGACCTGGTTCAACCGCAAGTTTCGCTTAGCGCCGCACTAATTAGATGTTAGCCAGCCCTGGTTTCTCACGACGTCTGAGGTGCTGCTGCGGCAGTGCTGACGCGGACGCCCTGGGCGAGTCGGGGCCTGCCTGTGGATGTATCGTTCCATCGCTCAGGTCGAATCACACGGGGCGCTATCGGGCGTCTTCGAACCACCTTCGGCAGTCTGGGCCTGCCTAGAACCTTCATCCCATGAAGCCAAGAGCGATTCGAAGTGAGCAAGAGGTCATCGCAGAGTTGCTAGCGCTGACCGCATCGCCGGGATACGTGCATGCGGTAGCGGCCATCTGTGTGCGTGACAGCCTCATCGTCTATCAGGACGAGCTGAAGGCAGACGACATGCAGAAGTTTCACCAGCCCGAGCGCCTGCTGCGGACTGAGGTGACGACGGTGCTCGGACTGATGTGCCGTAGCGCTTTGGACCTCACGGTTCCGACGGCGGCGGACCTGACCAGATACGTGTCTCAGACCGATTCGCTGCTCAAGGAATTCCATGAGGCCATGTGGGCGCCGGCCGCATCCGCGATGACGAAGGCCGTGGAGGAAGGAACGCTCGACGAGTTTGCCGACGGTGCTCAGATGCGCGAGGCAATTTTCTACGCTACTGAGGGTGCGTATACCTTCCAGTACCGAGACCTGCTCCTGGACAAGTACGGTTCGGATGACAACTGGCTTGTGGCCAACAAAGGCTTCACCGCCTATCAGGCGAGAGAAATCGCGCGGAGCATGTGCGATGCGACGAGCGCCAAGGGGCAGGAGCTCTTCAACGCCGCAGTGGACTCGGGTAGGCAGCCTGACAGTTGGCTGCCCATGTTCGAGTTCCGAGCCGAGGATGTTTCCCATCAGAGTGGGGTGGCTCTGGATGTCGTTCAGGCATTCTTCCGGGCCTTCACCTTGCTGGGCAGGAATGAGGGGTTCCAGCACGTCGGTGACTTCAACCAGGTTTCCGCGACGCCTCTGATTCCGACAGGCACCGGCAGCGTGCTGCTGTTCGATGTCGGAGCGTTCTACGAGGCGGTCTACGAGTCGCCCTTTTACTGGATGCATGCCGACAAGGCCTATAGGCCAACGGCCAACGCGCACCGTGGGGCGTTCACCGAGAACTTCGCTGCTCGCCGCTTTGCTTTGGTCTTTGGCCGGAGGAACGTCCACACCAATGTGAACTTCCTCAAAGGCAAGCAGGTCGTTGGAGAGGCCGACGTCCTGGTCGTGTTCGGAGACCGCGTCATCGTGGTTCAGGCCAAGGCAAAGAAGCTGACGCTTGAAGCACGCAAAGGAAATGATGGCCAGCTACAGAAGGACTTCGGGGCAGCCATCCAGGACGCCTGTGACCAAGGGTGGGACTGCGCAAGTTTCTTGGTTTCAGGGGGCTGCCGTCTCGAGGACGCCAGCGGACGTGAGATTGCCGCTCCCGCGTCCATCAGGGAGGTGTTTACGCTGAGCTTGGTGGCGGAGCATTACCCCGCTCTTGCCCATCAGGCTCGGCAGTATCTGAAGCATCGGAGCACCGACGTTATCCATCCGCCGCTTGTGATGGACGTCTTTCTGCTTGATGTGCTCACTGAGTTCCTGTTCAGCCCGCTCCGACTCTTGCACTACTTGCGGATGCGCGTGGGTATCGGCGAGAAGATTCTGGTGAATCATGAACACACGTCGCTGGCCATTCACCTGCGGACGAACATGGGGCCGCAAGGTGACTTCAATCTGGCGCTTTTGGACGACTCGTTCACGGCGGACATGGACGCAGCGATGCTTGTTCGGCGCGACAGTCACGCCGGTGAGCGCGAACCACGTGGAATGCTGACGAAGTTCAAGGGCACTCACTTCGAGTCTGTTGTAGCGCAGCTTGAGGAGCAGGCGATACCTCATGCTATTGAGTTTTGCTTGTTGCTCCTATCCTTGGGCGAAGACTCAGTTAGAGGGTTTAATCAGGCGTACGAGGCCTTGGTGAGGAGGGGGCGCGCAGATGGGAAACGTCACGACGTCACTTTCCATTTCGGCGAGGGGCAGGCTGGGGTAACACTGCACTTCAATGCAGTGCACGATGCCGAGGCGGTAGCTCAGCTGCAGACACACTGCGAGGTGCGAAAGTACACTACGCGGTCCAACAGCTGGTTCGGTGTGTCCATCGGCGCCGACGGCCAGATTCATGCCGCAATTGCCAACGAGTTACCCTGGGAGAAGTCCGACGACATGGACGAGTTGACCTCGCGGCTGGGGGATGGCAAGGGCTGGCGTACTGCCCTGCACAAGTTTGCAAGTGATGCGAGGAAACTCAAGGTGGGGCGCAATTCGCCATGCACCTGTGGGAGTGGCAGGAAGTACAAGAAGTGCTGCCTGGCAACCGAACGGCGCTGAGCTGGATACCTCAGCGCCTTGGCAGCGGCAGGCCCTCAAAGAGCCCGGCGAAGTCAGGGGAGCGGTGGAACACAGCGCCTACGTGGATTTCGGCATCATCGGCTGCTGACCGCAGGCACTCAACGCGACAGTTTGCTGGGCCTTGTTAGGTTTCCCTGTACAAGAATAGTGATGACAGCAATCTCTGCGGGTGGTGCTGAGAAAAGAATGGAGATTCCGTCCGCTGCCGGCAAAGGCGCGGTGGTCTTCATAGTGCAGTCCAACACGCACAGAACGGCAACGCGCTTGCCCTTGGCGACGGCGTAACTGGCCGTCTGCTCAACGTATCCCTGACAGTCACTGACCTTCTTCAAGCCGGACGGGGTGGACTTCAGCTCGATGACGATGTCGTGGAAGTTCAAGTCCGTGATGCCACCAGCAGCCTTCGGATGCTCGGCTAGGTCGGCGCCAATCCGAGGATTCCGTCGCAGTTCCTTGCGCACCTCATCCTGGAACCTGGCTTCGGACCAGACCCCATCGAACTCTGCATCTTGAACTGCACGCCCAGCAAGACCGCCCAGGACAGTGAGTATCTCCAACAAGTCCGTCAGCTCTTGGGCATTCACGAGAGCTGCACGTCGAACATCATCCCGAATCTTCAGGAGCTTCTGGTCCACGGCGACGTACCCGGTGATTGGATTCACCTTCACGTCCAATCCTTCGATAAGCAACGTGCGGTGACCCACAACCGATACGGGCTGCTCCGCGACTGTGGGCTCGAAAGCGGCCGAGTACTTGAATTCGTACGGCCGTGTACTCAAACCTTGCGCGAGCTGCAGGACGGCCCGCCCTCGCTGCATCAAGATAAACGGCGCTTCGCCAACGGGCCTCTCAAAGACAAACTCGGAGAGGTCATATGTGCTGCGCAGCTCAGTGGAAACCGGCGAAAGTCGTAGCCGTTCAGCCAACGTGGGCCAGCGCGAAACGCGGACTTCAATCTCCAGGTCGTGAAGGACCTGCGGTGCAAGGTGATGGATGTTCGCTGCAGCTTCGCCATCTATCTGGAACTTGAGGAACGCCACCGATAGCTCTGCGGGTGGGGGCGGGGGGGCCTCTTTCTCCACCGGCCTCGGCAGTCTGCTAGAGCCATCAGAGAAGAAGCCTACTGGCAGAGGCACGCCCGCCAAAGCTTTGCACAGTGCTTCCAAATCATCCAACGAGGCGATGCCGGGGAGCGACCGTGATGCCGTTGCCAGAGCAGCTGCCGCTTCGTTGTCGCCGTACTCCTTTAGCCATAGGCGATATCGTTCTACGGCGCTTCGCAGGAAGCGCTCAGCTCCATCGGTAGCATCAAGCACCGCGTTGCGCCACTCGACGAGGCTGGCCACTAATCTAAGGAGCCCAGCCAGAGCGCCATATGCGGTTGCGGTCGTCGCACGCCCGTACTTCAGCGAGGCATCGTCCAACGCGGAGCTTATCTCTCGCAGTCCGTTCGCATCGCACGCTTCCCCAGCGGAAACTGACCTCAGCGAGTCAATTGCCTGAATCCGGCTGAAGAAAACTTGGGAGAGCACTACGTCTTTCTGCATATCGCTTCCTGTCCTCCTCGAGGGCTGACTCAATCTGTATCCACTCGGCTTTCAAAGCTTGCTGTCGCGGTACGTCACCGGCAGCTACTGCAGCCTCAAACTGCACGGCAACAACATGGAGCCGACGGTTCATCTTGAAGCGTCGCTCAGGCGCCGTGTCCGGGATGAAAGTCCAGGTTGCCTCGATGGCGCTCACGGCCTGGCTCCATGCGCCAACCCGAGTCAAAAGCTCGATGACTGAACCAGCAACCGAGAGCCTCTGAGGATTACGTCGGACGAAGCTCGCTAAGTCCTCGGCTCTATCAAGCGCCACTGAATCAGGGATGGAATTGACAAGCCTACAGGCGTCCTCCTCGCCATACTCGCTCAACTTGCGGTCTTCAAAGACTCGACCGACCAAATCTACAAAAATCGGCTCGGCGCAGAGGTCGCTGGCCATCCTTGCAAAGTCGTCGACATGCGAGCTTGCTGGCACGCCCATCAGGAACTTTATGAACGCACGTCTGTATCCTCTGGATAGCTTGGCCGGCGTTGAGAATCTTCGCAGGTAAAGTGCCATGCAGCGCAGGAGGAAATTGTGCTCATCTTTCTTTCCCTGGTAGTACAGAACCAGAGACAGCAGGGCACTCTCTGCGCTGCCCTCTAGTTCTGTAGGCAGCGCGACGCTAGGAAGTGCTTCGACTGCTCTCTTGTGAACGAGAACGTACCGGTCATGGAGAAGAAGCACGAACGCTTCAAGAACGAGGCTGGGAAGGTCTGAGAGCAGACCTTTTCCGAGGTCTCCGAGAGCCTCCGCGGCGGCCGCGCGACGCAGAACTGACGTGCCGACCATCGCCGAATACAAATGCGGAAGAACTAGATTCAGCGTGCTGGGCCTGTCTATTAGGTGTGGAGTCGCCCTCAAAAGCGTAGAGCTCAGGCCGTCGCGCCGCTCGTCCACATTTGCGAGGAACCCAACGTATGAGGTCGTCAGGTCCAGGTTCCCCTTTGCGGCGGTGGCCGCAATTGCCGCGCAAGAGTCGCGAAGCTGCCGAAGCGACTGCATCAAGTTGTCTGCATCGAGCTGCTCAAGGAGGGTTGTGGCTGGCTTCCCGCTCTTTTCGCGGTCGCACGCTTCCATGCGGTCGTCAAGAACTGCGGCGGTTCCAAGTGGAGCGTCAATGTTCTGCCTGGCAGCTGACACCAGCTCCTCCGGCTCGTTCCTGAACGCCTGAACTACGTTGGACAGCACCTCACCGTTCGATGACTTTCCTGCCCACGAAAGCAGTCGCTTGAGTACTACGGCGTTAACCTTCTCGTCCAGCTGTAGCTGCGTCCCCCCTAAGTACTTGCTGCGCATCGACCGCCGAGAAACGCGCTCGTAGACATCTGATAGTCGCTCTTCACCTTCACTGGAGGCGCTCGTAAAGTAGTCGGCGATGAGCGCGTCCGTATTTTCAGGGTCAGAGAGGAGTGCTGCGGCTACTGCTTTGCTCATGTCACCACAAACCATCTGAAGCTCGCGGTCGGCTTCGTCCTCGTCAATCAGCAAGTTGGCGCGCGTGAGCTTCGCAATGATTGCTCGGGCGAATCGCGGCAGTAGGCTCACATCGTCTTCGCCGAGAACCTCAAGCGCAGCGATACCCAAGCGAATCGGGTAGGAGCTCTTGTAGTCCAGCAGCGCCTGAATCACGCGGCAAACGGTATCTGGCCTAGCCTTGTAGACAGCCCTCAATGGACCGGGGCGGCGAGCAGGCACTGAAACCGGTAACTGCGACTCCGGCAGCCGGGCGAGCGAAATCAGTGCACGCACGGCCTTCTCCATCGCTTCTTCGGAGCCGGAGGACGGGCTAGCCATCACGATATCAGCGGCCACCTCGACAGCAACATGCTTAGCTAAGCATTCCAAGGCAGCTTCGGTGACCCGACCACGGTCTGCTCCTATCTTGCGAAGAACAAGCAGCGCCTGCTCATGGAGGTTCATCTCGGAGGAGGTCGCCAACTCAAAGAAGTACTCGACGATGGGCGTGGTGAATACCTCGGGTGCGAGTCTTGCTGTCTCGACAACCTTTGTCTTGGCATCGCTGGACCGGCTCTCATCCAGGGCATCGATGTCATCCAGCAAGCTGCATGTTGCTGCGCTCTGCCCTATTCGCAATGAGGCACGCCGTGCTATACGTGCTTGGTGAGCGGATTCTGCGGCTACCGCATTCGCTTTGTCGGCTGCTCGTCGAGCTTCAACGGCACGGTCGCGCTGGTCGATTAGCTGAAGCAGGTTGGGCAGTCGCAACGCAGCTCGTTTGTCACAGTGATTGCAATTCCGGTCGTAGAAATCGACCGCCGTCTCCTCAAGGTACCAGCCCGCCATTCCACCAACATGTGCGTGGTCGCAACTTAGTCCAAGCATGCCAAGGGGAAGTCCAGTCATCTGCGCTATCAGACCGACTCCGCCGCGATTCACGACCGTGGCATGGGAACAGAAGTTGTGGACGAGCTCCCAGACCTCTTTGTTGCGAAGGCCTGTCTGGACATGGCGCTCGAACTCGGCTTCGTTCATGTCACGCGTCGGATTCGTGAGGTAGTTGGTCCCAACTCCGGCAGCACCAGAGGTAATGCTCATAAAGGGGTCGCCGAGGGGGAAGGAGAGGCCGCTGCTTCATCAGAGTCCGAGTGCTTTCTTCATGAGTTCATGGGTGCTCCCATAAACAACACGTTCCGCTAGCAGGTGGGCGTCGAGTGGCGCAGGCGGCTGCCTGGACACAGGGTCTAGATACTCGTTAGTGTTAGACGACCCAAAAACCATGCGGCCTGCGAAGCCAGCGGCATTCAACTGAGCCGCGGTTTCGAGATAGCTCTCAATAACGAAGCAGTCTTTGCTGTTCTCCTTGCCCCTTCTTGCTGGCGCAACACCGTGCCTGACTCGGTCCATCGCCTTCTGCGCTACCGCTGGTCCTGCGGGTACGGAGATTCCAACTGCGACCCAGCGGCTTAACACGGCGGTTGCCCTCGCGACGTGGTCCACGAGGTGGGTGGTGCTGGTAGCGCCAGCTGCTCCGTACTCCATCGCGACACGGTCAATGTGATTCGCTTGGGTGATGTACTCGCGCATCGCTTTGCCAGCCACTTGCAAGACGTCCGCCAGGTTGTCATTCAGTTCGAGCGAGACCTGCTCGGCAATCAAGACGGTCAGCCTGGAGCCAGTTTCCGCAGCTGCCAACATGGCCATCGCCGCCTTCACATTGCCAAGCCTGCAATCATGACGCATCGGCTCCCGCACGATGTCCAGAAGCGAGCACGTGTCCAACATGAGAACCGGAGCCCCTGCGCCCAGGATTTTCGCCAAATCGGCGGGACTGAGCGCCATCTCAGCGCGTCTGGTCGTAAAGCTTGAGAAGAGTACGGCTGAGGTCGTACTCCGATGCCAGCTCGTAGGCAATTTCCAGCGGCCAGCTTTCTGTCTCGATGAGCCAGCGCGCCAGCCGGTCGCTCTCTAGCGTCGATTTTTCTCGGTGGGCCACTAACAGAAAGAGAAGCCAGCGCTTCTCGTCCATCGGGTGAGTGCGCCCCGTCGACTTGTTCGCCAGCGACGAGAATGTCTTCAGCGCCTTCGCGCAAGCATCCCCTGCCCAGTCTTCAATCGATTGAAGAGCTCCAGTGACCTCGAATGTCAACGGAGTGCTCTCGCTTGCTGGCTGAATCACCGATTGAATGAAGTGTTGTAGCGCAGCGTTGTAGCCGGCGACACCCAGCTCCCCACTCTTCGACGGCACGATGTTGGATACCTTGTAGCTGGCATCTTTTGCCGAGAACATCCAAAGCGACACGCCTGGAAGGTTGGGAGTGGCGGCCCGCTCTAGTGCAAGCATGTCGTCGTTGCCCAGCGCCGCGGACTTTTCCTCTCGCTCAGGTTCGTGACTCCACCCGTTGTCCAAGTTGGCCAGAACTGCGGCTCGCACGGCAACTGCGCCTTGTGGATGGCGCAGATAAAGTTCCTGAAATACCTCGAGGGCTTGCGTCTTTTCAGTCATGCAGTTCATCTCCTGGTTGCTTCGGGCTGGCGACAGCCGCATCCCGGGTCCGTTGCGAAGAAGTCTATAGGCGGCCGGCGTGTGCAAGCGGCCAAGTCTCGTCTGTCCAAGACGCGATTTGGCAGTCGCATTCCATTCGACACCGGCGCAGATTTGATGGCGGTACGCGCTTGAACCTTGCTGTGAGGAGGCATCGATACCGCCATTGCGGTACCTCCCGGTAGCCTCAGCGCTGCATGAGCTTGTCCACGACCGACTCAGGCGCATCAATTCCGTGGGGCTGAGAAAAGTACTTGCCACCCGACGCGATGAAGCCTTTCAGCTCTGGCAGCAAGCTCTTTGGCACCACAAGCAACTCTAGGTCGAGCGCCCGGCAGTACTCGAATACCGAGGAAAGCTGCGGGTCGGCTGAGCCAGTTTCCATCTTGCTGACCGTCTCTCGCGCAAGACCTGAGCGCTCGGCCAAGGCGCTCTGGGTAACGCCCGCCAGCTTGCGGATTGCCTGCAACTCACCCATCAAGCGCATCGTAGCTCTCCATGTGAATGTTGGCTCACAGGATAGCGCGTTTGTGAGCTAAAGCTCACGCGACTGCTGCGGGAACCTGATGCGGCTCGATGGCGGAGGCAGCCTTCAAAGTTTGGAGGTGGCAGCCAGCCACGCTTCCAGCGCTTCAAGAACGCCTGGTGTTTTCAGCCCCAATGAGGGTTTGCAGAGCAGTAGCTCCGGTGGCAGTTCATCAGCGGCATGCGCGAGGACGTCGCCCAGCGCATCGTCGCAGCTCGGGCAGGAGCGCCGTTCCTGAGCGCTGAAGACCTGTGCCTGCGCGCGCGGCTGGAGACGCCGGTGATGAAGCGTCTGGCGGGCGGTGACGCGCTACAGAGTCGGCCCTGCAGAACGCCTGCAACCCGCATGAACACTAGCTTTTCGGGGTGAGTGCCGATGGTCAGAACTCCCAGGAAGATATTCAATCCATAGCAGTTGCTGGGAGTTTTGGGGAGGCGAGTCG
>NZ_JBIGHV010000014.1:0-122144 GCF_043555835.1 Pelomonas parva | reverse complement strand
TTTGACGCCTTTGAGCATGACGAAACTATGGACAGTTTCGAAGCCCAGGCACGCCCCCCCGCACGAGGGAGATGTCGCACGAGCACCTACTGAGCTACTCATAATCGAGCACTGTGCATAAGTGCCCTTATGGAGAGCTGTACATAAGGGCACTTTGCTGACCCTCACACGTCAGCGGCGAAGGTCAGCAGCCAGCCTGAAGCAGCCGACGAAGTTCGACACTCGTTGTGGAAAGGAAGACCCCGATATTTCCGAGCGGCTGAAAGCCATCGCTGTCATCGCGGGCGCCTGCTCAGCAACCATCTGTCGCGTTAGCCCACGCGGGCACCCATCTGATCCGGTGCGCTTTCTACGAATCTGAACCTGTTCCTTTCATCGCGACGAGGGCACAGTGGCAAGCAGTTGCTGTGCTCGTTCGCCTCACGAAAGACAGCGTCAAGTAGAAGTCTGGAACATCGAAATCATGGAATTGGTCCCCACCGTCTTCATTGTGTTCAAGGTGAGCGTGCTGGGAATCGGAATGTTCCTCGCCATCAAATGGCACTACGACAAAGCGAAAAGAGTGAAGGGGCCAGAGTCACAGCGCGCGGTGCTTTTGGCGGCCACAAAGGCGGTTGCTGTGTTCGTGCTGTTGCTCGTCGCCTTGCTGTTCCTGACATTCGGCCTGGGCTCGGTGCTCGGCATCGACTTGACACCTCCATGATCGAGGAGACGGGTCGGCCGGCGGGCGGGCGGGCCGTCACGTCTTCGGTCTACGGGTCCACGTCCTTGGCCAGTTCGGGGCAGGAGTCGGTGATGAGGTTGATGCACATGATCTGAGTGGCCAGCAGCGGCGGCCTTCTGCCAAGCCGACGGCGCTTCACCCCGTCACGCCGCCACCCCGAACAACTTGCCGACACCCGCGGTGATCGCCATCGCCAGCGCGCCCCAGAACGTCACCCGCACGATGCCGCGCGCGATGGGGGCGCCGCCCGTGTAGGCCGCCAGGCCGCCCAGCAGCGCCAGGAACAGCAGCGACGTGGCGCCGACGATCAGCACCAGGGTCTGCGCCGGCGCCAGCCATGCGCTGAGCAGGGGCAGGCCGGCCCCGACCGTGAATGCGGCGGCCGAGGCCCACGCCGCCTGCAAGGGCCGGGCGCTGACCGCCTCCGAGATGCCGAGTTCGTCGCGGGTGTGGGCGCCGAGCGCATCGGTGGCCATCAACTGCCGGGCGACCTGCTGCGCAAGGTCGGGGTCGAGGCCGCGCTGCACGTAGATGCCCGCCAGTTCGGCCGTCTCGCGGGTGGCGTCGGTGGCCAGCTCCTCGCGTTCGCGCGCGATGTCGGCCCGCTCGGTGTCGGACTGCGAGCTCACCGAGACGTACTCCCCCGCCGCCATCGACATCGCGCCGGCCACCAGCCCGGCCACACCCGCCACCAGCACGGCGCTTTGGGTTGCATTGGCTGCGGCCACGCCGAGGATGAGGCTTGCTGTGGAGACGATACCGTCGTTGGCCCCCAGCACGGCGGCGCGCAGCCAGCCGATGCTGTGCGTGCGATGGCTTTCAAGGGGCAGTCCGGGCATGGCGCGACTTTCAATCAAGGGTGGAGGGTCAACGTGCCGTCGGCCCGCGTCATTCGAGGCCCGCGCGCCGCAGCCTGGCGCGCAAGGTGCTGATCTCGTCCAGCAGCTCAAGCACCAGGGCCGCGCCAGCGGTGCCGAGGGCGAGGTCGGCGTTCAGGCGCAAGGCCGTGCGCGCGGTGCGCAGCGATGGGCCCGTGAACGCCCACTGCTGCGGAGCGTCGCCGTCGGGTTGCAGCACGCCTTCGTCCACCAGCGCCAGCACCTGGGCCGGGCTCGCGCCGGCGGCCTGGCACAGGCCGCTCAGGCTGAAGACGATCTCTTCCTCGACGACAACGGCGTCGATCACATGACTTGAGACGTTAGCCATAGGTCGTCATCCTTCCTGCGCGACGCGCGGGTCAAAGTCTGGGAACGCCGCCCGCAGCGCGGCATAGGCCGCCTGGGCCGCGTCGGAGCCAGCGCGCGGCAGCGTGAGGGTCAGCACGGCATACAGGTCACCCGGCGGTTTGCCCGGGAGGCCACGGCCCTTCAGGCGCAGCTTGCGGCCCTGGACTGAGCCGGCAGGAATGGTGAGGTGCACCTCACCCGAGGGCGTGGGCGCTGCGACGGTGGCGCCCAGCGCGGCTTCCCAGGGCGACACCGGCAGGTCGACATACACGTCTCGGCCATCGACCCGGAACTGCGGGTGCGGCTTCAAGGCGATCTCCAGGTACAGGTCGCCCGCCGGCTCGCCACCGTGGCCAGGGCCGCCCTGGCCCGCCAGGCGCAGGTGCTGCCCCTCGCGCACGCCGGGCGGAATGTTGACCTCCAGCTGGCGGTCATGCAGCGCGACATGCCCATGCGCATCGACCACCGGCACGCGCAGCGAGATCGTGCGGCGGGCGCCGCGATAGCTGTCTTCCAGGTCGATCATCACCTTGGCGTGGTGGTCGCGCCCAGGCGCCTCCCGGTGGCCGCGTGCAGCGGGCCGTGCGCCCGGCCCACCGCGCCCGAAGATGGCCTCGAAGAAGGCGCTGAAGTCCTCGGCGCTGGGCGCCTGCTGCCCGCCGGGGCCGGCGCCGCCCCGGCCGCTGAACTCGAAGCCGGTGTCCCAACCCGGCGGCGGCTGGAAGGTTTCGCCG
This sequence comes from Pelomonas parva, assembly GCF_043555835.1. Taxonomy (NCBI): domain Bacteria; kingdom Pseudomonadati; phylum Pseudomonadota; class Betaproteobacteria; order Burkholderiales; family Sphaerotilaceae; genus Roseateles; species Pelomonas parva. Next base: position 119,460 of record NZ_JBIGHV010000014.1, on the reverse strand, counting down.
CGGGCATGGCGCTGAGCGATGTCGTCGTAGGCCGCGCGGCGCTCGGGGTCGATCAGGGCTTCATGCGCCTCGGCCACCTCCTTGAAGCGCGCCTCGGCGTCCGCCTCCTTGCTGACGTCGGGGTGGAACTTGCGTGCCAGCTTGCGGTAGGCCCGCTTGATCTCGTCCTGGGTGGCGTCCCGCTTCACCCCGAGCGTGGCGTAGTAGTCCTTGAAGTCCATCGCGTTCCCCTGTGCGGTGTCGTCAGTCGGAGCCGGCGGGTGCGTTCGATGCCTTGGCGACCAGCTTGGACAACTCGGCAAATCCGATCGGCGGCACGGTCAGCCAGGGCAGCGTGAAGAGGCGCTTGGCCAGGCCATTGGCCATGCGTTCCATCTGCTTGCGCTCGCCCGCCAGCCGCGCCGCCAGCAAGGGGTCGCGCGTGCAGGCGGCCAGCACGCTCTTGTTCAGCACCCAGGCATAGGGCTCGATGCTGGCGCGGCGCAGGTCGTCCTGCAGCGCAGCCGCCTGCGACACGGGCGTCACCTCCGGCAGCGTGACCAGGATGATCTTGGTGTACGCGCCGTCCTGCAGCCGCATCAAGGGTGTGACCACCCGCGCCGCACCCGGCCCCTCGAACTCCCGCATCATCTGGCGGTGATAGGCGCCGGTGGCGTCCATCAGCAGCATGGAATGGCCGGTGGGCGCGGTGTCGAGCACGACGAAGGCACTGCGGCCCTCGCTGACGATGCGCGAGAAGGCATGGAAGACGGCCACCTCTTCCGTGCAGGGGGATTGCAGGTCTTCCAGCAGCAGCGCCTGCTCGGCCGCGTCGAGCTTGGGTGACTTGGCCGCCATGATCTTGTCGATGTAGCGCTGGGTCTCGACCTTGGGGTCGATGCGGCTGACGTTCAAGCCCGGCACGTCGCCGGCCAAGGTCGAAGCCAGGTGGGCGGCGGGATCGGTGGTGCTGAGGTGCACGGTCTTGCCTCGCTCGACCAGCCCCAGGGCCAGCGCCGCAGCGACCGTCGTCTTGCCGACGCCGCCCTTGCCCATCACCATGATCAGCCCGTGCCCGGCGGCGGCCAGTTCGTCGGCCAGCGCGTCAAGGCCGGGGAGTTTGTCCACGGCTTGCACGGCCGAAGTGGTGGGCGGCGCAACCGGGCCGGCATCGGGGCTCAGCAGTGCGCGCAACGCGGGCAGGCCGACCGTGTCGAAAGCCCGCAGCGGCACGCGGTCCTGCGGCAGCGCACGCAGGGATGCCGGCATCGCGTCCAGCGCCTGCTGCCCCACGTCTTCGATGGCGCGGGCCACGGCGTCGCTGCGCTCACTGGCATGGAACACGCCGTTGATGGCCAGCCGCTGGTTGTGCAGGCCCAGCTCATGCAGCTCGGCCGAGGTGTGCGCCGCTTCATTGATCGCGCCCTTGTCCGCCCGCGTCACCAGGATGACGGTGGTCTGGGCCGGGTCGCTCAGCGCCTCCAGCGCCGCCTTGAAGCGCTCCTCCTGCATCTTCAGGCCCGAATGCGGGCCCAGGCAGGAGGCGCCTCGGTCGTTGCCGTCGAGGAAGCCGCTCCAGGCCTTGGGCAGGCTCAGCAGCCGCAGCGTGTGGCCGGTGGGTGCGGTGTCGAAGACGATGTGATCGAAACGCCCGTCGTTGTCGGAAAGCAGCGAGGCGAACTCGTCGAACGACGCAATCTCGGTGGTGCAGGCGCCGGACAGCTGCTCGCGCACCGTGGAGAGTTCGGTGTCACTGGCGGTCGCGCCCATCTGCGCCAGCACCCGCTGCCGGTAGGACTCGGCCGCCGTGTCGGGGTCGATGTTGAGCACGGACAGACCCGGCGCGCCGGGCACCGGCGTGGGCGTGTTGCGCAGCTCGATGCCCAGCATCTCATCGAGGTTGGAGGCCGCATCGGTGCTCACCAGCAGCACCTGCTTGCCGCCATCGGCCAGCGTCAGCGCGGCGGCGGTGGACAGCGAGGTCTTGCCGACGCCGCCCTTGCCGGTGAAGAACAGGTGCCGCGTGGCCTGGGTCAGGAAGCCAGGCGCCTGTGCCGCTTGTGTGAACCAGGCTTGCACCTCCGCATGCGAGGGCAGCCCGCTGCTGTGCATGACGCGGCCATCGATGACAACCGCAGGCGTCGCGCTGACGCCGTGGCTCAGGATGGCCTCGCGGTCTTCGACCTTGATGATCTCCACCTCGGCGCCCTGCTCCTTCGCCACCCGCTCGATCATCGCGACGGTGGTTTGGCATTTGCTGCAACCCGAACCTAGAACCTTGATCTGCATTGGGACCTCCTCATGCTGGGCTGAAAGACTGTTTGACTCGCACCACCGCCTTGCGCAGCTCGCCCACCCACAACACGCTGCTCGCCATGGCCACGCACACCGCCCACTGCTGCAGGCTCAGCGGCGCGGTGCCGAAGGCCAGGTTCAGCGGCGGGACGTTCACCACCGCCACCTGCAGCCCCGCCGACAGCGCAATCGCGCCCCACAGCCAGCGGTTGACGAAGAGGTTGCGGAAGGCGCTGGCCGTCTCCGACCGCGCGTTGAAGCAGTTGAACAACTGCGCCAGCACCAGCACCGTGAAGCCGGCTGTGCGCGCGGTGGCGAGATCGCCCTCCCCCGCAATAAGACCGCCCGGCAGGTAGAGGTCAATCGTTGCCAGCGTGGCGAGCGCCATCGTCAGGCCGGTCCACACCACGCCCCACAACATGGGCGTGTCGATGGCGCGCTCGTCCGGCTTGCGGGGCGGGCGGGCCATCACGTCTTCGGTCTGCGGGTCCACGCCCATGGCCAGCGCGGGGCCGGAGTCGGTGATCAGGTTGATCCACAAAATCTGCGTGGCCAGCAGCGGCAGCACCAGCTCTTCACCCGCACCGGCGCCGAGGCCGATGACGCCGGCGCCGACGACGCCGAGGAAGACGGTCAGCACCTCGCCCATGTTGGACGACAGCAGGTAGCGCAGGAACTTGCGGATGTTGTCGAACAGCGCGCGGCCCTCGCGCACGGCGTCGACGATGGTGGCGAAGTTGTCATCGGCCAGGATCATCTTGGCCGCCTCCTTGGTCACCTCGGTGCCGGTCTGGCCCATGGCCACGCCGATGTCGGCGGCCTTCAGCGCCGGGGCGTCGTTGACGCCGTCGCCCGTCATCGCGACGACGCTGCCGTCGGCCTGCAGCGCAGCGACGATGCGCAGCTTGTGCGCCGGGGCGACACGGGCGTAGACCGAGACGGTGCGCACGGCGTTGGCAAAGCCGGCTTCGTCCAGCCCGTCCAGCTCCGCGCCGGTCAGCGCCAGGCCGCCCGGCTCGATGATGCCCAGGTCGGCCGCGATGCGGGCCGCCGTGCGCGGGTGGTCGCCGGTGATCATGATGACGCGGATGCCCGCACGCCGCGCCTGCGCAATGGCCTCGGCGGCCTCGGGGCGCGGCGGGTCGATCATGCCGACGGTGCCGGCGTAGATGAGCCGGTGCTCCAAGCCTTCGGCCAGCGCCGGGTGTTCGGCCTCCGACAGCGGCCGGTAGGCCACGGCCAGCGTGCGCAGGGCCGCGCTGGACAGGCGGTCCACATCGGCCAGGACGCGCGCCCGCGCCGCATCGTCCAGCGGCACGACCGCCATGCCCACACGCTGGCTGTCGCAGCGCTTGAGCAGCACGTCGGGCGCGCCCTTGGTGACGACGACATGGGCGCCGTCCTGTTCATGGTCGCGCTCGACGGTGGACATCATCTTGCGGTCGGAGCTGAATGGCACCTCCACCACCCGCTCGAAGCGCTGCTGCCGCCGCTCGTCGACGCCCAGCTTGCGTTCGGCGACGAGAAACGCCGCCTCGGTGGCGTCGCCCTGGATCTCCCACTCGCCACCCGCACCCTGGCGCAGGTCGGCATTGCCCGCCAGGCTGCCGCCGCTGAGCACGACGATGGCCTCGGCGCGCGCCGGGCCGTCGGCCAGCGGCTGGCCGTGCAGCTCGACCGCGCCGTCGGGCGCGTAGCCGACGCCGGTGACGCGGGTCTCGCCCGAGGCCGTGACGATGCGCTCGATGGTCATCTCCGAGCGGGTCAGCGTGCCGGTCTTGTCGGTGCAGATGACCGAGGCCGAGCCCAGCGTCTCGACCGATGACAGGGTCTTCACGACCGCGTTCCGGCGCGCCATGCGCTGCACGCCCATCGCCAGCACCACCGAGAGAATCGCCGGCAGCCCCTCGGGCACGGCGGCCACCGCCAGCGACACGCCCAGCAGCAGCACGGTGAACACGACGGCCGGCGTGCGCACCTCGGTCAGCAGCAGCAGCGTCGCGACGATGACCACCGCGATGACGACGACCGCGATGCCCAGCACGCGGCCGATGCGCGCCACCTCCTTCTGCAGCGGCGTGGGCAGCTCGGGTGACGCCTCCAGCATGCGGGCGATGGCGCCCACCTCGGTGGCCATGCCGGTGGCGGTGACGACGGCAAGACCTGTCCCCTGCGCCACGGCGCTGCCCTTGAACACCATGTTCAGCCGGTCGGCCAGCGGCGCGGGCGCGGCGAGCGGCGCCGGGTCCTTCAGCACGGCCTCGCTCTCGCCGGTCAGCGACGCCTCCTGGACGAGCAGGCCGGCGCAGCGCAGCAGCCGCGCATCGGCGCCGACGGCATCGCCCTCGGCCAGCACGAGCAGGTCGCCGCGCACGAGGCCGTCACTCGGGATGCGCAGCGGCGCGCCGTCGCGCAGCACCGCCGAAGTGGCCGCCATCATGCTCGCCAGCGCCGCCACCGCGTTGGCCGCGCGCGCCTCCTGGGCGAAGCCGAGTGCGGCGTTCAGCAGCACGACGAGGGCGATGACGATGGCGTCGACCGGCCAGCCCGTGCGGCCCTCCAACGCCCAGGCAACGAGCGCGATAACGACCGCGACGAGCAGCAGGTAGACCAGCGGGTCCTGCAGCTGCGCCAGCAGCCGGCGCCAGGCCGGCGTCGGCGGCGTGGCGCGCAGGCTGTTGGGACCGTCGGCAGCCAGGCGGCGCGCGGCTTCGGCGGCGGTGAGGCCGCGTTCGGGGTCAGTACCAAGCCGGGCCGCGACGTCTGCTGCGGCGCCGAGGGAGGGGTCGACCGCCGGTTCAGGCGTCACGCGTGGCACCAGGCGTTGCGTCGCATGTCAGGGTAGGGAAATGCAACCACAGAGGCGCAGAGCCACAGAGGAAATCCAGAGCCGGCGTTTCTCTGTGCCTCTGTGCCTCTGTGGTTGCCTTTGATCTTCATCGCAGGTCCAGCACATAGCGATACACGTCGCGATCCGACCCCGCCTCGTCGAGCACAAAGCCGCCGTTCACCGCCAGCTCGCGCATGCCCGTGTTCTCGCGCAGCACCAGCGCCACCAGCCGCTGCGTGCCGTGGCCGCGCAGGTAGGCCACCATCTTGTCGAGCAGCCGCAGGCCCAAGCCATGCCCTTGCAGCTCGGCCGCCAGGATGATGGCGAACTCGGCCTCGACGTTGTCGGGGTCGGCCACGGCACGCACGACACCGAGCGTGCGCTGCGTGCCGTCGGGCTGCGCTTCGAGCACGACAAAGGCCATCTCGCGGTCGTAGTCGATCTGTACCAGGCGAGCCAGCTCGCTGCGCGGCAGCTCGCGGCGCGTGCTGAAGAAGCGCAGGCGGATGTCCTCGGGCGCCAGCTGCCCGGCGAAGGCGAGGTGCCTCGCCTCGTCCTCGGGCCGGATCGGCCGCACCAGCAGCTGCCGGCCCTGCCACGCCCAGGTCTCGGCGAGTTCGGCCGGGTACGGCGGAATAGCGAAGCGTGAGGTGCCGGCACTGGCCGCAGCGGTGACACGCAGGCGGGCGTCCAGCGCGATGACGCCGTCGCTGTCGGCCAGCAGCGGGTTGATGTCCAGCTCGGCCAGCTCGGGCAGGTCGGCCAGCATCTGCGAGACGGTCACCAGCACGTCGCAGATGGCGTCCATGCGCGCCGGCGCATGGTCGCGGTAGCCGGCGAGCAGCCTAGCCACGCGGGTGCCGGCCACCAGCTCGCGGGCCAGCACGCGGTTCAGCGGCGGCAGGCCGATGGCGCGGTCGGCCATGACCTCCACCGCCGTGCCGCCCTGGCCGAACAGGATGACCGGGCCGAACACGGGGTCCACGCTCGCACCGACGATCAGCTCCTGCGCATGCGGCCGGCTCACCATGGCCTGCACCGTGAAGCCGGTGATGCGTGCTGACGGCTTGACCGAGCGGACACGCGCCAGCATCTGATCGGCGGCCTGGCGCAGGGCCGCGGCGTCGGCCAGCGCGAGCACGACGCCGCCCACATCGGACTTGTGGCTGATGTCGGGCGACAGGATCTTCAAGGCGACGGGGTAGCCGATGCTAGCTGCGGCAGCCACCGCCTCGCCGGCCGAGGGACCGACCGCGTCCGTCGGCACGACCGGGATGCCGTAGGCCTGCAACACGGCCTTGGCCTCCAGCTCGTCGAGCATGTCGCGGCCGGCGGCGAGTGCCGCCTCGACGATGGCTCGCGCCGCCGCGCGGTCCGCCGGCCCGGCCTCGCTGGCGGTGGGCGCCTCGGTGAGCATGGCCTGGTTGCTGGCGTAGCGGGCGAGCATGGAGAACGCACGCACGGCCTCCTCGGGCGTGTCGTAGCCGGCCACGCCCGCACCCTCGAAGATGCGCCGCGCCTCGGCCACGCCGGCGTCGCCCAGCCAGCTGCTCATCAGCCGCCCTGCGGCCTCGCGCGCCAGCGGGGCGCAGGCGCGCGCGATGTCCTCGCTGCGCACGATGGCCGTGGGCGCGTGCATGAAGAGCACCGTGCCGGTTTCGGGGTCGTCGAGCAGCGCACGCAGCGTGGCGGTGTAGCGCTCGACCGGCGCGTCGCCAATGATGTCGACGGGGTTGCCGCGCGACCAGGTGGGCGGCAGCACGGCGTCGAGCTTGCCGCGCAAGGCTTCGCTCAGCGGTGGCAGGTCGACGCCAGCCAGCGCGGCAGCGTCGGCCGCCATGACGCCCGCGCCGCCGCCGTTGGTCATCAGCGTCAGGCCACGCTGTGGATTGCCGCGAAAGTGCGCCAGCGTCTCGGCCGCCATGAACAGATCCTGCAGCGTGTCCACGCGCAGCATGCCGGCGCGGCGGATGGCGGCGTCAATCACCACGTCGGACCCCGCCAGCGCGCCGGTGTGCGAGGCCGCCGCCTGCAGGCCCTTGCCAGCGCGGCCGGCCTTCACCACGATGACCGGCTTGTTGCGCGCCGCCGCGCGGGCGGCCGACATGAACTTGCGCGGCGACTCGATGGACTCCATGTAGAGCAGGATGGCGCGGGTGTGCGGGTCACTGGCGAAATGGTCCAGCAGGTCGCCAAAGTCCACATCGGCGCGCTCGCCCAGCGACACCATGTGCGAGAAGCCGATGCGCCGCGAGCGCGCCCAGTCCAGCACGGCCGTGACCAGCGCGCCCGACTGCGACACGAAGGCGATGTCGCCGGGCAAGGCGTCGACGTGGGCGAAGCTGGCGTTCAGGCCGATGCGCGGCGACACCAGGCCCAGGCAGTTGGGGCCCAGCAGGCGCAGCAGGTGCGGCCGCGCGGCGTCCAGCGCCGCCTGTTTTTGCGCGGCGCTCAGGCCCGCAGTCATGACGATGGCCGCGCGTGTGCCCAACTCGCCCAGCTCGGCAATGAGGCCAGGCACTGTGTCGGGCGGTGTGCACAGCACGGCCAGGTCGGGCGCCTCGGGCAGGTCGCTGACGCGGGCGGACAGCGCCACGCCGTCAAGGTCGGGGCGATTGGGGTTGACGCCGAAAACAGGCCCCGCGAACGTGCCGGCGCGCAGGTTGCGCCAGACGGTCGCGCCGACGCTGCCGGGTCGGTTGGAGGCGCCGACCACCACGACCGAGCGTGGTGAGAGAAGCTGGTCGAGGTGGCGAATGCTCACGGCGTGATGGCCACTTTCAGCACGCCGTCGCGCTGATGGCCGAACAGCTCGTAGGCCGCCTCGATGTCATCGAGCTTGAAGCGGTGCGTCACCATGGCCTCCAGGTTGACGCGCCGCGCGGCGATGACGGACATCAGCCGGCGCATGCGCTCCTTACCGCCGGGGCACAGGGTCGTCACGATCTTGTGGTCACCCAGGCCGGAGGCAAAGGCGCCCAGCGGGATGGTCAGGTCGGTGGAATAGACGCCCAGGCTGGACAGCGTGCCGCCCGGCCGCAGCACGCGCAAGGACGCCTCGAAGGTCTGCTGGGTACCCAGCGCCTCGATGGCGACGTCCACGCCGCGGCCATCGGTGAGACGCATGATTTCTTCCACCGCATCGACCTTGCTGCCGTCGATGACATGGTCCGCACCCATCTGCGTGGCGATGTGCAGGCGGTTGGCCAGGCGGTCAACGCCAATGACCATGGACGCGCCGCTGAGCTTGGCGCCGGCCGTGGCGCACAGGCCGATGGGGCCTTGCGCGAACACCGCCACCGTGTCGCCGATGCGCACGCCCGCGCTCTCGGCGCCGCTGAAGCCGGTGGACATGATGTCGGGGCACATCAGCACCTGCTCGTCGGTCAGCGTATCGGGCACCGGCGCCAGGTTGGCCATGGCGTCGGGCACCAGCACGTACTCGGCCTGGCAGCCGTCGATGGTGTTGCCAAAGCGCCAGCCGCCCATGGCCTTCCAGCCGTGCTTGGTGCCGGCGCCGTCCTGCGAGCCGCAGCCGCACAGGCAGGCGGTGCTCCAGCCGCTGGGCGTGATGGCGCCGGCGATGACGCGCTGGCCCTCGTGGTAGCCGCGCACGCCGGAGCCCAGCTTCTCGATGACGCCCACGGGCTCGTGGCCGATGGTCAGGCCGCGCTCGACCGGGTACTCGCCCTTGAGGATGTGGATGTCGGTGCCGCAGATGGTCGTGGTCGTGACGCGGATCAGCGCGTCCTGCGGGCCGACATCGGGGATGCGCTTGTCGTCCAGCACGATGCGACCGGGCTCGACAAAGACGGCGGCTTTCATCATGGCCATGGGGAATTCCTCCAAAAGGCGCTACGCGCCTGGAAGGGTTCCATGACGTCAGACCATCCTGAACCCAAGCTTGCCAGGCGTCGAGGGTGGGAGCGCCTTTACAGCGTAGGACGCGAGGCCGGCGGCTGGTTTGCGCTAGATCAGGCGAGGCCGGCTTTCTCAAGCCCGAACATCTTGTCCAGCGAGCCTGGCACGTTGCGCACCGCCACGTTCATGCGGTTCCAGCCGTTGATGGCAGCGACGCGCCAGGTCAGCTCGGACAGCTCTTCCAGGGAGAACTGTTCGCTCACCTCGGCATAGGCGGCGTCGGAAACGCCCTCGGCCGGGATGTGCGTCAGCAGCTCCGTCCAGGCCAGCGCTGCCCGTTCGCGCGGCGTGAACAGCGGCGACTCGTGCCAGATGGCCACATGGTGCAGGCGCAGCTCGCGCTCGCCGTGCATCTTGGCCTGCTTGACGTGCATGTCCAGGCAGAAGGCGCAGCCGTTGAGCTGGGAGGCGCGGATGTCCACCAGCACGGCAAGGCCCTTGTCCATGCGGAAGGCCATGCCGAAGTCCATGTACTTTTTGGACAGGTCGGCGGATTGGCGGAAGTAGTCGAGGCGGGGGGCGTGCGTGCTCATGGCGATGTCCTTGGGGTGTGGCGGGCCGGCGAATTTGCCGGCCTCACCCTCAAGACGGATCAGCTTCGCCGTTTGTGACACGGCCCGCTATTGCCGCCAGCTTGTCGGGATTGCGCTGGATGTAGATGGCGCCGATCTGGCCGTCGGCCTGGGCTGGCGCCAGCGCAATGGTCTGCACCAGCCGCCCGCCGGCGGCGGTGTCGATGACGAGCAGGCCGGGCAGGCCGTTGACCAGCGCCGGCACCATGCGCCAGGCGCGGCTGCTGGGCATCTGCGCGAAACCGATGAAGGTGCGGGCGATGAGGGCGCCGCCATGCAGCGCGCGCGGCACGGCGCTGACCTTGCCGCCGCCGTCGGCCAGCATGACGGCGTCCTCCGCCAGCAATGCCGCCAGGCTCGACACGTCCTGGCTGCGCACGGCCTGCATGAAGGCGGCCACCAGGCGCTCGCCCTCCTCCTTCGCCACCTCTCGCCGCGCGTAGTCGGCCTTGACGTTCTTGCGCGCACGGCTGATGAGCTGGCGGCAGGCGGCCTCGCTGCGGTCCAGGTGGCGGCCGATCTCGTCGTAGCCGAGGTCGAACACGTCGTGCAGCAGGAAGGCCGCACGCTCCAGAGGCGACAGGCGCTCCAGGGCCAGCATGAAGGCGATGGACACGTCCTGCGCGAACTCGGCCTGCATTTCGGGGCCGGGCGCCCAGCCGAACAAGGCTTCGTCCTCCAGCAGCGGCTCGGGCAGCCACACGCCCACGTATTGCTCGCGCTGATGGGCGGCGGAGCGCAGCTTGTCCAGGCAGAGGTTGGTCACCAGCTTGGACAGGAAGGCGCCGGCGTGGTCGACGGTGGCTTCGTCCACCTCGGCCCAGCGCAGCCAGGCCTCTTGCACGATGTCCTCCGCTTCGGCGCGCGAGCCGAGCATGCGGTAGGCCAGAGCGCGCAGACGGCGGGCGTGGTCGGCGTCGAAACGGCGGGCGCGGGCGGCGGGGGAGTCGCTGGGATGGGTCATGGCTGGGGTCATGCTGCCATGACGAAACAGCTGCGACGTTTGTGACACGGCTAGCATCCAGAGATGGACAAGCCCAAGCACGACTACCTCGTCATCTCACGCGGCCAATGGGACGAGCGGGCCAGCACCGAAGACGTCCAGCGAGCCATCGACCAGTTCTATGTCTGGTACGAAGGCCACCTCGCCAGCGGGCGCATGAAGCCCGGCAGCCGGCTGACGCGCGAGGGCAAGCTCATCACCCAGGGCCTGGTCACCGACGGCCCCTACACCGAGACCAAGGAGCTGGTGGGCGGCTACTGGTTCATCGTCGCGACCAGCCTGGACGAGGCCGCCGAACTGGCGCTGCAGAACCCCTGCCTGGCTTTTGGGCTGATGCTGGAGGTGCGTCCGCTCGAACCCGAGCGGGCACGGGCCGAGGACATCACCAACGAGACGCCGCCCGCCTGGCGGGACCGCTGACGCATCAGGGACAGCGCAGGAACACGCCTTCGACGCGGCAGGCCCCGCGCGGCCCGACGAGGTTGGGGCCGACACGGGTCAGCGTCGAGCCATCGCTGGCGGTGCACGTGGCGCCGTTGCAATGCGTGACAGTGGCGGGTGCCTCCCAGCGCAGCAGCGGCTCCGAGCCCAACGGCTTGGGCGCCGCGCGAACCTGCGGCACCGCCGGTGGCTGTCGGGGAGGCGACGGCGCGGCCCAGGTGCGCTGCGACGGCGGCGGCGAGGTGGTGAGCCCGCCCAGACAGGCATCCGCCACGCGCTTGCGCAGCGGCTGCAGGCGGGCAGCCACGGCGTCGCGGCGCTGCACGTCCGGCTGCGCGATGGGCGACTCGGTGGCGCGGGCCGCCGCCAAGGCGTCCTCCGCGTCTTCCAGTGCCTTCAGCGCCGTGCTGCAGGCCGGCGACCTGGGCAGCTCGTCGGCCTGGGCAACCAATGGTGGCCCGAAGGCCAGGGCCAGTGCGAAGAAGAGGCCGGAGCGTGTCGCCGTCATGGTGCATCGATCTTGCGCCATTGCGGGCGGTTGATCTGTAGGCCAAGGCCGCCGGTTCAGCGGCGCAAAGGCCTCAGCAACTCGCGCAGGTCGTTGTGGTCCATCTCGTACATCAGCGCCAGCAGCCGCCCGATCTCGCCCTTAGGAAAGCCTTCACGCGCAAACCAGCCCAGGTAGTTCCCTGGCAAGTCGGCGATCAGCGTGCCCTGGTGCTTGCCGAAGGGCATCTCGGTGGTGACGAGTTTGAGCAGGTCTTCCGGGTTCATGCGGGCAGTGTGCCAGCGGGTCAGCGCGCCATCTTGAACACGCCCACCGCCCGCACCAGGTCCAGGGCCTGGTTCTTCAGGCTGGACGCCGCAGCCGCCATTTCCTCGACGAGGGCGGCGTTCTGCTGGGTAGCCGAGTCCATGCTCGTGACGGCGCCGCCCACCTGGCCCACGCCCTCGCTCTGCTCGGCACTGGCGCTGCTGATCTCGCTCATGATGGCCGTCACGCGGTCGATGCTGGCCGCCACGTCCTGCATCGTGCTGCCGGCCTCGCTCACCTGGCTGACCCCCGTCTCCACACGCGTCACGCTGTCGCCGATGAGCTGCTTGATCTCCTTGGCCGCCTCGGCGCTGCGCTGGGCGAGCGCCCGCACCTCGCCGGCCACCACCGCAAAGCCGCGGCCCTGCTCACCGGCGCGGGCCGCCTCCACCGCCGCGTTCAGCGCCAGGATGTTGGTCTGGAAGGCAATGCCGTCGATGACGGCGGTGATGTCGGCGATGCGCTTGCTGGACTCGCTGATGCCACGCATCGTGTCCACGGCCTGCGCCACCACCTGGCCGCCCCGCGCCGCCACCGCGCTGGCGGCCTGGGCCAGCTCGTTGGCCTGGCCGGCGTTGTCGGCGTTCTGGCGCACGGTGACGCCCAGCTGCTCCATCGACGCCGCCGTCTGCTGCGGCGCGCTGGCCTGGGTCTCGGTGCGCGACGACAGGCTGTGGTTGCCCTGGGCGATCTCGGCACTGGCCAGCGAGAGGCTGTCTGCCCCCTGGCGCACGGAGGCGCCGAGGGTGCGCAGCCCGCCCTGCATGGCCGCAATGGCCTGCAGCAGCTTGCCGAACTCGTCATGGGTCTCGACGGCGACCTCGGCGTCCAGGTTGCCCTGCGCCACGTCGTTGATCGCCGCGACTGCCTGGTTCAGCGGCACGACGATGGACCGCGTGATGGCGAAGGCGGCGAACAGCGACAGCACGATCACCACCGCGCAGCCGACCGCCAGCAGCAGCATGCGCTGCTGGTGCACCTGGTTGTTCGTGGCGATCAGCGCCTCGGAGGTCTCGGCGGTGTAGCGGATGTAGTCGTCGCTGGCCTGAACGAGCGCGGCCAGCAGCGGGCGGCAATGCTCGTTCATGCGGCCGATGGCCGCCTCGCGGTCACCGGCCAGCACCAGGCCCACGATGGCATCGGCGACGCGGGCGTAGCGCAGTTCGATGCCGGAGATCTCCTCCACGCGACGCCGCGCCTCGGCCGGCACACCGGCGCGGCCGGAGAGTTCCTGCAACTTGTCCAGCGACGTGCGCACGTCGGCCACGGCGGCCATCACGGCGGCCTTTTCCAGTGCGGCGTCTTCCGGCTTGGTCACCAGCACCAGGTTGCGCGCGGCGATGGCGCGGCGGTCCACGGCCAGGCGCACCTGGTTGGCCGCAACGGCGCGGGCTTCCACGCCCTGCACGTAGTCGGTGAAGTGGTCACCGTCCTCCTTGATGGACTCCAGCGACGCGACCGACACGGCCACGAGCATCAGGATCAGCAGGCCAAACGCACCGACCAGCTTGGTCTTGACGGACAGGTTCTTCCAGAATGACATGGCAGCGCTCCCGGGGGTTTCGAAGTCAACGTTGGATGAACGTCATCTTCGGGAAGCGCAGGCAAGGCGACGAGCCGGGGACGCCTGACGTGCATGCGCGTGGATTGCGGGAGTCGCTGTAGGCAAATTGCCTACAGGCCGCAGCCGGCTCGCCGTCAGGCCTTCAGCCGATAGCCCACACCCGCCTCCGTCACCAGCCACTGCGGCCGGTTCGGGTCGGCCTCGATCTTCTTGCGCAAATTGGCCATATGCACGCGCACGTAGTGCACGTCCTCGGCATGGCCCGGGCCCCAGACGGCCTTGAGCAGGTGCTGGTGGGTCAGCACGCGGCCGGGCGCGGTGGCCAGCTCCTGCAGCAGGCGGTATTCGATGGGGGTGAGATGCAGCTCCTCACCGGCGCGGGTGACGGTGCGCAGGGAGCGGTCCATGGCCACGTCGCCGAAGCGGAAGACAGGATCGGCCGCGCTGCTGCTGCCCGCATGCCGGCGCAGCTGCACGCGGACCCGCGCCAGCAACTCGGCTACGCCAAAGGGCTTGACGAGGTAGTCGTCGGCGCCGGCGTCCAGCGCCTGCACCTTGCGGGCCTCGCCCTCGCGGGCCGACAGCACCAGCACGGGCGCTTGCGACCAGCCGCGGAACTCCCGGATGAAGTCCAGGCCGTCGCCATCCGGCAGGCCCAGGTCCAGCACCACCAGCTCGGGCCGGCGTGTGGCGGCGTCGATGAGGCCGCGCTGCAGCGTCGCCGCTTCGAACACCTCCAGGCCCTCGCTTTCGAGTGCCATGCGCACGAAGCGGCGGATCTCCGGCTCGTCCTCGATCATCAACACGCGGGCGGCGCTCACTCCGGTTTCTCCTTCGGCGGCTGGCCTAACGGCAGTTCGACGCGGACGCATGCACCGCCGGTCGAGACATTGTGGGCGCTGATGCGACCGCCATGCGCCTCGACGATGGCCTTGCAGATGGCCAGGCCCAGGCCCACGCCGGGCGTGGCGCTCTCGCGGTCGCCGCGCTCGAACTTGTCGAACAGCTGGGCCTCGCGCCCGGCCGGGAAGCCGGGGCCGTTGTCGGCCACGTCGATCTCGACATGGCGCCCGGCAGTGCGCGCGCTGATGCGGATGGCACCGCTCGCGTACTTGGCCGCGTTCTCCAGCAGGTTGACGAGCACGCGCTCGATCAGCACCGCGTCCAACTCCACCAGTGGCAGGTCGGCGGGCAGGTCCACGTCGACCTGCCGGCCGGCCAGCACCTCGTCCAGGCCGGCCAGCGTGCTGCCGACGACCTCCTGCAGCGGCAGCCATTGACGGTTCAACTGCACGGTGCCGGACTGCAGCCGCGCCATGTCGAGCAGGTTGCCCACCAGCGCGCTCATGCGCAGCGCCGAGCGGCGCATCGCGTCGGCCACATCGGCTTGGCTGCCGTTCAGCGGCGTCAGCTTGAGCGCATCGGCCAGGCCCACCAGCGCCGCCAGCGGCGTGCGCAGGTCGTGCGAGATGGCGGTCAGCAGCGAGTTGCGCAGGCGCTCCGACTCGATCTGCAGCGTGCTGGCCTGCGCCACCTCGATGTAGTGGATGCGCTCCAGCGAGATGGCCAGCAGCGCGGCGCAGGTGTCCAGCAGCTCGCGCTGCTCGGGCGACCAGCGCCGGCCTTTGCCCTCGATCGCCAGCACGCCGCGCAGCCGCATGGGCGCTGTCAAGGGCAGCATCAGGCAGGCGCTGGCCGGCAGGGTGTCGGTGCCCTGCCCGGCCGGCTGGGCGTGGTCGAAGGCCCACTGGGCGACGCCGAGGTCGGGCTGGGTACTGGCGCCTGGGAGTACGGCAAGAACTTCGCGACCCGGCAGGGTGCCGAGCGGTGGCACCAGCAACGCGGAGGCGGCGCCGAACTCGGCGCGCAGGAAGCGCGTCGCGATCTCGGCGACCTGCTCAGGCACCAGCGCCGCGCCGAGGTCGCGCGACATCGCGTACAGCCCACGCACGCGCCGCTCC
Source organism: Pelomonas parva (assembly GCF_043555835.1). Classification (NCBI taxonomy): domain Bacteria; kingdom Pseudomonadati; phylum Pseudomonadota; class Betaproteobacteria; order Burkholderiales; family Sphaerotilaceae; genus Roseateles; species Pelomonas parva. Next base: position 104,080 of record NZ_JBIGHV010000014.1, on the reverse strand, counting down.
CGCTCGCGGGCGGCCTGCGCCTGGGCCTGCAAACCGGCGGCGAGCTGGCCGATGACCAGGCCCACGAGCAGCAGCACGGCAAAGGTGACCAGGTATTGCGCGTCCCCGACCGCGAACGACCAGCGCGGCTCGACAAAGACGACGTCGAAGGCCGCCACGCCCAGCAGCGCCGTCAGCGCAGCCGGCGCACGGCCGAAGCGCAGCGCCACGCCGACGACGTTGAGCAGGTAGAGCATGGCGATGTTGGTGGGCTCCATGATGCCCAGCAGCAGCAAGTGGCCGACGGCCGTCAGCCCCAGCGTGCAGAGCAGGGCCGCCGCATAACCACGCAGTGCGTGCGGCGCCAGCAGCCCGAACTCGCGCTGCGGCGACGGCACGGGCGGGCGCGAGTGGGTGGGCAGGGCCACCTGCAGCACGTCCATCTCCTCGGCGAGATGACTCAGCGCCTCGGCCAGCGTCGGCCGGCCCGGCCAGCGCCAGGCGCGCTCGCGCCGGCCGACGACAAGCCGGGCCAGGTTGTGCTCGCGCGCATAGCCCACCAGCGCCGCCGCGACCTCGGGCGCCGACAGCACCGCCGTGCGCGCGCCCAGGCTCTGCGCCAGCTCCAGCGTGCGCTGCACGCGCTGGCGGTCGGCCTCGCTCAGGCTCCGCGCCGTCTCCACATGCACGGCGTGCCAGTCCAGCTCCAGTTGCTGCGCGAGCCGCGCGGCGCTGCGCACCACCTTGTCGCTGGCCGCACCCGGGCCCACGCAGGCCAGCAGCGACTCGCGGTTGGGCCACACGGCCCCACGGCTCACATCGCTGTGCTCGCGGCGGTAGGCCTGCATCTGGTCGTCGACACGGTCGGCCGTGCGGCGCAGTGCCAGCTCGCGCAGCGCCAGCAGGTTGCCCTTGCGGAAGAAGTTCTTCGCCGCGCGCTCGGCCTGTTGGGGCAGGTAGACCTTGCCCTCCTTGAGGCGCTGCAGCAACTCGTCGGGCGGCAGGTCGACGACGACCACCTCGTCGGCGCCGTCGAAGACCTTGTCCGGCAGCGTCTCCCAGACGCGGATGCCGGTGATGCCGCCGACGATGTCGTTCAGGCTCTCCAGATGCTGCACGTTCAGCGTCGCCCAGACCTCCACGCCGGCCTCGCGCAGCTCCTGCGCGTCCTGCCAGCGTTTTGCGTGACGCGAGCCAGGGGCATTGCTGTGCGCCAGTTCATCCAGCAGCAGCACGCCGCCGGGCTCGGCAGCGCCCCAGGCGAGCGCGGCGTCGAGGTCGAACTCGCGCAGCGTCTGGCCCTTGTGCGCCAGTTCCTTCAAGGCCAGACGAGGCAGGTCGCGGGCGATGGCCTCGGTATCGGCACGGCCATGCGTCTCGACGACGCCGATGCGCACCGCCTTGCCCTCCTTCTGCGCCGCATGCGCAGCGGCCAGCATCGCAAAGGTCTTGCCGACGCCGGCATTGGCGCCGAAGAAGATCTTCAGCCGGCCACGCTTGGCAGCGGCTTCGTCGCGCTGCAGCTGCGCGAGCAGCGCGTCGGGGTCGGGTCTTGCGTCGGTCATCGTTCGTAGGTTGGGGTGAGCCTTGCGAACCCCAACAGGGCCCGGTGCCGTGGACGTTGGGGTTCGCTGCGCTCACCCCAACCTACGGCGGTAGCGTCCTTCAAAGCCACCCCAGCCGCTTGAAGCGCCAGTACAGCGCCCCACTGACGACCGCGATCACGCCCAACGCCATCGGGTAGCCAAACGCCCACCGCAGCTCAGGCATCTTCTCGAAGTTCATGCCCCAGATGCCCGCCAGCGCCGTGGACGCGGCAAAGATGGCGGCCCAGGCGGCCAGGCGCTTGGTGACCAGCGATTCGTCGATGGACACCAGCGTCAAGTTGACCTGGGTCGCCGCGATGATGGTTTCGCGGGCCGCGTCGATGCTGGCCTGGATGCGCAGCAGGTGGTCGTAGACATCGCGGAAATAGTCCTGCATGGACTTGCAGACCACCGGCACGCGGCCGCCGTGCAGCTTGGACGCCACCTCCAGCAGCGGCGTGACGGCGTGGCGCAGTGTGGTGAGCCGCTGCTTCAGGCCGAACAGCCGCTCGACGACGGCTTGCCGGTCCTGGCGGGGCAGGAACATCGTCGTCTCCAACTGGTCCAGCTCGGCATCGATGGCATCGATGAGCGGGAAGTAGCGGTCCACCACCGCGTCCATCAGCGCGTAGAAGACAAAACCTGGCCCCTGGCGCAGCAGCTCCGGCTCGCGCTCGGCGCGGTCGCGCACGCCCAGGAAGCCCTGGGCGCTGCGGTGCCGCACCGACACGACGAAACGCGCGCCGACAAACACATGCACCTCGCCCACCTCCAGGCCGTCGGGGCCGGCCTCCAGCAGATGCATGGCGGCGAACAGCATGTCGCCGTACTCCTCCAGCTTGGGGCGCTGCAGGCCCTTGCGCGCGTCTTCCACGGCCAGCGGCGGCAGGTCCAGCTCGCGCTGCAGCAGCTGCAGCTCGTCGTCGCTGGGGTCGCGCAGCGCGATCCAGACAAAGCCCGACTGGCTCTGCAACGCCTCGGAGACGCCCTCCAGACCCGGCTCGCAGACGATGCGGCCATCCTCGTACACGGCGCTGTTGATCAGCATGTTGTTCTGTTCGCAGTCATCGAGCGGGAATGGTCGCACGGTCGAGCGCGAGGTTCAGGGCCAGCACATGGACGCGCGGCTCGCCGAGGACGCCGAGCAGGCGCGTCTCGGTGTGCGCGTCCAGCAGCGCCTTCACCTGCGCCTCAGCCAGGCCGCGCACCCGGGCGACGCGGGCGAGCTGGTAGTCGGCGGCCGCGCGGCTGATGTGCGGGTCCAGGCCACTGGCGGACGTGGTGACCAGGTCGACCGGCACCGGCGCCGTGTTGCCCGGGTCGGCGGCGCGCAGCGCGGCGATGCGGGCCTTGACCGCATCGACCAGCGCCGGCGCGGTGGGCGCCAGGTTGGAGCCGCCGGAGCCGGCCGCGTTGTAGGGCGCGGGCGCGGTGGCCGACGGGCGGCTCCAGAAGTGACCGGGGTCGCTGAACGCCTGGCCGATCAGCGCGGAGCCGACCGGCTTGCCGTTGTTCTCGACGAGGCTGCCGTTGGCCGCGTGCGGGAACAGCGTCTGCGCAATGCCGGTGACGAGCAGCGGATAGGCCAGGCCGGTGATGAGGCTGAGCAGCAGGAAGAGCGTCAGCGCGGGGCGGAGTTGGGTGTTCATGAGACGAAGCCGGAGATGAGGAGGTCGATGGCCTTGATGCCGATGAAGGGGACGATGACGCCGCCCAGGCCGTAGACCGCCAGGTTGCGGCGCAAGAGTGCGGCGGCGCCGACGGCGCGGTAGGCCACGCCCTTGAGCGCCAGCGGGATCAGCACGACGATGATCAGCGCGTTGAAGATGACCGCGCTCAGGATGGCCGAGTTGGGGCTGGCCAGGTGCATGACGTTGAGCGCGGCCAGCTGCGGGTAGGTGGACACGAAGGCGGCCGGCAGCACGGCGAAGTACTTGGCCAGGTCGTTGGCGATGCTGAAGGTCGTGAGGGACCCGCGCGTCATCAGCATCTGCTTGCCCGTCTCCACCACCTCGATGAGCTTGGTCGGGTTGCTGTCCAGGTCGACCATGTTGCCGGCCTCTTTCGCGGCCTGCGTGCCGGTGTTCATCGCCACGGCCACGTCGGCCTGGGCCAGCGCGGGCGCGTCGTTGGTGCCGTCGCCGGTCATGGCCACCAGCCGGCCTTGGGACTGGTGCTCGCGAATCAGCGCCAGCTTGGCCTCGGGCGTGGCCTCGGCGAGGAAGTCGTCGACCCCGGCTTCTGCGGCAATCGCCGCGGCCGTGAGGCGGTTGTCGCCGGTGACCATGACCGTCTTGATGCCCATGCGACGCAGCTGCGCAAAGCGCTCCTTGATGCCGGGCTTGACGATGTCCTTCAGCTCGACGACGCCGAGGATCTGCACGCCATCGGCCACCACCAGCGGCGTGCTGCCACGGCGGGCGGCCTCGTCCACGCTGGCCTGCACGCTGGCGGGCCAGCGGCCGCCCAGCGCTTCGACATGGGCGCGCACGGCACTGCCGGCACCCTTGCGGATCTGGCGGCCGGGCAGGTCCACGCCGCTCATGCGCGTCTGCGCCGTGAAGGGCACGAAGTCCCCGCGCTCCGCCGCAGCGGCTAGGCCGAACTTGCGGTCGGCCAACGCGACGATGCTGCGGCCTTCCGGCGTTTCGTCGGCCAGCGAGGCCAGGCGGGCGGCGTCGGCCAGCTGGGCCTCACTGAAACCGTCCAGCGGCCAGAAAGCATCGGCCTGGCGGTTGCCCAGCGTGATGGTGCCGGTCTTGTCCAGCAGCAGCACGTCCACGTCGCCCGCAGCTTCCACCGCGCGGCCCGAGGTGGCGATGACATTGGCCTGCAGCATGCGGCTCATGCCGGCCACGCCCACGGCCGACAGCAGGCCGGCTATTGTTGTGGGGATCAGGCAGACCAGCAGGGCCACCAGCACGACCAGGCTGACGGGCTCACCGGCGCCAGCCGCCGCCACGCTGAACTGCGAGAACGGCAGCAGCGTGGCGACGACGCCGAGGAACACCAGCGTCAGCGCCACCAGCAGGATGGTCAGCGCGATCTCGTTGGGCGTTCGCTTGCGCTGCGCGCCCTCGACCATGGCGATCATGCGGTCCACAAAGGTCTCGCCCGGGTTGACGGCCACGCGGGCCACGACCCAGTCGGACAGCACGCGCGTGCCGCCGGTCAGCGCCGAGAAGTCGCCGCCGCTCTCGCGAATGACGGGGGCCGACTCGCCGGTGATGGCGCTCTCGTCGACCGAAGCAACGCCGTCGACGACCTCGGCATCCGCCGGCACGATGTCGCCGGCCTCGATCAGCACGACCTCGCCCTTGCGCAGCGTGCCGGCCTCGCGCGGGTGCCATTTCACGGCATCGCGGGCGACGCCGGGCTTCCAGTCTTCCGCGACCTTGGCCCAGGTCTCCTTCTTCAGGCCACGCAGCGATGCGGCCTGGGCCTTGCTGCGGCCCTCGGCCAGCGCCTCGGCGAAGTTGGCGAACAGCACGGTGAACCACAGCCAGACGGTCACCGCGATGACGAAACCATTGGGCTGGGCGATGGCCAGCGCCGTCGTCAGCAGGCTGCCGAGGTAGACGACGAACATCACCGGGTTGCGCCACTGCGTGCGCGGGTCCAGCTTGGTGAAGGACTCACCCAAGGCCTGGCGGGCCAGCTTGGGGTCGAGCAGGGAAAAGCCGACGCGGCTCATGATTTGCTTCAGAGGATCAGGTGCTCGACGACAGGCCCGAGAGCCAGCGCCGGCACATAGTTCAGAAGACCGACCAGCAGCACCACGCCGATCAGCAGCGCGACAAACAGCGGGCCATGCGTGGGCAGCGTGCCCTCGCCGGCGGCCAGCCGCTTCTTCGCCGCGAAGGAGCCGGCCATCGCCAGCACCGGCAGGATCACGCCGAAGCGGCCGATCCACATCACGACGCCGAGCAGCAGGTTGTAGAAGGGCGTGTTGGCCGACAGGCCACCGAAGGCGCTGCCGTTGTTGTTGCCGGCCGAGGACAGCGCATACAGCACCTCGCTGAAGCCGTGCGACCCGGGCGCCGAGATGCCGGCCCGGCCAGGCTCGGTGGCCACGGCCACGGCCGTGCCGATGAGCACCGCCAGAGGCGTCAGCAGGATGGCCAGCGAGACCATCTTCATCTCGTGCGCCTCGATCTTCTTGCCGAGGTACTCGGGCGTGCGGCCAATCATCAGGCCCGCGACGAACACGGCCAGGATGGCAAACACCAGCATGCCGTACAGGCCCGCGCCGACGCCGCCGAAGACGACCTCGCCCAGCTGCATCATGGCCATGGGCACGGCGCCGCCCAGCGGCGTGAAGCTGTCGTGCATCGCAATCACCGCACCGCAGCTGGCGGCCGTGGTGATGACGGCGAACAGCGACGAGGCGTCGATGCCGAAGCGCACTTCCTTGCCTTCCATGTTGCCGCCGGCCTGCGTGGCACTGGTCAATGCGTCCACACCCAGCGGCTTGAGCAGCGGGTTGCCGGCGCTTTCAGCCGCCGTCGCGGCGACGACCGCAACAACGAACATCACGGTCATGGCCGCGAGCACGGCCCAGCCCTGGCGGATGTCGCCCACCTGCCGACCCATGACGAAGCACAGCGCCGCCGGGATCAGGAAGATGGACAGCATCTGCAGCGCATTGGTGGCCGCCGTGGGGTTCTCGAACGGATGGGCCGAGTTGGCGTTGAAGAAGCCGCCGCCATTGGTGCCCAGCATCTTGATGGCGAGCTGTGACGCGACCGGGCCGACGGCGAGGGTCTGCGTCTGGCCGGTGTGGTCTTCCATGACCGGCGTGCCGTCAGCGGCCTTCAGCGGCTGGCCGTCGGCGCCCAGCTTGGGCGTCTGCCAGGACTGCGTCTCCACGGTCGTCACGTCCTGGTAGGGCTTGAACGTCTGCACGACGCCCATGCCCGCCAGCGCGATGGCAAAGACGAGCGACAGCGGCATCAGCACCCACAGCGTGGCGCGGGTCAGGTCGGCCCAGATGTTGCCGACCGTGGCGGCGCTGTGGCGTGCCAGGCCGCGCAGCAGCGCCATGACGACGGCCAGGCCCGTGGCGGCGGACAGGAAGTTCTGCACCGTCAGCGCGAGCATCTGCGTGAGATAGCTCATCGTCGTCTCGCCACCGTAGCCCTGCCAGTTCGTGTTGGTGACGAAGCTGATGGCGGTGTTGAAGGCCGAGTCGGCCGACACGGCGCCCAGGCCTTGCGGATTGAGCGGGAGCCCGCCCTGCAGGCGTTGCAGCGCATAGACGGCCAGGAAACCCAGCGCATTGAAGACGACCAGACCCAGGGCATAACGCAGCCAGCCCTGTTCAGCGTCGGGGTTGACGCCGGCCACCTTCAGCAGGCCGCGTTCGATGCGCTGCAGCCAGGCGACACGCCCCTCCATGACGGCGTGCACCCAGCGGGCCAGCGGCCACGCGAGGGCGAGAAGCACCACCAGGAAGGCGATCAACTGCATCCAGGCAGAGGCACTCATGACAAGTCCTCCGGGAACAGCAACGCCCAGAACAGATAGCCCACCAGCCCGACGACGAGCACGGCTGCGGCGAGTTCGAAGCCGGTCATGACTTCTTCCCCGCCAACTTGTCACAGCCCCAGGCCGCGAGCCCGGTCAGCAGCGCGAGTGCCGCGCCAAGACCCAGAAAAACGATGTCCATGACACCTCCAGTAACGATGGAGGCATTCTGGAAATTCCCCCCTCAACGCCTCGACAAGATCGAGGCGGGGGGCATCAAGAAAGCATCAAGAATTGCTGATCGCGAGTTGCGTGATGTCGATGCCGCGCTCCCGCGCGATCGCTTCCAGCACGGGCAGCAACGGCCCCAGCTTCTCGTCCAGCGCATCCCGCACCGTGTCGACGACGACCTGCGTGCTGCGGTCGATCTCGATGTGGATGGCGTCGCCCTCTACCTTGTCGCCGAAGGTCGTCATGCGCAGCGTTTCGGGGATCAGCCACACCTCGAACCAGCCCGAGCCGTCGCGCTCGCGCTGGGCCTCGGCCACCGTCAGGCTGCAGCCATTGACGCCGATGTAGCCCTTGGCGAAGACGTAGCGCATCCACGGCGCCGGCACGGCGAAACGGATGACGTGGTTGTTGTCGGGCCGGCGGATCTCGGCGATGCGGGCCGACACGTCGACATGGCCCGACAGCGGGTGGCCGCCAATCTCGGCGCCGTCCTTGGCCGCCCGCTCGACGTTCAGGCCCGAGCCGACCTTCAGCCCGCCCAGCGTCGTCAGGTTCATCGTCTGGCCCATCACGTCGAACAGCGCCACGTCGGGCGACGGCCGCTCGGTGACGGTCAGGCAGACGCCGTCGCAGGACACGCTGGCGCCAATGGCCAGTTCGTCGTCGAACCCGGCCGGCAGCTTCAGCGCCAGCGTATGCAGCCCCTCGCGGGCGTCAATCGATTCGACGCGGGCGACGCCCTGGACGATGCCTGTGAACATGATTGAAAAAGGCCCCGTTTGGGGCCTGTTCTTGGGAGTGGCGCCAGCTTACCAGTTGGCCTCGCGGTCAGGCGTCGCGCCGATCTTGTGGATGGACAGGTCGGCGCCCTCGAACTCCTGCTCGGCGTCCAGCCGCAGGCCGACGAACTGGCGGATCAACCCGTAGACGACGAAGCCGCCGGCCGTGGCCCAGGCCACGCCGCCCAGCGTGCCGATCAGCTGTGCGCCAAAGCTGACGCCGCCGATGCCACCCAGCGCCTGCTGGCCGAAGATGCCGCAGGCGATGCCGCCCCAGGCGCCGCACAGGCCGTGCAGCGGCCACACGCCCAGAACGTCGTCGATCTTCCAGCGGTTCTGCGTCAGGGTGAAGAACTTGACGAACACCCAGCCGGCGATGCCGCCGGTCACCAGCGCGCCCAGCGGATGCATCACGTCCGAGCCTGCGCACACGGCCACCAACCCGGCCAGCGGCCCGTTGTAGGCAAAGCCCGGATCGTTGCGGCCCAGCAGCACCGCCACCAGCGTGCCACCGGCCATGGCCATCAGCGAGTTGACGGCGACAAGCCCCGACATCTTGTCCAGCGTCTGCGCGCTCATCACGTTGAAGCCGAACCAGCCCACCGTCAGCACCCAGGCGCCTAAAGCGAGGAAGGGGATGCTGGACGGCGGATGCGCGCTCATCGCGCCGTCCTTGCGGTAGCGGTTCAGGCGCGGGCCCAGCAGCAGCACGGCAGCCAGGCCGATCCAGCCGCCCACCGCATGCACGACGACGCTGCCGGCAAAGTCATGGAACTCCGCGCCCGTCGTCGCCTTCAGCCAGGCCTGGATGCCGAAACCCTGGTTCCAGACGATGCCCTCGAAGAACGGGTAGACAAAGCCGACGATGACCGCCGTGGCCGCCAGCTGCGGGCCAAAGCGCGCCCGCTCGGCTATGCCGCCCGACACGATGGCCGGAATGGCCGCCGCAAAGGTCAGCAGGAAGAAGAACTTGACCAGCTCGTAGCCGTTCTTCTGCGCCAGCTGCTCCGCGCCGATGAAGAAGTGCGTGCCGTAGGCGACCAGGTAGCCGACGAGGAAATAGGCCAGCGTGGACACGGCGAAGTCCACGAGGATCTTCACCAGCGCATTGACCTGGTTCTTCTTGCGCACGGTGCCCAGCTCCAGGAAGGCAAACCCGGCGTGCATGGCGAGCACCATGATGGCGCCCAGCAAGATGAAGAGCGCATCCGCGCCCTGCTTGATCGATGTCTCCAACGCTGTCTCCGTTCGGTGGCGTGCGGCTGGGCAAATGCACCAAGCTGACACAAACCGCACCGAAACAGCAAGTTCAATGCCCAGTTTTAATGCGCATTCGCCCCGGCGCGGGGGCGGCTACGTCTAGCGCAATCGATCTACTTTGGTGCACCAAACGCACCTTCTTCGAACGTTTGCGCACTAAAGCCGAGCGTCCAACGGCCATCGGCCCAGCGCACGACCGGCCGCTTGATGACACTGGGCTCGGCCAGCATCAGCGCGGCGGCCGAGCCATCGTCGACAACGGCGGCCTTGGTGGCGTCGTCCAGCTTGCGCCAGGTCGTGCCGGCGCGGTTGACCAGTTTGTCGCGGCCGAAGGCCTTGAGCCACTCGGGCAGTTGGTCGGCAGGCACACCCTGCTTCTTGAAGTCGTGAAAGGTCACTTCCAGACCTCGGTCGGTCAGCCAGGCGCGGGCCTTCTTGACGGTGTCGCAGTTGGGGATGCCATAGACGGTGATCATGGGCGCCATGTTAAGTTGGCGCCCATGATCGACTGGCTCGACGAGGCCTCCCTGGCCTTCCCGCCCAGCGCCAAGGCGCTCGGCCCCGACACCGACGCGCCCGGCCTGCTCGCCGCCGGCGGCACGCTGACGCCGGAGCGCCTGCAGGCCGCCTACAGCCGCGGCATCTTTCCCTGGTACGGCCCCGGCCAGCCGCCGCTGTGGTGGGCGCCCGACCCGCGCATGGTGCTGCAGACGGCCCACTTCAAGCTGTCGCGCTCGCTGCGCAAGACGGTGCAGCGCTTTGCCGCCACGCCCGGCTACGAAATCCGCATCGACCATGACCGCGCCGCCGTGCTCGAAGCCTGCGCCAGCGCGCCGCGCGAGGGGCAGAACGGCACCTGGATCGTGCCCGAGCTGCAAGCCGCCTACCTCGCCTGGCCGGCCATGCACAGCGTCGAGACCTGGATGGACGGCGAGCTCGTCGGCGGCCTGTACGGCGTCAACCTCGGGCGCATGTTCTACGGCGAATCGATGTTCATGCGCCGCACGGACGCGTCCAAGATCGCGCTGTGCGCCCTCGTCTGCCTGTGCCGCGAGTTCGGCATCCCGTGGATCGACTGCCAGCAGAACACCGGCCACCTGGCCTCGTTGGGCGCCGCCGAAGTGCCGCGCAGCGCCTTCGAAGCCCACCTCGCCACCCATGTGGGCGAAGCCTCGCCGGGGCCCTGGACCTATCATCCGGCCCACTGGCAAAGGCTCCTGAACACCAAGTGACCCACCCCAAAGAACTGCCCCTCGCGCAGATCCAGTTCTACGCCACGGCCGCCTACCCGTGCAGCTATGTCGACGGCCGCCAGGCACGCTCGCAGGTCGCCACGCCCAGCCACCTGATCCACGCCGACGCCTATTCCAACCTCGTCGCCGCCGGCTTTCGGCGCAGCGGCTTGTTCACCTACCGCCCCTATTGCGACCAGTGCCGCGCCTGCGTCGCGCTGCGCGTGCCGGTGGCCGGCTTCCAGCCAAACCGCAGCCAGAAGCGCGCCTTGAAAGCGCACCGCCACCTGCAGGCCAAGGTCATGCGGCTGGGCTACTCGCCCGAGCATTACGCGCTCTACCTGCGCTACCAGGCTGGCCGCCACAGCGGCGGCGGCATGGACCATGACAGCGTGGACCAGTACACGCAGTTCCTGCTGCAGTCGCGCATCAACTCCCGCCTCGTCGAGTTCCGCGAGGAGATGCCTGACGGCAGCACCCCGCTGCGCATGGTGTCCATCCTCGACATCCTCAGCGACGGCCTGTCGGCGGTCTACACCTTCTACGACCCCGACGCGGAAGGCAGCTTCGGCACCTACGGCGTGCTGTGGCAGATCCAGCAGGCCCGGGAGCTGAAGCTCAGCCACCTCTACCTGGGCTACTGGATCGAGGAGAGCCCCAAGATGGCCTACAAGGCCGGCTTCACGCCGCACCAGATCCTCAAGAACGGCGTTTGGGAAGACGTCTGACCCATCTCTGGCGCCATTTGAGCTGGCCAGCCTGGCGCGACCAGCCGGGCCGCATCATGCTGGCCGTCGTCGCCGTCATGCTGGGCGTGGCGCTGGCCTTCGGCGTGCACCTGCTCAATGGCGCGGCGCTGACCGAGTTCGCGCGCGCCGCCCGCAGCGTCAACGGCCAGCCCGACCTGGTGCTGCGCGCCCGCACCGGCGCGCTGGCGGACGGCGACCTGGCCGAGTTGCTGAAGCGCCCCGAGGTCGCCGCTGCCAACCCCGTGCTCGAAGCCGTGGCGCTTTGGCCCGGCCAGGCGGGGCCGGGCGGGATGGGCCTGTCCATCCGCCTGATCGGCCTGGACGCGCTGGCGCTGCTGGCCTCGGCCGCCAACGGCCAGCCGCTGGCGCCGGAGCTGATGCCGCAGGTCGACGGCGGCACCGAGGCGCTGCTGGGCGCCCGCACCGTGCACCTGAACGCCGCCGCGCGCGCCCGCCTGCCGGCCGGCGCCACCATGCTGACGCTGCGTCTGCCCACGCCGGGCGGCGGCGCGCCGCGCGATGTGGTGCTGACCATCGGCGGCCGCGTCGCCGCCGGCAGCGCGCCGCTGGGCGTGCTGGACATCGCCGACGCGCAGGCGCTGTTCGGCCGCCTGGGCATGCTGGACCGCATCGACCTGCAGCTCACGCCCGGCACGGAAGACACCGCCTGGGCCGCCACGCTGCCGTCGCGCTGGCGGGCCGCGCCGCCGGCCGATGAAGGCGAGCGCCTGTCCGACCTGACGCGGGCCTACCGCGTCAACCTGGGCCTGCTGGCGCTGATGGCGCTGTTCACCGGCGGCTTCCTCGTCTACGCGGTGCTGTCGCTGGCCACCGCGCAGCGGCTGCCGCACTGGGCGCTGGTGGGCGTGCTGGGCGTGTCGGCGCGCATGCGCTGGCGCTTGATCCTGGCCGAGGGGCTGGTCATCGGCATCGTCGGCACGGGGCTGGGCCTGGCGCTGGGCGTGGGCCTGGCGGCAGGCGCGCTGAAGCTGCTGGGCAGCGACCTGGGGCTGCACGGTGGCGGCGGCTCGTCGACCGAGCTGCTGCTGCGCCAGCCGCTGCTGCTGCCGGCGCTGGTCTACGGTGGCCTGGGCCTGGCCGCCGCGCTGCTGGCCGCGTGGGCACCGGCGTTGACGGTGCGCCGCATCGCGCCGGCCCTGGTGCTGAAGGGCCTGGGCCTACCGGCCGGGCGCGTGCTGCCCGCCTGGGCGGGCCTGGCGCTGTTGGCGCTGGGCACGGCGCTGGCTTGGCTGCCGCCGCTGTGGCAGGGCACGCCGGTGGCGGCCTATGCGTCCATGCTGTGCCTGCTGCTGGGCGGGCTGGCGCTGGTGCCGGCGCTGGTGCGCGCGCTCGGTGCGCTGCTGGGCCGGCTGCCGGCCACGGCGCTGCTGATGCTGGCGCGCGAACGCAGTCGTGACCAGGCGGCGGAAGCGCGGCGGTCCCTGGCCGGCGTGCTGGTCGCGCTGGCGCTGGCCGTGGCGATGACGGTGATGATCGGCAGCTTCCGCGACTCGCTGGAGCGCTGGCTGGACCATGCCTTGCCGGCCGACCTCTACGCCCGCAGCGCACTGCGCAGTGGCGACGGCCTGGCCGCACCGCTGCCGCCGGCGCTAGTCGAGCGCCTGCGGCAGCTGCCCGAGTTCGCCCGCACGGCGCCACAGCGGTCGGCCCGGCTGCGGCTGGCGCCGGGTGGCGATGCGGTCGCGCTGACGGCACGCGAGATGGGCACCGGCAACCTGCCGCTGCTGGAGCGCTGGAGCGGCGCGACCGAGGCCGATGCGGTGGCCGTCTGGGTCAACGAAGCCGCGCGCGACCGCGACGGGCTGGTGCCGGGCAAGGTCTTCGACGCCGAGCTGATCGACGCCGGCCGCCCCGTGCGCCTGCAGGTGCTGGGCGTGTGGCGCGACTACTCGCGGCAGAGCGCGGCGCTGTGGATGGCGCTGCCGGACTACCGCCGTGTCAGCGGCGACACGGCCACCTCCGAGCTGGCGCTGTGGCTGGCGCCCGGCCAACCGCTGAACGAGGCGCGTGCCGCCATCCGCCGGCTGGCCGGCGACGACATCGAGACCGCCGCCGCCGGTGAGCTGCGCGCGCTGTCGCTGCAGATCTTCGACCGCAGCTTTGCCATCACGCTGTGGCTGCAGGCCGTGGCGCTGGCGGTCGGTCTGTTCGGCGTCATCGCCAGCCAGTCGGCCCAGGCGCTGGCGCGGCGGCGCGAGTTCGGGCTGCTGCGCCACCTGGGCCTGTCGCGGCGCATGCTGATGCGGTTATTGCTGATCGAGGCCAGCCTGACCGGCGGCGCCGGCGCGCTGGCCGGGCTGGGGCTGGGGCTGGGGTTGAGCCTGGTGCTTGTCTACGTCGTCAACCCGCAGAGCTTCCACTGGAGCATGGAGCTGAGCCTGCCGGTGGCGCGGCTGGCGGTGCTGGTGGGCCTGGCCTTCGCGGCGGCCGTGGGCGCGTCGCTGCTGGCCGGGCGGCGCGCGCTGGGGGCCGACGCGGTGCGGGCGGTGAAGGACGACGCATGAAACGCCGAACGCTGTTGCTGGCCGCACTGCCCTTGCCGGCGCAAGCCGCCCTGAACTTTCCGCACGACTTCGGCGCCCACCCGGCGACGCGCATCGAGTGGTGGTACCTGACCGGCCTGCTCGGCGACCGCGACGGCAGCCCGCCGCGCTTCGGCTACCAGCTGACCTTCTTCCGCGTGCCCGGTCCGGCGGCGGCCGGCCACCCCAGCGCGCTGGCGGCGCGGCAGCTGCTGCTGGGGCATGTGGCGCTGTCGGACCTGGCCGCGCGCCGCATGATCAAGGCCCAGCGACTGCTGCGCGGGCTGCCAGGCGTGGTGGAGGCCCGCGTGGGCGACTGCGACGTGCGGCTGCGCGACTGGACGCTCAAGCGCGAGGGCGACGGCTACCGCGCGGCCTTCACCGGCCCGGGCTTCACCATGGAGCTGGAGCTGGCCACGCCCGACGCGCCGCTGCTGCAGGGCGACGCCGGCATCTCGCGCAAGGGGCCGCTGCCGGCGCAGTTCAGCCGCTACTACTCGCGCCCGCAGCTGCTGACACAGGCCGCGCTGAGGCTGGACGGCCGTCGCCACAGCCTGGCCGGCCGCGCCTGGCTGGACCATGAGTGGAGCGACAGCGTGCTGGGCAGCGCGGTGGGCTGGGACTGGTTGGGCATCAACCTGCACGACGGCCGGGCGCTCACCCTCTTCCAGTTGCGCCGCAAGGACGGCACGCGCGACTGGGCCGGCGGCAGCCTGCGCACGCCGGGCCAGCCCGACCGCAGCTTTGCGCCCGACGAGGTCGACATGACGCCGACGCGGCAGTGGACCAGCCCCGCCACCGGCACACGCTGGCCGGTCGAGTGGCGGCTGCAGAGCCCGGCCGGCGAGCTGCGGCTGCTGGCCGCCTTCGATGCGCAGGAGATCGACGCGCGCGGCAGCAGCGGCCTCGTCTATTGGGAGGGCGCGGCCCGGCTGCTGAACGGCGCCGGGCAGGAGATCGGCTGGGGCTATCTGGAGCTGACCGGGTACGCCGGTCGCCCGCCGCTGCTCTAATCCGCGCCCCATGGCCTCGAATCCGCACCGACAACCCACAGGCCCCACGTTCGGCTGGGCAGCGCGGTGCTCGGCACCGTGTTCCGCCGGGACAGCGTCTGGCACGGCGCGCCTGACTTCCCGGGCGACCGCGGCGCGCGCTGGCGCACCCATGTGAAGCAAAACTTGACCCCATGAGTTCCACGACCGACCGACCCGCCTCCAAGAACGCCCGCTCCCTGAGCGGCCTCGCGCCCTTTCTGCGCCCCTACCGGGGCCGCATCGCGCTCGCGCTGGTGCTGCTGGTGTGCGCCGCGCTGGCCACGCTGGCCTTTCCCATCGCGCTGCGCGGCCTGATCGACGCCGGCTTCGGTGCCGACAACGCGGGCGAGCGGCTGGTGGCGCTGCGCGAGCACTTCCTCGCCATGTTCGCCGTGGGCGCCGCGCTGGGCCTGTTCTCGGCCTCGCGCTTCTACATGGTCAGCTGGCTGGGTGAGCGCGTGACCGCCGACCTGCGCAACGCCGTCTACAGCCATGTGCTGCGCCAGAGCCCCGAGTTCTTCGAGACCACGCAGACCGGCGAGGTGCTGAGCCGCATCACGACGGACACGACGGTCGTGCAGACGGTGGTGGGCTCCAGCCTGTCCATGGGCCTGCGCAACACGGTCATGGGCATCGGCGCGCTGATCATGCTGGTCGTCACCAACCCCTACGTCATGGGCCAGGTGCTGGGCCTGCTGGTGCTCATCGTGGCACCGGCTCTGTACTTTGGCCGGCGTGTGCGCAAGCTGTCGCGCGCCAGCCAGGACCGCGTGGCCGACACCTCGGCCATTGCCGGCGAGGTGCTGAACGCCGTGACCGTGGTGCAGAGCTACACGCAGGAAGGGGCCGAGGCGCAGCGCTTCTCCGCCGCCAGCGAGGCCGCCTTCGACGTGGCCCGCAAGCGCACCCGCATCCGCAGCTTCATGGTGGCCTTCATCATCACGGCCGTGTTCGGCGCCATGCTGTGGGGCTTGTATCAAGGCACGCAGGCCGTCATCGCCGGCAAGATCACGGCGGGGCATCTGGGGCAGACGGTGGTGTATGTGACGCTGCTGGTCAGCTCCGTCGCGGTGCTGGCCGAGGTGTGGGGCGATGTGTTGCGCGCTGCGGGTGCGACCGAGCGCCTCATCGAGCTGATGGAAGCCCGCTCGCCGGTGGCCGACCCGGTCGCGCCGCAGGCGCTGGCGGTGGTTCAAGGCGGCAGCCGCGTGGAGTTCGACAACATCCGCTTCAACTACCCGTCGCGCCCCTTGAGCGCCGCGCTGGATGGTGTGCAGCTCACCATTGAGCCCGGCGAAACCGTCGCACTCGTCGGCCCCAGCGGCGCCGGCAAGACGACGATGTTCCAGCTGCTGCTGCGCTTCTACGACCCGCAGGCCGGCGCCATCCGACTCAACGGCGTGCCCACGCAGCAGCTCAGCCTGGCCGACCTGCGCGCCAACATCGGCCTGGTGCCGCAGGACAGCGTCATCTTCTCGACCACGGCGCTGGAGAACATCCGCTACGGCCGCCCCAGCGCGAGCGACGACGAGGTCATCGCTGCGGCCAAGGCCGCTTTCGCCGACGACTTCATCCGCGCGCTGCCCGAGGGCTACGCCAGCTTCCTGGGCGAGCGTGGCGTGCGCCTGTCCGGCGGCCAGCGCCAGCGCATCAGCATCGCCCGCGCCATGCTGAAGAACCCGCCGCTGCTGCTGCTGGATGAGGCGACGAGCGCGCTGGACGCCGAGAGCGAACGCGTTGTTCAAGCGGCGTTGGAAGCGGCCATGAAGCACCGCACGACGCTGGTCATCGCGCACCGGCTGGCGACCATCCAGAAGGCGGACCGCATCGTCGTGCTGGATGCGGGGCGCATCGTCGACATCGGGCGGCATGACGAGCTGGTGGCGCGGGGTGGGCTGTATGCGAAGTTGGCGGCGATGCAGTTTGGGTTGGTGGCTGACGAGGCGGCTGCTTAAAGTTCCACCCTTCACAGGGGGGGGCAAGTCATGGGCATCAACGTGAACCTAACGCCTCAGCTTGAGGATCTCATCCGCGCGCAGGTGGCCTCGGGCAGGTACGCGTCGGCCAGCGAGGTCGTGGGCGTGGCCCTTCGGCTGCTGGACGAGCGGGACCGGGTTCAGCAGCTAGGGCTTGATGACTTGCGCCGCGACGTTCGCGCCGGCCTGGACAGTGGCGCGAGCGAGGCCTGGAACGCTGGAGCCTTGAAGACGAATTCGCGCAGCCGCCGATCGATGCGGTCCATGGTTGAGTAGACAGGCCGCAGTCGCCGCCTTCGCCTGCAGCCGAAGGCAGCCTGGGTCCTGCGGCGCACACGGTTCAGCAGGAGGGCGCCAGCGTCAACCCGCAGCGCCAGAGGGCACCTAACCCGCACGGCATCTACTCCGGCCCGACCCAGACCTGCGCCTACGTGCCAGACCCGGGGCTGAACAAGGTGGTGACCTTTGGGTTGGACGCGGCCAACGGCCTGCTCTCGCCCAACATGCCCGCATTCGCCAACACCGAACCCGGCGGCGGCCAGCGCCACATGGCCTTCCACCCGAACGGCCGCTATGCCTATGTGGACCTGGAACTCAGGTCCCGCGTGGCCGCCTACGGCGCGGACGCGGTCACGGGTGCGCTGAAAGGCATTCAGGTGCTGTCCACCCTGCCAGTCGGCGCCTCGACCGAAGGCAACAGCACGGCCGACACGCTGGTGCAGCCGAATGGGCGGTGTCTCGGTACGTGTCCAACCGGGGGCACGACAGCATCGCGGTGTTCGCGATTGACGCGAAGGCTGGGTCACTGCGGTTTGTCGAGTCGACCAGCATCGGCGGGCGCACGCCGCGCAGTTTTGGGCTTGTGCCGGGCGGGCAGTTTCTGGTGGCGGCGAATCAGAACAGCGGGAATGTCACGGCGTTTCGTGTGGACGCCGAGCGCGGGACGCTGGTGCGCGTTGGCGGCGCGGTGGCCGTTGATCGCCCTTGGTACGTGCGGTTCATGCGGCGCTAAGCGCGCGAGGCGGAGAGGCAAACCGGATCGATGTGCCCGGGGTTCAATCCAGAGACCCCGAGCTTTTATCTTCTTGCTACACGCTGGTGCTTGGGAAAGCTCGCGTGGCGACTTGAGCAACCCGGATTGGGCTCATTTCAAGCACAGGGGTCAGACAGCCCCGCGAGGTGGCAGTTGGATATCAAGAGCTCGCCAAAGCATCTTGTGCACATAGATAGTAGAGGAACTCTTGTACTGCCCTTCAGTAATGCCGCGGTCATCGTTGTGAGCCCAACTTGTCTTGTCCGTAGCTTGCGGTTTAATGCCCACTACAGATGCCGTGTAGATGATTTTGACAATTTGAATGAGGCAATTACTTAAAGTCCTGTTATTAATCAAATACTCGGATATAGCTCGCTTGGCAAAATCATCTTCCACCATCTCGTTGAACGATTCACTCATGAACCTTTGAACATCTTCATCCGACAATTCGGAGTATTTAAAGCTAGAAGCGCGCCCTCTCAAAAGCTGGACACAACAAGACAAATTTGGGAATTCAGTACGCCATTCATCGAATAATGATCTCAGACGCCCTTCCGAGTATTTTTTCTCAGCATCTTGAACCGCGGAAGGCGTTATATATTCCTTTCCTTCGCACAACTCAATACAGCAATTAACAAACGAAATTACGTCCCTAGGCCGAAGCAGCGATCGATCAACGACGTAGTCGATTGCACTCTCTTTTCGAACATCACCACGAAACACATCATTAAAAGCAATAGATTTGGTGGTGTATTGCTCCCGCACCAGCCGATTAAGTCGCATTTCGAGCAACTGCATTAGCTGATGCTTCTTCCACCTGACTCTCAAGAACAGAGTTTCATACTTTTCCTCTTGAAAGCCTGCGTCCCTTGTTGCATCAAACACCCTTCTCAACAAGTCCTCTCGCATAGAGATAACGATCTTAACCGCCCGGATTCTCTGAAATGCCCGCACAGTTTCAATTAGCGCCCGGATAAGTTTGTATCGAATCCTCTCATCCACCCAAGACTCATCAAGCCTATCAATCACTATATGGTGGCGATTCATTGGATCGATGAAAATCACCTCCGCAAGAAGGCTTACCACCTCAGTCAGCTCACGAACTTGATTTGAGTTAACGATGGACTGCGCCTTGTGAACTATTTCCGCCTTGACCTCCTCTGACAAAGCCCGCGCCGCCTGAGCATTTAAAGACGCACCAAATATTTTCGCATCAACCGCAGCGGAAAGCTTTTCTTCAAGTCGAGTTGTAAATTCCTTAATTCTAATTTCGGTATCTTGCCAAAATCGATCCCCCCATTGCTCCAAATACTTAACAGCCCGTTCCTTCGCCGGGTCCCTCGAAAAAACGTCTTTCAAAAAGTCCCAATGCGAGCGGGGCTCTTTCTCTGTAATTCGATACCTCTTCTTAAGCAATTCAACGACAAAAACATGCTTCCAAAGCAGCTGATAGAACAAGTCCAGCTTTACACCCGCAGCCTCAAAAAATTGAATTACATCTGAGTTGGCCACATAGTTTAAAGACAACTCTTCTGCGCGCACGTCGATTACATTTGACGAGCGAGTCTTCAGTTGCTCAAGCAGCGCGCTTTTACCTGCACCAACCCGTCCAACAACTATCCTTTTTGGATCTTCGCAATCTAGTAGAACATCCACATCACCAGTATCAAAAAAGCAATCGGCCAAAAACTTTGCGTCTGACTCAGCGTCCATAGCACCGATCGAGCCATTCCGCTTAAATACGTATTTCATACTTTCCCCCTGTACTTTTGCGGGAGCAGTTTGTCTTAACAACAGCCGTCTAGCATCGCCATCAACCCTTAATTGACTTCTTAGGATACCGAGTTACTCGGATCATTCGCGCGGTCTTGTGGCTTCGCCAGTGTTGATTGCAGCGGACTATGAACGGGCGCGAGCGAAGTCGGGTTCACGGGGAAGTCGGCGTTAGTTCCAATTCTGAGCTCCTACAGGTCACGGCGCTTTTCATTGCTGTGCACGGCTCGAGGCCGTCGGCGTCAGTCAGGTAGCCCGCGCCTCGGCGAGAGTGCCGCCATCCCGCCGACGCCCCGAAAATGCGGGCATCCCGTACATTCACCGCTCATGCGCTCGGTGACTGGAACCCCGACCTGACATGGCCAAAAAACTCAATATCGATGCAGTGGCGCGAGCGATCGAAGCCGACGCCGGCGACGCGCTGCCCGATCTGCGCCAGGCACTCAAGGAAGCCCAGGCCGGCGAAGGGCGCGTCACCACGCCGGAGCAGATGCTGGTGCGGCAGGCACGGGAAAAGTCGGGGCTGACACAGGCCGCCTTTGCCGAGCGCATCGACACGCCGGTGGCGACGCTGCGGGATTGGGAGCAAGGCCGTTTTTCGCCGCCCGGCGCGGTGGCCTGCCTGATGCGCTTGATCGTCAATCACCCGGAGCTGGCTGAAGAATTGACCGCATGAGCGGGCAGCAGACTGCGGGCGCCCCACGGTGATACTGCCCCCCATGCAACGCCGCCCCCTCCTCCAAGCCCTCGCGCTGAGCCCCCTGGCCAGCGCCTTCACCACCAGCGCCCAGACGCGCCAGCAAGGCCGCCCGGCCGCCGGCTACGGCCCGCTGCGGCCGGTAGCCGACCAGGCCACGGGCCTGCCGCTGCTGATGCTGCCCGAGGGCTTCAGCTACCGTAGCTTTGGCTGGGCCGGTGAGGCCTTGGCCAATGGCGGCGTGGTGCCGGGCGCGGCCGATGGCATGGGCATCGTCAAGACCGCAGGCGAGGTCTTCACGCTGGTGCGCAACCACGAACTCATGGGCGTGGGCGGCGGCTTCGGGCCGGCGGCCAGCCAGTACGACGCGGGTTGCGATGGCGGCACGGTGACGCTGCGCTACGACCGTGCGGCGGGCAAGCTGCTGGAGATGCGCGGCTCGCTGTCGGGCACGCTGGTGAACTGCGCCGGCGGCACCACGCCCTGGGGCAGCTGGCTGTCGTGCGAGGAGATCGTCACGCCGGCCGGGCACACGGGGCAGCTGCGCGGCCAGCCCTTCCGGCTGGAAAAGCCGCATGGCTTTGTGTTCGAGGTGCCGGCCGATGGTGTGTCCAAGGCGCAGGCGCTGACGGCACTGGGCCAGTTCAGGCACGAGGCCGCGCTGGTGGACGCTGACGGCACGGTCTACCTGACCGAGGACGCCCGGCCGGCAGGCTTCTACCGGCTGCTGCCGGCCAGGAAGGGTGACCTGGCGGCGGGCGGGCGCCTGCAGATGCTGAGCGCGCGCGGCGCCTCCGACCTGCGCACCGGCCTGAAGGCGGGCCAGCAGTTCGACGTCTCCTGGGTGGACATCGATCGCCCCGCCGATGGCGTGGGCGACAACGGCAACAACGGCGTGCTGCTGCAGGGCCGCGCCCGGGGCGGCAGCCTGTTCACGCGGCTGGAGGGCCTGGATGCAGGGCGCGACGAAATCTTCTTCACCAGCACGGACGGCGGCGATGCGAAGGCGGGCCAGGTTTGGCGCTTCGTGCCCAGCCAGCAGCGGCTGGAGCTGTTCCTGGAGTCGCCGGCGGCCAGCGTGTTCGACTACCCCGACAACCTCTGCCTGCATCCGCGCCAAGGCCTGATCGTGGTGTGCGAGGACAGCAAGCAGCCGGTACAGCGCCTCTATGGGCTGAAGCGCGAGGCTGGGCTGGAGGGCTTGTTCGAGCTGGCGCGCAACAACGTGCAGCTGGCCGGCGGCGAGCTGCAGGCGCAGCCAGTCCTGAAGGGTGATTTCCGCGGCGCCGAGTGGGCCGGCACCTGCTTCAGCGCCGACGGCAAGACCTTGTTCGCCAACGTGTACCGGCCCGGCTTCACGGTGGCGATCAGCGGGCCTTTCTAGGACAGCCCGGCGCGATCCAGGCTGCCCGGCAGCCGGAGTTGTCGCGCAAATCGCTTTCGCGACAGATCCGGTGGCGCGATTGACGCGATTCGGGGCTGGCCGGGCTTCGTGCTCACCGATCGCGCAACTTTTCACGAAACACGCTGAATGACCCTTCATTTCTGAATGGTCATTCACTTTTTGCTTGCCATCGCCTGCTCGAAAACTAGAATGAACGCTCATTCAGTACATGTGACCGGCTGACAGCCACGCGGCAACCCGAGGGAAGCGCGTGGCGAACAGCCCGTCCGACCAACGAGGTTCGCCCAAATGCCCAAGCCTTCTTTTTCCCGCTCATCGCTCGGCATGCCGGCGTTCACGGTGCTGACGCTGGTCGTCGCCGTCATCGCCGCATGCACGCTGAGCGCCTGCAGCCAGGCCGAGTCCCAGGCCGGCGCCAACGCAGGCGCCCCGCCCGCCACCAAGGTCGGCATCGTCACGCTGCAGCCCCAGCGCGTGGAACTCACCGCCGAGCTGGCCGGCCGCACCGTGGCCTACCAGAACGCCGAGGTGCGCCCGCAGGTGACCGGCATCGTCAAGACCCGCGCCTTCACCGAAGGCAGCGATGTGAAGGCCGGCCAGCTGCTGTATCAGATCGACCCCGCCAGCTACGAGGCCGCGCTGGACTCTGCCCGCGCCTCGCTCGCCAAGGCCGAGGCCAATGCGACGACGGCCAGGCTCAAGGCCGGCCGCTATGACGAGCTGGCCGGCATCGACGCCGTCAGCAAGCAGCTGCGCGACGACACGCAGGCCGCGCTGAAGCAGGCGCAGGCCGACGTGGCCGCCGCCACCGCCGCCGTGCGCGCCGCGCAGATCGACCTGGACCGCACCCGCGTGGCCGCGCCCATCGCCGGCCGCATCGGCCGCTCGGCGGTCACGCCCGGCGCGCTGGTGACGGCCAACCAGGCCGGCGCGATGGCGACGCTGCAGCAGCTGGACCCGATCTATGTGGACGTGACGCAGACCAGCGCCGAGCTGCTGCGCCTGCAACGCGACCTGGCCGAAGGCCGGCTGCAGCGCGACGCCGCCGGCCAGGCGCGCGTGAAGCTGGTGCTGGAAGACGGCACGACCTACGCGCAGGAAGGCAAGCTGCAGTTCAGCGAGCTGCAGGTGGACCCGGCCAGCGGCAGCGTGACGCTGCGCGCGCAGTTCCCCAACCCGAAGCGGCAGCTGCTGCCGGGCATGTACGTGCGCGCCCAGGTGCAGAGCGGCGTGCAGGCCGAGGCGCTGCTGGCGCCGCAGGCGGCCGTCTCGCGCGATGCCAAGGGCAACGCGACGGCCATGGTGGTCGACAAGGACGGCCGCGCCGAGGCGCGCCAGCTCCAGACCGGGCCGGTCATCAACGGCCAGTGGCTGGTGACGTCGGGCCTGAAGGCGGGCGACCACCTCATCGTCGACGGCCTGCAGCGCCTGCGCCCGGGGGCGCCGGTGCAGGCTGCTGCGCCCACCGCTGCCATCGCTGCGTCGGCCACGGCCGCACGCTGAACGGGAGCCCCACACCATGTCCCGCTTCTTCATCGACCGCCCCATCTTTGCGTGGGTGCTGGCCATCGTCGTCATGCTGGCCGGCGCACTGTCCATCAACACGCTGCCGGTCTCGCAATACCCCAGCATCGCGCCGCCGCAGGTCTCCATCAACGCCAGCTACCCCGGCGCTTCCGCCAAGACGCTGGAAGACACCGTCACCCAGGTCATCGAGCAGAAGCTCAAGGGCATCGACGGCCTGACCTACATGTCGTCCACGTCGGACTCGCAGGGCAACGCCAGCATCACGCTGACGTTTGAATCCGGCACCGATCCCGACACCGCGCAGGTGCAGGTGCAGAACAAGCTGGCCTCCGCCACGTCGCTGCTGCCACAGGAAGTGCAGCGCCAGGGCGTGCAGGTGGTCAAGTCCACGATCAACTTCCTGATGGTGGTGGGCTTCGTGTCCGAGGACGGCAAGCAGTCTGCGGTCGACCTGTCGGACTACGTCTCCACCAACGTGTTGGACAGCCTGAGCCGCATCGAAGGCGTGGGCGAGGCGCAGCTGTTCGGCGCGCAGTACGCGATGCGCATCTGGCTCAACCCCAACCAGCTCAACCAGCACGGCCTGACCCCGGCCGACGTGACCGCCGCCATCCAGGCGCAGAACGCACAGGTCTCCGCCGGCCAGCTGGGCGCAGCGCCCGCCAATGTGGGCCAGCAGCTCAACGCCACCGTCACGGCCCAGAGCCGCCTGCAGACGCCCGAGCAGTTCCGCAACATCGTGCTGCGCACCAGCGCCGACGGCGCGACCGTGCACCTGCGCGACGTGGCCCGCGTGGAGCTGGGCGCGGAGAGCTACGCCACCGTGTCGCGCTACAACGGCAAGCCCGCTGCGGGCGTGGCCGTCAAGCTGGCCACGGGCGCCAACGCACTCTCCACGGCCAAGGCGGTCAAGGCCGAACTCACGCGCATGGAGCCCTACATGCCCGCCGGCGTGAAGGCCGTCATCCCCTACGACAGCACGCCCTTTGTCGAGGTGTCCATCAAGGAGGTGGTGTGGACGCTGATCGAGGCGGTCGTGCTGGTCTTCCTGGTGATGTACCTGTTCCTGCAGAACTTCCGCGCCACGCTGATCCCGACGATTGCCGTGCCGGTCGTGCTGCTGGGCACCTTCGGCGTCATGGCTGCGGCGGGCTTCTCCATCAACACGTTGACGATGTTCGGCCTGGTGCTGGCCATCGGCCTGCTGGTGGACGACGCCATAGTCGTGGTGGAGAACGTCGAGCGCGTGATGACCGAGGAGGGCTTGTCGCCCGTGGAGGCCACGCGCAAGTCCATGGGCCAGATCACCGGCGCGCTGGTGGGCATCGCACTGGTGCTGTCGGCGGTGTTCGTGCCGATGGCCTTCTTCGGCGGGTCCACGGGCGTCATCTACCGCCAGTTCTCCATCACCATCGTGTCGGCCATGGTGCTGTCGGTGTTCGTCGCGCTGGTGCTGACGCCGGCGCTGTGCGCCACGCTGCTCAAGCCCGGCCACGGTGCCGCCACGACCGGCTTCTTCGGTGCCTTCAACCGGCGCTTTGACAGCGCCGCCAACGGCTACCAGGGCGTCGTCGCCCGCATGATTCGCCGCTGGGGCCGCCACCTGGTGGTGTACGGCGCGCTGGTGCTCGGCATGGCCTGGCTGTTCCTGCGCCTGCCCACCTCCTTCCTGCCGGAAGAAGACCAGGGCATCCTGTTCTCGCAGGTGCAACTGCCCGCCGGCGCCACGCAGGCGCGCACGCTGGACGTGGTGCAGCGCGTGGAAAACCACTTCCTGCAGAACGAGAAGGACAACGTCGACTCGGTCTTCGCCGTCACCGGCTTCAGCTTCGCCGGCCGCGGCGAGAACATGGCCATCGGCTTCGTGAAGCTGAAGGACTGGAGCCTGCGCAAGGCCGCCGCGCAAAAGGTGCAGGCCATCGCCGGCCGCGCGATGGGCAGCTTCATGCAGTACCGCGACGCTTCGGTGTTCGCCTTCGCGCCGCCGGCCGTGCTGGAGCTGGGCAATGCCAGCGGCTTCGACATCTACCTGCAGGACCAGGGCGGCGTGGGCCGCGAGGCGCTGGTGGCCGCGCGCAACCAGTTCCTGGGCATGGCCGCGCAAGACCCGACCCTGGTGGCCGTGCGCCCGAACGGGCTGGCCGACGCGCCGCAGCTGCGCCTGGACGTGGACACGGCCAAGGCC
Source organism: Pelomonas parva (assembly GCF_043555835.1). Taxonomy (NCBI): domain Bacteria; kingdom Pseudomonadati; phylum Pseudomonadota; class Betaproteobacteria; order Burkholderiales; family Sphaerotilaceae; genus Roseateles; species Pelomonas parva. The sequence continues at coordinate 78,625 of NZ_JBIGHV010000014.1, read as the reverse complement.
GGCGCGTTGGGCCTGTCGGTCGCCGACATCAACAGCCTGCTGTCCACCGCCTGGGGCGGCGCCTACGTCAACGATTTCATCGACCGCGGCCGCGTGAAGAAGGTCTACCTGCAGTCCGACGCCGCCTACCGCATGCAGCCCGAGGACTTGAACAACTGGCGCGTGCGCAGCGCGTCCGGCCAGATGGTGCCGTTCTCGGCCTTCGGCACGGCGAGCTGGGAGCTGGGTTCGCCCCGCCTGGAGCGCTACAACGGCCTGCCCGCGCTGGAAGTGCTGGGGCAGCCCGCACCGGGCAAGAGCTCGGGCGCGGCGATGAAGTCGGTGGAGGCCATCGCGGCCCAGCTGCCGCCCGGCGTGGGCGTGAGCTGGACCGGCATGTCCTACCAGGAGCGCCTGACCGGCGACCAGGCGCCCATGCTGTACGCGATCTCGCTGCTGGTGGTGTTCCTGTGCCTGGCCGCGCTGTACGAGAGCTGGAGCATCCCGTTCTCGGTGATGCTGGTGGTGCCGCTGGGCGTCATCGGCGCGCTGCTGGCCGCCACGATGCGCGGGCTGTCCAACGACGTGTACTTCCAGGTCGGCCTGCTGACCACCATCGGCCTGTCGGCGAAGAACGCGATCCTGATCGTCGAGTTCGCCAAGGCCGAGATGGAAGCCGGCAAGGACGCCATCACCGCCACGCTGGACGCCGTGCGCCAACGGCTGCGGCCCATCCTGATGACGTCGCTGGCGTTCGCCCTGGGCGTGCTGCCGCTGGCCATCGCCACCGGCGCCGGCTCGGGCAGCCAGAACGCCATCGGCACCGGCGTGCTGGGCGGCATGCTGAGCGCGACCGTGCTGGGCATCTTCTTCGTGCCGGTGTTCTTCATTGCCGTGCAGCGCTGGTTCCCAACGAAGACTTCCCCGGCGCCCGCCCCCGTGGCGGCGCCCCAAGCCCTGGAGGGCGTGTGACATGACCAAGTTCCTGACCATCCTCGCCGCGAGCCTGGCGCTCGCCGGCTGCGCCAGCATGGCGCCCACCTACGAGCGCCCCGCCGCGCCGGTGGCGCCGCAGTGGCCCGTGCCGCAAGCCGGCACCGCTGAAGCCAAGGCCGCCGACCTCGGCTGGCGCGAGTTCTTCACCGACCTGCGGCTGCAGTCGCTGATCGAACAGGCCCTGGCCAACAACCGCGACCTGCGTGTGGCGGTGCTGAACGTCGAACGCGCCCAGGCGCAGTACGGCGTGCAGCGGGCCGACCGTCTGCCAACGGTGAACGCCGGTGCGGGCCAGACCGCGACGCGCGCCCCCGGCGGCACCATCACGCGCCAGTACACGGCCACGTTAGGCGTCAGCGCCTACGAGCTGGACCTGTTCGGCCGCGTCAAGAGCCTGAACGACGCCGCGCTGCAGCAGTACCTCGCGACCGACGACGCCCGCCGCAGCGCGCAAATCAGCCTCATCGCCCAGGTAGCAGGCAGCTACCTGACACTGGCCGCCGACCAGGAGCGCCTGCGTCTGGCCGAGCAGACGCTGCTGGCGCGGCAGGACGGGCTGCGGCTGACGCAGCGGCTGCAGGGCGCCGGTGTCGCGTCGACGCTGGACCTGCGCCAGGCCGAGATCGCGGCCGAGCAGGCGCAGACCGACCTCGCCAGCCTGACCGCCCAGGTCGCGCAGGACCGCAATGCGCTGGCGCTGCTGGTGGGCCAGCCGGTGGGCGCCGAGCAATTGCCTGTCACCGGCACAAGCGCGCCGGTGACGCGACAGGCCGAGTTGTCCGCCGGCCTGCCCAGCGACGTGCTGCTGACCCGCCCCGACGTGCAGCAGGCCGAGCGCACGCTGCAGGCCGCCAACGCCAGCATCGGCGCGGCACGCGCGGCGTTCTTCCCGCGCATCAGCCTCACGGCCAGCGCCGGCACGGCCAGCAACGAGCTGGACGGGCTGTTCCGCTCGGGCTCGGGCCTGTGGACCTTCATGCCGCAGGTGTCGCTGCCGATCTTCGATGCCGGCCGCAACAGCGCCAACCTGAAGATCGCCCAGGTGGACCGGGATATCGCCGTGGCGCAGTACGAGAAGAGCATCCAGAGCGCCTTCCGCGACGTGGCCGATGCGCTCGCACAGCGCGCCACGATCGGCCAGCAGGTCGCGTCGCAGCAGCGGCTGGTGGCGCAGACGCAGGACGCGCTGCGCCTGGCAGAGGCGCGCTTCCGCCAGGGCGTGGACGACCGCCTCGCCACGCTGGATGCACAGCGCACGCTGTACGCCGCCGAACAGGGGCTCATCAACGCGCGGCTGGCGCAGCAGGTCAACCGGGTGACGCTGTACAAGGCCCTGGGTGGCGGCCAAGCCGGCACACAATCTGCGTCGTGACTGTCTCCACCCATCCCTCCGACCGGGCCCTCGCCCGCCGCCAGCAGGTGCTGGACGCCGCGGCCGAGTGCTTCCGCCGCCGCGGCTTCCATGCCGCCAGCATGGCCGAGATCGCCAAGACGGCGGGCATGAGCCCGGGCCACATCTACAACCTGTTCGAGAACAAGGACGACATCATTGCGGCCATCGTCGAGCGGGACTGCGAGGAGGTGCTGGGCCGGATTGCGGAGTTTCAGCAAGCCGGCGACCTGCTGGAGCAGATGCTGGCCGGCACCGAAGAGGCCATCGACGAGCACAGCCAGGTGGCAAAAGCGGCGCTGCAGCTGGAAGTGCTGGCCGAGGCCAGCCGCAACGCCCGGCTGGCGGCCGTGGTGCATCAGAGCCAGGCGCAGGTGAACCGCAAGGCGCAGGAGTTGATTCGCCAGAGCCTGGGCGAGCAGGCCGACCAGCTGCCGCCGGAGGAAATCCAGGGCCGTGCGCTGCTGCTGGGCGCGTTGTTCAACGGGCTGACCGTGCTGAGCGTGCGCGACCCCGCCATGGGGCAGCAGGTGCCCGCCATGGCGCCCGTCATGCGCCGCGTGCTGCAGGTGCTGCTGGCGCCCTGAGCGCCAAGCACGCGCATAATCCATGCGCATCATTCCTGGAGCGTATTCATGCCGAAGATCGCCGACGCCCCCAAACGGCCAGCCAATCTGAGCCTGAATAGCAAGGTGCTGGACATGGCCAAGGAGCTTGGCATGAACGTCTCCGCGACAGTCGACGCCTTGCTGGCCGTTGAAGTCGAGAAGCGCTACTGGGAGCGCTGGAACGAAGACAACCGCCAGGCCATCGTGGACTACAACGCCCGCATCGAACGTGAGGGCCTGACCTTGGCCCGGTACCGCACCTTTGCGCGGGAAGATTGATGGCTCGCTTCGACGTCTACGCCAATCCGGTGGCTCGCGAACGGCGCACGACGCCGTTCTTTCTGGACGTACAGAACGACTTCCTTGGCAGTTTGGCCACCCGGGTGATGATTCCTCTGCGCCGTGAGACGGAATTCGGCACCCTGGCCAATCGGCTGAATCCGCTGGTCCAGGTCGACGACGAAGCGCTGGTGCTCGACACCGCCGGCATCGGCGCCGTGCCGCTGAATCTGCTCAAACGCCCTGTGGTGAACCTCCGCGCCCAGCGAGACGAAATCACCACCGCCCTCGACACCTTGTTCGGCGCCTACTGATGCCCTCCTCCCAATACGAAGACTTCATGCGCCATGTGTTCGAGCACGGCGTGCAGAAAAGCGACCGCACCGGCACCGGCACGCGCAGCGTGTTCGGCCACCAGATGCGCTTCGACCTGGCGGCCGGCTTCCCGCTGGTGACGACGAAGAAGGTGCACCTGAAGTCCATCGTGCTGGAGCTGCTGTGGTTCCTGCGCGGCGACAGTAACGTGAAGTGGCTGCAGGAGCGCGGCGTGACGATCTGGAACGAGTGGGCGCGGGAGGACGGCGACCTGGGGCCTGTCTATGGCGTGCAGTGGCGCAACTGGCCCACGCCCGGCGGCGGCCACATCGACCAGATTGCCGACGTCGTCAAGACACTCAAGACCAACCCCGACAGCCGCCGCATCATCGTCAGCGCCTGGAACGTGGCCGACCTGCCGCAGATGGCGCTGATGCCGTGCCACGCGTTCTTCCAGTTCTACGTCGCTGATGGAAAACTGAGCTGCCAGCTGTATCAGCGCAGCGCCGACATCTTCCTCGGCGTCCCGTTCAACATCGCCTCCTACGCGCTGCTGACGATGATGCTGGCCCAGCAGTGCGACCTCGAACTGGGCGACTTCATCTGGACCGGCGGCGACTGCCACATCTACGACAACCACGTGGAGCAGGTGCAGACCCAGCTCGCCCGCGAGCCCCGCGCCTATCCGACCATGACGATCAAGCGCCGGCCGGCGTCGATCTTCGACTACGAGTACGAGGACTTCGAGCTGACCGGCTACGACCCGCACCCGGCAATCAAGGCGCCGGTGGCCGTATGAGCCTCATCACGTTGGTGGCTGCCGTTGCCAGGGACGGCGCCATCGGCCGCGACAACGCGCTGCTGTGGCACATCCCCGAGGACATGGCGCGCTTCAAGGCGGTCACCGCCGGCAAGCCGGTCGTCATGGGCCGCAAGACCTGGGACTCGCTGCCGGCGAAGTTCCGCCCGCTGCCGGGCCGGCGCAACCTTGTCGTCAGCCGCAGCGCGACCGAGTTGCCCGGTGCCGAGGTGTTCAGCACACTGGACGCCGCGCTGGCCGCCTGCAGCGAGCCCGAGGTCTGTGTCATCGGCGGCAGCGAGATCTACGCGCTGGCCCTGCCGCTGGCGAGCAAGCTCGCGCTGACCGAAGTGGACGCCGCCTTCCCCGACGCTGATCGCCATTTCCCCGACTGGCCACGCACGCAATTCACCGAAGCCGCCCGCGAGCCGCACACCAACGCGAACGGGCTGCGCTTCGAGTTCGTCGACTACCTGCGTCGCGGTTAAACGCGTCCGTCGACCTTCGCCAGCCAGCGCTGGAACGGCGCCACGACAGCCGCCGGCTGCTCCAGCGTGGTCAGGTGGCCGGCGTCGGGCACCAGCACCAGTTCCACGTCGCCCGGCAGCAGCCCCGCCATCTCCTGGGCGCGCTCGGGCGGCGTGACCTTGTCTTCACGGCCACAGACCACCAGCGCCGGGCCGCGCAGCTTGGCCAGCACATCGCGCCGGTCATGCCGGTCCATCGCCGCTTTCTGCTGGCGAATGAAGCCGGCCTCGCCCACGCTGCGCGCCATGCCTTCCAGCAGGCGCCGCAGGCCCGGGTCATCGGCATGCGCCGGGTGGAACAGCTTTTCCGGGAACGGCGCGATCGCGTCGGCAAAGCTGCTGCCGCCGGACACCAGGCCATCGATGACGCGCTGCCGGTTCTGCCGGGCCTCGGCGCTGTCGGCTTGCGCGCTGGTGTCGATCAAGGCCAGGCCGACGACGCGCTCCGGCGCCTGGCGGCACAGTTCCAGCGCGACATAGCCGCCCAGCGAGAAGCCGGCGACCGCAAAGGGCCCGTCGGGCATGTTGGAGATGGCGGCGGCAGCGAGCTCCGCCATGTTGTCGGCGACATGCGTCTGGCCAATGACCACCAGGCGTTCATGCGACAGCGCATGCAGGACCGGGTCCCACATGCGCGCATCGGTCATCAGCCCGGGCAGGAGCAGCAGTGGAGTGAGAGCCATGGCATTCCATCAAATGAGTGAGCTGGCCACGCTATCCGGGGATTGCCGCCGGCGGTGTCGGACAAGCGCTGCTTTGCATGACACGGCGGCCGTGCGCCACTGGCGCCGGGTCTTGATCTCCATCAAGGGCACAGCGCAGGGCCGCTCCGATGATGTCTTCACCGCTTCCAGGAGAACACCATGCTTCAGAACGTTGGCCTCATCGACCGCACCGCGCGCGTACTCCTCGGCCTGGGCTTGGTCACCGCTGCCTGGCTGGGCGCCGTGGGCGGCTGGGGCTGGATAGGCCTGCTGCCACTGCTGACCGGGCTGCTCGGCAGTTGCCCCGCCTACCTGCCGTTCGGCTTCAGCAGTTGCGCCATGAAGGACGCGGCGGACGAACAGCGCCCGCCGCCATGAGGGCCTGCTAACGCGCCGGCCGACCGGGGCCCTGCGTGCCGTCGGCGCGCGCCGCCAGGTAGGCATAGAGGTCGACGATGTGGGCCGTCACGGTAGGGTCGCCCTGCCAGGCCGGCATCACCAGCGCGGCATCCTTCCCCTGCAAGACCTTCTCGGCCGTGCTGCTTGGGGCCGTGCCTTGCGGGCTGGACTCCGCCGCGGCGAGTATCCAGTCGTAGCGCCGCAGCACCAGGCCGATGAACTGGTGCGAGCCCATCTCCCGCAGCCTCGGCAGCAGGTCCGGGCCGGTCGCCCCACCCGTTGCCATCGTGCCGTGGCAGCTGGCGCACTTCTGCTGGAACACGCGCCAGCCGATGTAGACATCACCCTCCGGCAAGGCCTGCTGCGCCAGCTGCCGCGCCGGCCGGGTGTTCTCCACCTCCACCGCACAGCCTGCGGCCATGGCCGCCAGTGCGACGGCGGCCAGTGCCGTGACACGGTGGCGCCGCCCCTTGGCGCTCAAGGTCGGTCTGGGGGCGTTGCGTTGCGCAGTCATGGCGATCCTCGCTTCGTGCCCATGCGGGCACCGGCCCATGCTAGGCGCAGGCCACGGCGCCAGGTTGCGCTGGATCAAGCCTGCGGCGCAGCAGGGTCACAGGCTAAAGTCTGGCCCCGCAATCAAACGCCCAACATGGAATACCCCGGCAATCTCTTCGTCGTCGCCGCGCCCAGCGGCGCGGGCAAGTCCAGCCTCGTCAAGGCGCTGCTGGAGGTCGATGCCCGCCTCGCCGTGTCGATCTCCCACACCTCGCGCGCGCCGCGCGGCCAGGAGCAGCACGGCCGCGAATACTGGTTCATCACGCCGGATGAGTTCCGCACGATGGCCGACCGCGGCGACTTCTTCGAATGGGCCGAGGTGCACGGCAACCTCTACGGCACCTCGCGTGCCGGCATCGAGGCGCGGCTGCAGCATGGCGAGGACGTGGTGCTGGAGATCGACTTCCAGGGCGCGCTGCAGATCAAGCAGCTCTTCCCCTATGCCGTGCTGATCTTCATCCTGCCGCCAAGCTGGGACGAACTGCGGCTGCGCCTGAACCGCCGCGGCGACACCGAGCCCGAGGTCATCGCCAAGCGCATGAACAACGCGCGCATCGAGGTGGCACAGGCGCAGAACTTCGATTTCGTCGTCGTCAATGCGGTGTTCGACACGGCCGTTTTCGACCTCAAGGCCATCGTCCACGCGCAGCGGCTAAAATACGCGGCTCAGCGGCGCAACCGCTCGGCCGTCTTTCAGGCGCTCGACCTGCCCTGATCCGCTTATCTCCAAGGAACACCATGGCCCGCATCACCGTCGAAGACTGCCTGACCAAGATCCCGAACCGCTTCCAGCTGGTGCTGGCCGCCACCTACCGCGCGCGCATGCTGAGCCAGGGCCACAGCGCCCGCATCGAGAGCAAGAACAAGCCCGGCGTGACCGCGCTGCGCGAAATCGCCGCTGGCGAAGTCGGCATCGAGATGCTGCGCAAGGTGCCGGTCTAACTCGGCCTTTGCTGAACATGAAACGGGCGTCCTTGGACGCCCGTTGTCCTTTGCGCTTCGGGTAGATTCAGCCTCCTATGGCTCAACGCTCCCTCACTGCCTGGTTCACGCTGCCTGGCCTTCGCCAGCTGGCGCCTCCCACGCCGGCGGAAGCAGCCTCGTTTGACGCCCTCCTCCCCAAGCTTGGCTACCTGAGCAAGGCCGAGGTCAAGCGCGTGCGCGAGGCCTACAAGTTCGCCGACGAGGCCCACCTCGGCCAGAAGCGCGCCACCGGCGAGCCCTACATCACCCACCCCATCGCCGTGGCCGGCATCTGCGCCGAATGGCGGCTGGACGCCCAGGCGCTGATGGCGGCGCTGATGCACGACGTGGTGGAAGACTGCGGCATCTCCAAGGCCGAGCTGATCGAGAAGTTCGACGCCACCACCGCTGATCTCGTCGACGGCCTCACCAAGCTGGACAAGCTGCAGTTCTCCACCAAGGAGGAGTCGCAGGCCGAGTCCTTCCGCAAGATGCTGCTGGCGATGGCGCGCGACCTGCGCGTCATCCTCATCAAGCTGGCCGACCGCCTGCACAACATGCGCACCATGGGCGCGATGGCGCCGCACAAGGCCCGCCGCATCGCCCGCGAGACCTTCGACATCTACGCGCCCATCGCCCACCGGCTGGGCCTGAACCAGACCTTCCGCGAGCTGGAGGACCTGTCCTTCCAGTACTTCCATCCCTGGCGCTATTCGGCGCTGAGCAAGGCGGTGGCCAAGGCGCGCGGCAACCGGCGTGACCTGGTGTCGCGCATCGAGGGCGAGATCCGCGCTGCGTTCGCCAAGAACAGCATGCGTGTGGAGGTGCAGGGCCGCGAGAAGACGGTCTACTCCATCTACAAGAAGATGAGCGAGAAGGGCAAGGGGCTGATGAGCTTCGCCCAGGTGAGCGACATCTTTGGCTTTCGCATCCTGACCGAGGAGCCGCTGCAGTGCTACACGGCCCTGGGCGTGCTGCACCAGCTCTACAAGCCGCAGGCGGGCCGCTTCAAGGACTACATCGCCACGCCCAAGGAGAACGGCTACCAGTCCCTGCACACGACGCTGATGGGCCCGCTGGCCACGCCGCTGGAGTTCCAGCTGCGCACCGAGGGCATGCACCAGATCGCCGAGCAGGGCGTGGCCGCGCACTGGATCTACAAGAGCCGCGGCAAGCAGGGCTCGGCGCTCGCGGCCCAGCAGGCCAACACGCGCTGGCTGCAAAGCCTGATCGACATCCAGGACGAGACACGCGACGCCAACGAGTTCCTGGAGCACGTCAAGATCGACCTGTTCCCCGACGCCATCTACGTCTTCACGCCGAAGTCCCGGATCATGGCCCTGCCCAAGGGCGCGACGCCGGTGGACTTCGCCTACGCCATCCACTCCGACGTTGGCGACCATTGCGTGGCCGCCCAGGTCAACGGCGAGGCCGTGCCGCTGCGGGCCGAGCTGAAGAGCGGGGACATCGTCGAGATCATCACCGCGCCCGGCGCCAGCCCCAACCCGGCCTGGCTGAGCTTCGTGCGCACCGGCCGCGCGCGCTCCAAGATCCGCCACTACCTGAAGGACCTGGAGCAGGAGGAGTCGCGCGAACTGGGCGAGAAGATGCTCGCCCAAGCCATGCGCGTGGAGGGCCTGGGCCTGCCCAGCCTGGAGCTGGACGACCCCGCCGCCAAGATCTGGCACGAGCTGGCCGCCTGGGCCGGAAGCTCGGGCACGGAGCAGCTGCTGGTCGACATCGGCGGCGGCCGCAAGATCGCCGCCATCATCGCCAAGAAGATGGCCCGCCTGATGGCCGAGCAAGGCCAGCGACCCGACGCACTGGCGCTGACGCTGGGCCGCTTTGCCGAGGCGCCGGTGGACCGCGGCAGCGTCATCATCGACGGCGGCGAAGGCGCCTCCGTGCAGCTGGCCAGCTGTTGCCGGCCCATCCCCGGCGACGAGGTGCGCGGCTACCTGGGCCGCGGCGAGGGGCTGGTGGTGCACACCTGCGAATGCGCGGTCGGGCGGCGCCTTTACCAGCGCGACAGCGAACACTGGATACGCGTCGAATGGGCCGAGGAGCCGACGCGCAGCTTCGAGGCCGGCATCTCGCTGCTGCTGCGCAACGGCAAAGGCGTGCTGGCCCAGGTGGCGCAAGCCGTCGCCCAGGCCGAGGCCGACATCACCCACATCGCCATGGGCGACGAAGCGGCCCTGCGCGAAACGGCCGAGATGAACCTCATCATCGCCGTGCGCGACCGCCTGCATCTGGCCGATGTGCTGCGCGTGCTGCGCCGCACGGCCGCCGTCGAGAGCGTCAGGCGGGTGAAACCCTGAGGCATTCGCGCCACGGTGAGCGGGCCACTCCGCTCACGGCCTTGAGTGTTTGAAATGCTTCCCGCGGGTTAACCATTGTTTCTGGCCCCGCTATTCCGGCGCGAGATAGCAAATCGCCGAAATCGTATTTCTCGTGATGTAACTCGATGTCTATCGTCCGGGCCAACGTCCTGGATTGGAGCGACATAAGTCCTCCGTCCGGGCGCCTGTCCCTTGACTAAAACGCGCGCCGGCTTCGTACCGGCCATAGCGAGACGGAGATTGCATGACCCCCACCAGCACCCCCACGCCCCGCCGCGACCGCATCGGCACCGCCGTTTCCCTGGCGCTCGCCCTGATGGCCCATGAGGCCGCCATGGCTCAGACCCCGGCCGCGCCCGCCGCAGCGGCCTCCGCGCCGGCTGCAGCTGCCAAGCCGGCCCCCGCTGCGCAGGCGAAAGCGCCTGTCAATGAGCTCGAGACCGTGATGGTCGTGGGCACACGCCAGTCACAGCAGTCCTCCATCAACCGCAAGAAGAACGCGGCGACGGCTCAGGACTCCATCGTGGCCGAGGATGTCGGCGCCTTCCCGGACCGCAATATCGGCGAAGCCATCTCGCGCATCGCCGGCGTGTCGCTGGAAACTGGCGACTTCGGCGAGGGCGTCACCGTCTCCATCCGCGGCAACGGCCCGGACCTGACTCGCGTCGAAGTGGACGGCATGGGTGTGGAATCGGGCGCCGGCACCAACCTGCTGGGCCGCGGCGCCGAAGGCGGCGACGGCCGGGGCACCGAGTTCCGCGAGCTGCCGTCCGATCTGATCAAGAGCGTCGACGTCATCAAGGGCTCCACCGCAGCCATGACCGAAGGCTCGCTGGGCGGCGGCATCCTCATCCAGACCCGCACCGGCCTGGACTTCGACAAGCCCTTCTACATGATCAAGGGCGAGGCCACGCAGAGCGACCTGGTCAAGCAGACCACGCCTCGCTTCAACCTCATCCTGGCCGACAAATTCCTGGACAAGAAGCTGGGCGTGCTGCTCAACGTGAGCAAGGCGCGCACGAACAGCGAGATGCACTCGATCACGCAGGGCGGCAGCAACAACCAGCAAGGCTTGCTGCGCCAGCTCGACCTCGACAACTCGCCAGAGAAGACCTTCTCGTTCAACCCGAGCACGCTGGACCAGACGCAGCCTGCGGCGACCGCGACCTTCCTGTCCTCGCCGCTGGTCGGGGGGGGCACATTCACCGCAGCGACGCCACTGGAACTGCTCACCAAGTCTGCTGCCGCAAAGACAAAGGCGGACTGCTTCACCGCTTTCCCGAATCTGACCAACACTTTCCTGGCCGACGCTCCAACCCAGAGTGTCCAGTCCCGGATCGTCCCAGGCACCCGCAACGCCACGGTCAACTCCGCGATCAACCAGCGCAACCTGGAGCAGCTGACCTGCCTGAACCAGTGGAACGACTACACGCCGTCCAACGCCGGTGGCATCCGCTACAACCTGCGTCGCCAGGAAGATCGCCGCGACAACGCCGACATCCGCTTCGACTTCAAGGTCAACAACAACCTGTCCGTCTACACCAAGCTGGCCAGTGCCAAGCGCCAAGTGAACGACTGGGTGAACTTCCTGGGCTTGGGCAGCACCCCGCAGTTCAACAGCGCCTTCACCGAAGTAATCCCGACCAGCTACGGAGCGGCAACCCGCACGCTGCCGCCCGCCAGTGCGAACTTCAGGGGCAGCCTGCTGCCCAACATGTACTCCCTGCCCAGCGCAACGGCAAACAACGGCGTCACGCGGCCGCTCACCATGGGCGCCACGACCACCATCCTGCCGGGCTACACGGTCGACTCTGCGCACCATCTGACCAGCTACTCGATCGACAACGCCGGCTACACCACCGACACCATCTTCAGCACCATCGACACGACGACGAAAACGCTGGTCGCCGGTGGCGAGTACAAGAGCGACCGACTGAAGGCCCAGTTCATGGGTGGCTTGGTCAAGAACACGGCAAAGCGTTATGACCGCCGCGCCTCGTTCGGCTACAACGCCGGCGTTGCCAATTTCACCATCCAGCCCGACGGGCTCTGGGCTTTCTCGATGCCGGGAGGCACCGATCAACTGAACTTCCCCCGCTACGCGACGCTGAATCCGGCTGTGCAGCAAGCAGCAATTAACGCCTCTGCAACAAACCCTGTTTCATCGCCCCTATACGCTGCCGACAGGACTGCGCGGTACACCAACACGTCGGTGCTGCAGGTCATCCGCTCCTACGACTCCGAGAACAGCGAGCGGAACGGCAAGCTGGATCTCTCCTACAACCTCGTGGACAAGGTGCCCTTCCTGACATCGCTCAAGGGTGGCGTGCAGTACCGCACCAACAAGGGCGACTTCTGGGGCGGCGGCGGCAGTACCGTCAAGGAGCCCGTGGGCACATTCGGCCAGGCCGGCTTCGTACCAGGCGTCTACATGGAGCCGGTCAACTCACGCTGGAATCTCGTCGGCTGCGAGAACACCCCTGGCTCGCTGATCGTGGGTGGAGCGACGCCTGGCCGCCCCTGTGCGTATGGCTACGTGCCCAACACGACGCTGAACAAGGGCATCGCCAGCAACAACGTGGGCGGCACTACCACGCTGACCCAGGCGCAGTTCGAGGAGATCGTCCGCCAGACCATGACCATGGCTCCAGCCAGCCAGTTCTACAGCGGTTCCAAGGGTCGACCAGCGACCCTGTTGAACGGCTGGTACAACCTCGACATCGACAAGCTGTTCCAGCTCGCCGGCGTGCCGGTGCAGCTGGACTGCCTCCGCCAGTGCACGGCCAGTGACGGCAAGGTCTACGACAATCCGGTCCGCAGCTCGAAGGAAACGGTGACCGCCGCCTACCTGATGACCGACTTCGAAGTCGACCGCGTGCCGTTCTCGAATTGGTCTCTGCCCTTCGGCATGGAAATCAGCGGCAACTTCGGCGTGCGTATGGTCAAGACCGATGTGGATGCCACGGGCTTCGTGACCCTACGCTCCAACCGCGTCATCGCCAGCACCTTCAATCCTGCTGACCCCTACAACGCCGCCGGCCTGCAGAGCTACTCGCAGACGACCAACACCTCCATCAAGGGCAGCAACACCGACGTGATGCCGTCTCTGAACCTGGCGACCTGGGTCGTGCCTGACAAGCTGGTGACGCGCTACAGCGTCGGCAAGACGGTTGCCCGCCCTGGCATTTCCAGGTTGCTGCCCGAAGGCACCTGCAACATGTATGAGTTCGTCTACTCGGCAGCAACGACGGACGACGACGGCGACGAGCCAGACCAGGGTTGCGGCCGTTTCGGCAACCCGGACCTCAAGCCCCAGACCAACGTCAACCACAACCTGTCGCTGGAATGGTTTGCTAACCGGGACACCATGTTCTCGTTCGCCTACTACAAGCAACGCGGCCTGATCGGTGCGCCGACCTTGACCGTCTCGCGCCAAAACGTGCGACTGTTCAAGGACAGCAACGCCGTCGACCCCTTCACGGGCGCATCGCTGGCCGACCAGGAGTTCACGTACACCACCTGGGACAACCAGCCGGCCTCGACGCGCAAGGGCATTGAGTTCAGCATGAAGACGGCGTTTACCTTCCTGCCGTCCATCCTGCGCTACACCGGCCTGGACGCCAACTTCACGAAGGCCAAGGACAAGCAAGGTCAGCCGACGCTGGATCTGATCAGTGGCGACGTGTTGCCACCCGCTAACGTGCCCAAGTACTCCTGGAACGCCTCGCTGTGGTACGACGACGGCGGCTTCCAGGCGCGCGTCGCGATGCAGGTGGTGGCCACGCGCTACCAGCGCTTCACGCCGGGCGCGGACAACAGCACCATCTTGGTCAACAACTACCCATCCGTTGGCACCAACACCTGGCGCCTGCCGTACAACCCGGGCGCGCCGATCTTCTCCCCGCGCAGGGCGTTCGTCGATGCCAAGGTTTCCTACAAGTTCAAGAACGGCCTGGAGATCTTTGCCGACGCACGCAACCTGACCGGCGAGCGCAAGCAAGTGAACACGGGCGGCTATCAGGACTACGCCGACGGCATCCCCAACATCTACACCGACGACTACGCCGGCCGCCGCTACACGGTAGGCTTCACGTTGCGCAGCCCGCGCTAAGCAATAAAACAGGGAGACAAGATGACCGGCACCGACCGCCCATTCCTTCAACTGAACTGGGCGGCACGGGCCGTCCTTGCCCTGGCTTTCGCGGCGCCGCTCGCGGGCGCACAGCAGGCCGATGGCGCCAAGCCGTCGGCCGCGCCCGCGCCGACACAGGCGCTGAACTCGGTCCAGGTGACCGGCAAGCGCAACGGCGGTGTCGATCCCTCGATCGTCACCGCGGCCAAGGACAAGATCCTGGGGCGCAACTTCGCGTCGTCCTGCGGCTTCATGAGTGGCTACTCGGCTGCCGATGACGATGTCACGCTGGCCTACATGCGTGACATGGGCCTGCTGGACAGCGAGTCCAACGAAGCTGAGCGCTTCAGCGACCTGAGCCCCGCTGGCAATGCCAGAACCGGCGGTGTTGCCGGCCCGCTGGACGCACCCGCCCCCGACCCCGACGACATCAGCGGCACCTCGCCGGCCGTCGCCTGCGGCGCGGGCGACCGCCGCTTCTCCGCCGGCCGCAACTGGATTGCCCGCAAGGACAAATCCCTCACCCAGGCCTTCGAAGCCTACGAGGCTGGCAACTTCGTCGAGGCTCGGGCGAAGTTTGAGGAAGGCTGGAAAAAGCTGGGCTACGAGGAAGCGGCCATGATGCTCGGCCGCATCCAGCTGCTCGGCCTGGGCACGCCGGCCAACACGCCCAAAGCCATCGAATGGCTGAAGGAAGTTGTCGACGCGCGCTATGACCCCGTCAAGGATCGGCTGACTTTCGATCCCAAGAAGCCCGACAACATCAACACCCGCGTCGAGGCCGCGCTGCTGCTGGCCAACATCCACCTGAGCGGCAAGGGCACCAAGCGCAATCCCGCCGAAGCCTATAAGTGGTGGAGCAAGGCGCTGGACTACGGGTTCGAACCCGCCGGCACGCTGCTGGGCCAGGCCAACCTCAGCGGCGTCGGCACCAAGCCCGATGCCGGTCGCGCCCTCGAGTTCCTGAAGTCCGCTGGCGAGGCGGGCGACGTGAGGGCTCTCTACATGCTGGGCCAGCTCTACCACCATCAGTTGCCAAAGCAGCCCGCAGGCGTGCCGCTGGACCTGCAGCGCGCGGGCGCGTACTACAACGCGGCTGTCAAGGCCGGACACCTTGAGGCCACCTACGCCGCCGCGCGCATGCTGGACCTGGGCGAAGGCCTGCCGGCACCGGCGCCAGAACGCGCCGTCGTGCTCTACAAGGACGCTGCGCTCAAGGGCCACGCCGACGCGCAGAACGCGCTGGCCACCTACTTCTACAGCGGCGAAGTCGTCGGCCAAAACCTCGCCACGGCGCGGCAACTTTTCCAGGCCGCCGCGCAACGGCGCCAGCCCGACGCGATGTTCAACCTCGCCGTGATGCTGGCCCAGGGCCAGGGCGGTGGCAAGGACATGGCGGCCGCCTACGCCTGGTGCTCGCTCAGCAAGGGCCTGGGCAACGATCAGGCCAGCGCTGCGCTACCCGCCCTGGAGGCCAGGCTCACCCCGCAGGAAAAGGCCCGCGCCGAGGCAATGCTCAAGCCGCCAGCCAAGAAGTCCTGATCGACAAGCCAGCAACGACAGGGAGACCTGCATGCACTCGTTCAAACTCAAACGGGGCATTGCAGCCCCTGGCTGGCTGGCGCTGATGCTGGCGCTGGCCCACGCGACGCCTTGGGCCGTGCCGGACACGACCAACAAGGCGGAAGCGCCGAACACGCTGGAGGGCGTCAAGGTCAAGGCGCGACGCAATGGTGGCGCGACTGAGTCGACCGTCATCGCCGCGCACAGCAAGGTGCTGTCGCACAGGTACGCATCGACCTGCGCTTTCCTGGCTGGCGGTCAGGACGAGGTCACGCTGGCCTATATGCGAGGCCTCTACGCGGACGGCGACCCGCTGCTGGGCGTCGAGGTCGACGAGGAAACGGGAAAGCTGGTCGAGCGCAAGGACCAGCGTTTCAGCGACCTGAGCCCCGGGGGCGACGCCAGTTCCGGAACTGACAACGACCGGATGATCGACCAGATGCTGAAGCAGGTTGACATAGCCAACGACAGCTTCAACAGGGTGCCTTACACGAACTGCACGCTCGCCGACGTCAACTTAGCCGCCGGCCACAACTACATCGCCCGCAAGGACAAGTCCCTGACCCAGGCCTTCGACGCCTACGAGGGCGGCAACTACGCCGAAGCACTTGCCCGGTTCGAAGAGAGCTGGAAGAAGCTGGGGTATGAAGACGCAGCCCTGATGCTGGGCCGCCTGCATCTGCTGGGCCTGGGCACGCCGGCCAGCACACCCAAGGCAGTGCGCTGGCTGCGCGAGGTGGTCGACGCGCGCTACGACCCCGTTACCGACCGCCTGCGCTTCGACCCGCGCAAGCCCGAGGCCCTCAACACCCGCGTCGAGGCCGCCCTGCTGCTCGCGCGCATCCACCTCACCGGCGCCGGCACCAAGCGCGACGCCGCCGAGGCCTACAAGTGGTGGCGCAAGGCGCTGGACTTCGGCTACGAACCTGCGGGCACGCTGCTGGCCCAGGCCCATCTGACTGGCGTCGGCCCGCAGCCTGACATCCAGCGCGCGCTGAGCCTGCTGCAGACCGCCGGCGAGGCTGGCGACGTCAATGCGCTGTACTTGCTGGGCCAGCTTTACCACCACCAGTGGCCGCGACAACCCGAGGGTGTGCCGCTGGACCTGAAACGAGCCGGGGCGTACTACCTGGCCGCCACCAAGGCCGGCCACGCAGACGCCACCTACGCTGCCGCCCGGATGCTGGACCTCGGCGAAGGGGTGCCGGCCGCGCCCGAGCGCGCCGTTGTGCTCTACAAGGACGCCGCACTCAAGGGCAATGCCGATGCGCAGAATGCGCTGGCCACCTACTTCTACCGCGGCGAGGTGGTCGAACAGAACCTCGACACCGCACGGCAGTTCTTCCAGACCGCAGCGAAGCAAATGCAGGCGGATGCGATGTTCAACCTCGCCGTCATGCTCGCCCACGGCCAGGGCGGGGCCAGGGACCTGGCCACCGCCTATGCCTGGTGCAGCCTCAGCAAGCGTCTGGGCCATCAGCAGGCCGCGACCGCCCTCCCCGCCATCGAAGCCAGGCTCAGCCCAGAGGACAAGGCCCGCGCCGACACGTTACTGAAGCCCGCGCCCAAGAAGTCCTGATCAGCCACCGGCAGGCGCTGGGTACTGCACCTCGACGACCTCGATCTTCTCCACGCCCACCGGCGTGACGAGATTGAGCTCGTCGCCCACGCGCGCCTTCAGCAGCGTGCGGGCGATGGGCGACACCCAGCTCACCTCGCCGGCCAGGCTGTCGGCCTCGTCGATGCCGATGATGCGGATGGTCTTTTCGTCGCCCCTGGCGTTCGCGTAGGTCACCGTCGCGCCAAAGAACACCTGCTCGCTGCCATGATGAACGCTGGGGTCCACGACTTCGGCGATGTCCAGCCGCTTGGTCAGGAAGCGCAGGCGGCGGTCGATCTCGCGCAGCCGCTTCTTGCCGTAGAGGTAGTCGCCGTTCTCCGAGCGGTCGCCGTTCTTGGCCGCCCACGAAACGATCTCGACGATCCTGGGCCGCTCGCCGTCCAGCAGCTCCATGAACTCCGCGCGCAGCCGGGCATAGCCGGCCGGCGTCAGGTAGTTGCGAGAGCCGGCAGGCAGTGCGGGCAGCGACGGGCCGTCGCCGTCATCGTCTTCCGGTCCGTCGCTTTCCTTGGTGAATGCCTTGCTCATCGGTGCATTGTCCCGGGCCCCTGCTGTTCACCCGTCAGCGCAGGCGGCAGCGCGTCCCCGGCCTGGCGGCGGCGGAACAGCGCTGCGCGGGCCAGCACCAGCGTCGTCAGCGGCGCGGTGATGGACAACAGGATGATGACCACCCAGACGTGCAGCGACAGACCGGAGCCGCGCACCGAGAAATGGATGATCGACGCCAGCGTGACCAGCCAGGCCGCGAGCGTGGACGCCAGCGCCGGCGCGTGCATGCGCAGGAAGAAATCCGGCAGCCGCCACAGGCCGAGGGCGGCCGTCAGCACGAGACCACCGCTGGCCAGCAGCAGCGCGGCGACGAGGATCTCCATCATTCGATCACCTCGCCGCGCAACAGGAACTTCGCCAGCGCCACCGAGCTGACGAAGCCGAACAACGCCATCAGCAAGGCACCTTCGAAATACATGCTGCTGTCGTAGCGGATGGCCAGCACCAGCATGATGAGCATGGCGACGATGAACATGAAGTCCAGCGCCAGCACGCGGTCCTGCGCGCTGGGGCCGCGCATCAGGCGCAGCAGGCCCAGCGCCATGGCCAGCACGTAGAGCACCAGCGTGACGGCGATGGCCGTCGTGAGAAGCAGGCTCATCCGAAGATCTCCAGCAGCGGCCGCTCGTAGCGGGCCTTGAAGTGGGCGATGAAGGCGGCCTCGTCGGCGGCGTCGAGGTCGAACACGTGCAGGAGCAGCGCGCTGCGGTCAGGCGCCAGTTCGGACCACACCGTGCCCGGAACGACCGTCGTGATGATGGCCAGCGCGGCCAGCCCGTGTGCATGATGCAGGTCCATCGGCACGGTGACAAAGCGGCCCTGGGGCGGCCGGCGGCTTGCGCGCAGCACGGTACGGCCGACGACGAGGGCCGACTTCACGACGTCGACACCGACGTAGAGCACGAGTCGCACCAACTGCCTCGGGCGGCGCAGCGGCCCGGCAGCAGGGCGCAGCGGGGCCATCAGCACGGGCATGGCGAGGGCGACCAGGGCGCCCAGCAGCAGGTGGCCCAGGCCGAGCGACTGGTTCAGAACCAGCCACAGCGCGAACAGGCCGGCGGACAGCAGCGGTGCGGGCAACCAACGCTTCATGGGGCCGTCCTTTCCGCGACCGGTCTTGCACGAAAGACCGCATCGATGTAGAGCTGGGGCTGGTGCAGCGCGTCGGCCGTGGCGCGCGTGTACGTCAAAGCCGTCTCGCCACGCACCACCAGCAGCAGGCAGCCCGACAGCAGCAGGGCGATGGGCACACATTCCGTGACGCGCAGGCGCGGCGGCGGCCGGTTCTGCGGCGCCCAGAAGTGCCGCACGCCCACGCGCAGCAGCGCGGTGGTGGCGAGCAGCCCTGACACGATGAGCAGCGCGAACAGCGCCTGGCCTGCAACGGCGCCAGCAGGGCCGGGCGGCGCCGCGAGCAGCGCCGACAGCATGGCCAGCTTGGCGATGAAGCCCGACAGCGGCGGCAGCCCCGCCACCACCAGCGTGCACAGGATGAAGGCCAGCCCGAGGAAGGCCAGTGCTGCGGGGATCGCGCGGCCGATCAGCACCTGTTCCTCATCATCGAGGTTGGCGTCGTCGCGCGGCTCGGCGTCGATGAAGTCCGGCAGGTGGTCATCGTCGTCCGCCAGCGGCGCCAGCTCCACCTGCCGCGCCCGCTCGATCAGCTCCACCAGCAGGAACAGCGCGCAGCCTGCCAGCGTGGAGCTGGCCAGATAGAACAGCGCCCCGGCGCCGAGGGCCGGCGAGTCGAAGCCGATGGTGGCCAGCAGCGTGCCCGAGGACGCGATGACGCTGAAACCCGCGAGCCGGTCCAACCGCTGCGAGGCCATCATGCCCAGCGCGCCAAAGGCCAGCGTCGCCAGCCCGCCCCAGACCAGCACCTCGCCGCCGAACAGCGCCCAGGGGCCGGCGCTGGCCGGGAAGCACAGCGTCCACAGCCGCAGCACGGCATAGACGCCGACCTTGGTGAGGATGGCGAACAGCGCGGACACCGGTGCCCCGGCGGCTGCGTAGGCCGGCGGCAGCCAAAAGTTCAACGGCCACACGGCGGCCTTGGCCAGGAAGGCGATGGACAGGATGGCCGCACCGGCACCCAGCAGCCCGCGGTCGCTGTCGGGCACCTGGGACAGCTTCTGGGCGATGTCGGCCATGTTCAGCGTGCCGGTCACACCGTAGATCAGCGCCACGCCGATCAGGAACAGCAGCGAGGCGACCAGGTTGATGGCGATGTAGTGCAGGCCGGCGCGCACGCGGTGGCCGCCGCCGCCGTGCATCAGCAGGCCGTAGGACGCGGCCAGCAGCACCTCGAAGAAGACGAACAGGTTGAACAGGTCGGCCGTGAGGAAGGCGCCGTACAAGCCCATCAGCTGCAGTTGAAACAGCGGGTGAAAGTGCACGCCGGCACGGTGCCAGCGTGCCAGCGAGAACAACAGCGCCGCCAGGCCGGCGCTGCCGGCCAGCACCATCATCAGCGCCGAGAGCCGGTCGGCCACCAGCACGATGCCCATGGGCACCGGCCAGTTGCCCGGCAGGTAGATGCCGAAGGCGGCGGGCGCGTCCTGCCGGTCGACCCACAGCAGCAGTGCCGCGGCGAGTAGCAGGCCCGCCACGGTCGAAGCCAGGTTGAGCACGACGGCGGCCACCCGCCGCTGTTCACCCAGCAGCAACAGCAACGCCGCTGTGACCAGAGGCAGCAGCACGGGGGCGATGACGAGTTGCTGCATGGGCAGCGACAACCACCCCGTCATGGCCGCTCCTCCTCGCCGTCGACATGGTCGCCACCGCTCAGGCCGCGCAACGCCAGCAGCACGACAAGGAACAGCGCGGTGGTGGCGAAGCCGATGACGATGGCCGTTAGCACGAGCGACTGCGGCAGCGGGTCGGTGTAGTTCACCAGGTTGGGCGCCAGCCCCGGCTTGACGATGGGCTCCTTGTCGATGGACAGGCTCCCGACGCTGAAGATGAAGAGGTTGACCGCATAGGCCAGCAGCGACAGGCCGATCAGCACCTGGAAGGTCCGCGGCCGCAGCAGCAGCCAGACGCCCGCACTCGCGAGCACGCCGATGGCGATGGAGATGATGATTTCCATCACTGGTCTCCCGTAGATGCTGGTCGGTGGCGCACGCGCAGCGATTGGTGGGCCAGCGCGGTCAGCAGCAGCAGCGTCGAGCCGAGCACGACGGCGAACACGCCCAGGTCGAACAGCGCTGCCGTGGGCAGGTGGATGAGGCCGATGCCGGGCAGCGTGACATGCGCGGTGTGAGTCGTCAGGAAGGGATGGCCGAACGCCAGCGCGCCCAGCCCGGTGACCACGGCCACCAGCAGGCCGACCGCGATCCAGCGCGGCGGCTGCAGCGGCATGCGCGCCTCGACCCAGCGTGTGCCGCTCACCATGTATTGCGCGATGAAGGCGATGGCCATCACGAGGCCGGCAACAAAGCCACCACCGGGCTCGTTGTGGCCGCGCATGAACAGGTAGAAGGCGAACACCCCGGCCACAGGCAGGAGCAGCTGCGCCAGCACGGCGGGCACCAGCAGATAGCCGCTGGCGGCGTCGCTGGTATCGGGCCGGTCCAGCAGGTCGCTCTGTTCGTCGTCGGCGACCGCGCGTTGCTGCGGTGGCCGGCCGATGACCTCGCGCGGCGGGCGGAAGCGCCGCAGCAGCGCATAGACCGTCAGGCCGACGATGCCCAGCACGGTGATCTCGCCCAGCGTGTCGAAGCCGCGGAAGTCCACCAGCATCACGTTGACGATGTTGGTGCCACCGCCCTCGGGCAGGGCGCGCTCGATGAAGAAGGGCGAGATGCTCTGCGGCGCCTGGCGGGTCAGCATGGCGTAGGACAGCGCGGCGAGGCCCGCGCCGATCAGCAGCGCGAGCACCAGGTCGCGCCCCCGCCGCCACCGCGCGCGGCGGCGCGTCAGCGGGTCGTCCTGCTCCACCCGCTTGGGCAGCCAGCGCAAGCCCAGCAGGAAGAGCACGGTGGTGACCACCTCCACGGCCAGCTGGGTCAGGGCCAGGTCGGGCGCCGAGAACCAGGCGAAGGTCAGGCACATCACCAGCCCCACCACGCTCAGCAGCGCCAGTGCGGCCAGGCGGTGGAACTTGGCCTGCCAGGCCGCGCCGATGGCGGCCGCGCCGCCGATCAGCCACAGCAGCACGAACTCGGGCGTGGCCGGCACGCGCGCCCGGTCGCCCCAGGCCAGCGGCACGACCAGCGCCGAGCCGAGCGCCGTCGCGCCGGCAATCAGCAGCATGCACAGCAGCTGCGGCTGCAGGCGGTTGGTGCTGACCAGGCGCAACGCGCGGCGGGACAGCGCGGTGAGCCAGGCCAGCGTGCGCTCGAAGAGCCGCTTGCCGTCCAGCAGATGGATGACCGGCGTGTGCCGCAGCGCGCGTTGCTTGAAGCGGCGCGCAAAGCGCAGGTAGACGAGGATGCCGCCCGCCATCGCCACCAGGCTCATCATCAGCGGCGTGTTGAAGCCGTGCCAGACCGCCAGGCTGTAGGCCGGCAGCGTGCCGCCCACCACCGGCGCTGCCGCAGTCGCCAGCAGCGGGCCGACCGACCAGGCCGGCACGGTGCCCACCACCACGCAGGCCAGCACCAGCAGCTCGACCGGCACGCGCATCCAGTGCACGGGCTCATGCGGCCGCCGCGGCAGGTCGCGCGCGGGCGGGCCGAAGAACACGTCATGGCCGAAACGCAGCGAGTAGACGACCGCGAACACGCCCGCCACCGTGGCCGCCAGCGGCAGGCCAAACTCCACCCACGGATGCGCGCTGACGAACACCGTCTCGGCGAAGAACATCTCCTTGGACAGGAAGCCGTTGAGCAGCGGCACGCCGGCCATCGCCCCGCAGGCGACGATGGCCAGCGTGCCGGTGATGGGCATGCTCCGGTACAAGCCGTCCAGCCGCCGCATGTCGCGCGTGCCGGTCTCGTGGTCGATGATGCCCACCGACATGAACAGCGAGGCCTTGAAGGTCGCATGGTTCATCATGTGGAACACCGCCGCGACGGCGGCCAGCGAGCTGTTCAGGCCCAGCAGCAAGGTGATCAGCCCGAGATGGCTGATCGTCGAATAGGCGAGCAGCCCCTTGAGGTCGTTCTGGAACATCGCCGCATAGGCGCCAAGCAGCAGCGTGACGAGGCCGGCGCCGCCTACGATCCAGAACCACTCGTCCGTGCCCGCCAGCACCGGCCACAGCCGCGCCAGCAGGAACACGCCGGCCTTCACCATCGTCGCCGAATGCAGATAGGCCGAGACCGGCGTCGGGGCGGCCATCGCGTGCGGCAGCCAGAAGTGGAAGGGGAACTGCGCACTCTTGGTCAGCGCGCCCAGCAGCACCAGCACCAGCGTCAACGGGTACAGCGCATGGGCGCGCACCACGTCGCCAGCGGCCAGCACCGCGTCCAGTTCGTAGCTGCCGACGATGTGCCCCAGCAGCAGTGCGCCGGCCAGCAACGCCAGACCGCCCGTGGCGGTGACGGTGAAGGCCATGCGCGCGCCACGCCGCGCGTCCTGGCGGTGGTGCCAGTAGCCGATGAGCAGGAAGGAGAAGACGCTAGTCAGCTCCCAGAACAGCACCAGCTGTATCAGGTTGCCCGACACGACCACGCCCAGCATCGAGCCCATGAAGCCGAGCAGCAGCGAATAAAAGCGCGCCGCCGGGTCGTCGGCCGACAGGTAGTAGCGGGCGTACATGACCACCAGCACGCCCATGCCGGTGACCAGCATCGCAAACATCCACGCGAAGCCGTCGATGCGCACCACCAGGTCCAGCCCCAGGCTGGGCAGCCACACCAGGCGCTCGGACACGACACCGGCGTCGCGCACCTCCGGGTACAGCAGGGCCAGCGGCACCGCGACCGCCAGCGCCACCAGGCCGGCCCAGATCGATTCGATGTTGCGCGCGCCGGTCGGCAACACCGCCGCGACGGCGCTGCCGATGAAGGGCAGCAGGAGCAGGAGCAGAAGAGACATGCGGCCGAGTCTACGGAGTGATCGCCACCCGCCGCCCCAAGGCAAGGTTTAAAGCGGAAACCGCCAAGGGAACGACAGCCGAAAAGTCATTCGACAAAGGAAAACGGGTTAGCGCCTTGCGGTGCTAACCCGTTGGTTCTCTTCTTATTTTTGGTGCGGCTGGCAGGATTCGAACCCACGACCCCTTGGTTCGTAGCCAAGTACTCTATCCAACTGAGCTACAGCCGCTGAAGCCTCACAGTATAGCCAGATTTTTTGGCTCCCGGCAAGAAGACGGCGATTTTTTCAAAATAAGTTCGATCCCGGTTCAAGGCAGGCGGGCGGCGGCTTCGTAGCAGCGCCCACGGCGGGCGTCGTCGCCCTCCTGCTCGGCCAGGGCCGCCAGCGCCAGCCAGCTGCGGCGGCGCGCGGCGCTGGGCATGCCCGCGTCTTCCGCCACGGTCTCCAGCATGAGCCGGGCTTTGCCCCAGAGCTGCCGCTCCGCCAGCGTATGACCCAGCGCATAGGCCAGCGCGCGTTCGCGCGGAAAGCGGGTGTGCGCGGTTTCCAGCCGCTGCAGCCAGTCGGGCCCGCAGCCAGCCAGCACGGGCACGAGGGCCTGCGCGACGGCGGCACGGTCGTCGGCGGACAGGTCACCGAGGTCGTCGAAGAAGGGTCGCAGCCAGCCACGGCCATCGTCGGGCGCGCCGAGTTGGCCGGAACACTGGGCGGCGCGGGCGGCAACGAGCGGGTCGCGCCGGTCGGCCGGGTCGAGCTGCTGCCAGATGGTGCGCAACTGGTCGACATCGCGGGCACCGTCCAGCGCCTCGAAGGCCAGCGAGCGCAGCAGGCCCTGGGCCGCCACTTTCGAGAAGGCCTGGTGCTTGGCGAGCAGACGCGCGGTGCGCAATGCATCCAGCGGCTGCTGGGCCAGGCGCGAGGCCTGCAGGCGCAGCCGCAAGGCCTGCGTGCGGCGGGCAACGCCGGGGGGCAGTTCGCCGAGCAGGCTCAGCGCGCGCGGGGCATCGCGATCCTCCAGCGCCCACTCGGCGGCCAGCAGGCGAGCGCCGTCTTCCTGGGCGCGTGCGCCGCCGCCACGGCGGGCGAGGTCAAGCGCCCGGCCGAGCTGCTCGTCGCGGTGGCGGCGGTCCTGCAGGCGATGGGCGCTGGCCGCAGCCAGCAGGTGGGCCAGCGCCATGAAGCCCTGGTCGGCGGCGAGTTCCGGCGTCGCGGACTGCACGTTCAGCGCCTTCTGCGCCGCCTTCTGCGCACGGCTGAAACGGGCGCCGAAGAGTTCGATCAGCGCCTCGCGCAGCGCCAGCTGGGCGCTGCGTTCACGTTGGGCCAGCCGCCATTCGCGGGCGCGCCGGGGCAGCGTCGTCAGCGCCTCGATGGCCTGGATGGCGGTGACCAGCGCGAAGCAGCTCGCGACGAGCAGCAGCAGGAAGAGGTTCAGCGAGATATCCAGCCGCCAGCCGGCCAGGTAGAAGCTGGCAAGGCCGTCGTTGGAGCCTAGATAAAGCGCCGCGACGACGGCGGCAGCGAACAGCAGGACCAGCCAGATGACGAGGCGCATGTCAGCGTCCCCTCAACGGCCGGCTGCGGCGGCGGTCAGCGCGGCCAGCGTGTCATCCGGCCGCGGCACGCTGACCTGACGCGCTTGACCCGTGACCTGGCGCAGCAGCTCAGCGACGCTGGTCACCTTGCGCGAGCGGGTATCGAAATAGCGACTGAGCATTTCCTGGCAGTCGCGCAGGTCGGACTGGGCGGTGTCGAACTGGCGACTCAGCAGGGCCAGCCGCGCGTTCAGCAGGCGCAGCTTGAGGTTCTCGCGCAGGAAGAAGCTCTGGTCGGGCGAAATCAGCGCGGCCTCGGGATGGTCGATGCGGGTCACGCGCAGCAGCGTCCTGGCCTCGCCCCAGACGATGCCGGTCCAGCTCGACAGCTGCTGCCGCGCCTGCCAGGCCCACAGCGCCAGCCGGCCCTCGGCTGCTGCGGCGGCCTGTTCGCGCTGCAACTTCAGCACGCGCTCGCGTTCGCGGGCCGCCGTGTCGGCCTGGCGCTCGTCGCGCTGGGGCACGCTGGCATCGCCGCCCGAGACCAGCGGCAGCTCATCGGCCATGCGCACGACTTCGTCGAGCTTGATGGTCAACGTCGAGACGTCGACGATGGCGATGGCCTTGACGCGGTCCAGGTCGCGCGCGACGGCGCGCCGCACGCCTTCCAGGCGCGGCTGCTTGTAGCGCAGCAAGCGCTCGTCGGCCTGCTTGAGCGTGGCGACCAGCGGCTCGGCGCTGCCGGTGATCTGCGTCTGCTGCAGCGCGACGCGGATGGCGGCTTCGATGTCGCCGACAACGTTTTCGTCCCGCGAGCGCGACATGGACTGGATCAACTCCTCCAATTGCCCGCGCTGCAGGGCCACCTCGGCCAGCCGGGCTTCCAGCAGCGAGACCTTGGCGGCGGTGTCGCGCACCAGCTCGGCGGACTGCTTGGCGGCCAGGCGGGCCTCGCTGGCCTGGGCGTGGCTGGCCTCCTGGCGACGCACCAGCTCCTGCTCCAGCGACTGCTGGCGCGACAGGCTCTGCCAGGCCAGCGCAACGCAGACGAGCACCGCAGCGCCCAGCAGCGCCAGCAGCCAGGGCAGCCAGGCGGGCAGGGTCGCGGGTGGGGGCGGCGGCGCCGCAACAGGCGCGGCAGGCTCGGCGGCGGGAACAGCTGGCATCGGCTCGGTCACAGTGCGGGGGATTCTGTCAGAGGCCTTTCAGGGCCCGAGTCACGGCTTCGGGATCGGGTCGCGCCAAAACCACAGGCGAGAAACCGGCGGCGCGGGCGGCGTCGGCGATGCGGGGATGGGTGGCGATGGCGCGCTGGCCAGCCAGCATGTGGACCAGCAGGTGGCCCACGGCCTCGGCGCTGCTGAACAACCAGACATGGTCTTGAGGGCGAGCCAGCACGTCATCCAGCAGCGCCTGCTCGGCGGCCTCGAAGCGCGGGCCGGCGCGGTGATAGACGGTGACGGCCTCGACGCTGGCCCCGGCCTCGACCAGCCGCTCGGCCAGCCATTCCCGGCCGCCGTCGCCACGCAGCAGCAGCACGCGGGCGCCGGCCCAGGGGCGGCGCGGCTGCAGTTGCTGCCACAGGTGTTCGGAGTCCAGGCCGGCCGCGTCGACCGCCGGCTGCACGATCAACCCGGCAGGCACGCCGTGGGCCGTGAGCGCCTGGGCGCTGCCGGGGCCGACGCAGGCGGCCAGCGTGGTCGCTGGCCAGCCGGCTCCGTCGGCATGGGCGAAGAACTGCTCGACGGCGTTGGGGCTGACGAAAACGGCCAGGTCGGTGGCGGCCAGCGCGGCCCAGGCGGCGCGCGCCGGGGCGGGGTCGCGGGCGGGTTGGATGTCGATCAGCGGCAGCGCCACGGCGTCCACGCCGAGCGCGGCCAGGCGCGCCAGCCAGCCCGCGCACTGCGGCCGCGGGCGCGTGACGATCAGCGTCGTCATCCGGGCAGGTAGGCGCCGGCGCCGAGGTCGCGCAGCCGGGCAGCGGCCTGCTGGCCCAGCGCGCGGGCAGCCGCCACGTCCGCCACATCGCCGGCCACGCTGGCGCGCAGCAGCGGCGAGGTGTGCGCCTCGGCGTGGCCCAGCGCGGCGTCCAGCCACAGCGTGCCACCCTGCCAGCGGGCGTGGGCTGCTAGCGGCAGGCTGCAGCTGCCGCCCAGCGCGCGGGACACGGCGCGCTCGGCCTCGCAGGCAAGCTGCGTCGGCGCGTGGGCCAGCCTAGCGAGGGCCTCGGCCAGCGCCGGGTCATCGGCGCGGATCTCCAGCCCCAGGGCGCCCTGCCCTGCGCAAGGCAGCATCTGATCGATCTCGAACAGCGCCCGCACGCGATGGGCCAGGCTCAGGCGCTTCAGGCCGGCCGCCGCCAGCACGATGGCGTGGTAGCCGCCTTCGTCGAGCTTGCGCAGCCGCGTGTCGAGGTTGCCGCGCAGTGGCTCGACGCGCAGGTCCGGCCGCTGGCTGAGGATCTGCGTGACACGGCGCAGGCTGGAGCTGCCCACCACGGCGCCGTGCGGCAGCTCCGCCAGCGAGGCGAAGTCGTTGGAGACGAAGGCGTCGCGCGGGTCCTCGCGCTCCAGCACCGCCGCGAGCGTGAAGCCCTCGGGCAGCTCCATCGGCACGTCCTTCAGCGAGTGCACGGCGAGCTGGGCGCGGCCTTCGGCGAGCGCTGCTTCCAGCTCCTTCACGAACAAACCCTTGCCGCCGACCTTGGACAAGGTGCGGTCGAGGATCTGGTCGCCGCGGGTGGTCATGCCCAGCAGCGTGGCCGTGATGCCCAGCTCGTCGGCCAGTCGGCCCTGCACATGCTCGGCCTGCCACAGCGCGAGACGGCTCTCACGGGTGGCGATGGTGATGGAGGTCGTCATACCCCGATTATCGAGGCCGCCATTGCACCGCTCAGGGCAGCCTGCTTTTGAAGAAGGCGTTGATGGTCAGGCGACCGGGAGCGGCCTGATAGCCGGCCTTGTGGCCCGCCCAGTTGATGTCGCCGGAATGGAAGATGCCGCCGTCGTAGAAGACGGCGCGGTTCCACTTCGCTGGCACACGGCCGATGACTTCGAAGTAGCGGTTGCTCTCGGTCATGTAGCCCGGCGGGATGCCGTACTTGTCGGCGAAAGCGCTGCCGTCCAGCGTGCCGGCGTCGCGCCGGAACCGCTGCGTGTCGGCGTCAGACATCAGCGAGCGGAAGAAGACGGTGCCGCCCAGCTGCTCGTCCTTGAACAGGTAGTGCACGGAGGCCGAGACCATCTCACCCGCCTGCAGGTCGGAATCGTCGCGGTGGCAGATGCGCTGGCGGGGATCGAGCGTGGCCGCGTCCTGCGTGACGCGGGAAAAGCGGCCGGTCATGCCCAGCGGCGCGCCGAGCTTGAGCAGGCCACCCATGCGCTGGCGGAAGAAGGCGTTCAGCTCGTTGCACAAGCCGTTCGGCAGATCCAGCAGCGCGCCGGGATAGGGGTGCCCGGCAATGACGTTGAACTGGCTGGCCGCGCCTGCGGCCAGCGCGACGAGACCCTCGGGGTCCTGCACGAAATCGTCAACGACGCAGACCTTGGCGCCATTGGTCAGTTCGACGGTTTCCAGCCTGGCGTGGGGATTGATGCGCAGCGCCGGGCCGCCTGAAGCGCTGGAAGCGGCGGCCACGTCGATCCTGGGCGCCGGGGCGTAGTGGTTGATGAACTGCTGGTGCTTGGGCAGCTTCATCATCGTGCGCGCCACGTCCTTGCGGATCTCGCCCAGGAAGTCCGCGAGGCTGCGGTCGTCCATGTTGCGGGTGATCGGGTGATGGCTGGCGGGCACGATGCCCTGCCCCATCATGACCTGCACCCAGGAGTTCTCGGCGAACAGCTCTCCCTGGTCCAGCATGATGCGCCCCGTGTCCCGGAAGTGCTGGATGCGGTGCTTGAGCAGCGGTGGCACCTCCATCTCGCGGCAGCCGCGCCAGAAGGCAGTGTCCGTGCGGTTGGTGACGTGGTAGTGCAGGATGATGAAGTCGCGGACGATCTCGATCTGGTCGCGCGCCTGGCGGTTGTATTCGTCGACATCGCTCTGGCGGACGCCGTCGGTCGGGAAGAGCTCGACAAGGCGCGTCATGCCCTTCTGGATGAGGTGGATGCTCGTCGACTCCAGCGGCTCCAGAAAGCCGCTGGACAGGCCGATGGCGACGACGTTTTTCTTCCAGACCACGTCGCGCTGGCCTGGCGTGAACTTGATGACGCGCGGCTGGCGCAGCACCTCGCCCTGGACGTTGGCCAGCAGCGCGGCCTTGGCCTCGTCATCGCTGATGTGTTTGCTGCTGAACACGACGCCGTTGCCGACGCGGTGCTGCAGCGGGATGCGCCACTGCCAACCCCAGGGGTGGGCGATGGAGCGGGTGTAAGGCACGGGCTCGCCGACGAGCGTGGTCTGCACGGCGACCGCGCTGTCGCAGGGCAGCCAGTGCGACCAGCTTTCGTAGGGCACGCCCAGCGTCTCGCCGAGCAGCAGCGAGCGCATGCCGGTGCAGTCGATGAAGAAATCGCCCTCGACCAGCGCGCCGCCGTCGAGTTGCAGGCCGGTGATGTCGCCGCTGACGGCATCGGTGTGGACCTTGGCGATCTTTCCTTCGATGCGCTGCACACCCATGGCTTCTGCCATGCGGCGCAGGTACTGACCGTAGAGCGTGGCGTCGAAGTGGTAGGCGTAGTTGATGCCGTTGTCGGGCAGCGTCGCGAAGCGGTTGTCGCGCGCGGCGCGCAGCTCGAGGCAGTAGTCGCCGTAGTCGCTCGCCAGGCCGCGCCGCCGGCCCTCCATCCAGAAGTGGTGGAAGCCGGCCGTCCAGTGGCCCTTGCCGGTCTTGCCGAAGGAGTGGAAATAGTCTTCGCCGACGTTGCGCCAGTTCTCGAAGTTGATGCCGAGCTTGAACGTGGCCTGCGTGGCCTGGATGAACTCGCGCTCGTCCAGGTCCAGGATCTCGTGCATGAGATGCAGCGTCGGGATCGTCGCCTCGCCGACGCCCACTGTGCCGATCTCCTCGGACTCGACGAGGAGGATGTCGATCTGCTTGCCCAGGCATTTGGACAGCCCGGCGGCCACCATCCAGCCTGCGGTGCCGCCGCCGGCGATGACGACGCGTCGAACGGGTTTGGGAGCAGTGGTCATGATCGTGGATGAGCTCATCGGTTGAGGCGGTTCAACAGCATCGAGCGCAGTTGGCGTGCGCTGCTGTCGTTCATCGGCGCGAGGATGCCGCGCGCGGCCGGCGGGATGTGGGCAGCCCTCTGCTCGTCGGCGTCGAAGATGTAGTGGTCGAACAGTGCGCGCCAGGCATCGCGCTGGGTCGGCGGCAGGTCGCGCAGCGACAGCAAGGCCATCATCAGCGTGTTGAGCGGCGTGTCCATGAAGGCAGGCGACTGCCGCCACCAGAAGTTGACGAGCGCGCTGATGGGCTCCAGCGATTCGACGCCGTGCCACCACTGGCTGGGGATGAAGAGCGCGTCGCCGGGCAGCAGCTCGAAGACCTGCGCGTGCTTGAGCGCCTCCGCGTAGCGCGGGAAACGTTCAAAGTCCGGGCGTGCCTGGTCTACCAGGCTGATGGGCTGGCCAGCCGGCGTCAGGTCCAGCGGGCCGATGTAGAGATTGGCCACCTGCTCGGGCGGGAACAGCGTGAAGCGGCGCCGGCCCGCGACGACGCAGGCGATGTTGTCGGGCAGGTCGAAATGCGGCGCCACCTGCGTGCGGTTGCCCAGCCACAGGCTCACCATCGGATTGAAGGCAGCCAGCACGGTCAGGTCGTTGGGCTGCCGCAGGCCGGGGAAGCAGCGGTCGAGATCGGTCGAGCCGAGGTAGAGGGCGTCGGGCGTGCCAGCGAGCAACTCGTCCAGCAGCGCGCCGAAGGTGTGGGTCTCGCGGCGAAAGTTGAAGTCGCTGAAGTCGGCGTTGTAGAAGAAGCGCCCGGCTATCTCCGGCGCGCCGCGCCACAGGCTCAGGCGGGTTTGCGCGCCGAAGGACCGCAGGTAGTCGCAGAAGTCCGCGTCGGACCGCTGCGCCGCCTGCACCAGCGGCCAGTGCCGCACCAGGCCGCGCAGCAGCACCGGCTGGGTGGACCGGAGCACCTCGTCGGGAATCGCCTCGGCGCTCACATCACTGCGCTCCAACATGGCCTCAGGCTTCGCGGGCGAGGTGGCGGCGGATCAGCTTGGTGAAGTTGGACAGCGATGCGATCGCCATATAGATCGGCTGCAGGTAGTCCGCCTGATGCAGCATGCCGATGGTGCTGGCGTCCAGCGCTGCCAGACGCTCCTCGTGGATCATGTAAAAGCCCACGAGCTGACCGCGCGTGCCATCCGGGCGCTCCACATCCAGCACGAAGGACTCCAACAGCCCGTGCGCCAGCAGCGTCTCGATGAAGGCGGGCGTGGCCTGGAAGCCCTCGTGCAGCGTGCGCAGCACGGCGTTGGCGTTCTCGATGAAATCGGTCGTGCCGCCATGCGGCAGGAAGACGGCTTCGCCCTCGGCGCCCTGGCTGATGTGCTTGCTGGACATGTCGACCATCATGCGCAGTTCGTCACCTTCGGCGACGCCAATCGAGAACGGCATGCGCTGCACGGACAGCGGCAGGTAGTCGGCCTCGGCGTCCCAGCCATCCTCGGTCAGGAACAGGTTCTCGCCTTCCTGCAGACCGAACAGCACCGTCGGCAGGAAGCCGCCCTTGCCGTCTTCCTGAAAAACGATGGGGTAGTGCGCTTGCAGCTTGCGGAACTCGTCGGGCGTGACCGGGGCCGACATGAAGTCGTCGCCCCACCGGGCGCCGCGCTGGGTCACGATGCGCAGGTCTTTGTGCTCGATGTTGTTGAGTAGTTGCAGCATGGGTGTCGGTTAAGAAGTCAGGCGGCGGCGGCAATGCCGTGCGCGTGGATGTGTTGGATGAGATCGCGATGGCGGGGCAACCCGCCCAGCAGCCGCCGCGTGATTGTCGTCACGTCCTTGAAGCAGCTCTCGGCTTTGGCGAGCTGTTCGGCACGCAGCGCGCGAAGCGCCGGCTTGAACTGCATGCCGTAGAGCACGTACTGATAGCTGGACGCAGGGAACACTTCTTCCACGCGGTAGAAGTCGTTGCGCGACGGCACGCGGTGCTCCCAGAGCTGCAGCAGCTCTCGCAGCGACTCGGGCTGCGTGGCGGCGCTGCGGTGGTCGCACCAGTAGTCGGCGTCATCGCGGCGGCTCAGCACATAGTGCAGCTTCAGGAAATCGATGATGCGCGACCAGCGGTAGGCGAAGGCGTCGTTAAAGCGCTTGGCGACGAGGTCCATGTCCGCCCGGTTGGCGGGCATCTCATCACGGATGAACGCCGCCGAGAGCTCGACCAAGGCCAGCGCCGAGGCTTCCAGCGGCTCGATGAAGCCGGCCGCGAGGCCGACTGCGACGCAGTTGCGGTGCCAGAACTGCTCGCGGTAGCCGGGGCTGAAGCGCAGGCGGCGCGGTGTCACGTCGGCGTGCTTGAGGCCGCTGCGCTGCAGGTAGGCCAGCAGCGCGCGCTCGGCGGCAGCGTCATCCGTGTGGCTGCTGGAGTAGACGAGGCCGATGCCGCGGCGCGTCGGCAGGCCGATGTCCCAGGTCCATCCTTCGGCATGGGCCGTAGCCACGGTGGCCGAGGCCAGGGGCGCGCGTGCATCGGCATGCGGCACCTGCACCGCCAGCGCGCTGTCGTTGAACAGCACGCCTTTTTCGGAGCGGAGAGGAACGCCGTAGTGCTGGCCCAGCAGCAGACTGGCCAGGCCCGAGCAGTCGATGAACAGGTCGCCCTCAAGATCGCCATGCTCGCGCGTTGCGAGGGCCTTCATGTCGCCGTTGTCATGGGAGCGCACGGCGGTGAAATGGTCGACGACATGACGCACCCCGAGCACGGTGGTCGCTTGCCGTTGCAGCAGATGACCGAGCTTGACGGCGTCGAAGTGATAGCCGTAGTTCATCGCGCCGCCGAAATCGGGCGTTGTGGTTTGCTTGGGTGCGAGGTGGGCGTTGCACACATGCGGCTGGGCGCCAACGGCTTCCGCAAACGACAGCTCCGCCCCGCCCTGCAGCCAAGCCCCTGCCAGGTCGACCTCGCCCTGTCCGTGCGGCAAGGTGAAGGGATGGTAGTAACGGTCGCCCGCGCCGCCATGCAGCCAGCCGTCGAAGCAGGAACCCTGCTTGAACGCAGCGTCGCATTCGCGGATGAGGTCGACTTCGCTCAGGCCAATCCGATGCAGCGTCGCGCGCATCGTGGGCCAAGTGCCTTCGCCCACGCCGATGGAGGGCACGTCGGGCGATTCGATCAGTGTGACCTGCAAAGCGTCGGGGCCTTCACCGCCCAGTTCGGCAGCCAGGGTCGCAGCGGTCAGCCAGCCTGCCGAGCCGCCTCCCAGCACCACGATGCGTCGGATTGACGTCGTCGATTCGGAGTTCATGCGCAAGGAGTATGGGCGTTGCCGCAGGGCGCGGCAGCGGCCGGGAAAATCAGCAAAGAAATTTGGCCGGGGCGGGTTTCGCACCCGCTCCGGCCAAAGGGACCCATGCGGCACCGCCAGGGGAGGCGGCTACCGCACGGCAGTGCTCATCGCTCAGAAGCGATAGCGAGCACCGATCAGGTAGCGACGGCCGGTCTGCAGCACCGAATTCACTTGGTCCTTCGTGCGGCCGTGCTGGCGGATATAGCCGTCGTTCAGATTCAGCAGGTCGGCCTGCAGCGTCAGGTTCTTGCCGATCTTGTAGCCGATGGAGGCATCCACCTGGCCATACGCCTCGGTGTACATCGGGTTGTTGCCTCCGCCATCGGTACGGCGTGCCAGGAACTCATCACGCCAGTTGTAGGCGGCGCGAATCGACCACACGTCGTTTTCGTAGAAGCCCACCAAGTTCGCGGAATCGCTGATGCCGACCAACGGAGACTGCTGCGCGTTGCTGTCCGTGTTGTTGATGAACTTCAGGCCGCTCTTCACCATGGTGTAGTTGCCCGAAACACCGAAGCCACTGTTGCCGAACATGTGCTGGAAGTTGAATTCCAGGCCCTTGATGTTGTCGCCGGCGGCATTGGCGAAGCTGGTGATGTTGAACTGCAGCGGCTGTGTGCCGGGAACCGAGCCCAGGATGTTGCCCTGGTTCAAGGTGGCATTCGTGACCGTGACACCCGGCTGGCCGGCGTAGTTATTGAAAATGTATTGCCGGATCAGGTCCGGCCTGTCGGCCGGAATGCCGGAGGCCAGTGCAGCTTGGTGATACGTACCGCTTGCCGGCTGGTTCAAGCCCGGGAAAGTCTGCTGGACGACGGTCGCGGTAATGAAGTCGCTCACCTTCTTGTAGAAGGCACCGAGCGCCACATAGGACGACTTGGCGTAGTAGTACTCAGCAGAAAGATCCAGATTCTTGGACTTCAGCGGCTTCAATGCCGGATCGCCAGCCGAACCCGCCCCTGGGACGTTGTAGCGAGCCGAGTCGGCGTTCAGCGCCGTGCCGCCGAGCATCTGGTCAAAGCCAGGTCGACCGATGTTCACGCCAAAGCTTGCGCGCACCTTGAGGTTGTCGGCCAGATCAGCATCCCAGTCGATGCTCGGAAGCCAATACGAGTACTTGCCTGACTTGGTTCCGAAGGTGCTGGTGCCGCCCGTCAGCCTCACTTCATTCTGGGCATACCAGTCTGTGCCGGTGTAGGCAGTGACTTGAGAGGACGATTCGATCTTGGTGCTTTCGTACCGCAGTCCAACCGACAGATTCATCGGAATGGCCGTGTCGAAGGAGTGATCCCACTGGCCGTAAGCCGACGTGGACTTTTCCGTCGTACGCCAGTCGCTCGCACCAGGTTGGCTGAAGTCGCTCGGGGCCGCGAAATAGGCTTCAGCGACGGCCTTCGACATCGGCACATTACCCGTGCTCGACGAGCCGAATTGCATCGCATTGGCGACCGCCTGCTTGCGCTGAGCCTCGAAATCCTGCGCGAAGAACGTCGGGTACAAACGCGGATCGTCGTGCCCCGGGATGCGGTTGAACAAGCCACCCAAACTATATTGACCCACGGCCAGGTTCTTGAACCCGCCCGCAGGGCCAATACCGCTCCAGTCGCCGTGGAAATTGTTGGCACTGGCGGCGCGGTTTTTGAGCTTGGTGAAACCCAGGCCGACGATCAGCTTGTCGTCGGCGCTCAGGCGGTAGGTTCCGCGCAGTTGTCCTTGGTCGACCGTTTGATCAGACAGGTTGTTGTAGAACTGCGAGCCCGTCACATTCGTCTTGGCAGGGTCGTAGACCATGCCCTTCGACTCCATGATCGGGAGGTCTTTGTCGTAGTAGGCCGTCGTATTGCCTTGGGTGAACAGCGCCAGCGACATGGTCGCGTAAGTGCCGTAAGGGCTGTCCGGCGTGGTCTTGGACTTGGAGGAGTGCACATCCAGATCGAAGCTCAGGGCGTCGTTGACTTTCCAGGCCGCATTGAAGCCGGTGGAGTTCAGCTTGGTCTTCTGAGCGAACTGGCCGGCGTTCAAGCTGTAGTCGTGCGTGCCGTCCCAGGTGGCGGTCTGGATGATGGGGGTCGCGACCGGGCCGGAAGTGAACGTCGTTTGCGGAGCACCGTTCAGTGGGCCAGAGAACGAAGGGCCGAACCAGGCCGAGTTCTCGAGGTTCTTCGACTTGACGGTATTCACAGCCATCGTGTGATCGACCGTGAACTTCAGTTCCTTCGTCGGGGCGAACTGCAACACCACTTGGCCGTTCAGGCGCTCACGATCCAGAGCGGTCACCGAATAACGCATGTCATTCGTGTGCGTGTAGAAGCCGCTAGTCGGGAAGTTCTTCAGATTGCTCGCCGGCACGCCAGCGAAAGCACCACCAGTGGCGTTGTACGCCTCGGAAAGCCAGCCGTTCTGGGTGTAGGCGTTGTTGGAGCCCGAGCTGCGCTTGGAGTAGCTACCGCTGATCGCGATGCCGAGCGTCCGGTTGCCGAAGGTGTCGCTGTAGATGCCGGAGATCTCGGGCGTGACCTTGTCGCCCTTGATCTCATTGGGCAGGCGGGAGACGGACCCGTCGTAGTTGGCCTTGACGCCGATGCTGGCGATGCGCTCACGCATGTCGAGCGGGCGGGCCGTCTTGACGTTGATCGTGGCACCGATGCCGCCGGTGGGCGATTCGGCGCGGGCCGTCTTGTAGACCTCAAGAGCCGAGATCGAATCCGACGAGAGGTTGGCGAAGTCGAACGCTCGCGAGCCGCTGGCGCCGTTGTTCAACTGGTTGATGATGGACGTCGGCATTTGACGGCCATTCAGCAGCACCATGTTGAAGTCAGGGCCGACACCGCGAACGGTGACGCGCGAACCTTCGCCGCTGGCGTTGCGGTCGATGGACACGCCGGCGATGCGCTGCATCGATTCAGCGAGGTTGGTGTCGGGGAACTTGCCGATGTCTTCAGCGACGATGCCGTCAACCAGCCCGCGGGACTCACGCTTCAAGGTGACAGCGCTGTCAAGGGACCTGCGAATGCCCGTGACGACGACGGTCTCGAGCGACTGTGTTCCAGCAGCCGGTGCGGCCTGCTGAGCCTGGACAGCGCCCGCGCTCGCGAGCAGCGCGAGCGTAGATGCCAGCGCCACCGGGTGACGCTGCATCCGCGTGGACTGCCGACGAGTCTTGGAAATCTGGGGGTGTTTCATTTGTCTCCTTGCTTGCGTTGATCCAAAAGCTGGACCGATTTTGATGACGACTTGTGGCCCGCAAATACGACGATTTGTTAGCGTTAACAACAAACCTGCGATAGGGCTACCACCTCAAGCGCCCAACGTACTTTATTTTTATGCTCCGCCCTGCTCTGCTGGGGTTTACGCGAGTTGTCCACCTGCATTCGCGCAATACACAACACCCCAAGAAGCCCCGCTTTGCCGCGTAACGAAGCACAGAAACGTGCAGTGTTCACAACATGACGGAGCCCACATTGGTAGCGATCTCAGCACGTCGTGCAGAGACCGCAATTTCCGCCTGCGCTCGAAATAGACAACGCTGTCAACGTTAGACGATTCCTGGTGGCGTTGCAATCAGGGGTCCACTGGAGGCAGCGCGTCAATCGCCAAAACGCAACAAGCCGGCCGCAGCCGGGGATGGACTCACCCCCGCGCCGGCGCAACCCTCACCGCGCCGAATCACCCCAGCCGCCTCCCTTCAGGTTTGCGCGCCGGCAGCACACCCCAGCGCCCCACCGTCCGCACGCCCCGCCAGGTCGACGCCTGCGTCGAGCCTCGACCGGACGGCTTCGCGACCGTTGCAGCCGCGCTGAAGCGGGTCGTTTCGAGGAAGAAACTGCTAGAGTTGCAATCAGGTAATTCAGTTACCTCTCCTATAGCAATTTCACCTCGGACGACCCGCCATGACCTCACGCGCCGCTCCTGCCCGCCCCGAAATCGACAAGAAGGCCGACAAGAACGAACCGCTGGTGGCCGACATCCGGTTGCTCGGCCGCATCCTCGGCGATGTCATCCGCGAGCAGGAGGGGCGCGAGGCCTACGAGTTGATCGAGCGCGTGCGCCAGCTGTCGGTGGCCTACCGCCACAAGCACGACAAGGAGGCCGGCAAGCGCTTCGACAAGTTGCTCAAGAGCCTGTCGGGCGAACAGGCCGTCAGCGTCATCCGCGCCTTCAGCTATTTTTCGCACCTGGCCAACATCGCCGAGGACCGTCACCACATCCGCCGCCGCGACGTGCACGAGCGCGCCGGCAGCCTGCAGCCGGGGTCGCTGGCCTACTGCCTGGAACACCTGCACCAGGCCGGCATCCGTCCGAGCGAGATCGCCCAGGTGCTGCAGCGAGGCTACATCGCGCCGGTGCTGACCGCGCACCCGACGGAAGTGCAGCGCAAGAGCATCCTCGACGCCGAGCGCGCCGTCGCCGGCCTGCTTGAGGCCCGCGACCGCGCCGCCACGGAACGTGAACTGCGCGACGCCGAGGCGCTGCTGCGCGCCCGCATCACCCAGCTGTGGCAGACGCGCATGCTGCGCTACTCCAAGCTGACGGTGGCCGACGAGATCGAGAACGCGCTGTCCTACTACCAGTCGACCTTCCTGCGCCAGATCCCCAAGCTGTACGCCGAACTGGAAGAGCACCTGCCCGGCGAGCAACTGCCCAGT
Organism: Pelomonas parva; assembly: GCF_043555835.1. NCBI lineage: Bacteria > Pseudomonadati > Pseudomonadota > Betaproteobacteria > Burkholderiales > Sphaerotilaceae > Roseateles > Pelomonas parva. Next base: position 40,279 of record NZ_JBIGHV010000014.1, on the reverse strand, counting down.
TTCCTGCGCATGGGCCACTGGATCGGCGGGGACCGCGACGGCAACCCCAACGTCGGCGCCGTCACGCTGAAGCGCGCGATGCAGCGTCAGAGCGAGGTGGCGCTGCGCCACTACCTGACCGAACTGCACGAGCTGGGCGCGGAACTGTCGATCTCGTTGCGCCTGACCGGCGTGTCGCCCGAGATGCAGTTGCTGGCTGAGCGCAGCCCGGACCAGAACGCCCACCGGCTGGACGAGCCCTACCGCCGCGCGCTGACCGGGATGTACGCCCGCCTTGCTGCCACGCTGCACGGCCTGACCGGCACCGAGGCCCTGCGCCACGCGGTCGCGCCGCAGAACGCCTACGCCTCGCCCGACGAGTTGCTGGCCGACCTGCGCACCATCGAGGCCTCGCTGAAGAGCCACCATGCCCAGGCGCTGATCGCGCCGCGGCTGAGCCCGCTGATCCGCGCGGTACAGGTCTTCGGTTTCCACCTCGCCACGCTGGACCTGCGCCAGAGCAGCGACCAGCACGAGCTGGTGCTGGCCGAGCTGCTGGCTGCGGCACGCATCGAGGACAACTACACCGCACTGGACGAGCAGGCCAAGCGCACGCTGCTGCTGAAGCTGCTCAACGATGCCCGCCCGCTGCGCGTCATCGGCGCCACCTACACCGAGAAGACGCAGGGCGAGCTGGCCACCTTCGAAGCCGCCCGCGAGGCGCTCGCCCGCTTTGGCCGCGAGGCGCTGCGGCACTACATCATTTCGCACACCGAGTCGGTGTCCGACCTGCTGGAAGTGGCCCTGCTGCTCAAGGAGACCGGCCTGCTGCGCGGCACGCTGGACGGCTATGCGACCAGCGACCTCATCATCGTGCCGCTGTTCGAAACCATCGGCGACCTGCGCGTCGCGCCCGAGATCATGGGCGAGTTCTACGCCCTGCCCGGCGTGCGCGGCCTGGTGGACCGGTCGGGTGGCGAGCAGGACATCATGCTCGGCTACTCCGACAGCAACAAGGACGGCGGCATGTTCACGTCCTCGTGGGAGCTGTACCGTGCCGAGATCGCCCTCGTCGAGCTGTTCGACGAGCTGAAGAAGGTCGGCCCCATCACGCTGCGCCTCTTCCACGGCCGTGGCGGCACCGTGGGCCGTGGCGGCGGCCCGAGCTACCAGGCCATCCTGGCCCAGCCCCCGGGCACCGTGAACGGCCAGATCCGCCTGACCGAGCAGGGCGAGGTCATCGCCTCAAAGTACGCCCACCCGGAGATCGGCCGGCGCAACCTCGAAACGCTGGTCGCCGCCACGCTGGAGGCCACGCTGCTGCACCCCACGCAGAGCGCGCCCATGAGCTTCCTGGAAGCGGCTCAGGCGCTGTCGGACGCCAGCTTCGCCGCCTACCGCGGCCTGGTCTACGACACGCCCGGCTTCGCCGACTACTTCTTCGCGTCCACCCCCATCCGCGAGATCGCCGAGCTAAACATCGGTTCGCGGCCAGCCTCCCGCAAGGCCACGCGGGCCATCGAGGACCTGCGCGCCATCCCCTGGGGCTTCTCCTGGGGCCAGGCCCGCGTGGCGCTGCCGGGCTGGTGCGGTTTCGGCTCCGGCATCGAGGCCTTCCTCGGCGAGGAACCCGTCCAGCGCGCCAAGAACCTGGCGCTGCTCAAGCGCATGCTCAAGGGCTGGCCGTTCTTCCGCGCGGTGCTGTCCAACCTCGACATGGTGCTGGCCAAGGCCGACCTCACGCTGGCCGAGCGCTACGTCGAACTGGTGGAAGACAAGAAGCTCGGCAAGCGCATCTTCGCGGCCATCCGCGCCGAGTTCGAGCGCACCCAGGCCGCACTCAGCCTCATCACCGGCGACGCCAAGCGCCTGGCGGCCAACCCGTCGCTGGCCCGCTCCATCGAGCACCGCTTCCCCTACATCGACCCGCTCAACCACCTGCAGGTCGAGCTGATGCGCCGCTACCGCCGCACCCAGGCGGACGACCCGGCGATGGAGCGCGTGCAGCGCGGCATCCACCTGTCCATCAACGGCATCGCGGCGGGGCTGCGCAACACGGGCTGACGCCGACCGACGCCAGCGTTAGCCGTGCCGGAATTGGCATAACCCTCATGACGCGGGCTTTGGCTGCACGCTAGAGTCCCGCGCATGGGGTTCAGGTGGCGCTTCGAATACAGCCTGTTGTCGATGGTGCTGCTCAGCGTGGCAGCCGTGCATTTCTCCGATGAACTGCTGCAGCAGGCCCGGGTCATCCGGCCCGGCAATCCCTTCATCGCGGAGGCGATGTCCGACCAGCGCAACGGTGGCAACAGCGAGGTCACGCGCGTTCCGGGCGCGGGCTTCGATTTGCGTTGCGCGCTGCGCGATCGCTACCGCTATCCCTACTGCGGCATTGCGCTGCGCTTCGACCCGCAGCTCCTCAAGGGCATCGACCTCAGCGAGGTGCGCCGCATGCGACTGTGGCTGGACTACAAAGGCCCGGCCAGCACGCTGAAGGTCCAGTTGCGCAATGCCAGCCCGGCCTACGGCATCCCGCAGACGGAAAACGAATCGGCCAAGTACAACCACATCGAGATCAACACCGACTCGGTCCACAACGGCATGGTGGAGCTGGACCTGCGCAACTTTGTCGTCGCGAACTGGTGGATGCAGCAGTTCCACGTCGCGCCGCACCTGGGTCGCCCGGAGTTCGACAACGTCATCACGCTGGAAATCACGACCGGCACCGAGGCGCCGCTGGGCAACTACCGCTTCGTGCTGCACAAGATCGAGTACGACGTGCAACACATCTCCACCGAACGCTGGTATCTCATCATCATGAGCATCTGGCTGGCGCTGGCGTTGCTGTATCTGTTCATGCGCCTGCTGCGGCTGCAGAGCGTCGTGCGCCAGCAGCGCCAGCAGTCGCACGAGTTGCAGGAGATCAACCGCGCGCTGGACGTGCGCAGCCAGCAGCTCGTGCAGATGGCCACCACCGACGCGCTGACCGGCGCCTTCAACCGCAAGGGGTTGGAAGACGTGCTGCAGCAGGCGCTGACGGACTGGCGCCGCCACCAGCACCCGCTGGGCCTGGTGCTGATCGACGTCGACCACTTCAAGGCCGTCAACGACACCCACGGCCACCAGGCCGGCGACCGCGTGCTGGCCGGGCTGGCCGAGCTGGTGCGCAACCATGTGCGTGGCCAGGACCTGCTGGGCCGCTGGGGCGGCGAGGAGTTCCTGCTCGTCTGCCGCGACACGCACCTGCCGCAGGCGGTGGCCATCGCCGAGAAGCTGCGCGCGCTGGTGGCCGGGCACCATTTTTCAGGCGACCTGCGCATCACCGCCAGCTTCGGCGTGGCGGCGATGGACAGCGACCGGCCGCTGGACCAGGTCTTCGCGGCGGCCGATGCGGCCCTCTACCGCGCCAAGGCCGGGGGCCGCAATCGGGTCGTGGCCGAGGGCCTCGGCGCCGCCTAACGCTGCAGTTCCAGTGTCTCGCCGACGATGCGCACGCGGTCACCCACGCGCAGGCTCGGCGGCTCGGCATAGACCACCGTGCGCTGCACGCCGTCGTTCTGGCGCACCACCACCTCGTATTGCGTGCGCTGGTTGTGGCGCCGCTGGATCTCGCGGCCCAGCAGCGCGCCGCCCACGGCGCCGGCCACGCCGGCCAGCTTGCGGCCATCGCCCTTGCCGATCTGGCTGCCCACCACCGCGCCCAGCACGCCGCCGGCCACCGTGCCCAGCACCTTGCCCTCGCCGTCGACGACCACCTCGTTCACCGCCTGCACGGTGGCGCAATCGGTGCAGCGGTCGCCCCGGTTGTCAGCGCGGCGCGCCCGCAACTCCACGCCGGCATAGGCGTTGTCCACGCTGGAGCGCGTCGTACGCGTACCCAGCCGGAGCTGTGCCACCAGCGGCTGCTGCGTGTCCACCCAGGCGCCCTGCGGCAGCACATGCCTGCCAACATATTCACCGGCGCGCACCTCTTCCAGCACGACGTTGACCGGCTGGCTGCCCTGCAGCTGCACCGAAGCCTGCCCGCCCGGCGTGCCCCGCACCGTGTAGCGCAGCGTCTCCGCCCTGCCCCGACCCGGCTCGCGCGCGACCTTGACCGACTGGATCTCCGGCGCCAGTGCCGCCTCGCCGGGCAGCGACCAGCCCACCTGCAAGGCCTCACCCAGCGTGGCCGTGGCCACCCGGTTGCCGCTGCGCAAGTTGGCATGCACGCGGGACTCCTGGCCGATGCGGTCCGAGCGGCCCACCACATAGCTGCCCTGGTAGCGGCCCGCCGTCGTCTCGTCCAGCCGCACCGTGCGCTTGCTGCCATCGATCTGCACGACCGCAGTCGCGCCCGGCGTGCCCCAGACGGTGAAGTTCAGCTCGGCGCCGGGCTCGATGCGGTCGACCTGCTCCACGTCGAAGCCCGTCACGCGCAGCGCCGCCGCCTGCGCGGCGCGCTGCTGCGCGTGGGCGGGTTCCACTGCGAAGGGCGTGCCCGCCAAGAGGGCGCAGGCCAGAGCCGCTGCCGAGAAGTGCCTGGAGTGGTTCATCGCCGTTCCTTGTTGTTTGACGTGTCTGCAGCCTAGGCGCGCCCGCGCCGGCATCGGGTGGGCCTGCGGCTTGAGCGGCAGTAGGCGGCAACCTACGCGCACAGGCCTGCACCGGTACAGACAAGCCAACAATACGGGCTGCTCACACCTGGAGACCCTCATGCCCGACACCCCCGCCCGCCCCGTCGTCTGCCTGCACTCCAGCGGCGCCAGCGGCCGGCAGTGGCGAAGCCTTGTGGCCGACGGCGGCACGGCCTGGTCATGGCACACGCCGGACCTCTTTGGCCACGGCAGCCGGTCGGCCTGGCCCGAGGGGGCGGCCAGCGACCTGGCAGTCGACGCCGACGGCGTGCTGGCCCACCTGCCCTTTGGCGCCGAGCAGCGCTTCGACCTCGTCGGCCACAGCTATGGTGGCGCGGTGGCACTGCAGATCGCGCTGCAGCAGCCCCACCGCGTGCATTCGCTGACGCTGTACGAGCCGGTCGCCTTCGGCGTGCTGCCGGCGCTGGGCGAGGACCTGCCCGAGTGGCAGGAAGCCCAGCAGGTCGCCGCCGCCGTGGCGGCGGCACTGGCACGCGGTGACCTGGACCAGGCCGCACGCGGCTTCGTTGGCTACTGGCAGAGGCGCGACGTCTGGCCCGAGCTGGAAACGGCCCAGCGCGCCCGCCTGGCCGAGCCCATGCCCACCATCAGCCGCCACTTCGAGGCCCTGGCCGCCACGCGCTGGAGCGATGCCGAACTGGCCACGCTGCAGATGCCGGTGCGGCTGATCTGCGGCGGCGCCACGCGCGCCAGCGCGCGGCGTGTGGCGCAGACGCTGGCGACCACGCTGCCCCGCGTCGAACTGGTGGCGTTGGCAGGCGCGGGCCACATGGCGCCGATTGCGGAGGCGGAGCGGGTCAATCCGTTGATCCTGGAACACCTGCGTGCGGTGACTCAGCGCGCCCCCTGACGGGCCGGCAACAGCGCCAAAGCCATCGCCAGGTCGCCCGACGCGGCTCGCTCGGCGGAGAACTGCTTCGCGCGCCGCATGCCCGCGCAGCCCGTGTCGGCGATGTTCTCCATCGCCCGCGTCGTAGCGCGATCCCACGCGGCCTTCAAGGTCGCAGCGTCATGGGCCTGCTGCACGCGCGGCACGCCCAGACGATCGGCCAGCCGCTGCGCCAGATCCGCTTCCAGCAGATCGCGGGTGTTCGCGAGCACCCATTTCGCCAACTTTCGGCATTGCTCGGCGCGCGTCGAGTCCTTCAGCGCATCGGCCCGACACGCTCTGAGCGCCATATCCATCCCCGGCATCGTCTGGTCCATGCCGATGGCACCAACCAATGCATGGCCCAACTGCGCGGCATCCGGCACTGCATCGGCCGCGGCCACGGCCTGCGCCTCCAGCAGGTAGTCCCCTCGTGACAAGCGCGTCCTGGCGAGCGCCTGCGCCAGCGCGGCCTCCACGCCGGCAGCGTTCTTGCGCTGTTCTTCTTCGGTGATGACCTGCAGCCAGGGCCGAGCGTCGGACGGGTCCAGTTCCGCCCAGCGGCGTGCGTTCAGCCGCCCGCAGCTCGGCGCGCCTTCGCCTTGCAAGCGGCAGGCCGTCAGGGCCAGTTGGTAGGCCAGCGGATCGCGGCTGCGCTCGGCCAGCACCGCAGCCCCCTCGCGGTCCCGCATGAGCAGACGCGCGGCGACCTGCTGATGCTCGTTGCCGGCCGCCAGCCGCCCCGCGATATGCACCAACCCTGCCTCGCCGATGCGCTGCCTCTGTACGTCCACCTGCTCGGCCTGTGCCTGGCCCAGCGCGGGATCGGCCTTCCAACGTCTCAGCTCTTCGCCCGGCACGTGCCTGACGCCGCAGACCTCCACGCCCTCGGGCGGAATGTCCTTGTCGCCTGCCTGCAGTGCCTCGACGGCCATCGCAGCGGGTGCGCCGACACCGGCGGGTGCGACCGGCGCCGAGCCCTCACGTGCGCCAGCCGGCTCCGCAGGACCGGGTGCCTGCTCAACAGCGGCACCCGCCGTCCGTGGATTCGCCCGGTATGCCAGCCAGCTCGCGACCGCCAACACCATCGCGAAAAGGATGAGCCCATGAAGGCGCTTGCTCCGTGCAGTCACGCCGTCAGCTTGACGCGCGCTTTCGGGCCTTGGCGGCAGCGGATGCAAGCGACCATGGAAGCCCTCACCGCCCCTGCCCCGCCAGCGCCTCCCGCACCGCCGCCACCTGCCGGCGTGACACCGCCAACCACTCGTCCACATGCACGATGCGCACGGCCCAGCCGTCGCCGGCGTCGGCATCGCCGCCATCCAGCTCGCCGAAGTTCGTCACCGCGTGGCGCTCCAGCTCGCGCACGGCCCAGCGGGCCACCAGCGCGTTGCGGTGGATGCGCAGGAAACGCTCGCCGTGGCGCTGCTCCAGGTCGGACAGCGCACCGTCCAGCACATGGCTCTCGCTGGCGGTGCGCAGTGTCACGTACTTCAGCTCGGCCTTGAAGTACAGCACCTCGGACACCGGCACGCGCCGCAGCCGGCCGCGGTCGGTGATGGTGACGAAGTCGGCGTCCGCCACACTGGCCACGCCCGGCGCTTCGGCCGGCTGCTGCACCTGCACGGCCGCCCGCTCGGCCAGCCGCTGGGCCACGCGGGCCAGTGCAGCCTGCAGGCGCTCGCGGCGCACGGGCTTGGTCAGGTAGTCCGCCGCGTCCAGCTCGAAGGCGCGTAGCGCGTGCATCGCGTGCGCCGTCACGAAGACGATCAGCGGCGAGGGCTGGCCGGTAGCGGCGCGCTGCAGCAGGCCGTCGGCGAACTGCAGGCCGTCGGCGCCGGGCATCTGCACGTCCAGCAGCACGAGGTCGCAGCCGTGGTCGCGCAGCCAGGCGGCAGCCTGGGAGCCGGTCGCGGCTTCGGCGACGACCTCGCAGCGTGGCTCGGTGATGGCCTCCACGAGGCCGCGCAAGCGCAGCCGCGCCAGCGGTTCGTCGTCGACGATGAGGGTGCGTAGAGACGTCATAGCGGCAGCAGGATACGCAGGTCGAAACGGCCAGGCGTGGCCTCGATGTGGAAGCGCGCGGCGACGTCGTGCATCAGGCCCAGGCGCTGGCGCACGTTGCGTAGCGCCAGGCCGTGGCCGGCGGTGCGGGCCGGCGCGCCGACGCTGTTGACGATGCGGATCTCCACCTCGTCGCCGCGCCTGCGCGTCGTCACCTCCAGCTCGCCGCCTTCATCGTTGGGCTCCACGCCGTGGCGCACCGCGTTCTCCACCAGCGGCTGCAACAGCAGCGGCGGCAGCCGGGCGGCGCTGGCGGCCGGGTCCAGGTGCCAGGTGACGCGCAGGCGCTCGCCGAAGCGGATCTCCTCGATGGCCAGGTAGCGCTTGGCCAGCTCCACCTCGTCGGCCAGCGTGACGGAGGCGCTGGAGTCGGCCAGCGCAACGCGGAACAGCTCGGCCAGGTCCTCCAGCACGCCCTCGGCGCGCGCCGGGTCGATCTGCACCAGCGCGATGGCGCTGTTCAGCGTGTTGAACAGGAAGTGCGGCCGGATGCGCGACTGCAGCTCGGCCAGCTGGGCCAGCGCATCGGCCGGGCGCTGGCTGCGGTCGCGCTGGCGCAGCCAGGCCAGCAGCAGCGCCGCGCCGCTGGCGCCAACCGCCGCGATGCTGCCCCAGCGCCAGGCCGAGGCGGCTTCGTCGCTGGTGAGGTTGAGCAACGCGAAGCCCAGCAGCGCGCAGGCGGCGCCCAGAGACATCAGCGCCAGCCATTGCAGCGGCTCGGCCAGTTGCGGCCACAGGCGCTTGCCGGCACAGACGATCAGCAGCCAGGACAGCGCCGCGAACATCGTCACGACCGTGCCGTTGGCCGTCAGCGTCAGCCACTGCGCGGCGTCGCGCGCCAGCAGCGCCGTGCCCAGGCCCAGCAGCACCTGCACGCCGAGCACGGTGCGCAGCACGAGGCCGACATGGCAGACGTCGAAAGTGCGGCTGGGGTCGAGCAGCGGCGCGAAGCCCTCACCCGTGCTGGCAGCAGCGGAGTCGCGCCAGGCGCTGTCAGGCGTGGCGGGCCTGTCGGGCCGGTGAGACCGGGAGGAGGACGGAGGCATGGGCGTTCGATAATGCCGGGCTGCGCGCGATTGTGCGCGCGCCAAAACGTCGTTCGCTCCATGTCAGACAACCAACTCGCCAACAAGTCCCAAGCCTGGTCCGCCCTGTTCTCCGAGCCCATGAGTGACTTGGTCAAGCGCTATACGGCCAGCGTCGGTTTCGACCAGCGCCTGTGGCGCGCCGACATTGCCGGCAGCCTGGCCCATGCGGAGATGCTGCACAGCCAGGGCATCCTGAGCGCCGATGACCATGCCGCCATCCAGCGCGGCCTGAACGAGATCGCTGGCGAGATCGAGGCCGGCCAGTTCGAGTGGAAGCTGGACCTGGAGGATGTGCACCTCAACATCGAGGCGCGGCTGACCGAGCGCGTCGGCATCGCCGGCAAGCGCCTGCACACGGGCCGCAGCCGCAACGACCAGGTCGCCACCGACGTGCGCCTGTGGCTGCGCGGCGAGATCGACGAGATCGGTGGCCTGCTGAACAGCCTGCAGCGCGTGATGGTCGAGCAGGCCGCCAAGCATGCCGACGTCATCCTGCCCGGCTTCACCCACCTGCAGGTGGCCCAGCCGGTCAGCTTCGGCCACCACCTGCTGGCCTACGTGGAGATGTTTGCGCGTGACGCCGAGCGCATGCTGGACACCCGCAAGCGCGTCAACCGCCTGCCTCTGGGCGCCGCAGCCCTCGCCGGCACCAGCTACCCGCTGGACCGCGAGCGCGTGGCCGCCACGCTGGGCATGGAGGGCGTGTGCCAGAACAGCCTGGACGCGGTCAGCGACCGCGACTTCGCCATCGAGTTCACGTCGGCCGCCACGCTGGTGATGCTGCACATCTCGCGGCTGTCCGAGGAGTTGATCCTGTGGATGAGCCAGAACTTCGGCTTCATCGCGCTGCCGGATGCCTTCTGCACCGGCTCGTCGATCATGCCGCAGAAGAAGAACCCCGACGTGCCCGAGCTGGCGCGCGGCAAGACCGGCCGCGTGGTGGGGCACCTCGTCGGCCTCGTCACGCTGATGAAGGGCCAGCCGCTGGCCTACAACAAGGACAACCAGGAGGACAAGGAACCCTTGTTCGACACGGTCGACACCTTGAAGGACACGCTGCGCATCTTTGCCGACATGCTGGCCGGCCTGACCGTCAAGCCCGAGGCCATGCGCGCGGCCGCGCTGAAGGGCCACGCGACGGCGACCGACCTGGCGGACTACCTGGTCAAGAAGGGCGTGGCCTTCCGCGATGCGCACGAGGTGGTGGCGCATGCCGTGAAGACGGCCACGGCCAAGGGCGTGGACCTGGCCGCGCTGTCGCTGGACGAGTTGAAGGCCTTCGATGCCAGCATCGAGGCGGACGTGTTCGACGTGCTGTCGCTGGAAGGCTCGCTGAATGCGCGCAACGTGCTGGGCGGCACGGCGCCGGCCCAAGTTCGCGCTCAGGTCGCGCGGCATCAGGCGCGTCTGGCATGACCACGCTGGCCTGGACCGACAAGCTGGTGCTGAACCAGCCCACGCTGGACACCACGCACGAAGAGTTCGTGGGCCTGCTGAACGCCTTCGGCCACGCGCTGGACGACGGCGCCGACGCCCTGCCCGCCTACCACGCGCTGCTGGCCCACACCGAGGCCCATTTCGCGATGGAGGAGGACTGGATGGCGCGCTGCGGCTTCGAGGCGCAGAACTGCCATTCCAGCCAGCACGCCATGGTGCTCAACGTGATGCGCGAGGCGCTGCGCTACGCCACCGAGTTGAACGACCGCGAGCCGCTGAACATCCTGCGCACGGAGCTGGCGGGCTGGTTCCCGCAGCATGCCGAGATGATGGACGCGGCGCTGGTGTTCACGATGGAGCAGCGCGGCTTTGACCCGGTGACGGGCGAGTGCCGCGAGACGGTGGCTGAAGCCGCCGAGAGCCACAGCTGCGGCTCGGGCGGCTGCGCCTGACTACTTCTTCAGGTACTCGAAGAACGCCTGCGAGTTCGACTCGCGACCCAGGAAGGCCTTGACCAGCTCCGGTGCCGGCTTCTGCGCGCCCTGGCCCAGCACGAGGTCGCGGTAGCGCTTGCCGACATCGGCGTTCAACTTGTCTGCAGCGAAAGCCGTGCGCAGATCCATCGCGACGACCAGGCTCCACAGATAGCCGTAATAGCCCGAGCCGTAGCCACCCGCGATGTGCGCAAAGCCGGCCGGGAACATCGTGCCCGGCACGTAACCCAGCGGCGTGGCGCCTTCCATGCGCGCCCACAACGGCAGCGGTTCAGGCTTGGCCTGCTGGTGCAGCGCGAGGTCGTAGCTGGCGTACAGGTGCTGGCGGCCGAACTGGCCGCCCTTGCCGTAGTGCTTGGCGGCCAGGGCCTGGTCGACCATCGTGTCCGGCACCGGCTTGCAGGTCGCGCAGACCTCTTGCATCAGCTTGAGCACCTGCTTGTCGTAGATCCAGTCCTCCAACATCTGCGACGGCGCCTCGACGAAGTCGTGCATGACCGTCGTACCGGCCGTGGCTGCATAGCGCGTCGTCGACAGGTTCACATGCACCGCATGGCCCAGCTCGTGCAGCAGCGTCTCCACCTCGTCCAGCGTCAGGCCGTTGCGGTCGAAGTTGACGACCAGCGCCGCCGCCGGTGTGCGGCCAATGCGCGTGGCGCTGCCGCGCAGCGGCCAGACGGCGGCATGGTTGTACTTGCCATCGCGCGGGTAGAGGTCCACATACATCTGGGCGATGGGCTGGCCCGAGGCCGCGTCACTGACGACATAGGTCTGCGCCTCCTCATACCAGAGCTTGTTGGTGACGCGCTGGTACTTCACACCCATCAGCTTCTCGACGATGCGCATCGAGAACTCCAGGCTGGCCTGGGGCGGGAAGTAGGGACGGAAGGCGTTCTGGTCGACGCTGAACTTCTCGCGCTTGACGCGCTCGCTGTAGAAGGTGGCGTCCCAGCGCTCGACCTTGGTTTGGTCAAGCGGTGATCCCAGGTGCTGGGCCTTGGCAGCGCGCAGCTCCTGCAGCTCGGCTTTCTCGCGCGCATTGACGGCGCCAGTCACGGAGTCGAGGAAGCGCGCGGCCGTCGCGCCGTCCTTGGCCATGCGGCGGCGCAGGTTGAAGTCGACGTAGTTGCCGAAGCCGAACAGGCCGGCGTACTCGCCACGCAGCGTGACGATCTGGGCCAGCACGTCGAGGTTGGGCTGGCCGCCCTCGTTGGTCTTGGCCAGCCACATGCGCTGGCGCGTCTCGCTGCTTTCCGCGCTGCGCATGACGGGCACATAGCTCGGGTAGTCCACGCCCAGCAGCACGCGGCCCTGGGCGTCGCGTTTGGCCTTCTCCCACACGCTGACCGGCACGCCCTTCAGCTCGGCCTCGGTGAAGGCGACGCGCGTGCCGGCGTCGCGGATGGTCTTGTTGAACTGCTGGTCCAGCTCGGTCAGCTTGTCCAGGATCTGCTTGGCGCGAGCACGCTTGGTCGCAGGCAGCGCCACGCCGCTGTCCTCGAACTGGCCCGAGGCCAGGCGCACGAACTCGGCGTCGATGCCGTCCGCCTTCGGCGCCTTCTGCAGCGCGCGGTAGACCTTCTCGTTCTGGCCCAGGCTGGAGGCGAAGTCGGCCCAGCGCAGCGAGCAGGCCTGGGCGGCGTCGCGGATGGCCTTGTCCGGGTGGATGTTGAGGATGAAGTCGTTGGGGCCCTGATGGTCCTCGAGGTGGACGGTCAGGTCGTCCAGCGCGGCCAGCCAGCCGGCGTCGACTTTGCGCTTCTCCAGCGCCTTGACGCGCTGCGTGGCGCCCTTGAGGCCGGCATCGCAGCGGGTCTGCACATCGGCGATGGACGCGTAGTGGGGAAAGTTGGGCGCGGGCAGCTTGGGTTGTGCCTGGGCGGCGGCTGCGGTCAGCAGCAGCACGGCCAGGGTGATCAGGGCGGGTTTCATAGCCTCTCCTTGTGGGAAGGCCGCGATTCTCCTGGCTCCGCCCGCTGGCAGCCGAAGGGCACGGACCATTTCCGCGCCAAGCGCCCAAGAAAAAGCCCGCCGGGGTTGCCGGCGGGCTTGGTCTTGGAGGAGAGGGGGGGATTCGAACCCCCGAGACGTTACCGTCCGCCTGATTTCGAGTCAGGTACATTCAACCACTCTGCCACCTCTCCGAATCTGGTGCGAGCTGAGCCCAGCATTATAGCCAGGCTTTTTCAGCTCTCAACCGCGCAGCATGTCAACGCCGCCCAGATAAGGTCGCAGCGCTTCCGGCACCGTGATGCTGCCGTCTGCGTTCTGATAATTTTCGAGAACCGCGACCAGCGTGCGCCCCACGGCAAGACCTGACCCGTTCAGCGTGTGCACGAACTCGTTCTTGCCCTGCGCGTTCTTGAAGCGCGCCTGCATGCGGCGGGCCTGGAAGGCGCCCATGTTCGAGCAGGAGCTGATCTCGCGGAAGGTGTTCTGCGCCGGCAGCCACACCTCCAGGTCGTAGGTCTTGGTCGAGCCGAAACCCATGTCGCCGCTGCACAGCAGCACGGTGCGGTAAGGCAAGCCGAGCTTTTGCAGCACGGCCTCGGCGTGGCCGGTCATCTCTTCCAGCGCGGCCATGCTGTTGTCGGGATGCTCGATGCGGACCATCTCGACCTTGTCGAACTGGTGCTGGCGGATCAGGCCGCGCGTGTCGCGACCGGCAGAGCCCGCCTCCGATCGGAAGCAGGGGCTGTGGGCCGTCAGCTTGACGGGCAGGTCCTCGGGCTTCAGCACGCTCTCGCGCACGGTGTTGGTCAGCGAGATTTCCGACGTGGAGATCAGGTACTGCTCGACCTGCTCCTCGTCGCCGCCGCGCAGCACCCAGAACATGTCTTCCTTGAACTTGGGCAGTTGGCCGGTGCCCTCCAGGATCTCGCGGTTGACAATGTAGGGCGTGTAGCACTCGGTGTAGCCGTGCTCGGTCGTCTGCACGTCGAGCATGAACTGTGCGAGCGCGCGGTGCAGGCGCGCGGCCGGGCCTTTCATGAAGGCGAAGCGCGAGCCCGAGAGCTTGACGCCCATCTCGAAGTCCAGGCCCAGCGGGGCGCCCAGATCGACATGGTCCTTGACCTCGAAGTCGAACGTCCGCGGCGTGCCCCAGCGGCGCACTTCGACGTTGCCGTGCTCGTCCGCGCCTGCAGGCACAGTCGCATCCGGCAGGTTCGGCACGCCCATCAGCATCTGGTTGAGCTCGACCTGGATGGCATCCAGCCGCTCCGCGCCGGCCTTCAGCTCGTCGGCAATGCTGCCAACCTCGGCCATCAGCGCCGAGGCGTCTTCGCCCTTGCTCTTGGCCATGCCGATCTGCTTGGACAGCGCGTTGCGGCGGGCCTGCAGTTCTTCGGTGCGCATCTGCACGCCCTTGCGTTCGCCTTCGAACGCCTTGAAGCGCTCCACGTCAAGGTAAGGCTGCGGATTCTTGCGCGCATTCAGGCGCTCGATGACGGCATCGAGGTCCTTGCGCAGCTGGGTGATGTCGAGCATGTGAGAAAACCTTTAGAAATCGAATGTGAAAACGGCGCCGATATCAGCGCCGCCGGATGCATGAGGCACCGGCTTCAAGATCGAGACGCGCTCACCTCGGCCATGGACTTGTCGCCCAGCCCCATCGGCAGCGGGAAGCGCACATGCTCTTCCACGCCAGGCAGGCTGCGCACGGTGGTGGCACCCAGCGCGCGCAGGCGGTCGATGACGGCTTGCACCAGCACGTCGGGCGCCGACGCACCGGCGGTCAGGCCCACGCGGGCACGGCCTTCCAGCCACTCGGCCTGCAAGTCCTCGGCGGCATCGACCATGTAGCCGGGCGTGCCCAGGCGCTCGGCCAGCTCGCGCAGGCGGTTGCTATTCGAACTGGTAGGGCTGCCGACGACGATCACCACGTCGACCTGCGGCGCCAGCACCTTGACCGCGTCCTGACGGTTCTGCGTGGCGTAGCAGATGTCCTGCTTCTTAGGCTCGCGCACCTGCGGGAAGACGCGCTTCACCTCGGCCAGGATCTCGGCCGCGTCGTCCACGCTGAGCGTCGTCTGCGTGACGACGGCCAGCTTGCTCTGGTTGCGCACCTGCACCTTGGCCACGTCCTCGACGTCCTCGACGAGGTAGATGCCCTCGGACAGCTGGCCCATCGTGCCTTCGACCTCGGGGTGGCCCTTGTGGCCGATCATGATGAACTCGAAGCCCTCGCGGTGCAGCTTGGCCACCTCGACGTGGACCTTGGTGACCAGCGGGCAGGTCGCGTCGAAGACATTGAAGCCACGCGCGGCGGCCTCGCGGCGCACTTCCTGGCTGACGCCGTGGGCACTGAACACCAGCGTGGCGCCGGCCGGCACGTCGGCCAGGTCCTCGATGAAGATGGCGCCGCGCGACTTCAGGTCGTTGACGACGTAGGTGTTATGGACGATCTCGTGGCGCACGTAGATCGGCGCGCCGAACTTGACGAGGGCGCGCTCGACGATCTCGATGGCGCGGTCAACGCCGGCGCAGAAGCCACGCGGCTCGGCCAGCAGCACTTCCTGGGGATGCACGGCAGCATTCATCACAGCACCCCGATCACTTGCACCTCAAAGCTGACCGGCTGGCCAGCGAGGGGATGGTTGAAGTCGAACAACAGCGCCTCGTCACCCAGCTCGCGCACGACGCCGGCATAGCCGCCCTGCCCGTCCGGGCCGGGGAACTGCACGACGTCGCCGACGTGGTAGGTCTCGTCCGGGTCGCCCAGCTGGCGCAGCAGCGTCAGCTTCACGCGCTGCAGCAGCTCGGGGTTGCGGTCACCAAAGGCCTCGCCGGGCGCCAGCGTGAAGCGCTCGTGCGCGCCTTCTGGCAGGCCGATGAGCCGCGCCTCGATGGCCGGCGACAGCTGGCCGGCGCCGATGGACAGCGTGGCGGGCTTGTCGTCGAAGGTGTTGACGATGTCGGCGCCGTCCGGGCCCGAGAGCCGGTAATGCAGCGTGAGGAAGGAGCCGGCCTGGATGGGGTTCATTCGTGAGGGGTCAGAGAGCGCTTGGCTAGACTGCCGATTTTATGCCGCTGACCCACCTGCCCCCCGACGCCCGCCCGCGCGAGAAGCTGCTCGCCCGCGGCCCGCAGGCGTTGGCGGACGCAGAGCTGCTGGCGCTGCTGCTGCGCACCGGCATCGCGGGCACCGGCGTGCTGCAGCTGGCGCAGCAGATGCTGGACCGCTTCGGCGGCTGGGCCGGGCTGCTGGCGGCCAGCGTGCAGGACCTGGGCACGGTCAAGGGCCTGGGCCCGGCCAAGCGCGCGGAGATCGCCGCCGTGCTGGAGATCGCGCGGCGGTCGCTGAACCAGCGGCTCGCCGAGAAGCCGGCGATGAACGATGTGGAGTCGGTCAAGACCTTCCTGCGGCTGCACCTGGGCTCGCTGGGCCACGAGGTGTTTGCGGTGCTCTTCCTGGACGCGCAGCTGAAGCTGATCGCGATGGAGACGCTGTTCCAGGGCTCGCTGAGCCACACGACCGTGCATCCGCGCGAGGTCGTCAAGCGCGCGCTGGCGCTGGGTGCCGGCGCAGCCATCCTGGCACACAACCACCCCAGCGGGGTGGCCGAACCTTCGCGTGCCGACGAGCTGCTGACCAAGCACCTCAGCCAGGCGCTGGCGCTGGTGGAGGTGCGCGTGGTGGACCATTTCATCGTGGGTGCAGGCGAGGTCGTCTCGTTTGCCGAGCGAGGGTTGTTGTGACCAAGACCGTCGTGCGCAGCCTGGCAGACCTGAAGCCGCTCGCCCGCGAGCTGGCGGCGGCGCGCCTGGCGGCCGAAATGGAGCGCGAACGGCTGGCGGCTGCATTGCGGCTGGCCGAGCAGGAGCGGCGCGTCTTCGAGCTGAGCATCGGCCCGGTCACCCCGCTGCGCCATGTCGAGCGCGTGCTGCACGACCTGGAGCCGCCCGCCCCCGAGCCGCGCCAGCGCGAGGCCGACGAGCGCGCCGTGCTGCTGCAGGCGCTGTCCGATGACATCGACGTCGACACGCTGCTCGACACCGACGAGAGCTTGAGCTTCCGCCGCGAAGGCATCTCCGTCGAGGTCGTGCGCAAGCTGCGCCGCGGCCATTGGGCGCTGCAGGGCCAGCTCGACCTGCACGGCCTGCGCCGCGACGCCGCCCGCGAGTCGCTCAGCCACTTCGTCCACGACAGCAACCGGCGCGGCCTGCGTTGCGTGCGCGTGGTGCACGGCAAGGGCCATGGCTCGCCGGGCCGCGAGCCGGTGCTGAAGGGCCGCGTTCGCCGCTGGCTGGTGCAGAAGAGCGAGGTGCTGGCCTTCGTGCAGGCGCGCGGCAGCGACGGCGGCGCGGGCGCCCTCATCGTGTTGCTGAGCGGCTCGACCTGACACGGCACTGACCGGTGTGCACTCTGTCGCACACGGCGCCACAGCGGCGGGCAAAGCCAGCATTGACCGCCCTCACCTGGCCGCAGTAGCCTGGGGTCGAGCCGCCGCAAGCGTGGCACCCGGTTTCCCAACCGCTGCAGAGAGGAGCTTCCATGAACCTGTCACACGCCTATTCCGATCGTGCGCCCAAGCCCAGGAGCTATGTGGGCATCGGCCTGGTGGTCGCGCTGCACCTGGCCGGCATCTATGCATTGAGCGCAGGGTTGATCCAGGCGCCCACCAGAGTCAAGGAACCCACCGTCTTGCTGCCGCCGATCCCGGAGCCGCGCGAGCCCGAGATCCTTCGCGAACCGGTCTTCAATCCGGACAAGCCGGTGTTCGGCCCCGTGCAGGTGCCCGACGTGCCCGTGCCTCCCAGCTGGCAGGAAGCACCGAC
Source organism: Pelomonas parva (assembly GCF_043555835.1). NCBI lineage: Bacteria > Pseudomonadati > Pseudomonadota > Betaproteobacteria > Burkholderiales > Sphaerotilaceae > Roseateles > Pelomonas parva. The sequence goes on along the minus strand of NZ_JBIGHV010000014.1, from coordinate 22,932 downwards.
GATCACCGCAGAGCCCATGTCAGATGCAATGCCTGCGATCAACCGAAGCGCGGCAACCGGCCCCAACACGCCGGTCTCGACGCAGCCACAGGTTGACGCCCAGCCGGTCGTGCACACGGCGGGCGCCGTCTGCTCCGTGATGCCCAAGCCCGAACTGCCGGCGCTGAACTGGAGCGGCGAGGCCGTGCTGCAGGTGATGGCCACCGTGCGCGGCGGCCGCGTCGTCGGCAGTGAGTTCCGCGTGACCCAAGGCGCGCTGGACGGCAAGACCCGGCGCTCGCTGCAGCGCTCCGTGGAGTCGGCGCTGGCCGGCTACCAGTGCCAGGGCGACGCGATGTTCCAGCAGGACTTCGCGTTCAGGCTCGACTAAACGTTGCGCATCCAGTCGGCCGTGCCCGCGAAGGACTCGGCCAGCCGGGCCTGCAGGGCCGGGTCCACCCCGGTCTCCTGCATGGCCTGGCCCATGCAGGCCAGCCATTCGTCCCGCTCGGCGATGCCGATGCGAAACGGCATGTGCCGCGCCCGCAAACGCGGGTGCCCGAAGCGGCTGATGTAGTGGTCGGGCCCGCCCAGCCAGCCGCACAGGAACCAGAACAGTTTGTCGCGCGCCGATTCGAGCGTGTCGCCGTGCGCCGCGCGCAGTCGCGCGTAGGCCGGCTCCAGATCCATCAAGTCGTAGAAGCGGTCGACGAGTTCGCGCACGCGCGCCTCGCCGCCCATCCACTCGAACGCTGTGTCGGGAGCGTCAGCCAAGGAGCTTGGAGGCGAGCGCCTTGATGGACTGCGCCGCGACGCAGCCGGGATAGTGCTCCAGCATCAGTTGACGCTTCAGCACGGCCTGGCGCACGGCCTGGTCGGACTTGATCTCGCCAAAGAGTTCGAGCCGGAAAGGCGCGCCTGGCGTCGGGCCGACGAAGCGCTGCAAGACCTGCTGCAACTGGCCGCAGATCAGCTTGCCCTCGCCGGTGCGATTGGCCTGATTGACGACCAGGCCCACGTGGCGGCGATCCTGCTGCGTGGCCAGCACCTTGATCGTCGCGTAGGCATCGGTCAGCGACGTGGGCTCGGGCGTCGCGACGACCAGCACGTCGGTGGCCAGCGAGACCGCGAACAGCACGACATCTGAGATGCCGGCGCCGGTGTCCAGCAGCACCCAGTCGAAGCGCGGCTTGACGAGGTCGATGATGTGCAGCAGCTTGTCGCGCACCTCGGGCGTCAGCCGCGAATACTCGACCATGCCCGAACCGGCCAGCAGCACGCTGAAGCCGCCGGGCGCCGGCAGGATGGCCTGCTCCAGCGTCGCCTTCTCGGTGAAGACGTCGTGCAGCGTCAGCTTGGGGTGCAGGTTCAGCACCACGTCGAGGTTGGCCAGGCCCAGGTCGGCGTCCAGCACCAGCACCTTCTCGCCGCGCGCGGCCAGCGCCGCTGCGAGGTTGGCGGTGACGAAGGTCTTGCCGACGCCACCCTTGCCGCTGGTGACGGCAAGCGTGCGCGCACCGGCTCGCGCGGGGCGCGTTGCAGCAGGATCGGGGGTCATGCTCATGGCAGGTCCTGTTGCGTGTCGAGGTTCAGGGAGGCGTACAACATGCCCTTTTCTTCGGCGCTGACCAGGGAGTCGATCTGGGGTTCGAGGCAGGCGCGGTTGCGCCCTTCGGCCTTGGCGCGGTAGAGCTGGCGGTCGGCGCGCTCGGTCCACAGCAGCGGCGACGAGCGCACCCACTGCGGGGCGAACGCGCCGCCCAGGCTGATGCTCACATTCAGCATTTGGCCGGGACCGATCTCGATGCTGAGTTCGGAGACCCGCTCGCGCACGCGCTCGGCAACGGCCAGGCCCACATGCGAGGCGCAGTTGGGCAGGATGATGGCGAACTCCTCACCGCCCACGCGGGCCACGATGTCCATCGGCCGCACGGTCAGCGCGACGGCGCCGGCCACGGCGCGGATGACCTGGTCGCCTGCGCCATGGCCATAGGTGTCGTTCACGGCCTTGAAATGATCAATGTCCAGCATCAGCAGCAGCGCCGCTTCGCCGCTGCGGGCGACGCGGTCGACCTCGCGGGCCAGGCACATCTCGAAGCTGCGCCGGTTGACCAGGCCGGTCAGCGCGTCCTTGCTGGACAGGTCGCACAGCGCGTCCAGCACGGCCTGCAGCCAGGCGGCGCTGAACGGCCGCTCGTCTGGAAGCAGCGCCCCGGCCTGCTGCAGCAGTTGCAGGGCCTGTTCCAGATCGAGCGTGGCAGCATCGATCAATGCGGGGGCGGGCAAACGGTGTTCCAAAGTCAGAGCAGCAGCGTGCGGGTAACCGATTGTGGTTTCGGGGCAGTCTAGCAGCGCCCCCCGTGCACGCAGGTCGTGAAACAGGCACGTTCCTGAAGCCTGTTTGCACTATCCTGCCCCGCAGGCAGGGCGTACAACCGACCCTGCGGTGCAGAATCGGCGCGCCAACGCCACATCTGCTGCGAGCGCCAACAAATCTGATCCCGAGACATGCCCGCACACGACCTCGCCCACGGCGGCGATTCTGCAGACCACGAATTCAGCTTCAGCAAGGCCGACTTCGACCGCGTGCGCGAGCTGATCTACAAGCATGCCGGCATCAGCCTGCATGACGGCAAGCATGCGATGGTCTACAGCCGTCTGTCGCGACGACTGCGCGAGACGGGGCACAAGAGCTTCGGCAGCTACCTGCAATGGCTGGAGGCGTCCACCGGCCCGTCCGGCGCCGCCGAGTGGCAGGAGTTCGTCAACTGCCTGACGACCAACCTGACCTCCTTCTTCCGCGAGGAACATCACTTCCACGCACTGAAGGACGACCTCAAGCCGTTTGTGGGAAAGCAGGTCCGCATCTGGTGCTGCGCGGCGTCCACTGGCGAAGAGCCCTACTCCATCCTGATGACTTGCAGCGAGGCCCTCGGGGCCGGCGCGTCGGTGCAGCTGGTCGCTAGCGACATCGACACCAATGTGCTCGCGACGGCCAAGCGCGGCGTCTACAACGCCGACTCACGTGGGCTGGATGCCACACGGCTGAAGAACTTCTTCATGCGCGGCACCGGCGCCAACTCGGGAAAGATCCGCGTCAAGCCCGAGCTGCAGCGCTGGGTGGAGTTCCGCTCGCTGAACCTGATGGACGCGCAGTGGCAACTGGGCGACCCCTTCCACATGGTGTTCTGCCGCAACGTGATGATCTATTTCGACGCGCCCACCCAGCGCAAGGTGCTGGAGCGCATCCACCGCGTCATGCGCCCCGGCGGCCTGCTGTTCGTGGGTCATTCCGAGAACTTCACCGAATCGCGCGACCTGTTCAAGCTGCGCGGCAAGACGATCTACGAAAGGGTCTGAGCATGAGTACCCCTTTCGCTTCGCCCCCGGCCACCGGCCTCGGCGGCAATCCCGTCGCCGTGGCCAAGGTAGCCCACCTCAAGGCCCAGCCGCGCAAGCAGGGCGAGGCCTCTTTCTTCTTCTACGACGCGCACTTCAAGAACGCGGCCGTCAAGATCCTGCCGGGCGAGTACTTCGTCGACACGGAGGACTTGCTCGTCATGACGACGCTGGGCTCCTGCATCGCCGCCTGCCTGTGGGACCGCGTGGCCAAGGTCGGCGGCATGAACCACTTCATGCTTCCCGAGGGCAATGGCGACTCCGGCCGCTACGGCTCCTATGCGATGGAGTTGCTGATCAACGAGATGATGAAGCGTGGCGCCAGCAAGTCGCGCATGGAGGCCAAGATCTTCGGCGGCGGCGCCGTCATCTCGGGCATGAACTCGCTCAACGTCGGCGAGCGCAACACCAACTTCGTCATCGACTTTCTGAAGCTGGAACGCATTCCCATCGTGTCCAAGGACGTGATGGACGTGTACCCGCGCAAGGTTTGTTTCCTGCCGGCGAGCGGCAAGGCCATGGTCAAGCGCCTGGCGCCGACGAATACCGACGCGCTGGTCCAGCAAGACCGGGCGGCGATCCAGAAAGTGCAGCCCGTCGCGAGCAGCGGCGGCTCCATCGACTTGTTCTGAGGAGGCCAACGATGGCCAAAACCAAGGTCGTGGTGGTGGACGATTCGGCGCTGGTGCGCTCGATCCTGACCGAGATCATCAACCGCCAGACGGACATGGAATGCATAGGCGCAGCGGCCGACCCGCTGGTTGCGCGCGAGATGATCCGCACGCTGAACCCGGACGTCATCACGCTCGATGTCGAGATGCCGCGCATGGACGGGCTGGACTTCCTCTCCCGCCTGATGCGGCTGCGGCCCATGCCCGTCGTCATGGTCTCCACGCTGACCGAGCGCGGTGCCGAGGTCACGCTGAAGGCGCTGGAGCTGGGCGCGGTGGACTTCGTCGCCAAGCCCAAGATCGGCGTGGCCGACGGCATCAAGCTACTGGCCCAGGACATCACCGACAAGATCCGCGTGGCCTCCAAGGCCCACATCCGCCGCGCACCGCCACCGCCCGCCGCAGGGGCGGCGCCAGCCGCGCCGGTCAAGGCCGTCACGATGGCCAGCCTGGGCCGCGCCTCGACCGAGAAGATCATCTTCATCGGCGCCTCCACCGGCGGCACCGAGGCCACCAAGGACGTGCTGCTCAACCTTCCGGCCGACAGCCCGGCGGTGGTCATCACGCAGCACATGCCGCCCGGCTTCACGAAGAGCTACGCGGCGCGGCTGGACGGCTTGTGCAAGATCCGCGTCAAGGAAGCGCAGGACGGCGAGCGCATCCTGCCCGGCCACGGCTACATCGCACCGGGCGGGCTGCACCTGACGGTGGAGCGCAGCGGCGCCAACTACATCGCCCGCGTGCAGGACGGCGAGCCTGTCAACCGCCACAAGCCGTCGGTTGAGGCGCTGTTCCTGTCGGCGGCCAAGGTCGTCGGCCCGAACGCTATCGGCATCATGCTGACCGGCATGGGCGCGGACGGCGCCCGGGCCATGAAGGTCATGAAGGACGCCGGCTCCTACAACTACTGCCAGGACGAGGCCAGCTGCGTCGTCTTCGGCATGCCGCGCGAGGCCATCGCGCATGGCGCTGCGGACGAGGTGCTGCCGCTGAACCAGATCGCGACCAAGGTGCTCGAGCGGCTGCGGGCCACGTCGGGCATGTCGCTGAACCGGGTCTGACGGCTTGCGCTCAACGCTGGCCCGGCGACCTCACAGAAACAGCTGCTGCAGGTCGCTGAGGAAGTCGAAGCCCCGTTCGGTGGGCTGGATGCGCGCCGGGTCGGGCATCAGCAGGCCGCGGTCACGCGCCGTCTCCAGCGCCTTCGCGATGCTGGACGGTGGCAGGCCGGTACGCTCCAGGAACTGCGTGACGGTGACGCCCTCCTTCAGCCGCAGCGCGTTCAGCATGAACTCGAACGGCAGCTCCTTGCGCGCCACCTCGTGCTCGTTGCTGACCTTGTTGGCCTGCGCCATGAAGGCGGCCGGCTCGCGCCAACGCACCTGGCGCAGCACGCGGTGCGGGAAGCTCAACTTGCTGTGCGCGCCGGCACCGATGCCGAGGTAGTCGCCGAACTGCCAGTAGTTCAGGTTGTGGGCGCAGCGATGGCCGTCGCGCGCATAGGCCGAGACCTCATAACGCTCAAGACCAGCGGCGCCGGTCTTGTCGGTGATGAGGTCCAGCATGTCGCTGGCCAGGTCGGCGTCGGGCAGGTGCTCGGGCGTGCGCGTCGCGAACACCGTGTTGGGCTCGATGGTCAGGTGGTAGATGGACAGGTGCGGCGGCTTGAAACTGAGCGCCGTGTCGATCTCGCGGGCCAGGTCGTCCAGCGTCTGGCCGGGCAGCGCGTACATCAGGTCGAGGTTGAAGGTCTCGAAGGCCGATGCCGCCTCGGCCAGCGCCTCGCGCGCCTGGGTAGAGCTGTGCACGCGGCCAATCGCCTTGAGTTGCGCGTCGTCAAAGCTCTGCACGCCGACCGACAGGCGCGTCACGCCGGCCTGGCGAAAGCCCGCAAAGCGCTCGCGTTCGAAGGTGCCGGGGTTGGCTTCCAGCGTGATCTCGCAGCCGGGCTCCAACGGCAGGCGGGCGCGGATGTCGCTGATGAGCTGGGCGATCTGCTCGGGGTTGAACAGGCTGGGCGTGCCGCCGCCGATGAAGATGCTGACGACGGGGCGACCCCAGATCAACGGCAACGCGGCTTCGAGGTCGGCACGCAGCGCAGCGAGGTAGGCCTCGGCGGTGTCGGGCGCGAGGCCGGACTTCATCTCGTGCGAGTTGAAGTCGCAGTACGGGCATTTGCGCAGGCACCAAGGCAGGTGCACGTAGAGGGCGAGCGGCGGCAGCGCGGGCAGTTGCAGCGTGCCCGGGCGCATCAGCTGGATGACGTCAGCCAAGCCGCCACACCTCGCGGAACTGCTCGATCAGGTGCACGGCGGCAAGCGCTCGGTGGCTGTGCTGGTTCTTGACCTCGGCGGACAGGCTGGCGACCGACCCACCAAGGGCGGGAACGTGCATCAACGGGTCGTAGCCAAAACCGCCCTCGCCGCTCGCTGCAGTCAGGATCTCGCCCGCCCAGCGCCCCATGGCGATCAGCGGCTCGGGGTCGTCGGCGCTGCGAACGACCACCAGCGCGCAGACGAAGCGGGCGCGACGATCTTCAAAGCCGGCCATCTCGCGCAGCAGGCGCTCGTTGTTCGCCGCATCGCTCTTCTCGCCGCCCGCGTCCAGCGCATAACGCGCTGATCGCACGCCAGGTGCGCCACCGAGTGCGTCCACGCTCAGGCCCGAGTCATCCGCCAGCGCTGGCAGACCGCTCAGCTGCGCCGCATGGCGGGCCTTGGCCAGTGCGTTCTCGGCGAAGGTCAGATACGGCTCCTCCGCTTCCGGAATACCCAGACTGCCCTGCGTCACCAGCTCGATGCCGAGCGGTGCGAACAAGGCCTGCAGCTCGACGAGCTTCTTGGCGTTGTTGGAAGCCAGGACGAGTTTCATGCAGCCTTCTGCAAGACGATCAGCTCGCGGATGCCCTTGTCGGCCAGGTCCAGCAGCGCATTCACCTCGTCGCGCGTGAACACGACGCCCTCGGCCGTGCCCTGCAGCTCGACGAAGCCGCCGCTGCCCGTCATGACCACATTCATGTCGGTGTCGCAGGCCGAGTCCTCGGTGTATTCGAGGTCCAGCAGCGGCACGCCGTCGACGATGCCGACCGAGATGGCCGCCACCGAATCCTTGATCGGCGAGCGCGTCAGCTTGCCGCTGGCGAGCAAGGTGTTGACGGCGTCCTGCGCCGCGACGAAGGCGCCGGTGATGGCTGCCGTGCGCGTGCCGCCGTCGGCCTGCAGCACGTCGCAGTCCAGCGTGATGGTGCGCTCGCCAAGGGCCGAAAGATCGAACACGGCGCGCAGCGAGCGGCCGATGAGGCGCTGGATCTCCTGCGTGCGACCGCTCTGCTTGCCCTTGGCGGCCTCGCGGTCGCTGCGGGTGTGCGTGGCGCGCGGCAGCATGCCGTACTCGGCCGTCACCCAGCCCTCGCCCGAACCGCGCTTGTGCGGTGGCACGCGCTCCTCGACGGAGGCCGTACAGAGCACGCGCGTCGCGCCGAACTCGATCAGCACCGAACCCTCGGCATGCACCGTGAAGCTGCGGGTGATGCGCACCGGGCGCAATTGATTGGCAGCGCGGCCTGCGCTGCGCGTGAAGGTCTGGGTCATGGGAGAGAGGAGGTTAGCGGCAATCAGCGGCCATCAACGACGATGGGCGCCGCGGCCGGACTGGCGGATGACTTCGTTGATCTCGCGCACCGAGCGCTCGATTTCTTCGTCGTCCATGCCGGCCATGCCGGCAACGAGGTCGGCATCCAGGGCGCCCTGGATGGTGGAGGCAAAGCCGGAGTTGCCGAGGTTCTGCGTCGTGTCGCCGGCGGGGTCGCCCGCGCCTTCCCACTCGACGGCAAGCACGGTGACGTTGTCGCTGCGGGCGCCGCCTCGGCGAAGCGCCTGCTCCACCAGCTCGGGCACCGCCTCGGCGATGGCCTGGTCGGCCAGGTGCTGGACGATCTCCTGGTCTTCCACACTGCCCCACAGGCCGTCCGAGCACAGCAGCACACGATCGCCTGGCTCCATCACCAACGGACCCTGGCAGTCGATCATGGGCTTGCCCGGGCTGCCCAGGCAGGTGAACAGCACGTTGCGGTTGAAGGCCTCGCCGCCACGGCCGACGCGGCCCAGCGCCTCCTGCAACTCCGAGTAGGAATGGTCACGCGTGCGAGCGATCAGCTTGCCGTCGCGCACGAGGTACAGGCGCGAGTCGCCGCAATGAGCCCACCAGGCCTGGTTGCCCTGCATGATGCAGGCCACAAGCGTCGTGCGCGGCGTGTCGGACAAGCCCTTGCTCTGCGCGTAACGCAGCAGCTGGTGGTGGGCGATGACGATGGTGTCCTGCAGGAAGCGCTGCGGGTCCTCGAGCACCGGGCGGGCATCCTGCTGGAACAGGGCGGCCAGCGTCTGCAGCGCGATCTGGGCTGCGACTTCGCCCTCGGGGTGGCCGCCCATGCCGTCGGCGAGCGCGAACAGGCCCGCCTCCCGCGTGAAGCAATAGCCCATGCGGTCTTCATTGGTCTCACGGCCGCCGCGGCGGCTGACCTGGAAGACGTCGAACTTCACGCCTTGGCTCCCGATTTCAAATTCTCAAGTTGCAGCTTGAGCCGCTCGCTGAACGACAGCTTGGTGTAGCGCCGCTCGGTCTCGCGGGCGAGTTCCTTCTGCAGCGCGAACACGCTCTGCGGCCGCGACAGCGGGTCCAGTGCCATGCACCACTCGGTCACTTCGAGCAGGTTGTCGGAATAGACATTGCGCAGGCGCGACAGGCTCAGGTTGAGGCGGTCCTTCTCCAGGCGCTGGGGTGCGTCGTTGGGCGGGTAGCCCTGCATGCAGGCATAGATGCAGGCGCCGATGGCGTAGATGTCGGTCCAGGGGCCCAGCGAGCCGTCGCGGCGGTACATCTCCGGCGCGGCAAAGCCGGGCGTGTACATCGGCCGGATGAAGTTGCCTTCCTTGCTCAGCACTTCACGCGCGGCGCCGAAGTCCAGCAGCACGGCCTTGTTGTCGTTCGTGATGAAGATGTTGGCCGGCTTGATGTCCAGGTGCAGCATCTTGTGCTGGTGGACGATGCGCAGACCGCGCAGGATCTCGTCGAAGAGGCTGCGGATGGTGGACTCGCGGAAGACCTTGTCGCGCTTCATGTCGCGCGCGGTGACGATGAAGTCCTGCAGCGTGTCGCCCTGCAGGTAGTTCATGACCATGTAGACGGTCTCGTTCTCGCGCAGGAAGTTCAGCACCGAGACGACGCTGGGGTGCGAGATCTGGGCAAGCGATCGCCCTTCCTCGAAGAAACTCTTCAGGCCGAGCCGGTACAGCGGCTGTTTTTCGGGCTTGACGCGCGGAGTCAGTTCACCGGGCGAACGTTCGGCCAGCGACGAGGGCAGATATTCCTTCAGCGCGACCAGATGATGGTCAGGGTCCTCGGCGAGATAGACCACGCCGAAACCACCTGCCGCCAGCCGCTTGATGATCTGATAACCCCCAACCACCGTGCCTGCGGGCAATGGCGCCGGCTTCGGCTTGGACATAATCGCGTTTTGTCTGTTTTGCGAGATGCGAAATGCCAGTCTACAGCATGACCGGGTACGCCAATTCCGTGGCGCATCCCCCTAAAGCCGAGGACGGCAGCAGTACGCCACAAGCGTCGGTCAGTGTCGAATTGCGGTCGGTCAACGGCCGCTTCCTGGACCTGTCCATGCGCATGCCGGAAGAGCTGCGCGGCCTGGAGCCGCAGCTGCGCGAGCTGATTGCCGCACGCTTCAAGCGCGGCAAGATCGAGCTGCGCATCAACAGCCAGCGCGAGGCCGAAGGCGCCCTGCCCCAACCGCAGCCGGAACAGCTCAACCGCCTCGCCAGCCTGGAGGCCAAGGTGCTCACCTGGCTGCCCAAGGCGGCGCCGCTGTCGGTCCACGAAGCCTTGAACTGGTGCAAGAGCGGCGCGGCGGCGCCTGCCCATCTCGACAGCGCGACGCTGGAGGCTGCCCAAGCCTGTGTCGACGGCCTGGCGGAGTCGCGCGAGCGCGAAGGCGAGAAGCTCGTCGCCATCCTGACCGAACGCATCGGCCGGCTGCGCGAGCTGGCCGATGAAGCCGAGCCTCTGCTGCCGGCCGTCGTGCAGCGCCAGCAGCAGCGCTTCCTGGAGCGCTGGCAGGAGGCGCTGAAGACCAGCGGCGCCAACGCGAGCGTGCCCCAGGATGCCTTGCAGGAGCGCGCACTGAACGAGGCTGCGGCCTTCGCCATCCGCATCGACGTGGCCGAGGAACTGGGCCGGCTACGCGCCCACCTGGAAGAGTTGACCCGCCTGCTGAAGAAGGGCGGCGAGCTGGGCAAGCGGCTGGACTTCCTGATCCAGGAGCTGCACCGCGAAGCCAACACGCTGGGCTCGAAGTCAGCCGCGCTGGAGCTGACCAACATCTCGGTCGAGATGAAGGTCGCCATCGAGCAGATGCGCGAGCAGGTGCAGAACATTGAGTAGGTTTTCGGGGCGTTCCAGGACGCCCCGAAAAACTCAATAACTGACTGATCTATAAGGATTTTCTTGTCCCAGACCGTCCCAGGGCGTTGCAGTGCAGCGCACGCATCCTGTGGGGTTTATTGTGGGGTTTTTTCAGGATGTGGCGCTCTTGGGCCTTCTCCCAGAAAAACCCCACAGCTTCATGGAGCAGATGGGACATGGAAACACAGCAACGACGACCACTCACGGATCGTGAGCTCAGGGCTTGGCTTGCCGCCGGGCCGACAGATCGCGGCATCGGCGAAGGCCTCACATTCGTAGCCAGCGCCTCCGCCTGACCACCATTGACCAACACATCGCGGACCGCGGCAGCGCGGTCACGCTCTATTTGATCGGCGAAGGCGATTTAAAACCCGTCGCCCCGAGCGTCAGAATTGGCGCCACCGTTCGAACGATCGAATAATCTCCGCGAAATCGCCGGCCTATTTGTCGACGACGGACCGGGCTGGTGTGACCGAGACATCAGTTGCAGCCCACGGCCCATCACTCCCACTCGATCGTCAACCTACGGGCACCCTTGCTGGGCAAAACCGAACCCTATTTTCTGGCGCACCGCTTTTTCGTACCTTTTTCCTGCAGGCAAAGAAAAAGCACCTAGCGTCGCCGCTAAGTGCTTGTTCTACCTACCGACAGACCAACCCACTGGATCGGTCTTGAATCTGGTAGGCGCGATTGGATTCGAACCAACGACCCCCACCATGTCAAGGTGGTGCTCTAACCAACTGAGCTACGCGCCTGAAGAGCTGCGCACTATAGCAGGTTTTTCAGGCCTCCGTCCAATTCACTTGCGGCGCGCCGAGCGGACGCCCGGGATGTCGCACAGCTCGCGCAGCACCTTGGTCAACCTGGATGCATCGGACAGCTCCAGCGTGAAGCTCATCCAGGCCGTGTCGCCGCCGCCCGTCTTCGGCTTGGCCGCGCCGCCCTGCAAGGACTGCGTGTTCACGGCGACGACGTTCATCTTCTCCTTGGCGAAGACCTCCAGCACGTCGCGCAGCAGGCCCTGGCGGTCGCCGGCCTCGACGAGTACGTCGACCGGGTAGACCGGCGCGCCCTTGCCCGACGCGGTCGCAGGCTCGCCACCGGCCCATTCGACGGCGATGACGCGCTCGTGCGAGCGGCGCTTCATCTCGGCGAGGTTGCTGCAGTCGGCGCGGTGGATGGCCACGCCCTTGCCGCGCGTGACGAAGCCGAAGATGCCGTCCGGCGGCGCGGGCCGGCAGCAGCGCGACAGCGTCGTCATCAGCGAGTCGATGCCCACGACCAGCACGCCGCCCCGCGTGCCGCTGCTGGCACTGCGCGTGTGCCGCTGCGCCAGCAGCTCGTCCTCATCGGCGACGGGCTCCGGCGGGCGCAGCAGCAGCTCGATGTTGCGCAGCGAGTACTCGTCCTTGCCAATCACCTCGAACAGTGCGTCCGCCCCCTTGAAACCCAGGCGCGAGGCCAGTTCGTCGAGCTTGAGCGCCGTCTTGCCCTCACGCTGCAGCAGCTTCTCGACCAGCTCGCGGCCCTTGGCGATCGTCTGCGCCTGCTGCAACGCGTTGAACCAGGCGCGCACCTTGGCGCGCGAGCGCTGGCTCTGCAGATAGCCCAGCTCGGCGTTGAGCCAGTCCAGCGACGGGCCGCCCTCCTTGGCCGCGATGATCTCCACCGTCTGGCCGCTTTTCAGCGGCGTGTTCAGCGGCAGCATCTGGCCGTCGATGCGCGCGCCCCGGCAGCGGTGACCGAGATCGGTGTGCACGGCGTAGGCGAAGTCCACCGGCGTCGCACCCGGCGCCAGCTCGACGATGGTGGCCTGCGGCGTGAAGACATAGATGCGCTCGTCGAAGGTCGGCGCACCCTCGCCGCCATCCGGGCCTTGCACCGCGTCGCGCTCCCAGGCCAGCAGCTGGTTCAGCACGGCCTTGCGCGCGCGCGCCACCTGCTCCTCGAACTCCCCAGCTGCACTGACACCGGCATAGCCGCGCGAGCCAGCCTCCTTGTAGGCCCAGTGGGCGGCCACGCCGTGCTCGGCGTGGTCGTGCATCTCGCGCGTGCGGATCTGCACCTCCATCGCCCGGCCGTCTGAGCCGCGCACCACCGTGTGCAGCGACTGGTAGCCGTTGGGCTTGGGGCGGGCGATGTAGTCGTCGAACTCGCCAGGCACCGGCGCGAACAGTTCATGCAGGCGGGCCAGCACCGCATAGCAGTCGGCCACGCTGGCGACAATGACTCGCAGCGCGCGCAGGTCAAAGACGCGGTCCAGCGCCAGGTCCTTGCCCTGCATCTTCTTGTGGATGCTGTAGAGGTGCTTGGGCCGGCCCTGCACCTCGGCGGCGATACCCAGCCCGTAGAGGTCCGCCTGCAAGGCGGCGCGCGCCGCCTCGACGCGCTGCTCGCGCTCGACCCGCGTCTCATCCAGCGCCTTGGCCAGCGCTTTGTAGCGGTCGGGCTCGCGGAAGCGGAAGGCCAGGTCCTCCAGTTCCCACTTGATCTGCCAGATGCCCAGCCGGTTGGCCAGCGGCGCGAACACGGCCTGGGACTCGGCCGCCAGCTCCGCTGGGCAAGGCGTCTTGCTGGCGGCATACCAGCGCAGCGTCTGCAGCCGCGAGGCCAGGCGCAGCAGCACGACGCGCAAGTCCTTGGAGAAGGCCAGCAGCATCTTGCGCACCCGCTCGGTCTGCTCGGCGCGCAGGTCCGATCTGCGATCGGTAGCCACCTGCGCGCCACGCGCCGCGCGCTGCAGTTGCACGAGCCGGCGCGTGTAGGTGACGAGGCGGGCCTGGCTGTCGCCGAAGGCCTTGGCGACGACCTCCTCGGGCTTGTTCAGGAAGTCGGCCGCATAGACGAGATAGGCCGATGCCTGCAACTCCTGCGCGGCGCCGATGGCCTGCAGGATGGCCGCCACGCCGTCGGCATGGGCCAGCGCGTTCTCGCCGGTGTCCAGGGTCTCGGTGACCAGCAGCGGCTCGGCAAAGGCGCGGGCGCGGGCCACCTCGGCGTTGGAATGTCCCGTGCCGGCATCCAGCAACGCGACGATGGGCGCGGTGGCCGCGCCCTCGGGCATCAAGCCTGTCTTCAACTCAGAAAATCCTTCACGATGGCGATCTGGTCGTCGTGGACCAAGGTGGGCGCGTGGCCGATGCCCGGCAGCTCGACGAGGCGGGCGCCGGGGCCGCGCTGCGTCATGGCGCGGGCGGTGTCGCTGCTGAGCAGGTCAGACTCGGCGCCGCGGATCAGCAGCGTCGGGCAGGTCAGCGAGTCGTAGGCGGCCCACAGCGCGGCCTCGCCGGCGGCAGCGACCTCGGGCGTCACGGCCGCGAACGGCAAGGCGATGGCCGGGTCGTAATGCAGCTTCAGCTCGCCGCCCTCCTCGCGGAACAGCGGTGCCGACAGCGCCAGCCATTCCTCATCGGTGTGCGGCCCGAAGCCCGACGCGATGCTGCGCAGGTAGGCCGCCCCGTCAGCCAGCGACACGAAGCGCGGCGCCTTGCCGAGGTAGCTGCCGATGCGCTGCAGCGCCTCGAACTGGATGGCCGGGCCGACATCGTTGAGCACCAGGCGCCGGATGGGGCTGGGTGCGCCGTCCGGCCTGGGCAGCGAGGCCAGGCCCAGGCCGATCAACCCGCCCATGGACGTGCCCACCCAGTCCACCTGCCCCACATCCAGCCGCGCGAGCAGCGCCACCATGTCGCACACATAGGCCGGGATCTGGTAGCCACCGGGCTGGCGCAGCCAGTCGGAGCGGCCCCGGCCGACAACGTCGGGGCAGACGACGCGGTAGCGGCTGCTCATCACGCGGGCCAGTGCGTCGAAATCCCGCCCCTGGCGCGACAGGCCGTGCACGCAGACCAGCACCGGCGCGTCCGCGCTCGGCCCGGCCCACTCCCAGTAGGCCATGCGATGCAGGCCCGTGGCATCGAGGCAATTGACGAAGCGCAGGTCGGGCTGGGTCATGGTTCAATCCTTTGAAACCATCGTAGCAACCCAGAAGGACCCTCCATGTTGAAAGGCAAGACCGCCCTCGTCACGGGCTCCACCAGCGGTATCGGGCTGGGCATCGCGCTGTCGCTCGCGCGCCAGGGCGCCAACGTGATCCTGAACGGCTTCGGCGACGCCGAGGCACCCAAGGCCGAAGTCGCGGCGCTGGGCGTCAAGGTCGGCTACCACGGTGCCGACATGAGCAAGCCGGCCGAGATCGCCGCGCTGGTGGCCTACGCGGACGCCGAGTTCGGCGGCATCGACATCCTCGTCAACAACGCCGGCATCCAGCATGTCGCGCCGGTGCAGGACTTCCCGGTCGAGAAGTGGGACGCGATCATCGCCATCAACCTCACCTCGGCCTTCCACACGACGCGCCTGGCGCTGCCCGGCATGCTGAGCAAGGGCTGGGGCCGCATCGTCAACGTCGCGTCGGCGCACGGCCTGGTGGCGTCGGCACAGAAGTCGGCCTATGTGGCGGCAAAGCATGGCCTGGTGGGCTTCACGAAGAGCATCGCGCTGGAGACGGCCACCACGGGCGTCACCGTCAACGCCATCTGCCCGGGCTGGGTGCTGACGCCGCTGGTGCAGAAGCAGGTCGACGCGCTTGCCGCGAAAGACGGCGTGAGCAACGACGAGGCCAAGCGCCGCCTGCTGGCCGAGAAGCAGCCGTCGCTGCAGTTCACCACACCGGATGAGCTGGGCGAGCTGACCGTCTTCCTGTGCTCCAACGCGGCGATCAACGTGCGCGGCCAGGCCTGGGCGATGGACGGCGGCTGGACGGCGGTCTGACTATTTGGTGAGCTGCACAGAACCATTGACGTTCACCGTCACGGTCGCCTTGCCGGCCTCGGTCGGCAAGGCCATGTCGGCCGACTCGGCCTTCATGCGGGCCATGGCCATCATCGGTCGCGGTGCCGACGCCTCGTCGCTGCCGATGCTGACCTCACCGACGACGTAGCTGCCATAACCGAACAGCTTGGCGTACTCCGACGCCTTGGCGCGGTAGCGGGCGATGGCCTGCGCGGTGATGTCCGCCTCGGCCTTCTCGCGCGCCTCGCGCGACAGGCTGTAGCCGACGCGGGCAATCGTCAGCGTGCTGATGCGCCCGGTCAGTTGCGCGATTGCCGCCGTGTCGCGGCCTTCGACCTGCAGTTCCGCACTGCCCTGCCAGCCGTTGAGCTTGCCGGTCTTGGGATCATGGCGCGGGTAGAGCGCAAAGCCGCCCGTCTGCACATCGACCTGGCCGGGCTTAGCCACCTTGCGCGCCTCGGCCAACGCGGCGTCCAGCGCCTGCTTCAGCGCGGCCTGCACGGCCGCTGCGTCCGCGCCCTCGCGCGCCGTCGAGAAGCTGACCCCCAGCACGTCGCGCACGACCTCGGCGCTGGCGCTGGCCGACAGGCTCAGGCGCTCGCGCGGCACGTCGGCGGCTTGGGCCGCAAACGTCATGGCAAGGGCGGAAACGATGACGAACTTACGCATAGAGCGACCTTTCAATGAGGGGAACCCGAGCTTAGCGGGCCATATGGCAACGACTTGTAAGCCTTGCCTGCTGTCCTACATGCCGGGGTTTCAAACCTGAACACAATGGCGCTGTTACAAATCAAGGAAGCGCGATGAGCACCACCGCCAACCCCCGCCAGAACCGCATCCTCGTCGTCGACGACGACGCCCGCATCCGCGACCTGCTGCGCCGCTA
Source organism: Pelomonas parva (assembly GCF_043555835.1). Classification (NCBI taxonomy): domain Bacteria; kingdom Pseudomonadati; phylum Pseudomonadota; class Betaproteobacteria; order Burkholderiales; family Sphaerotilaceae; genus Roseateles; species Pelomonas parva. The sequence continues at coordinate 6,732 of NZ_JBIGHV010000014.1, read as the reverse complement.
CCTGACGCAGGAAGGCTTCGAGGTGCTGCTGGCCGAAGACAGCCGCGCACTGAACAAGCAGCTCACCCGCGAGACGGTGGACCTGATCGTGCTGGACCTGATGCTGCCCGGCGAAGACGGCCTGACCATCTGCCGCCGCCTGCGCGCCGCCAACGACCAGACGCCCATCATCATGTTGACGGCCAAGGTCGAGGACGTGGACCGCATCGTCGGCCTGGAGGTGGGTGCGGACGACTACCTCGCCAAGCCTTTCAACCCGCGCGAACTGCTGGCCCGCATCAACGCCGTGCTGCGCCGCCGCCCGACGCCGGAAGCGCCCGGCGCGCCGAGCAAGGAGCCGATGACGGTCACCTTCGGCCCGTTCGAGTTCGACCTGGCGTTGCGCCGCCTGATGAAGAACGGCGAGCAGCTGCCGCTGACGACCGGCGAGTTCTCGATGCTGAAGACGCTGGTGCGCCACCCACGCCAGCCGCTGAGCCGCGACAAGCTCGCCCAGCTCGCCCGCGGCCGTGAGTTCGAGCCCTTCGACCGCAGCCTGGACGTGCAGATCTCGCGCCTGCGCAAGATGCTGGAAGCCGACCCGGCCCAGCCGCGCTACATCCAGACCGTCTGGGGTGTGGGCTACGTGTTCGTTCCCGACGAAAACAGCTAGGGCATGGCCCGTCCGCACCTCGCGCTCAACCTCTTCTGGCGCACCTTCGCCTGGCTGGCCCTGCTGCTGGCGGGCGCTGTGCTGGCGTGGCAGTACACGTTCAAGCTGCTGGAAGCGCAGCCGCGGGCGCTGGAGTCGGCCGAGCAGTTGGCCGGCCTCGTCAAGCTCAGCCGCATCGCGCTGGAGCACACCGACCCGATCAACCGCGTGGCCGTCATCACGTCCATGTCGCGCGGCGACACGGTGCAGGTGCGCGTGGCGGAGGCCAGCGACCGCTGGCTGCCCTACGACACCAGCCCCTTCGGCAAGAAGCTGGCTGCGGAGCTGAGCCAGGCGCTGGGGCCGGAGACGGTCATCGCCCGCAGCGTCAACGATGTGTCGGGCCTGTGGGTGCGCTACATCGTCGGCGAGGACGCTTTCTGGCTGCGCACGACGCCGGCGCCGCTGTCCATCTCGCTGGCCAGCAACTGGTGGTGGGTGGTCATCGCGCTGCTGGCCACCGTCGTCGGCTCGGCGCTGATCGCCCGCCTCATCAACCAGCCGCTGCGCGAACTGGCCGACGCGGCGGGGCGCATCCGCGACGGCGAGTACGACTCGCGGCTGGACGAGAACACCATGACCAGCGAGATCCGCGAGGTCAACATGGGCTTCAACCGCATGGCCCGCGAGCTGGCCAAGCTGGAGGAAGACCGCGCCGTCATGCTGGCCGGCATCTCGCACGACCTGCGCACACCACTGGCGCGCCTGCGGCTGGAAACCGAGATGAGCGTCAACGACGAGCAGGCCCGCCACTTCATGGCGCAGGACATCGACCAGCTCGACGCCATCATCAGCAAGTTCATGGACTACGCGCGGCCCAACGAGACGCAGCTGCGCGAGACGCGGCTGACCGACATCGTCGAGCGCGAGGTACAGGGCTTCCGCGACCCCGACCAGATCCGCTTCCGCGTGCAGGTCAGCGAGGCGCTGAAGGTGTTCGTGGACGACACCGAGCTGGGCCGCGTGCTGCTCAACCTGTTCGAGAACGCGCGCCGCTACGGCCATGCCGAGGGCGAGCCGGCGCGTGTCGACGTGAGCGCCACGCGCCAAGGTGCCTGGGTGGAACTGCGCGTGCGCGACCACGGCCCCGGCGTGCCGCCCGACCGGCTGCAGCGCCTCACCGTGCCCTTCTACCGCGGCGACGCCGCGCGCACGGCGGCCAGCGGCGCGGGCCTGGGGCTGGCCATCGTCGAGAAGTCCGTGCAACGCCTGGGCGGCACGTTCACCATCGCCAATGCCGAGGGCGGCGGCCTCATCACGGTGCTGAAACTGCAGGCGGCGTGAGCGGGTGAGATGACGTCACGCATGCCCACCACGATGACCAAGCTGCACAGCGCGCTGGCCCATCTGCGCCGCAGCGGTGAGCTGGCGCCGTTCGGCGTGCGCTGAAACACCCCCGTTGCCGCCGCGCCGCCAAGCCCATAACCTAAGGCATGCGACCGACTGCCTTTCTTGCGCTGCTGCTGAGCAGCGCAGCCCCTGCCCAGGCGCTGGACATGCTGGTCTATCCGAATGCCGGCATCTTCGACATCGACGACGGCGGTCGTATCGCGGGCCCCGGTGCGGCGATGCTGGACCGCCTGCGCAACCTCAGCGGCACGCAGCTCGAACCCAAGGTCATTCCCTTCGCCCGGGCGCTGCTGGCTGAGAGCCTGCAACCCGGCACCTGCCTCATCGCGCTGACACGCACGCCCGAACGCGAGGCGCGCTATCGCTGGGCGGGTCCCTGGTCCAGCAGCGTCATCGCGCTGTACGGCCGTACCGGCGAGACGCGCCAGGTCAAGGGCCCCGAGGACATGCGCGGCGCCAGGATCGCCGCGCTGCGCGCCGCACCGACGGCCACCTGGCTGCAGGAGCGCGGGCTCGACGCCTACGAGGTCAACGACGTGGCCGCCGGCCTGCGCCTGCTGCAGGCCGGCCGTGTCGACTACTGGCTGGGCAATGACATGGTGACGCGCCTCGCCCTCAAGGCCAGTGGCGCCGCGATGCCACGCGTGCTGTACAGCTTCGGCCGCATCGACCTGTACGTGGCCTGCCATATCGCGACACCCGCGGCCATCGTCGACCGCTTGAACGCGGGCCTGACGCAGTTGCGCGTCAACGGCGAGCTGGCCGAGTTCGGCCTAGGCCGCTGACAGCAGGCAGACCGCCCGCGCCTCGATGGCGCGGCCCTCGCCCACCGGGCCCATCTTCTCGGCCGTCTTGGCCTTCACGTTGATCTGGCCGATGTCCACGCCCAGCACCTCGGCGAGACGGGCACGCATCGCCGGGATGTGCGGCGCCATCTTGGGCGCCTGGGCGACGATGGTCGCATCCAGGTTGACGAGCTGCCAGCCGGCCTCGCGCACGCGCCGGTAGGCCTCGGCCAGCAGCACCATGGAGTCGGCGCCCTTGAACTCGGCGGCCGTGTCGGGGAAGAGCTTGCCGATGTCACCCAGGGCAGCGGCACCCAACAGCGCGTCGGTGATGGCATGCGCCAGCGCGTCGGCATCGGAGTGGCCCAGCAGGCCGTGCGTGTGCGGGACGGTGATGCCGCCGAGGACGAGCGGGCGGCCGGTGACGAGCTGGTGGGTGTCCCAGCCCTCGCCGATTCTGAGCAGAGGGAGCGTCATGACGACATTCTCGCCGGCCGCCTGATATGGTGCGGCCCGCCATGAAACGACTCGCCCTTTCCTGCTTGCTGTGCCTGCTCGCCGTCGCCCAAGCCGTCAGCGCGCAGCACCCGCCCCGCCCCAAGATCGGCCTCGTGCTGTCCGGCGGCGGCGCGCGCGGCCTGGCCCACATCGGCGTGCTGCGCGTGCTGGAGGAGAAGCAGGTGCCCATCGACCTCATCGTCGGCACCAGCATGGGCGCGGTCGTCGGCGGCGCCTACGCGTCGGGGCGCAGCCTGGACGAACTGGAGGCGCTGGTGAAGAGCGCCAACTGGAACGCCATCCTGGCCGACCGCCCGGCACGCGAGCGCCTGTCCATCCGCCGCCGCGAGGACGACGAGCGCCTGCCCTCGCGCATCGAATTCGGCTTCAGCCTGGAGCGCGGCGCCATGCTGCCCGGCGGTGCGGCTGGCAACGGTCAGCTGGAGGCGACGTTGACCTCCCTGTTGCCCGCCACGCGCACGGACGACCCGCTGCGCCGCCTGCCCATCCCGTTCCGCGCCGTGGCGACGGACCTGCTCTCCGGCGCCATGCTGGACCAGGCCGACACGCCGCTGTTCGAGGCGCTGCGCGCCTCCATGGCCGTGCCCGGCGTGTTCGCGCCGCTGCGCGTCAACGGCCGGCCGCGCGTGGACGGCGGCCTGGTGCGCAACCTGCCCATCGATCTGGCGCGCAGTCTGGGTGCGGACATCGTCATCGCCGTCAATGTCGGCACGCCGCTGCTGGAGGAGCGCGAGATCACCAGCGCCGTCGCCGTGGCCAACCAGATGCTGCAGATCCTGACCGAGCAGAACGTGCAGCGCTCGCTGCATGAGCTGAAGGCGCAAGACATCGTCATCGACCCCGACCTGGGCAGCATGGGCTTCATGGACTTCCATCGCGCCGACGAGGCCATGGCCACCGGCCGGCGCGCGGCGCTGGCGGCTGGCGAGCGCTTGGGCGCCCTCACCTCGGCGAAGCACCACGCCACGCTGCAGGCCCGCCGCCTGGGGCAGCCCGAGAGTGCGCTGCCGGCGCTGCCGCTGGCCGAGCTGAAGATCAGCGGCACGCACCGGTTGAACCCCGAGGCGCTGCGCGCGGAGCTGGCGCTGCAGCCGGGCGACCGGGTGGGCCGCGCCGAGCTGACACGCGCCGTCGAGCGGCTGGACGGCACCGGCGACTTCGAGCGCATCGAGGCCGACGTCGACGACCGCGACGGCCGGCGTCACGTCGAGTTCAAAGTGACCGAGGCCGACTGGGCCGCCAGCCGCGTGCGCCTCGGCCTGGAGCTGTACAGCAACTTCGCCGACGCCAACAGCTACTCGCTGGTGGCCATGCACGTGGCCAACTGGCTCAACCCCTGGGGGGCGGAGCTGCGCAGCGTCGCGCGCCTGGGCTCGTCGCGCGGCCTCAACACTGAGTTCTACCAGCCGCTGGGCCCGGGCTCGCGCTGGTTCGCCAGCGCCAAGCTCAGCTACGCGGCCGGCAGCAACGACTTGTTCGACCAGGGCCAGCGCGCGCTGCGCCTGTCCAGCAGCCTGACCAGCGCCCAGCTCGAACTGGGTCACCGCGTCGCTGGCCTGGGCGACCTGCGCTTCGGCATCGGCCGCCTGCGCGCGAACAACGAGGTCGTGCTGCCCGTCATCCCGGGCGGCAGCCGGCGCGCCCAGACCTACGGCCAGCAATACGTGGAGTTGCACACCGACTCGCTGGACTCGCTGGCCTTCCCCAGCCGCGGCCAGTGGACGACGGCGCGCATCGAATGGCTGCAGCCGCGCGGCGAGCCCAGCGTCATCAACGCCTCGCTGCTGGGCCTCACGGCCTTCCGGCTGGGCGAATGGGCGGGCCAGCTGTACGGCGAATTCGCCCACGCCGAGCGCGGCCAGGCGCGCTCGCTGGGCGGCTACCTGCGGCTGTCGGGCACACCGGACGGCTCGCTGCTGGGCGAGAACATGGTGCTGGCCCGCCTCGTCATGGCGCGGCGCATCGGCGAGATGCCGGTGGGCCTGGGCGGCGCGGTGCGCGTGGGCTTCTCGCTGGAGACCGGCGCGGTCGGCGCCGGCGCAGGGCTGAAGCTGTCCAACGTGCCGCGCACCGGCTGGCAGCAGGCGGCCAGCGGTTTCCTCAGCGTGGACACGCGCTTCGGGCCGTTCTTCCTTGCATTGGGGGCGACGCGGGGTGGGCAGTCGGCGGCCTACCTGCTGCTCGGCCCGACCTGGTAAACCGCAGGGCGCTGAATTGCCGGTCAAGCCCGGCGCTCATCGGCCGATAAGCCTCTGGAGTACGCACGCACATTCGCGGTTCCGTGCCCATCTTGCGCCGAGGAGCGTCACATGACAAAAGCCTTCCACCGTCCCACGCGCCTGCAGGCCTTGCTGGCCGTGAGTGCGCTCGTGCTGCTGGGCGCCACCGGCATCCGCGCCGTGCAGGCCGCAGACAACGCGACCGCGAGCGCGACCGCCGTCGTGCTGCAGCCCATCGCCGTGGCCAAGTTCGCCGACCTCGTGTTCGGCAATGTCGTCGCCGGCAACGGCGTCGTCACGCTGGCCACCAACGGCGCGCGCACCAGGAGCGGCACGACCGCCCTGCCCACCGGCGTCGCCGGCGTGGCCGCGCGCTTCGACGTGACCGGCACCGGCAACAACACCTTTGCCATCGACTACACCGGCAGCTCCACCGAGCTCGACGACGGTGGCGGCAACACCATGGCCGTGGACTGGATCACGGAGGCGCTCACGTCGACCACGGCCAGCGGCAAGACCGACGAGACCACCGACGCCGCGACGGGCACGCTGTCCTCGGGGGCGGCCTATGTCTTCGTCGGCGGCAAGCTGACGGTGGGTGCGTCCCAGGCTGCGGCCACCTACACCGGCACCATCCAGGTGACCGTCGCCTACAACTGAAGTGAAACACTCAACCTCAAGCCGGAATGGCCTCGACCTTGTAGCCGATCTGCTGAAGGCGGCGAATGAGTCGATTGGCAGTCTTGGTCATGTCGGCGCGATCAAAGTGAGCCGCGCCGAGGTCTTGCCATTCGGTGCCGTCGCGCAGCATGTGCCAGGCGGCTGTGAGCATGGAGGCCGCGACGGCGACGATGGCCTTTTTGGTGCCGCGCCGTGCACGCAATCGTTGGAACTGGGCCTGCAGGTAGCTACCCTTGACCTTGATGGCGGCCCAGGCCGCTTGCACCAGCGTAGTCTTGAGCCAGACGCCGCCACGGCGCAGCCGGGTGCTGCGTCGCTTGCCGGCACTCTCGTCATTGCGAGGGCACAGGCATGCCCAGGACAACAGATGGCCGGGCGTGGGGAAGCGCGACATATCGATGCCAATCTCTGCAACGACGACGTTGGCGCTGACGTCGCTGATGCCGGGCATCGTGCTCAGCAGCTTGGCGGCTTGTCGAAACGGTTC
>NZ_JBIGHV010000013.1:0-152247 GCF_043555835.1 Pelomonas parva | reverse complement strand
GCGACGCGCGCGTGGCTTCACACGGCTGTCGACCATCAAGACGGTCATCTTCCTGATCGCGGGCAAGCTCGACTTCCACTCGATCAACCCGCACGCCCAGCAACCCACTTGAAATTCAACAGAGCCGGAAAGATCAATCATGGGTATTCAACTGGTTTTTAACGGGACGCGGCTAGGTCGCCGTAGGGCAACATTCTGTCCATGCCTCGGCCACCAAATCTCCCCATTCAAGGGTCTATCGTCCGCCAGCTGCGCGAGGAGAGGGGTCTCTCTCAAGCCGAGCTTGTCACGCTGGTCTTCCGCGCCCTTCCCGACGCCGAGAGGCGTCACGTACCTGAGCGCAACGCGCTTGAGCGGCAATGCTATGAATGGGAGCAGGAAAACAACATCAGTCGTGCTCGCCTCGCGGCGCTGTGCCAGGTCCTCGGAGTTGCGGCGGATCGGCTCCAGGTGCCGCCAAGCCCAACGCCAAGCCGGATAGACGAGATTGTCGAGCGCCTAAAACAGCAGGTCGCCGCGGGCAACGAGCGGGCGCGGCAGTTTCTCGACAGCGCGGCGCAGTGCATTTATCTGGGGGCTGTGCCGCAGGTCGAAGATCCTTTTCTGGTCGCAGCTGAGGCAATCGAAGTTCGCCTTGGTGGCGTGCAGCTCACCGGCGGCCGGGTCGAGCTCGAAGAGCTGGCCGCCGTTACAGGCTGGACACACGCCGAGCTCTTCAGGACCGCCAGCGTGCATGCCTACTGGCTTGTAGCTTCGGAGAGCCGGCTCGGAGGGACAACTGAGCTGGTTCGAGGCGTTCGCGCAGCCATGGCCCTCTTTGAAAAAGAGGTCGAGCGATGGACTCATTTTGGCGATGGAGACAGCCAAGCGACTCTGCATGAGGAGCCTCCATGGTTCCGGATCCTTCTGCAGGACCCTGACCGCCCCGCCCTCGAGAAGACCATAAGTCTTGTTCGATGTGAACCGCAGAAGTCCGGACTGACCTACTGCTCGCCAACGTCTGAAGAGCGCTGGGCGGTGACGGTCCAGAATGCTCTGGCACTGCGGTCATCGTTCAATTTCGTGCGCCCATTGGGCGACGCAAAACCTTGGCCGCGCTACGAGGACATGGCACTCGAGCTCTGGGATGTGTCTGAGTTCGGCGAAGACGACGACCTTGTCTTCCTCAGCCGATTCAACGGCACCCTTACCCATCGTATCGAGGACTCTCTGCCAAGACTGGTCGAGGCAAGGCATGAAACCGTGATGGGCTGGCTCACATCCGGGCTGGCTGGTCACCTATTGCCGCACCTCAAGAAGTGGCCCAGAGAATGCTGGCGAGTCACTTCAGGCTCATTCGTGCAGGTCTCTCTCGACGTGCCTTGGGAGATCGCCCGCTACGAGGGACCCACTGACCACTACGGGACTCGGTTTGCTATCCAGCTCGTTCAGGTTCACGCGGACGGCACATCAACCCCGCTGCCTCTGGCAGGGGCGTCGTTGAAGGCTGTACGCCGACGAGTCGAAGTGGCGCTGACTGAGCTTCCGCTCGACTCCGAGTTCATCGGACCGCGTCGCCCCGTTGGCCGGGCATCGGACTAGCGCCAAAAGATTTCCACGTGACCCGCCCGGACTCGGCCCCGGGCTGGCGGAGCTCACGACTTTTTTCCGGGGCTGAAGTAAGCGTGGCCTCATGGCCCTCTGGTGTGTCGACGGCGTCATGGCCAAGATCGGCTGATCCTGCGCACCTGAGATGGTGTGCATCAGGCATCGCTAGCGCACACCATGGCCGATCAAGACACTCCCTCCAAGCGCCGCCGGCGCGACCACAGCCCAGAACTCAAGCGCGAGTTGGTTCGGCAATGCCTGCTGCCCGGCGCTTCGGTCTCCAGCATCGCGATGGCGCATGGCATCAACGCCAACCTGGTGTTCAAGTGGCGGCGAGAGCATTGCGCTGCCGAGGCCGCCGACGCAGGGCCCGCGCAAGCCTCAGCGCCGGTGCTGCTGCCCATCACGCTCGCCTCGGCCACGTCGAGCGACACCTCGATGTCGCCGCCACCGGTGCCGACATCGACTACGACTCGCACCAGTGCCGGCAGCATCGAACTCGACTTCGCCGGTGCCCGGCTGCGACTGCGAGGCGCCGTCGACCAGGAGAGTCTTCTGGGGTTGCTCACCGCGCTGCGCAGCCTCGCATGATCGGCCTGCCATCGGGCACGCGCGTGTGGCTCGTCGCCGGCCACACCGACATGAGGAAGGGCTTCGACGGCCTGGCCGCCGTGGTGCAGACGGCCCTGGCGTCGAATCCGTTCGATGGCCATGTATTCGTCTTCCGGGGTCGGCGCGGCGACATCATCAAGGTGCTGTGGTTCGACGGCCAAGGACTGATGCTGCTGGCCAAGCGCCTGGAGCGCGGTCGCTTCGTCTGGCCGCAGGCCATTGACGGTCGCGTAGCACTGTCCGCCGCACAGCTGTCGATGCTGCTGGAAGGCATCGACTGGCGCATGCCAACTCGCACGAGTTCACCTCAACTGGCTGCATAGGCGATGCCTTCTCGGGAGTGATCCCGATGCACACGCGCTGACCCTGCCGCACACTGAGGTCCGTGCCGCAGGACATCGACCCGATCAGCCAACTGCCCGACGACGCGCAGCTGCTCAAGCAGCAGCTGCGGGCCAGCGCCAACGAGGTGCAGCGGCTCAAGCTGATGGTCGACAAGCTCAAGCTGCAACTGGCACGACGCGTGCGCGCGCAGTTCGGCGTGTCCAGCGAGCGATTCGATTTGCAGGCCAGCCTCATCGAGCCGGTGGCGCTGGAGCAGTTGCCCGTGCGCAAGCCCAACACGCCGGCCGCCAATGCCGGCAGCGTCGACCGCAGCTTGCCGGAACACCTGCCGCGCGAACAACGCGAGATTCGTCCTGACACCAGCGCTGCGCATCACGACGCTGCTGGCCAGTCCTGTGGTTGCACCGCCTGTGGTGGCCGGCTGCGCAGCATCGGCGCCGACGTCTCGGAGCACCTGGAGTACGTGCCGGCTCGCTTCAAGGTCATCCGCACTGTGCGGCCCAAGTTGGCTTGCACGAAGTGCGAAGCCATCTTCCAGGCCAGCGCGCCAAGTCGGCCGATCGCGCGAGGCCTGGCAGGGCCTGCGCTGCTGGCGCACGTGATGGTGTCCAAGTTCTGCGACCACTCACCCCTGCACCGCCAGAGCCGTGTCTATGCGCGAGAAGGCGTCGAGATCGATCCCAGCACGATGGCCGGCTGGGTGGAGCAGGTCCACACCTTGTTCGATCCCCTGCTTGCAGCACTGAGCCGACACGTCCTGCTTGCGGCCAAGGTGCACGCCGACGACACGCCGGTCAAGGTACTGGCGCCAGGCGAAGGAAAGACCCGCACCGGCAGGCTGTGGGTTTATGTGCGCGACGACCGGCCCTCGGGCGACAGCGCGCCGCCGGCCGTCTGGTTCCGCTACTCGGCCGACCGCAAGGGCGAGCACCCGCAGCGCCATCTGCGCGACTTCCGCGGCATCCTGCAGGCCGACGCCTACGGTGGTTGGAATGCCCTCTACGACGACGGCCAGGTCGTCGAGGCTGCGTGCTGGGCGCATGCGCGACGGCCGTGGTGGGACCTGTACGAACAGCACCGTGACGACACTGGCCTAGCGGCGCAGGCGCTGCAACGCATCCAAGGCCTGTATGCCGTCGAAGCGGACATCCGCGGCAGTCCACCCGAGGTGCGACGCCAGCAGCGGCAGGCGCGAGCCGGCCCCTTGCTGGAGAAGCTCCAGCTCTGGCTGCAGGGTGTGCTGACCCAGGTGTCGACGAAGTCGGAGTTGGCCAAGGCCGCCCGCTACAGCCTGACGCGCTGGAAGGCGTTGACGCGCTATGTGGACGACGGCCGCATCGAGATCGACAACTCGGCCGCCGAGCGTGCGCTGCGCGGTGTGGCGCTCGGGCGCGGCAACTACCTGTTCATGGGCTCGAACGCGGGCGGTGAGCGCGCGGCATCGATGTACAGCTTGATCGAGACCGCCAAACTCAATGGGCTCGACCCCGAGGCCTATCTGCGCGACGTGCTGCAGCGCATCGCCGACCATCCGGTGAACCGGATCGACGACTTGCTGCCGTGGTCGCTCGCGGCGCAGCACGCGCTCCCACGGGCGGCGTGAAGTCCAAAGGCGGCATCCTGGCAACATCCATCCATGGCTGAAGACGACAACGCCTCGCGCATGTTCGAGGAACTGCAAGACGCGCCGAGCGTGCAGCTGTACCAGATGCGCGCGCTCATCGATGTGCTGCTGGACCCCAAGCGCGAGATGGCGGCGCGCATGAAGTTGCACCAGGGCCGTGACACGTCGCCATGAATGTCTTTCCTTCCCTGATCCTTCTGCTGCCTCCCGCGATCGTCGCTCTGGCCATCGTGTTCATCATGCTGGACACCGTCTGGTTTCCCGAGGCTCGACGCGATGCGGCTGACGACGCTACCGCCTCGCGTTCGCCGGTTCAGCGTGTGCCGAACGTGGTGAAGCGGGTTCTGGCGTGGTTGTTGTTCCTGCCATCGGTGCTGTTCCTGGTGTTCGTCGTGATCTTGTTCGTCGCCTCACTTTGGCGGAGTTTCTGACGCGGCCTGCAGCGCGTCAGTCGGCCCTCAAACCCTGCGCCCTGCGCCCTGCGCACCGGCGCGCCGATGAAAGGTCATGAGGGTGAACAAGTCTGGCCGAGCGGGAGCAGTTCCATCTGCAGTGAGAAAAGTTCCACCTTGAGTGAAAACCGAAAATAGCGGAAAAGCCAGCCAGCCGATCAGCGGTCAAGCGGGTAGTGGCACCACGCTTACGGGCTGAAGGAGAACGAGATGGAAATGGCGCTTATGACGACCGCCGGCGCTGGCTGGCCAAGCAAGACTGGTGAGCCGTCCGGCCGTGGACGTGACAACAACCCTCCAAAGCGATAGGCCGAGGCGACGGAAGTACGACTAGCGGTTTCCAACGGGCGCCGCTATCTACCGTGCTCTGAGGCTACCTGCAGCGCCTCAGGTCTCGACGCGAAAGCCGTGATGCCGCAGCGCAGAGCGGCCTACGCGTCTATCAGACGCCGCCCGCCAACCATATTTGCCTCCTTCGACTGCTCGGGGAACCAAGCGTCATCGTCTATCTGCCGAGCATCCGGACTCAGGTGCATCAAAAGATTGTGAAGAAAATAGCCGGCCGCCATTCCAGCCAGCTCGTAGGCGTGCCACGACTGATAGTCGGCCTGCCTCACTCCAGGCGGCATTGGCCACCACTTGAAAAACTTCGTCTCACCCAGCGCCGCGTGGTCGATAACCCGATAGCTACTTCCTCGGGCCGAAGCAAACAAGGCATGCAGTCCCTTCTCTGGCGTTACTGCCTGCTCCTCATAAGAAAACAGTCCAATGAATGCGCGGCCACCGCCCCGCCCTCTTCGGATGAACTCAGCATTGTCTGCGAGACGTTCGCACGCCTCAGCATGTTGGGCAGGCGTGAGTCGCGACTTGACCTCGATTGCGGCCAAACAGGCCGCTGGCGCGACGAAGACAAGATCCCCGTCCCTGTACAGGACCGGGTGAGCGCTGTCGTAGATCAGGATGTCAATCTGCCTGGATGACTGGTCGCGCTTGACGACAAAGCCCCGTCCGACAGAAACCGACGCAGGAGCGGAGCGGCGGATGATGGTTCTCAGAACAGATTCCTTCCACTCGCCGTCGGTGGGCCAGTGACCATCGTCAATCATGTAGCGCACGCGGTCCTTGACCGCATTGAGCTCTGCCGAAATTGAACGGAAGTGGTCTTCGAATCTCATATCAAACGTGAGCGCCGTAGCCGGTAGCTACTGCCTCCTGAAGAGGATGTGAGCCGATTAGGGGCGGCCCCGGTCGTGCTGTCAACGCGGAATACGCTCGACCAACCTGAGGTCAATCGCACGAGCGGAGCGGCTCCTGCGATGTTGACGCTTCCGGCGTTCAACCTACCCCGCCACCTCTGCCAGAATTGCGACGTGGAAACCTTCACTGTAGGCGTGGGGACTGATGAATTCTGCCGTGCCCAACCTGCGCGAAGCTCCCCACACCGGCTTGTTCTACCCAAGCTGGACTGGGTATCGAGTCCCAATGCTCGCCGGCAAGCGCCTCCAGTTTGATGACAATGCCCCGAAGAAGGGAGCAACACCATGCCCGTGCCGCCTTGGGCCGATGGCCAGCTGACTGCAGACCTAAAGCATCTATGTGCTCAAGGGGAAACGCAGGAACTTGAATACAAAAGCGCGCTTCCGAAGCAGGTCAGCGACCTGGCCGCGGAGATTGCGGCGTTCTCGTCCAGCAATCCAGGGCAGATTCTTCTCGGGGTGGCCGACGATGGCAGTGTCGTAGGACTTGCCGCCTGTGACTCTCAAACCGCGAGAGACCAGCTCGCCGAGCGAGTCGCTGGCATCTGCCGCTTGGTCAAGCCCTCCGTGCATCCGGTTCTGAAATGGGCAGTCGAGGGCGAAATGGTGGTGTGCGTCCTGCAGATCCCCAAGGGGCCGGCGCCGATGTACTACGTGGGCCATCGCCCCTACGTGCGCCGATTGACGTCGTCCCGCCCGGCTGAGCCTGACGAAGTGATTGAGGCCGTTCGGGCCTTCCTGGCCAACGGCGAACCGCCAAAGCAACAGGACCCAGAGGCCACCAAGGTCCGAAGTGAAACCGCTTCTACGTTGGGCGAGATCATGCGCTGGAGCGACTTAGACCTTAAGGACAGAGAGCTGAACCCGTGGGCGGAGTACTGGCTCTCGGAAGGTCGAGACCTCGCAACAGGGCTTCGGCGGATTGCGGCGCAGGAGCGAGCAGAGGAGCTCGGCCTCACGTCGCCACTGCGCAAAGCCGCGGCCGCGATTGAGAAAGTTGTGCGCCACCCGCGCGCATTGGGAGGTGGTCACGAGTTCGATGCTCTGATTGAAGAGGCTGGAAATGCCGCTCGTGAGATGCACTCGGAGCACATTGCGCACATCAAGCTGGATTCGGCCACTGAGAAGCAACTAGCGAGCCAGATCAGCTCGCTCTACCGCCGCATGTTGGACAGCTGGAGATTGGCTGCCGAGGATCCGTTCACTGACGCGTTTGACGATGCCATCAAGGAGGCGTCCGTCGTTGGCCGAGCACTCCACGAGTGGAGCTTCTATCCATCGGGGCTATTCGCCGGTCAACGCGGACCCGAGCTGCGCGAGATCGCAAAGGAACTGGAAGCGCTTCGACTGGTCTCCATCTACCTAGACGGAGGCGATTCGCAGCGAAAGGTCATCGCGCGCGGAAACGCGGCCACCGAAGCCCTACAAGGTTGGAGGGTGGCCAATGCGAAGGCAGGTGAGCTTGTAGAACAGGCCAATTAGCGCGACCAGTTGCTCATGCTCACCTGGTCCGCCCCATGGCTCAAACAGGTTGCAATGGGCCACCTGATTTCTCATCTTTCGCCATGCGTCCAGTTGTTCCTTCGAAATGGCGGCCGACGTCACGCGCGAAGTGGCCAAACGGCTTCCGCGTGAAGGTCTCCGGCCCTCCCCAAACCCGCGCTGCCGCGAAAGCGTCCGTTTGAATATGCGCGTTCTGCTTCGCTACGGCAGGCAACGGATACGCGATCACGATGCTTGACATCCACAAGCTGGCACGCGGCCTATCCTGCACTAAAGGATTTCTGTCCTCACCACGGGCTTTCAGCCCGCAGGTGGAGGAAGCAGCCGGCGGCGAACCGCACTCGTGGCGACGCAAAGCCGCGCCCACCTGCACCGAAGGCGACGCTTTGGCGCCGGACCCGCCGTCCATCCGACACACAGGTGGCGCCTGTGACCGGTAGCCGACGCAGAACCGCCGCGTAGCCGCCGCCGATGACACCGATCCGGCAGCCAGGCGCCGCCGTTCTGCCGCTAACGCGCTGGTTTTCTGCCCCGAATCCAGCTCGCTCGCCGACGTTCAGCGCACCTAGATTGGTAGCTCACCAGTCCAGAGCGCTGCATGAAACTGCACCCCAAACGTCCGCCCGGCCGCGTCGACCGCAAGGCTGCGGCGTACGCCTTTGACATCGCGGAGCTGCACGGCGCTGGCTACACCTACGAGGCTATTCGAGAAGCGCTGCTTGATGTCGGCGTCGTGGCCAGCACGAGCGCGCTGCGCCGGGAAGTGCAGCGACTGCGCACTCGTCAGGTCGGCAGCGCACTGCATTCAGCGCCAGGACCGCCACCCGCACCTTCGACACCCGCAGCGTCGCGGCAGTCACTCGCGCCCGGGCCCCGCCCAGCACCGCACGACCTGCCAGGCGGTTTGCGCGGCCGAGACGTGGCTGAGGCCTTCTTCAGCGCCAACCCCAGCAACCCTCTACTCAAGTCCCAGGAGATCCCATGAAACTCGCCATCATCAACTTCTCCGGCAACGTCGGCAAGAGCACCATCGCCCGCCACCTGTTGGCGCCACGCATCCCCCGCTGCGAGGTCATCGCGGTGGAGAGCATCAATGCCGACGACACGCAAGGCAAAACCGTCCGCGGCCGACAGTTCGCCGAACTGCAGGAGTTCCTGCAGACCGCCTCCAATGTCGTGGTCGACATCGGCGCCAGCAACGTCGAAGAGCTGCTCCAGCTCATGCAACGCTACCAAGGCAGCCACCTCGACTTCGACGGCTACATCGTGCCGACCGTGCCGGCTCGCAAGCAGCAGCAGGACACAGCAGCCACGCTGGCAGAGCTGGCCCGCATTGGCGTACCCGCCAGTCGTGTGCGGCTGGTCTTCAACCAGGTCAACGACGACGGACCTGTAGAACGGGTGTTTGAGACGCTGCTCGCGTACTGCAACACCTCCAAGGCCGTCGAGCCACGGCTAGCGGCCTGCCTCCGCTACAACGAGGTCTATGCGCTCCTGCGGGGCACGGACCGATCCCTCAAAGCGCTGGCGGCCGATCCGACCGACTACAAGCAACTCATTGCGCAGGCCGGCAGCACCAGCGAGAAGGTCGCGCTGGCACAGACACTCGCCACGCAACGTCTGGCCCGAGGCGTGCTGCGCGAACTCGATGCGTGCTTTGATGCCCTGGACTTGCAGTCGCTGCTGTTCGAGGGTTTGGTGAGTGACGCGTCGCCGCAGTTGGTACTCTGAAACTCAACGCTTTCAGCAGTCCTGGCTAGACTGCTCGCGTTATTCACCCGGAGCATTACGTGGCCAAGTCCCTGACGCAGATCCAAAGCCAGATTGAAAAACTCCAGAAGCAGGTCGACGCCGTTCGCTCGGCCGCCATCGTCCGCATTCGCAAGGAAATGGCGCAACACGGCCTGACCGCCGACGACCTGTTCGGCCCGGCGAGCAGCACCTCGACTGGCAGTGGCCGTGCGACCAAGGGCAAGGTCAAGACCAAGGGCGACAGGCCGCCGAAGTACGCCGACGGCTCAGGCAACACCTGGGGCGGTATGGGCAAGCGCCCGGCATGGATCCGCGAGGCGCTGGAGGCAGGCCGATCTCTCGAAGAGTTCCTTGTCGGCGCCGCGCCGAAGGCAGCAAAGGCGGCCAAGGCAGCCAAGCCAGGTCGCAAGCCTGCAGCCAAGAAGGCTGCCCCTGCTGCAGCGCAGAAGAAGGTCGCCGCCAAGCGTCCGGCGCGCAAGAAGGCGACTGACGCAGCAGCGGCTTCTCCTGCAGAGTCCTGACGAGCACAGCGGCCATCAGGGCCGCCCCAGCTCCGCTCTAGCAAGGGCTGGCACACTGCAGGTGGCTCTTCACTGAGCCCCTGCTTTTCCTCCCTGAGCAGGCCGGCCCTGCCGGTTGCAGCCCCGTGGCAATGCCCCGGGGCTTTTCTTTTGTGCAGCCGGCCGCGATCTGGTCAGCTCGCCTGACGCAGGCGCCGAACGATCTCACGCACCCGCGCTTCGCCGTTTGGCACGAGCGTGTAGAGATCGGCCCGTGCCCATCGCAGCGCATCCAGGCAGCACAGCATGTCGTCGCTGATGTCGACATCCACGGCGCGCAGCTCGAACAGATCGAACGGGAACGTCCGCCCATTGAACGTGCCGGCGACGAATGCCGCCACGCGCCGCGTCTGTCCCGAGTCGCCCTGCTCGGCGATCTTCAACAGTGTGAGCGTCCGGGCGCGCCACCTTGACCAGGCCGGGACGCGAAGCTATTTGGCCGCAGCGGTCGATCCGACGAAGGCGATGCACTCCACGAGGTTGAGAGTGGCCAGTACCAAGTACTTCTCGGCCTCGGTGCGCGCGGCATGGGCTGGGACATCGCCTCTCCCTTCTCGCGCCCGCGCGGCAGCCTGTATCCTTCCACCAGCTTTGGCCACACCGGCTTCACCGGCTGCGCCATCTGGCTTGACCGCGCCAGCAGCAGCTTCTATGTGCTGTTGTCCAACCGCGTTCATCCGGGGCTTGGAACAAATGTGCTGCCTTTGTATGCCGAGCTGGGCACGCTGGCAGCGAGAGCGGCGGCGGCACCGTAAGCCTGCGGATGCGCAGAGTACTGGGTGATTGCGCGGTGGCGGCAGCCTCAGGCTGGGTGCTGTCCTTGGTAGTTTGCGTCCGAGGGTCAGCAAAGTGCCCATAGCAGACCTCGGTCGAATTACAGGTCCAGACTGGCAGAGACATAGACAATGATCCGGCTAAAGTCGGCGGCCGCAACAAGCGGCCAGTGAGACGGCCTGGCCCCGGCCGCGCCGCGCTTGCCAACGTGCCAACGCGACGCTGGAAATCGATGATCGCTGCTGATGGCGGCGAACTGGCGATCCCGACGCTGAACCTGTATTCGAGTTGGCTATATCAGGCGACGCAGAGCGGTCATCGCGAAGTCTCAACAGCACATTGCCCTGGCGCTTTTGCGACGGCGCAAGCTGCTACGCGGCATTCGGCAAGCTGTTGCCACCGCCGGCGTGCAGCAACGAAAACGCCCCCGAAGGGGCGGCCAGTCGAAGCCAGCAGCCGTTCAATACTTGGGTTTGGACGCACAAGTAACGTTGAACTTGGTGCGACCGCAGGTGCCATGCTGTGTACCGGCTTCTCCTGATACAGCCAGGAACTCCTCGTCAGCGCGGCAATACGTCGGCGCAACCTGCTGCACATAGCTTTCGCCGAGGTATCTGTCACAGCGAACTTCGAGGCCTGTGCCGCGGTAGAACGACACCGTGCGCACGACCGGCTTGTTCAGAAGGGCCCGCATCTCTTCTATGGCCTTCCGATTGGAGGCCATTGCCGTTTCATTAACCTTGATGGTCGCGTTCGCTGCGTTAAGGCTTTGCGTGAGCTTCGCAATCTCAGCCTTGTTCTGACTTGCGAGGTCGAACCCAAGGAGCTCGTCAGGGGGCATCACCAGCGAATAGGGAAGGTCTCGGATGGTCATGAGCAGCGCAAACCGCTTCAGCCTCATGGTTCCGTCCTTGCTGGCCTCCTTCTTCCGGGCACACGTCACTTGGAAGGGTTTGTCAGCGGAGACAGGAAGCGGGAGGGCTTGAAGGTCGTTTGTGGACCCGCCGGCGTTCGTCGTGCATTTCGCGGCGTCCGCGTCATATGACACAGACGAGAGCGACACGTTGCTGCCCATTTTGAAGGGATCAAACGTCGCTGTGATGATGACAGCTTCAGCCTCCTGAAGAGGAGTGATAGTGATGCCGCCAGACTCAAGCGCCCGGCATTGGTTGAACGACTTTAGCGCATCGACTGCGACCGCCTTCTTGTAGATCGAGACGTCATCGTTCAGATCGCGCTCTTCTTGGCGGCTCTTACAGAACTGCTGCATCTTCTTCTCGGCATCAGCGCTGCTGCCGGCATAACCGAACTGAATTCCCGCGTAGGCAATGCTGAAGTCGGTCTTGTCTGAGTGCTTCCTCAAGCTGCCGTTGGATTCGCAGTGCTCGGCAAAGAAGCGTTCGTGCTCAGCAAACTTCCGGGTGGCGATGTCAACGTTGGTGACCGCATGAGCGTAGACGCTCGCGCATGACCCGTTCTGGCCGAACGTTGATCCAGACGCCGTCGCAAGAATCGCTGCAGCCAATGCAGCTGCCAGCCAGTTTCCTCTTTCCATAGTCGCTCCCTGAATGAAGTCCGCTTATATCTGCATTAGCTAAGCTGCCTTGATAGGGTCAGGATTTGCGTACGCAATCTTGTGGAGATTGCCGGCTTCACCGAAGTGGGAATTCCAGAGCAGCTGTAGACCTGGCCCAGGGAGAAGGCTGATGCCGGCGTCGGCGCACGGCGCCATTGAAAACGCCACCGAAGGGGCGGTCCAGCCGGGAACGGCACCGGCCGCCATACCACGGACCGCCGACGTTCGCATTCCTCACTATCACGAGCTCCTGTGGCCGGTTTGTGCCAGTCAGCGTGAGTTCGCTCGCAACGGACGAACGGCTGGACACGCTACCTCGCTGGCCTCTGGCCTCTGTCGTCGGTCGCGAGCTTCGGCTCTGGGCACGAAGCCGCCGCCGACTCAGTGACGACGGTCAGGAATGTGCCCATAAGCGACATTCGCTGCGAGGAGTTCGCGCATGCTAAGCAGTCACCCGGTTACCAATACTTGTTCGAGGCGCTGGATGGGCATGCCGCTCAGTGGCGAGAAGCGCCGCAGCAAATCTCAGTCCCACCCCATCTTCGGCCTCGCCGTGCGCCAAATAGCAACAGAGCCAGGCGCCCGGGCTCCCGGTCAAAGGCGGCAAAGCGCTCCGATTGGCGCCTTGTGCAAGGCCATATCGTCAACGCGCAATTTTGCGCCCCCTCATTCGCGGGGGAGAACTATGGTGTGGCGCGAGACATGTGCGGCCCCGCTATCCAAAATGAGTCACGCTAGCTTGAAAACCGTGCGGATGCTTGCCCTGCTTGCTCCTGCATCCGGGAATCATGGGTGCCCCCCAACGGAGGAATAGGCGACTTTCAAGGTGGTCGCCAGTATTGTTCAGGCTTGGATCGATAGTCCGAATACCTTCTATGGGCTCGCGCTGGCTCCTACAGCTAAGCTTAATCTTTACTTCGCTTCTAGAGAATAAGCTCCGGCTCGCAGAAGCATGGAGATTTGTCACCCACGAAGTGGCACCCGGCTCCGGTAGGACTTGCTTACGGATTGGCATCCTCGAATATTTCATTTAACCAAGTCGGCTTCATTTGCATCTTTCCGGAGATTATTTTGACAAAATTGCTCTTCTCTGTTCAGTTTGCTATCGCCGCTTCATTTGGCGTACTTTGTTCGAATGCAATTTCACAAACCACCCAGGCAGTCCTAAAGTCACACATAAATGTGGCAACAAGCATAAGTGGAACGGGTGATCCAAAGTCGTTTCAACAAACAGCCATATCTGGCCCAATATCTAAGGAAGTAAGTTCCACCAGTTTGGCGGGCCCCTTAGCAGGTTACGCAGTCGCTGAAGCGATGGCAGAATCTAGCTTTGGGGCACTCAAGGCCTTTGTTTCGTCATCAGCCAATAATGGCTTCTCCAATTCACGATCACATGCAGAGGCTTCATTTCAAGACCTATTCACAATAAGTGCACCAGGTCTGTCAAACAGGGTCGGCAGGGTAACAATCCCACTGATTTTAGACTACGAGATTGATTCAACCTTCGGCGGCTTCTTCGAAGTTACGAACGGCGTTCGTCTACAGGTGGAAGCAATTACTGGCGCTTCAACAAAGTCCGACTACCTCAGATCCAAATCGAACGGAACGACCGGCAATTCGCCTTCAAGTCGGGACACGACAAGTGTAATAATAAGCAACAGATCTGCACCATCAACCACTCCGATGGAGATCAGTTTCAATTTTGTGTTCGGAAGGCCCATCCTAATCAATGCACTGCTGCAGGTTAGTGCAGGCGCAACAGGCGGGAGTCAGTTTGGTGTAAACCCAGTTCGACTGGGCGGCGCAGTTGGCACAACTGATGCTGCAAACTCGTTCTATTGGGGTGGTTTTTCAGCATTGACCTACAACGGCGCCGACATTTCAGATTATTCAGTATCATCGCAATCTGGAACAGATTGGTCACTGGCAGCTACGCCAGTACCGGAAGCATCTACAAGAGAGATATTGATCCTTGGTTTGAGCTTTCTCATGTTGATCAACGTTTGCACCAGAACTAGCTTCTTGCGTACTCAATATTTGGGTAACGACGCTGTCCCCGCTAATGCAACATCGGCTTGAGGCTGGCTGCCGACTTCAAGTTTTGTGGTTCGACGGCCGCTGCCGCAGTACCGGTCGTTCGACGCGCTCGGGCTGAGTGACAGCTGCGGGCACTGACCTGCCCCCCCCGGGACGCGGACCGCTAGGCCGTCGGCAGCTTGGTGCCCAAAGCGGAAGCTCGCAGAACCTCAGCTAGAGGCTGGTCTGAGACATTGGGCCGTTTACAGCGAATGGCGGCGTCCGCGCAAGGTGATGTCCCGGCGCGTGGTGTAACTCCTCAGCCCGGACAGGCTGGGATGCGCGGGGTACTCAGCGTGCCACTGCGGACAGCCGAGTCGGGACAGTATCACTGAGGGCCTGCAGGCCCTCGAGCTGCATGTAGCGCCGGTTCAGACTCCACTCGTCGTTTTGCTCGAGCATCATGGCGCCGACCAGCCGCGTGATGGAGGCGTCGTTGGGGAAGATGCCCACCACGTTGGTCCTGCGCTTGATCTCCGCGTTGAGCCTCTCCAGCGGGTTGGTGCTGTAGATCTGCGGCCAGTGCGCCCTGGGAATCCCATGAAGGCCAGCACGTCTTGCTCGGCCGCGTCCCATCATGGCGCTGAGCTTGGGCAGCTTCTCTCTGAACTGATCCACCACGCTGCGCCACTGCGTCCTGGCCGCCTCAGGCGTCTCCTGTACGAAGACCGTGCCGATGGCCGCACTCACCATGCGCCGCTGCGTCTTGTTGGCATAGGCCAGCGCATTGCGCATGAAGTGCACGCGGCATCGCTGCCACGTGGCCTTGAGCGTCTTCGCAGCGGCTGCCTTGATGCCTTCGTGGCTGTCGCTGATGACGAGCTTGACGCCGCGCAGACCGCGCCGGTTCAGGCTGCGCAGGAACTCAGTCCAGAACGGCTCTGCCTCGCTGGCGCCAACCTTGAGCCCCAGCACCTCGCGTTGGCCCTCGGTGTTCACGCCCACCGCCACTATCACGGCCACGCTCACGATGCGCCCGGCGTCCCGCGTCTTGACGTAGGTGGCGTCGATCCACAGGTACGGCCAGTCGCCTTCGATCTGGCGGTTCAAGAACGCACCGACCCGTTCGTCGAGTTCGGCGCACAGCCGCGACACCTGGCTCTTGGACACGCCGCTCATGCCCATGGCCTTGACCAGGTCGTCCACTGAGCGCGTCGAGAGGCCCTTGACGTAGGCCTCCTGGATCACGGCGGTGAGCGCCTTCTCGGCCGTTCTGCGCGGCTCCAGGAACTCGGGGAAGTAGCTGCCCTGGCGCAGCTTGGGGATCTTCAACTCGACGCTGCCAGCGCGCGTCTCCCAGGTTCGATCTCTGAAGCCGTTGCGGCTGTTCAAGCGCTCTGGGCTCTTCTCGTCATAGCCGGCGCCGCAGCGCCCCTCGACGTCGATCTCCATGAGGCGCTGGGCCATGAACTGCACCATCTGGCGCAGCACATCAACGTCGGCTCCCTTCTCGGCAAGTTCGGCCAATGCGATAGTTGAGGCGGTCATCGTGTCTTCCTTCGGACAAGGGTTGTTGGGTCGCACCTCAACCTTATCCGGACTCACGATGGCCGCCCTCTACGGACCGCCTCGCTCAAGACTTACACCACTTCCTGGGGCATCACCCCGCGCAATGCGAACACTCGCCGGGCGCTGCCTTGATTGACCGCAGCACCTCCAACACCGGTCAGCCGGCTGCGGCCCGCCTGGTCGCGGCTCGCGAGCGCCCCCTTCCGCCCCAGGGCACCGGCTGTACCCGGCCCCGAGCCGTCTGGAACGAACGTGCCCGACGCATCCAAAAAGCCCAGATGCTTCCTGACGGTTCGGAGCGGCGACCGTCTCACTGGGGATGGGCAGGTGAAATGCCCGATGCGAAGCGTCGGCGCCTGCCCGTATCGGGCCATTCATCTGAGCAGGAGTGTCTATGTCGGAACGGAAAGAGTGCCGCATATGCTGCGGAAGCGGCCGCCTGCGGGAGCGCGAGTACGTTCGCTGCTATTGCGGCAACGGGCGGGTTTTCGACTTTGATCGGGAACAAGTCTGCGGCACCTGCAATGGCGCAGGAGGAAGAGAGCAATCGGTGGAAAGTCCGTGCTACAACTGCTACGGATCAGGCTATCAAAGCTGTTAATTCTGCGGACAGGTTTATTCATAGCAAGGAGAGCCCGTGAGCTATCAAGACAATTGCGCCCGCTGTGGTGAAAGCTACGACAGTGACAACCTGATGACGTGCAAGGTTTGCAGCGGAGACGTTTGCTACCGGTGCTACGGCCGACTCCCCGGGCAATGCGCGAGATGCAGTCCCGACAAGGAGAACGAGCTCGACAAGGCGCCGACGCCTGGGCCCAGCGATCCGCAGCAAGCGTGAACGTGCCGCTCGCAGCTCGCCGCTCGCCGCTTGCCGCTTGCCGCTTGCCGCTTGCCGGTCTGGAGTCAAGCGGCGTGTCGATCGTCTATCAAGAAATCGTGTGCCGTACAGCTCCGCGAATATGGCGTCGCATTCCCATATGGTCATCGATCACCCGAAAGAAGCCGCATTGCTTTCCTATGCCTTGGAGCTGGCCGCTGCATGCTCTGTTCAGTTCCATGCGCATGTGAGTGGCATGATCCTGGACATCCTCGCCGGCGAGTACTCCTGGTCGGATATCAAGCTGCATGAATCGCTGGGCGAGGTAGCGATGTTCAAGGAAGAATCGCCGGCCGATACGCCCATCAAGCTTCCGGTCGGCGTCGAGGTTTTGCAGGTCACGCCTGCGCTCGTTGACATGGCCTTCGCGGAGATCGCCCACCGAGTCAAATGGGACATCGTCATGGCCAAACACAGGGACGCCAACAAGTTCATCGGCACGATCTTTCGGCATGGGAACGTCTCTGACGAGCCGCCCGCACAGCATTGAACGATGCATCGATCCAGGTATCGCTATCAGTTCGACGAAAACCGATCCGAAGGGCGGTTGAGGGAGATCTGGACAGCCCCACCGCTGACGCTGGAGGAGGCGCGAGAGGCCGATGCCTTCGTGTTTCTTTGGGGAGAGTACGGCGCATCGACCTACTTGATCGCAGCGGCGTGGGAGATTCGATGCACGCAGCAACAGTTGGATGACGTGCTGGCCATGCTCGACAAGGAAGGTTGGTGCGACCTCGGAAATGCAGGCATCCGGTACGTTGCAAGACTGGAGGCGACTGCTGGCGTCAAACCCCACCATATCCGCGTCGGCGTCAACGAAATCTGGATCGCCCAGGCGCTTTCTCATCTGACTGAGCCGGTGCTGGCAAGACTTGCGGGGGGCACTGCACGTGGCGGCTAAGCGCGTACTGGTCATCATCCTGTGGGTCTGTGGCGTGGCGTCGTGCGCATGGGCGCAGCAGCCTCAACCCGATTCGGCAAGTGAAAACATCCCCTCGATTTCGAGACTCCGCGAAGTCGCGCCGACGGATCCAGGGGAGCGCCTCGCCTACAAGCAGGAGCTCTACCGGTTTCTCGAGGAGTTGAGAGAGAACCCTTTGTACACGCACGTCGGCTTCTTTCTCGGGCCGCGGCTCCAGCTTGGCCAGATGGAGTTGCAAGACGGCAACCATGCCGCGGCGCTGTCACAGCTGCAGCGAGCCGTGAGCTACATCCAGCTGCTGCAGGCGAGCCCAAACGGCGTAGCGAAGCGTTGGCCGGAGGTGAAGTACCTGGAAGAGGCCGAAGTCATGGTGGCCGAATGCCTGCACAAGCTGCAGCAACGAGATCAGGCGGCTGAGACTTATGCCAAGGTGATCGAGCGGCTGCGCCAGGCACAACCAGGCAAGCCGACCGTCCTGGCGACAGCGCTCCACAGCTCTGCGGCGCTGGCGGCGGAACAGCGCGACATGGCGCTGGCCCGCCGGTATATGCGCGAATCGGCCGAACTCAGCCTGACCCTGCCCGGCGTTACCGCCGACTTGATCGCCGATCGGCTGAAGGCCTTGCTGCAAGTTGCTGCGGTCGACCCTGGCGCCGACGGAGCGCGCGAACTGGTGAACCAGGCGCTCGAAGCAGCGCGTCGGTCCGATCTGGTGCGCGGCCTGCCCGCGAGCCATCTTGAGCTGTTGAACGCCGCCCTCGCGTTCCACATGAAGACAGGCGACCTGCAGTCAGCACGGCAAACGCTGGAAGCCAGCCAGCCTGTGGACGCGGCCGCGGCGGCCGCAGCGTCGGGCCTCAGCCTTGCGCTGGTGTTGCGCCAATTGGAACTGGCGGCGAGGCTCGGCGACGAAGATCCGTTCCATGACGGGTGGGAGGCCATCCGCCACCAGGCGACCTCGCTGCCCGCAGCTCAGCGCGACGTGTTCGCCGAACACGCCCGCGCGATGGCCTGGGAATCCATCGATGCAGCCATTGCAGAGTTGGGCCAGGAAGGCGACCGCGCGTTCCGGGCGCGTGAGGTGACGGAACTGTCAGCGAGCCTGCTCGTTCCCTTGCTGGAGCCAGAGAACCCCCGCAGCCGCTTCGTGCGCCTGCAGGAAGGCTTCTGGCAACTGATGACGATCGACACGCCTTCCGCGCGCTTGTCGTTCGAGAACCTGTTGCAGCAGGACACCGGCACAGCCGAGGACGCCTGGTTGCGGGCGTTTGCAACGCTGATGCTCGGATGGGTGCACGCCCTGCAGCGGCACGACGACGTGGCAATTGCACTCGGCAAGGATGCACTCAACGCGTTCCGGTCGCAGCAAGCTGCCGGCACGGTCGCCGATTGCAGCCGTGCGTGCGTCGACATCGCGCGGCTGGCACTCACTGGCGAAGGCATGGCCTACCGGATGCTCACCGACTGGCTGATCCGTGCCGGACGACTGAGCGAAGCGCAGCAACTGCTGCTGGTGCTGCGCGAAGACGAACTTGCGGAGAGCATGCGTTGGGGGAGCGCCCTGCCGTCGAGCGACAGCCGAGCCGCGCTCACCGGCCTGGAACTGGACCGCTTCCGAGGCTTTTATCGCCTGCGTGAGCAGCAGGCAGCGCTTGCCCACGAGCGGCTGCAGCTGCAGGCACAGCAGGCGGCGGGCCGGCTCGACGGGGCCGGCAGGGCACGCTTGCAGCAGATCAGCCGACTGGAAGCCGAAGAACTCAAGCCCGCAGTGTCCCGGTTCCTGCAGGGCCTTGACTCCGCCATGGCCGTCAATGCAGACACGGTCGTGGTGCAGAACAGCGCCAGCGTGCGGGCCGAAGCCACGCAGATTCAGCGCGACATCGACAAGTGGGCCCGCGAAGCGCCCCTGGCCAGGGCCGTCGGCGTGCAGTACCTGGTCGGCAGGGAAAACTTGAGCATCCTCGTCACCGTGCCGGGGCTGTCGCCTATCGCGCGTCAGCTCCCGATCCCGCGGGCCGAGTTGTACAACGCGGTCTACACGGCGCAGACCTTGATGCGCACACCTCTGTCCGCGCCGAACCTTCTGCGGCCCGCGCTGCAGAGGCTGCATGCGTTGCTGCTGGCGCCCATCGAGAACGACCTGCGTCGCATGGGTACGCACACATTGCTGCTGTCGCTGGACGATCGGCTGCGGCAATTGCCTTTCGCTGCGCTGATCGGGACAGATGGTCGCCATGTGATCGAGGACTACGCCATTGCGCTGTACAACGAGGCGACGTCGGGTATGCCGACGCCAGGCCGGTCGCGCGACTGGCGGGTGGCAGCCATGGGCACGTCGAAGGCGGTAGGTGGCCTGCCCGCGCTTATGGCCGTGCCGGCAGAACTGGCGGAGGTGGTGCGGGTCAGTCGTAGCGGCGGGCAGACCTTCCTGGACGGGCAGTTCACCCGCGCCACGCTTGACCGTGCGCTGACCCAGCGATCGACCGCGCCGTTCAACGTCCTCCACCTGGCCAGCCACTTCGTGCTTCGTCCCGGGGACGCAGGCGCATCCACCCTGTTCCTGGGCGACGGAACTTCGATCAGCCTGGCGGAGATCTCGCGCCGCCAGTTCGATTTCCGCGGTTTCGAACTGGTGGTCTATTCCGCATGCGAAACAGGGGTCGCCGGCGGCCGCACGGCCAACGGCATGGAAATGGAAAGCCTCAGTGCGCTGACGCGCCGTCAGGGCGCGGCCACCGTGCTCGGTACGCTGTGGAAGGTATCGGACACCAGCGTGGCTCGGGCCATGGCGACGTTCTACGACCAGAGCGCGCGCGGGGGCGACAGCCTGGCCGACACGCTGCGGCAGACCCAGCTGGCCATGTTGCGGGGCGAGCGGGGCACATCGGCCAGCCATCGGCACCCTTTCCACTGGGCCCCGTTCGTGCTGATGGGCAACTGGCGATGAATTTCTTCCTGACTGAACCGCGTCACCAACGTCTTACGGGGCAGAGGCAGCTTGGACGCCGAAACGGGTTCACCGGACTACAACTTGAAACAAATGAATACCCCTCTCACGAAAGCCGTCATTTCCTTCAATTTCCTGGCCTGCTTGTTGGCTATCGCGGCAGCCCTTAGACACGTTACCCAGATGCCGGGCGGCATGGCTTGGTGGGAGTTTCTGCTGAGCGTCGGAATATTCGTATTCGTGATAGTGCTGCCATTCGTCTGCTTCCTCTCCAGAGTTCTGGAGGGAGGAGGGAGCAAACTAAGCTACTTTGTGATCGTGCTTAACCTTGTTTTCAGCGTCTTCGGCGCTTTCACGCTGTATTACGCCCTGCACGGGAAGCCGTTGGACTCGTTGGGACTGTTTGTGATCGGCCTGTCGCCGATCGCGCTTGCGAACGCAGCCTGGCTGATATTCAAGGAGGAATGAACGACCATGAAAATTGCGCTGACGACTTTCAATTGGGTGGCCATCCTCGTGGCGACCTTCACCATCCTTGCAACGGGAGCGAAGGATCTTTCGCCTAATTTGCCTCCCTGGGGGTTTTTGGTATTCCTTCCGTTCGCCTGTTTCTTTTTCGCGTGTTTGGCGTTGCCCTTCATCTACCTGCCCAGGGTCTTGCGCGGCAATGACAACGACAACTTCACGAGAATATTCCTGGTCGTCATAAATATTATTTTCTGCATCGTGGCGGGCTTCGAGGTCGTCGATGTGATGGAGGGGCGCAACTCGGATTTCATGGAGATCTACTGCATGGGATTCGCCCCTCTCGCACTGCTCAACGCCCTCTATCTGATGTTCAGCAAACAATCCGCGCCGGCGAACTGACATGGATGCAAAGATCTTCCTGGAACGTATGGAGAAAAGCGATCCCACCGTTTTCGGTGAGGTCATGGAGATCCTGCGTCCAATGGCCCTCAGTGCCTGCCATGCGCTGAGATTTCCATACGGTGAGCAAGAAGACATCGTGCAGGACGTCGCGCTCAAGGTGTTCCGAAAGTGGCGAACCTTTCGTGCCCAAAGCAAGTTGAGCACATGGATCTATGCCATCGCGTACCGCCACTGCCTGGATCTGCTGCAGAAGAAGGCGAACGAACCGGTGTTGATGGATCCGCAGGCCAACCCGTCTGGCGATGGAGAGGCCGAGTTCTGGGAGCCCGATCCCAGCCACGGCGACCCTGACCACCAGCGATGCATCCAGGCGGTGCTTGCAGAGCTCGACCGCGAGCCGCCTGCCCGCGTCAAGAGCGTGCGCAAGATTGTTCTTCTTCGCTTCTGGGTGGAAATGGACCCGTCCATGGAAGAACTGGCGGAGTTTCTGGAGACCACGGTGGCGGCCGCCAAGGAGCGCAAGCGCTATGTCTGGGCGCACCTCAAGAGCCTTTGCGCAAAACATTGCGGCACGGTCGAATGCGGCCTCGAATCAGGAATGAAGGCATGAACACCAGCCAGACCGACGATCGGGGTGAAGACGCGCAGGCCGAAGCCTTCTTCGAAGCGCTTGCGGGCCGTGGCAAGTCCCATGACGGCGCAGCAGTTCTGCGAGCGACGATCCTGGCGGAGTCGCAGGCTCTGCGGAGCGCCCATGCCGCATCGCCGCATGCGGCAAGCCGAGATGCCCAGACCTTCGCGCTGCTGCTGAAGGATGGCGTGTTTGCCGAGCCCCGGGCTGCCCGCGCAGCCGTGCCGCCACGGGCTACCTTGTCGAAGGCCGCGCGCTGGCGCGAACGCATGGATCGACTGTTTGCCATCCGCTGGTTCAGCCCCGCGATTGCAACTTTTGCTGCTGTGGCTTGCCTGTTCGTGATCATGCCCGGCCAGCCATCCGACCCCGCCAACCCGGACGAAGTGTTGCGGGGCGGAGCGCAAGACACGATGGTCGTCGCTGACCCCGAGGCCTTTGCGCAGTCTGTGCTGACTGAACTGCGCGCGGCTGGGGCCGATGCTCGGCTCCTTCAGATCAACGATCGGTCCTGGATGTTGTCAGTGACGGTGCCGCCCGACCGGACCGAAGCTGCAACGGCCGTTCTGCAGCGCAAGGGCTGGCGCGACATCGCCCGCTTCCCCGTAGACCTGACGATCACCCAGCGATGAACAGCGTCCTCTCCAGACTGCTGGCCCTGGGCCTCACCCTGTGGCTGACCGGCTGCAACCTGACGACAGATCGGCCACTCTTCTCGGCCGAGGACGCGGCCGATGTGAAACTGGAGAGCGGCTACTACGCCGACGGGACCAAGGTGGCCTACATCCAGGTGTTCGGGGGAAAGACCGTCGTGAACACTCAGAACGACAGCCGTGTGCCCTACCAGGCCCTTGCGGTCGACCTGGGCGAAGGCATCTACCTTCTGCAGTACGGGAAGATCAATGAAGCCGCGCGGACCTATGTCCTGTTCCGTTACGACGCAGACGGCCTGGGCATCTCCACGGCGGTCTACGACTGCAACAAGGATGCTGCCTTCTTCAGGAATTTCGGCATTTCCATCAAGGTGGGGCCCGGCGAATGCCGGATGAGCGGCGCCACCAAGGAACGATTGGTCAGGGCCCAACGTGCCCTCGCGAAAGCCCTTCCGGAAGACAACTGGCGCCGGAGCTACCGCGCAACAGCCTACGACGAGGGCGCACGGACGTTCGAAAGTTACGACAGTTTCCCAGGGCGAAGCCCGTCTCGAGTGCAGTGACCGTGCGCTACCCATGCCGACCCCGCCCCTGGCTAGCGCTTCACGCCGGACAGGCCTGGGTGCAAGAAGGATTTAGGTGTTTCCTGACTTTCGGTCGCTGGTGGCGTCTCAGATCATGAATGGCCATGTTAGACAGGAGGTCTCCAGTGCATGAATCCGAAAGCCCACCCTCAAACCAGATCGGCGCGGCGCGCCAACGGCCGCTTTGGATGCTGGCCTTGCTGGCGTTCGGGCTCGGTCCGTTGCTGTTCCGACTGCTCTTCGACTCGCAACTGGCCGCCGCCAGTACGTGGCTGGTTGCCGCCCTGGACATCGGTTTCCATCGGTCCGATATACACCTGACGCGACTGTTGCTGCGCGTGGCGCTGCCTACCTTGTTAGTGCTTGCGCTGCTGCGGTTCACGCCGCTGGGACGCTGGATCGTGATGACGCCCGCAGCACTGGCCCTGCTGTTGATCGAGAACGCGTTCTTCGGGCTGTATGTGTTCAACCAAGTATCGGTGTATGTACTGAACGACGACGGTCTGCTGCGCCAACTGGTGAAGGGACCGGCGCAACCCATTGCACTGGTCTGCGTGTCCGGTGCGACCCTGTTGCTACTGTGCGCTACCGCCTGGCATCGCTCTTCGGCATTCAAACGTTGGCTGACGAGCTCAGGCCAGTCGTGGCTTCGCCCCCTCTGAGCCCGGAACCAATCGATAAAGCTGGTTCGGGTCGACACTCAAGAGCTATTTCGGGGCGGCCCAATGCGCTTCCCTGTCGCTACGGATTCCATCGGCATAGCATCGTTACACAATCGATTAGAGCGCCCGGGCACAGCCAACCCGAACATTCGCTTGCAGGGCAGGGAGCACGCGTCATGAGCATCGACAAAGAACACATCGCCAGGAACTACGCGCAGCTAAGCGACGAGGCGTTGCAGCAAGCGACCGGGCAGGACCTTTTACCGGAAGCCCGGGCGCTGCTGGACATCGAACTCGAGAATCGGCGCAAGGAGCGCGAGGAGGCCCGTCGCATCGCCGGCGAACGGGCCCGCGCAAATGCAGAACGCAAGGCGCAGGGCCTGCACGAGCTCGACGCCGAAGGCCGAGCCATGCTGCCCGTCATCCCGGCGGCCAACATGGCCCAGGGTTGGTGCAAAAGTGCCTCCTGGGTGCTCGGCATCTTGGGGGTCTTCTTGTTGTTCGCGCCGCCACACATCGCCGGGCTGCTCCTGATCGGCGCCGTAGTTGCCCTGCGCTTCATCCGCACGGGCCTGAGGCAGAACTCAAGAACGGCCGCCGTGCAGTTCCTTATCGTCGTGCCGGTTTCCGCGATGTTCGTCGTGTTCGGCTTTGCGCTGCTGGGCGACGCCGTGGACTCGTCATTCCGGCCGTCCCTTAGGGGGCTGGCTTCCATGGCCTGGTTTCTTGTCCTGACTGCGTTCTACTACCTGTGGGGCGTGGCATGTTGGATCTTCGTGGCCTTGGCGCTCAGGAAGGAAAAGTTCCTGGACGATGACGCACTGCAGGCGCTGGAGAGGGTGACTGCGCCGTACGACGCCTGAACCAGGGGTGGTCAAGATTCGGTCGGCCGCAACAGACATTACCGAAAAATGCATATGAGCGAACCGCATGAAACTATCCACTAATCCACCTTCGATCAGATCGACGATGCGAAACATACTACTTCTCTGCTGCTTTGCGACCCCATTTCTCGTGTTCGCGACGCCAAGGATTTATACAAGCCCTGTATATGCGAATGATCCACGCTGCCAAGCCATGTATGCTATGGAAGATAGCGCCGCCACTTCAGAGGCGATTTCCTTGCTGCGTCAACATGCGAAAGATCTGTGGGCGATGAGCGCGCAAGAACAGAAATCTGTCGTAGACCACTTCTCACGGTACTCAAGCCTACTGACTGACTGTGAACGCGCCGCAGATGAGTTCCGTGGCAGGAAGCCAGAAAAACAGAGCTTTTCGTACGCAGGCAATCAATATCACCGCGCGTTTTTAACTGGAATTCAGTCGAATGAACGCTTAGCGGAAAGCATAAGATCATTGAAGACCTTTTTCGTTCTGACTTACGAGAGACGAGGCGCATCTCTTGGAATCAGCAGTAGCCGCTATCTTAAAGGACTTACTCCAACTCCGCCCACTGAGAAATCACTACTGCCCCCAGTAAAAGAAGATCCTCAACTGAACGACAAAATCAAGGCACTTGAGACGACCATCAACCGTGAACTCCGGACTCGGGCAAAGCGCATTGGCGCGTCAGTGGAAGACTACGCGTTCCTCGTAAATGCGGAGACGCAAGAGACTTTATCTAAAGAAGGTCTTCTGAACTTTCCCGATCACTGGGCCAAACTAATTCCGGCAATAAAGCGGATTGAGGCTAGCGAGAAAGTCAAATTGCATCCCTACTTCGGCCCGAAGTGATGCCTAACTCCGTATGCGGT
Source organism: Pelomonas parva (assembly GCF_043555835.1). NCBI lineage: Bacteria > Pseudomonadati > Pseudomonadota > Betaproteobacteria > Burkholderiales > Sphaerotilaceae > Roseateles > Pelomonas parva. The sequence goes on along the minus strand of NZ_JBIGHV010000013.1, from coordinate 126,721 downwards.
CAATTAACCGCGTCCTTGCCTCTCCCGAGGCAATCGGGCAAGTGAGTTTCAGACTTTGCTGAGGTCGATGGACCAGGGCAGCAACGCGGCGTAGTCGTCGACGGTCTGGGCGTTTGGCAGCGCAGCGAACAGCGCTCGCAGGTAGCGGTAGCCGTCGACGTTGTTGACCCGGCAGGTCTGCAGCAGCGAGTACAGGTTGGCGCTGGCGTTGGCACCGTGCACGGTGTCGGCGAAGAGCCAGCTGCGGCGCCCGACGCAGAACGGCCTGATGGCGTTTTCCTGTGCGTTGTTGTCGATGCTGTAGCGGCCGTCCCCGACGTAGCGCTTGAGCTTGCTCCACTGCGACGAGAGGTAGTGCAGTGCCTGGCCCAGCAGGCTCTTGGGCAGCACGCCGTGCAGGTTGGCCAGCAGCAGCGCCTCGATGTCGGCCAGCACGGGGACGCTGTCCTGCTGGCGCCGGCGCCCGAGTTCGTTGGTGTCGACGCGATCGCGCCTGGCTTGTGCCTCGACGTGATACAGCTGGCCGATGAGCGCGATGAAGCGCGCAGCCAATTGGTTCGGCCCCCGTTGGTCCTTTGGCAAGCCCTGCAGCGCTTCGAAGAAGTACCTCCGGCAGTGCGCCCAACAGGCCAGGTGCACGAGCTGGTGCGTCTGGGCCACGGTGTCGTAGACCTCGTAGCCATCGGTCATCAGCACGGCATCCTGACGGATGCCCGCGTACAACTCCATCGCTGTCTTGGTCGAGCGGCTGGGTGAGTAAGCAAACAGCCGTATCGGTGGCCCCGTGCCGTCACGGCCGCTGCCGTCGGTCATCTGCGCCCAGATGTAGCTCTTGGCCTGCGCGCTGCGCCCGGGCTCCTTGAGCACCTGCAGCTCGGTCTCGTCGCCGAACACCAGCGGCGCGTCCAGCAGCAGGTCACGCAGCAGGTTGATCACTGGCTGCACGGCCTGGCCTGCCCGCACCATGCTGGCGGCCACCGTGTTGCGCGCAATGTCGGTGCCGCCGAAGCGACCCAGCAGCACCGCCTGGCGGTACAGCGGCAGGCCGTCCAGGTATTTGGAGGTGGCGATCCAGGCCAGGGCGCTGTCGGTGAAGAGGCCTCTGGGGATGATCTGCGCGGGGCGCGTCGCCAGACGCATGCCGCCGTCGCAGCAGGGGCAGGCGTACTTGACGCGCTCGTGGCGGATGACACGCACCTGCTGCGGGATGATGTCCAACTGCTCGCTGGCCTCCACGCCGATCTCGCTCAAGCGCGCGCCGTCGTGCGGGCACACGCGCTGGTCCTCGGGCAGCTCGTGACGGATCACCTCGCGCGGCAGCGCCGGGTCCAGCGGCTTGCGGCCGCGCTTGACGCGCTTGTGGCCGGGCACGTCGATCTTGTCGTCGTCGGTCTCTTCAACCGCAGGCTCGGCCTGCGCGCCGAGGGTCTCGGCCTCGTTGAAGAACATGTCCTTCTGCAGCGCCACAGCCTCGCTGCTGGCGGCGAACAGCTGCCGTGTGAACTTGGCCAGCTTCTCCTTGAGCAGGTCGCGTTCGGCGCGCGTGACCCGCAGCTCGCCGGCCAATGACTCATTGCGCTTGAGCGCCTGGGCCAGCGCCTGCTGCAACGCAATGAGTTCGGCGGGTGCGGGCATGTGGACCATCGGGGGACAGTGTCCCCATCCCGTCACCCGTGCGCCATTCGGATCTGCCGCAATGGCGCATCCCGGCGCCGCTGTTCTCAGCCGGCGTGCTGGTACATGCGCTGGGGATGACGCTGCACGACACCGATGTCGATGCCTTCGAGCAGCCAGTGCAGCTGCTCCACCGTCAGTGTCGGCACCGCCGTCTCGCTGGGCCAGATGAAGCGATCTTCCTCCAGTCGCTTGAGCAGCAGCCAGAAGCCGTTGCGGTCCCACCCCAGGACCTTGACCCGGTCGCGACGCCGGTTGCTGAACACGTACACGCAGGCGGCGAAGGGGTCCAGGCCGAGGGCCTGCTGCACCAGGGCGGCCAGGCCGTTGATGTTGAGGCGGAAGTCCACCGGCGCGCGGTGCAGGTAGACCTTCAGATGCTCGTCGAGACGGAACACGTCAGCCTCCCCAGCATCTGGAGCACCTCTGCGAGCTGGCGCGGCCCGACGCCGCGAAGCTCGACCGCCACGCCGTTGGGCAGCTTGGCCTGCAAGCCCACATCGCGAGCGCCATCGAGTTCGTGCGCATCGCGCTCGACAGCGGCTCTGAGCACCGGCACCGCCACGAAGGGCGATCCCACCAAAGTCGAGGCTGCGACAGATGCAGGCTTGCGCAGCTGGCCGTGCTCACGTATCCATCTCGATACCTGGTTGGCATTGATGCCGAACTCGCGCGCCAGGCGCGCCACCGAGACACCAGGCTGCAAGCACTGCTCAACGAACTCGGCCTTGGCCTTCTTGTCGTACACGCAGCGCCCGCCGGGCTTGTGACGCAGCACCAACCGCCGCTTCAGGTCTTCCAGATCGACCGACATACGTCCCCACTTCACTTGTTAAGTGGGGACGAAGCCTGTCAGCTCTGCCGCAGCGCCTCAAGGACGCAGGTAATTGACCGCTTACCTAACTCCAACGTTGAGCGGCATCTTTCTGGAAGCTTGACAGGTAGGCCTATGCTGACGTCCGCTTTGGGCACCAAGCTGCCGACCGCCTGCCGGTCCGTGTCCCGGGGCAGGTCAGCCGCCCGAAGCTGTCACGGGCAACCGCCTGGCAGACGTCATCCGGATGCAGTAGGGCCTGACTAAATCAGGCCAACACTTCGAGGGGCGGCATCACGCAATTGCGGCCGGCACGTTTCGCCGCGTACAGCTGCGCATCGGCACGCTCCAGCAGGCGCTCGACGCTTTCGCCATGGTGCCATTGCGCCACGCCAAAGCTGGCCGTGGCGCCCAACGCCTCACCGCTTTCCAGCGGCACTCGCACTTCCTCCGCCAGCGCATGGCGTACACGCTCCGTCGCCTCGATCGCACTCATCAACGGTGTCTCGGGCAGCACCAGTACGAACTCCTCGCCGCCGTAGCGGGCTACCCAATCAGGACCGGCGCGCAGGGCCTGACGCAACGTCGCACCCACCGCAGCCAGCACACGGTCACCCACGAGATGACCCCAGCTGTCATTGATGGACTTGAAGAGATCCACGTCGCACATCACCACTGTCAGCGGACGGTCGTAGCGCGCTGCCTGGGCGATGGCAGCAGCCATTGCCTCATTGAAGGCCATGCGGTTGCGGCAACCGGTCAGGGGGTCGGTCGATGAGAGATGGCGGAGCTGCTCGAGCGCCTGCTGAAGCTCACCCGTGCGTTCAGCAACGCGCGCGTCGAGCTGTTGCACATGGTCGGCGACGCGCTGCTGCAAACCGGCGAGGCTGTCGGCAACTCGGTCAAGCTCGTCAGGCACACGTCCGCGAGGTGGTGTCCATACCGGAGGCTCGCCATGGGCGTCGGTCCGCAAACGGCCGAGGAAATCGGACAGCCCAGATAGCGGCTGGTGGACTCGCCGGTGCACCAGGCCCAATGCAATCAAAAGAAGTACCCCCGTCAACACCAGTCCGGGTACCAGGGCGCGCAGAACTTGGCTAGCCGCTTCTCGACGCAGCGCCGATGGATCTGGAAACACCTCAAGGTTGCCAAGTACCGCGCCGACGGTCCGAACGTCCACCTGCCGCTGATGAGCTGGAGGCGCAGCGCCCAGCCGAATTGGGAAGCGCAGCGGCTCGGTCCCGTCAGCCAGTGAAGCGATGCCGGCAGCCGCGAAGGGTCTGTTGCCGCCCTTGTCCCGCACGGCGATGTAGCCGACACCAGGGATGCCCAGAGCTGTGTCGAGGTGGCCCTGCACCAAATCCGGGGACACCTGCCATAGCGCTTCGGCAACGTTCATCGCCACGCTTTCCGTGTATCGGAGCAGGGCCGACTGCAGGCGATGTTCGCTCTCTCTGCGTGCCCACACGCCCATTGCAGCGGTCCAGATAAATGTGGCAAGAGCGCCCCAAAGCACGATGGCCTTGATAAGGCGGCGGGCGAGAGGCTGATAGCTTGGGGCACGCATGCGAAGGCGGTGTCGGCAGGGGCGGTCATCATATGAACGCCCGGGCCCTCGCTCCGCAACGCTTGCTCAACATAGTGACGGAATCTTCAGAGTACGCCGTATCGCCGGTCGGGCGATGAGCGAGCGCATGCTTGTTGGCCCTCAACTCGATGGGAGACCATCATGGGATCAGCAACCAAAGCCTTGTCGCGCGAGCCGTGGAACAAGGGCAAGATCGTCGGCCAGAAGGCGCCGTTCAAGGTCAAGGATATCTGGGCACTTCGAGTCCGCCTCCAGATGGAGAACCGCGTGCGGGAGCTCGCGCTGTTCAACCTCGGCATCGACAGCAAGCTTCGCGGGTGCGACCTCGTCTCGCTCAAGGTGCGAGATGTCTGTCATGGTGACGCGGTGGCTAGCCGAGCGGTGGTGATGCAGCACAAGACTCAGCGCCCCGTGCAGTTCGAGATCACGCCGGTGACGCGCGACGCCGTGCAGCGGTGGATCAAACAAGCGGGGCTGAGATCCGACGATTTCTTGTTCCCGAGTCGCATGCACTCTTCGCCGCATCTCGGTACGCGACAGTACGCTCGAATCCTGGAAGGCTGGGTGGAGGAACTCGGCCTCGACCCTGCCGACTACGGAACGCATTCGATGCGAAGGACCAAGGCGACGCTGATCTATCGGCGGACCAAGAACCTGCGCGCCGTGCAGCTGTTGCTCGGACATTCCAAGCTTGACTATCTCCCGCGCCGGACTATGTCCGGTGTTTGCGGAACCACAAGCGTAGGTGCTGCCGGCGACCCTTGGTCGCTGGACATAGCAATGCTCCTTGCCGGGCGCCGTTGCCCGCAAGGAGAGCATCTTGGATCGAACCTATGAGAGCGCCATGGCGCTCGCCAGTCGCGCCGCCGGACCCTTGGCGGCGCATCTCGGGCCCTGGGTCAGGTCGCTGATCGACAAGCAGTACGTTGCCGCCGTCGTCTACGTAAAGTCTCGGCATGCGGCGGCGTTTGATCGCTGGTTGGCCGCTCTGCGAACTGATCTTGAGGATCTCAGCGAGGTTCACCTCGCCCAGTACCAGGACCGTCGGCGGCGACTGCGCCGGCCTGTGTGCGTCGCCACTCGGCAGCAGGAGCGGCGCGAGTTGGTTCACCTGCTTCGCGACTTGCGCGAGCTGGGCGTGTGCTCTACGGCTCGCGTGGCAACGACACCGAGCGACGATCTTGCCGCCGACTTCGGGCACCACCTGCAGCACCAGCAAGGCCTGGCGAGCTCCTCGATTGAGCGCTACAGGAAGGTCGCTGAGCAATTCCTTGTGGAGCGCTTCGGTCGCGGCGCAGTTGATCTGAGCACTGTTGGCGCCGCCGACGTCGTCGGATTCGTGCAACGGCAATCCAAGCGCCTGACGCCGCCGGCAATGAAGTGCGTCGTCAACGGCCTGCGCTCGTTCCTTCGGTACGCCCAGTATTGCGGGAATGTCGCGCCTGAGCTCGTCGCTGCCGTGCCGGCGGTGGCCAGCTGGGCATGCACGCCGGCTGTGCCCAAGGCGATCTCTGCGGAACATGCCCAACGGGCCATTGACGGCTGTGATGCCACCACCGCGACCGGCCTTCGTGATCGCGCTGTCCTGTTGCTATTGGCGCGCCTGGGTCTGCGGGCCCGCGAGGTCATCGCATTGCGGTTGGAGGATTGCGACTGGGATCGCGGCCAGCTGCTCGTTCGCGGCAAGGGTCGACGCGAGTGCATCCTGCCGATGCCCGTCGACGTGGGCGAGGCCATCGCCTCTTACCTCGAGCGTGGACGACCCGCCTGCAAGGACCGACACCTGTTCCTGCGATCCATGGCGCCGGTATGCGGATTCCTGCAAGGCGCTGACGGCATCGGCTCGATCGTGCGCTACGCGCTGCGGCGAGCCAAGGTCGATGCGCTGCACAGCGGCTCGCACCAGTTCCGTCACGCCCTGGCCGTGCGCATGCTGCAAGGCGGCGCCTCGTTGCCAGAGATCGGCGAGGTGCTGCGCCACCGCAGCCCGCAGTCCACCTCCATCTACGCCAGGGTCGACATCGAAGCATTGCGTACCTTGGCTGTGGCTTGGCCGGGAGCTGCGCAATGAACACGCTCGATCAGGCCTTGAGTGAGTATCTCGAGCTGCGTCGCGGTCTGGGCTTCAAGATGCGCGACGCCGGTCTTCTGCTGCCGCGGTTCGTCGCCTTCATGCAAGAGCGCCAGGCGCCGTACATCACCGCGCGACTGGCACTGGAGTGGGCGCAGCAGGCACAGACAGTTCAACCCGCTGAGTGGGCCCGGCGCCTGGGCTTCGTGCGCGGCTTCGCTCGATACCGCAGCGCTACCGACGGCCGAACGGAGGTTCCGCCATCGGAACTGCTACCCCACCGCTCGACCCGCGCAAGGCCCCACATCTATACGGAGCAGGAGGTGCAGCGCTTGTTGGATGCGGCGCTGCAACTGCCGACGACGTGGCCGTCGACGCCGCTACGCCCCTGGGTGTTCCATTGCCTGCTGGGTTTGCTCAGCGTCACCGGTCTGCGCATCTCGGAGGCGCTGGACTTGAAGGTCGACGATGTCGACCTCGAACAGGGCGTGCTGACCATCCGCGCAGCGAAGTTGGGTCGATGGCGACTCGTGCCAATCCACGCCTCGACCGTGACCGCGCTGGCGGACTACCTCCGACGTCGAGAAGAGTTCCTGGGCGGGACTGCCTCGCGGTTCGTGTTCATCTCCAACTGCGGCACGCGCCTGGACATCGGCCGCGTTCACCGGGCCTTCTACACGTTGTCGCGGCAAACGGGCCTGCGCGCCCATGGCGCGCGCAACGGCCCCAGGCTGCATGACTTCAGACATCGCTTTGCAGTTCTGACGCTCGTGCGCTGGTACCAGTCTGGCGACGATCCCGGACGCAAGCTGTCGGTGCTCTCGACCTACCTCGGGCACGTCTACGTTGCCGGCACCTATTGGTACCTGAGTGCCTGGCCCGAGTTGATGGCGCAGGCGATGGCGCGGCTGGAGCGGCGCTGGGGAGATCCATCATGACGGGCCGGCCGAACTTGGCCCCGCTGCTTCAGGCCTTCTTCACCCAGCGCCTGATGCAGCAGCGTCAGGCCAGCGTGCACACGATCGCCTCCTACCGAGACACGTGGCGGCTGTTGCTGCAATTCGTCCAGAAGCGCCTGCACAAGGCGCCATCAACTCTGGCGTTGGAGGACATCGACGCGCCCTTGATCACGGCTTTCCTGGATGATCTAGAGAAGGCTCGCGGTGTCACGGCGCGAACGCGCAACTTGCGTCTGACCGCGGTTCACTCGTTCTTCCGCTACGCCGCCTTCGAGGCGCCGGCGACCGCGGCGCAGATCCAGAGAGTGCTGGCCATACCGGCCAAGCGCTTCACGCGCGCACTCGTGCCGTTCCTGAGTCGGCTGGAGGTTGATGCGCTGCTCGCCGCGCCGGATCAACACACATGGTCCGGGCGCCGCGACCACGCGCTGATCTTGCTGGCCGTTCAGACGGGGCTGCGTCTGTCGGAGTTGACCAGCCTTCGGCGCGAGGACTTGCATGTGGGCGCCGGCGCGCATGTGCGTGTGATCGGCAAGGGACGCAAGGAGCGATGTACGCCGCTGAGCAAGAACACGCGTGCCGTCCTTACTGCGTGGGTTCGACAGCCGCCTCTGGTGGCAAGCCAGCCGCTGTTCCCCAATGCGAGGGGCGGCCAGCTGAGCTCGCACGGCGTGCAATACCTGCTGGCCAAGCATGCGGCTGTGGCCAGCGACGTTTGCCCATCGCTGAAGCACAAGCGCGTCAGCCCGCACGTGCTGCGGCATACAACCGCGATGGACCTGCTGCAGGAGGGTACGGAGCCAATCGCGATCGCGTTGTGGTTGGGTCATGAGTCCATCGAGACGACCCAGGTCTATCTGGATGCCGATCTGGAGCTGAAGCAGAAGATCCTCGACAAGACCACGCCTCCCAACGGCAAGCCTGGCCGTTACCGACCGGACGACAAGCTGCTGGCGTTCTTGAAGGGGCTGTAGACGTTCGGCCTATGTCCAGCACCGCGCATGCCTGCTCATTGGAGGCTTGCTGGGCAGCGGGACATAGTCTGCAGCGGGAGATAGTCCAATCTATGTCCTGAAGTCCATAGGCTGGAGTCGACGGTGCGGTACCTCGGCATCGAGGTCGATGACGCACTGGAGATTTCCGAGCAGACAGAAATCTGAGCGAGCCAACAGCGGTGGCCCCTCCAGCGGGCTGAAGTCGTCACTGGCAACGGTGGCTTCCCGGAAGCCGGACCGGCTGCACACACGCCGGTTCCGGTCATTCGATGTCGAAGTGCCTTCAGCAGCTTGGCGCTTGCTGACCTTCGCTCGGTCCAGGCGAACGGTCGCTCTGATTTGCTATCCGGGCGTCCGCGGGCTGAAGCGTGCGGGTTGCGACTGAAGGCCACTTCGAGCCTCTCAGCGAGCTAGCGACATGGGGGTAGACCAAGCCCACGCCCACGCTGGCGGCCGTCTAGGGCGAAAGAGGCGGCGACCGCAACCGCCGGTCGCAGTCGAACTGAGGTGACCGGAGGATAGCTAGAAGGTTGTTACAGTCTGCCAAAACACCCTCGCCGCCACCTTGGACGGTTATGGGCTGATGTCCGTGCAGAACGCGCGGAGATACAGGGGGAAGACTTGAGTCCTGCGACAACGGTCGGAAGCGGTAGCCATTCAGCCATCGATGCGGCGTTGGGCTTTTACTATCAGTCGCTGTACGGTCTGCTGGCCATCGTCAAGGCCACTGAAGACGATGCCACCGTATGTCTGGAGCGTCTGGATGATGTGGAGATCGTCCTAAACGGTCGATCGCTTCTGGTTCAGTTGAAGCACTCCCTTAGCAAGAAGCCGGCGGCGGTGAGTGTGGCTTCCGTAGCCCTATGGAAGACACTTCGGGCATGGATCGACGTGCTGCCAAGGATCAGCGTGGACGACACGCGCTTCCAGCTAGTCACTGTGGCTCCGCTGCCGCCCGGCAGCGTTTTGGCGCCGCTACTTGATGAAAAGGCGTCGCGCGCTGGGCTCTTGAACCTTCTGGAGGCAGAGGCTCAACGCGTGGTGGATGAGCACGCTGCAGCCAAGAAAAATGGCAAGAGCCCCTTGCCGCACGTCGAGCGGCTAGCTGGCTGTTCTGCCTACCTCGCCCTACCGTACGTGACCCGCGAGAAGCTCCTGTCCAGGGCGACGATTCAGCCTGCTGCGAACGACATCAACAAGATCCAGCGCGACATCATGAACGCACTCACGCTCTTCCCTCCCGAGCAGCGTGAAGCGATTTCGCAGCGACTCATGGAGTGGTGGGATCTGCAGATCATCTACTCGTTCTGCGCCAAGAGAGAGCGTTTCATCACCAGACTCGAAGTGCAGCAGCAATTGCTCGAGATGGCCGGCGAGCTGGCGAGCGACGAGCTGCTCGCCGACTTCCAATTCGAGGTTCCACCCGACAACCACAGCCCGCCGTCGATGATTGCCACGCAGCTTCAACTGGTGAACTGCACCACGTCCGAGATTCGGTCGGCGCAACGCGAAGAATGGAAAGCAAGGTCGCAGCGCCACAAATGGATGAAAGAGCGAGCAGACATGTCTGGTCGTATCCACCGATACGACGAGTATCTGGTTCAGGAATGGGGAGACCGGCATGAGCCGATGGTCGAGGTGCATCAGTCAGCCCCGGAAGGAAAAAAGCGGGCTGCGGGACTGGAGATCTTTCGGTGGTCGTTCAGCCAGGCCCACCAGGAAGTCGATCCCTTTGCGAAGAACTGGAACGCGTCCTACTACGTGCGTGGCAGCTATCAGGTTCTAGCGGTTGAGAAGAGTGTCGGCTGGCATCCTGATTTCGTTACCCTGTTGAAGGGCAGCTCATGATTGCCGCGCGTGACGTCTTCGCCGAGACCAATCCGGCATTCTGCGGCGCAGTGTTCGCACAATTTTGTTCAGCCTATCAGGGGGCTCGGCCCGGACTCTCCCCGGCAGCGGCGTTGGTGTACTTGGTCGTGCCTCTCGCGGTCTCGGAGGACTTGGCGCCGACCTTTGATGGCTGCAACCGGGAGACCGGGTTCACGCTGTGGATGGGCCGAAACCCGAAGGTGTCAGTCGATCTGGCCAAGAAGGTCAACTCAACCCTTGAAATCACGACTGCCGCCATCCGCTTTGGCTGCATCGCCGGCATCTTCAAGCTCACGCCCGACGGCGGCGTTGAGAGCACCCGGAAGGCGCTACCGGCAGCGGTCACGAACGGCGTGGCTGGCGCCGCCTTGAAAAGGGCCCGCCTGCTAGGAATCTGGATGGCCGACATGGGGTCGCCCAGGGCTGTCCTGGAAGCATTGGGAGTTTCTGTATGAAGCGATGGAACATCGCGAGCGTCTTCTTCATTGGTGAGGAGGACGCGTTCCGCATCATCGAACTGGACGCTGATCGCGTGAACATCATCACCGGCGCATCGGGCACGGGAAAGTCGGCTGTCATCAAGGCGTTGGACTATTGTCTTGGCTCATCCAAGTGCCAGCTGCCGGTGTATGTGCGGCGCCGATGCGTGGCTGTTGGAGTCAAGTGGGTGAGAGGCGCGGACGAGATGATCTCGTGCCGCCAAGTCCCGCTGGTCGGCAAAGAGCCCAATTCCTACATGTACGTGACCACGGGGAGGAACCTGAAGATTCCCCGCTCCGTTGGTGAGTTCGAAGGCCGGGGACTCGTGGCGGTCAGCAAGGCCCGGTTGGGCGAGGCGTTCGGGATCGAGGCCATGCCCATGGCCGAATCCGAGCAGCCCGGAAAAGACTCGCCGGACCGACCATCGATCCGCCAGTTCGCGCCGTACGTGTTCGTCACCAAGGAGGTCATCGATAGCGAGACGGTCCTGCTGCACGGCCTTGACAGCAGTCTCAGGGCTCCCCCCATCATCTCGACGATGCCCTACTTCCTTGGCGTGGTCACCGGGTCGACCGCGGCTGCCGAGAGACGTCTTCGACAAGCGCGCAGAGCCCTGGAGATTGACGTCGCTCGTGAGGAGGCCCGCGTCGCAAAGGACAGCGTGCTAAAGCAGCGGTCTCGGGTATTGCTTGGCGAAGCGCAGCAGCTAGGGCTGGTGGAGAGCCCACCTGAGGGAGCCGATGAGGCCTTCCTCGTCGGCATGGTGCGTAGGGCAGCATCGCCGGCGGCTCGTCCGCTGCAGTACCCGGGCGCCGACCAACTGGACGGGTTGCAGGAGCGCCGCCAAGCCACTCTAAAGGAGCTGGGTCAGACGAAGCGCAAGCTTCGAGCGCTGGCTGTAACGGAGCAGGAGTCGCTGGACTATGAGACCGCGGTCACTACCCAGCACCAAAAGCTCCGCATTGCCGAGCATCTTCACCTGCTGGACGTACCCACAAAATGCCCAGTGTGCGAATCCGAGACTGCCTCCGGCGCGGAAGTCGCGGTGGCGATGAGGCGATCGCTTCAGACAATTCGCTCAGAGACCAGCGCAGTTGGACGCCTTCGGCCGCAGATCGGTGACGCAGCGGCCCAGCTGAACAAGCGAGTTGAGGAGCTCAGTGGTCTCCTCAGGGAACTTGATGCCGCGGTTGCGTCTACGTTGAACCAAATTGCCGAGGCCAAGCAATATGCCGACCTTGCACAGCTGCAGTCCTTCTTTCGTGGCAAGGCGACCTATTTCCTTGAAACCGTCGAAGACCAGCTTCTGAAGCCTGCCAAAGACCTGACTAAGCAGCGGGACGAGATCGCCGACCTCGAAGCAAAGGTTGACGCCGACAACCGGCGAATCCGCATGCGCCGTGCAGAAGCCGCCGTTTCGCAGTACGCGTCCGAAGTGTTCTCGAAACTTCCCAAGGTTGAGCCTTGTGTCGATGCGGAGCTCGTCTTCTCGGCCCGAGAGCCCGCAGTTTCAATCATAGAGGACGGCCCTGAAGGCGCGGTGCTCTCGATGGCTGATCTAGGTTCGGACCAAAACTGGCTGGCAGTCCATGTCGCGCTGGCCTTTGGCCTGCAAAGGCACTTCGAGAAAGAGCGCAGGCCGGTACCTGGCGTCATCGTCCTCGACCAGCTAAGTCGTCCCTATTTCCCAAATCAGGGCATAGGCGCCAATGAGGTTGAAGACGAAGGAGATGAGGATGTCGCCGAGGTCGAGCCCGACATGGCTGAAGATCGGCCGGACGAGATCTCCATTTCCGACGACGAGGACTATGTGGCCATGCGACAGCACATCGACTTCCTTTTCAAGGAGGTTCAGGCGCGCAGCGGCCTACAAGTGCTTCTGCTAGAGCATGCCTACTTCCCGTCGGACCCGCGCTATGTGTCGGCCACAAAGGAGCGCTGGACCAAAGCGTCGGGCAAGGGGCTGATACCTCGCGACTGGAAGCGGCGGTCAGCAATGTAGCCATGAAGCGCGCCGGTATCCGTGCCTTGCGCGTCGCCCAATAGCCGAAAAGAAGGGAGAGACGAGATGCTCAAGAGACGAGAGGACTTCGCCGCATGACGACAGCGGCGAGCCGTTGGGAATGGCTGGATTTCGATGAGGATGAATCGCGGCAGATTCGCGACTTTCTGAGCCAGCAGGCGGAAGGCGAGGGGGTTGATCCGCTGCGCATTGGTGCCAGCGTGCGGGATCGCATGGCGGACACCCTGTTTCCGGGAACATCCACTCAGTACACGCGCCTTCGTTATGTCATCCTGGCACCGGCCCTGCTGAGCAAGCGGGGCGTGACGCTTGAGGGGCTTGTGGGAAGCCAGGCTGCGTTGAACACGGCGATCGACCTTGCGAACCGCAGCGAGAAGGGCGTCATTGGGCGGCGAAAGCGCGAGCGTGACTTCGTACGTCTGTACTGGACGGCTATCGGGGAGTGGAAGCTCCTCACGTCAGTGGTCGGGGACCGGCGCGACGTGACAGTGGAGAACGGATGGGAAGCCTTCCGCTTCTCGTGGCGGGCTGACGAGGATGGCAGCCCGCTATCGGAGGCGCGCGTTCGCTGGGACCCCAAGGTCGTGAAGCTCGCCGGCGATTTTTGGAAGCGAAAGGATTCCAAGAGTCCCAACATTCATTGCACCAAAGCGGAGGTCGACTACTTGCTGGATCGATGGCTTGCGCTGGCCGAGGAGCCAGCGCTTGCAGCGCTGGCGTCTCAGGTGAAGGCCGGCCGAGTTGTCTCGAGGGCCGCCTATCCCTGGGACGTTGCTATGACTGGCCACGCTCGCGCCAGAGACGACCTGCAGCGAGCCAAGGCCATCAGCATGGTGTGCTGGACCGCGCAATTGGCCTACAACTGCGCACTTGTCGGCCAGGCTCGAAAGCTGGAGGCAGACTCCGCAGAAGCGGCATGGCAGAAGAAGGCCGGGCAGCTGGACGCGATGCAGGAGAAGCTGGACACGCTGCTGGGCGACTGGCAAAAGGCTGTTGTCGCGGAGCTTTCCGACTTGGGTCCGTGGACGAAAGAGGAAACGTGGGAGCCCCTGGGCGACCGAAGCGCGCGACGGTTTCTTGCCGACTGCGCGAGGAGGCTCGTGGACGGCAAGAGGGACCTGACGTCCCGGGACTGGGCCGATTTGGTCAGGAAGAGGGAGAACAGCGTAAATCCGGCGCCGAAGCTGGCCCATGCAACTCACCTGGCGACCTGGTCCGGAACGCCGGAGATGGCCAACCGATGGGACTTCCGTTGGAAGGCCTGCGTCAAGACCTTCATGTTCGACGCGGAGAACCCGCATGGCTAGCCGCACAGGCCCACTCGATCCGTATGCGCGGTCGACGCTGCGCCGCGCGCTATTGCCGCCGCCCGGCTATCGGCTTGAGCAGGCCTTGGCAACCGCCTACAGCCTCGATGCGGAGACCCTCATCACCATTCCTCTCTTCGCTGCCGGACTTGACGCTAAGGGGGTAGCCACGCCGGTCGGCATCGCTAGGGTCTTCGAACTCGGCGAGCGAATGACCCTGCTTATTCAAGGCGACCGGATCTCGATTCCAGGCCGCTTGGCGTCGTCGCGCGAGCTGCTCAAGCTTGTTGGCGGCGCTGTCGTTCCGTGTTCCGTGAGGGGAGGCTCCTTCCACCCCAAGTTGCTTGTCGCGGAGTTCACGGCGCATGACGACCCATCTCGCCAGCTGTGCCGGGTTGTCGTCACCACGCGCAACCTGACCACTGACAACTCCTGGGACTCGATCGTCGTGCTCGATGAGATGGCGGGCGGAGTTGCCATCGCGGGCTTGGCGGAGGCCGTTGGCGGCTTGGCGAGGTACATCAACGACAGCAGCCATCCAGCCGTCGAGAACTGCAAGCGGATCGCAAAGAAGCTTGAGACGGTGAAGTTTCAGCCATTGCGTGGCATCGATGGTCTTGATGTCCGGCTCTTCGAACCCGGCAGCCCCAACGCTTCCAATGTGAAGGCGATGCTCACGGGCGACAACTTGCTGGTCATCTCGCCGTTCGTCAGTCCGGGACTACTGGACGAGCTTGCAGGACAGGCAGGCGCCGCGACCGCGAAGCGATGGCTTGTCACTCGACCGGTCGACATTCCGCTTTCGGCCTTTGAAAGGTACCAGGTGTTCCAGCTTACCGAGGGAGCGATCCCGTCGCACGCTTTCGCGGGTGAGGGGCGCGAGCCAGATGCTCCGCAAGCGCAGGAGACGGGCGTTGCACAGGGTCGCCTAGTTGGCCTGCACGCGAAGATCTACATGTCGACTTCGAAGAAGAATGGCACGCGCATTGTGGTCACAAGTGCCAATGCGACCACAGCCGGTTGGACGCGCAACGTCGAAGTCGCCGTGACAGGTCTTGCCCGGGCCAAGGCTTTCTCGGTGCCAGCCCTCATGGAACCGCCGGCCGACCCGAAGCCGGCGGAGGACGACGAGCTCGCATTCCGTGACCTGCTTGATCCCTTAACCCTGGAGGCGATCGAAGCAGGGCCGCAAGACCCTGAGTGGATGCAGGAAGTGCAACTTTGCCTGGCTGGTGCAACCTGCGTCGGGACGATTACCAAGGGTCCGCCGAGGATGCTGCAGGTCGTCGCCAAATTTCCGCCTGACCGCGGGTCGTGGCCTGCTGAAGCAGCGGTGTCGATGCGCCCTTTCGGTCAAGCGACTGACGACTGCCCGATGGTGGTCCACCGGAGCGAACTTGCCGCCTCCATAGCCGTCGAGGCGGGGGCCGAACTGGTCCCCTTTGTGGTCCTAACGATCCAGACCGCCAGAGACCGACCTCTGGAGGTGGTGCTCGCCATGAAGCTGGAGGGCGATATCGACTGGTGCCGCGAGCACGCGCGAGCCAGCTTGTCACGCGCAGCCAAGCCGCGGCTGTACGAGGAACTGCTGTGGCACTTTGGCGTGAGAGGCGGGTTACGCAAGTCCGCCGCGAAGACTCCGCCCGCGAACTCTACGAAGGCAAAGGCCGGCGACGACGCCATCCTTCCCATCCTGGAGAAAGTGCTGCTGCGCGTTCATGGCGCCGATGCGAAGAACGAGATCCAGATGATCGACAGCTTGCTTTCCGGAGTCGAGGACGCCCCTGAATTCGAGAGTCTGGTTGGGATGTGGAACCTCATCAAGGCATCGCTGTGACGTCCGCAGGCCGCGCCCTTCTTGACCCAAACCTGCTCGAGTTCCAACGTCGGACCATCGACTACGCGCATCAGCGTATGTTTGTTGAAGGGCAACGGCGTTTCCTCGTCGCAGACGAGGTTGGGTTGGGCAAGACAAAGGTGGCGCAGGGCGTCATCGCGCTCGCGACAGCCGGGAAGCCGCGAAACGTCCTCTACCTCGCATCGAGCAGCCATATCGTCGGCCAGAACCTTCGCAAGCTGGCGACTGGGGCGGTCGTGCCTGCGGCCCAGGGTTCGTTGAGCCTGCTGGCAATGCGGGTGCACGGTCATGTCGTGCAAGGCGAGCTGATCGGCCTGACGCCGATCAAAGACTTGCGGGGTGACCATTTCGGGTCGGCCCATGAGCGGGCGCTGCTGTATCGCCTGTTGTGGCGCAAGCATCGGGCGCTGATGGCGCAGCCGCGAGTCAGGAAGATGTTCCAGGGGCGAGCCAAGGACGTCACCTTCGATGGCCACTTCAAAACGGCCATACCGCCTTCCCTGTACGACGATTTCGAGAGGCACCTCCCCGAGAACATCGTTCAGGCGCTCTCGGACCGAACATACCGTGAGAAACACAGGCGGCTGATCGTCGGTGGCCTGCGCGCGGCTTTGGCGAGATGCGCATTGGAGAAGCTTGATCCGGCGATCGTCGTCGTAGACGAGATCCAGCGGTTTTCCTCAGACCTGATGGCCGGCGTGCCGACGCCTCAGGTTGCCTACATGCTGGAGCGTCCACTGCTCGTTCTTTCCGCGACGCCGTATCAGGCGGATGCTCCAAGCGGCGAGCCTGAGCCGCACAAGGGCTTCATGGACCTTGTAGGGTTCCTCAATCACGGTGTATCCGGAAGAGCGGCGCGTGTCAGAGCCGCTCTGAAGGAGATGGAGCAGTCCTTGCAGGATGAAAAGGTCAGCAGGGAGCGCGTGGCCGCTGCGGCTGGAAAGCTCGAGAAGCTGCTGCGCTTGTTCATGGCCAGGACTGAGCGGCCTCATGACGCGCACGTGGAACGGGTCGTCGTCAACGCGGCTCTTGACAAGAACGACCTCGCGGCGCTCCGGCAAGCGATCGCCTTGCTCAAGGCGGCCAGTCCTTCTACCAAGGATCGGCGGCATCGGTTCGCTGAGTTTTTCGAGCTGTGGAAGTCCACGCCGTACCTGCTCAGCGCCCTCGGCGACAAGTACGCGGCGGGCCGCGACATTCGCGAGCTGTTGAAAAAAGGGCCCAGGCGGCTGCGGGCGCCGTCGGCCCTGACGGTCGGGCAACTGGAGCGCAACAGCTCGCTCGGCGACATTGGGCATCCTCGGCTGCGCGCCCTGATCGGGGCAATGGGCCGTGATGCGCAGGACCACCGCTTGTGGCTTGCGCCGACCGTCCCCTACATCTGTGACCCAGATCGGATTCCAGGCGTTGGTCCGTCCAAGACCCTAGTGTTCACCTCATGGTCGGCAGCTCCGCCAGCCATTGCGACCGCCTTGAACCTGCATGCCGAACTGCGTCCCAGCGGGAAGAAGAAGGACCTGAAGTTCTCGCGAATCAGCAAGCGCACTGGAGTGGAAGAGACTGTGCGGTCCACCTACGTCCTGGCCGCCCCGCTTTGGCGATTCGCCGGCCACAGCGATCCGTTCGTGGCCATGCGCGGGGCAGGCCATCCGCTGGATACGGCAGAAATGGTAGCGCGCGTGCGCCGGCAACTGCTGGACGCGAAGCTGCTGAAGGTGTCGCCTGCCGCGAAAGGCGCCAAGTCCGTGGAGACCGCCGTGGCCCTGAATGCCGGGGCAGACTATCCGCCGCCTTCAGGCCGGGCGCGATCGACCCTGCAGGCTGCTAGCGACCTCATGGCAGCGGTAGGCCGCCAGGATTCAGCCAGCGTGACCCCCGGTGTTGCAAGTGAGCTTGCGATGATGGCGGCTGCCGCTCCGGGCACCTGCGCCTACCGGGCCTTGCGGCGCGCCGTCCCTGGACTGGGCAGGAAACCCGCTCGCGGCGCATGGCTGTCTGCAGCGCTCCGTATTGGAAGCAGCATCGTTCGCCTGTTCCAGCGACCAGCCGCCGTGGCCATCGTCGAGGCTTCCTTTGGTCGCTCGAAGGCGGATTATTGGCAGAAGGTACTGCGGTTCTGCTTGGTGAACGACCTGCAGAGCGTGCTCGACGAGTACCTCTTTCTTCTTGCCCGCGACAGTTCCGAGAAGAACCCGAGCAAGGTAGCGATGTCGCTCGCGGAAAGCGTAGAGGTAGCCTTGAGCACAGCTGGGGGCCTGCACGTTGTCCGGCCCAGGCCGTCGTCGAAGGAGCAGCCAGCTTCGAGGTCGTCGTACGGCGTGGCCATGTTCGCGCGATCCTTAGGTGAACATGACAGCTTTCCCGACGAAGACGCGAAGCCAACCAGGGCAATGTCTGGTGCGGGCCCGCATGGCAGCCCCTTGCTGGCCGCCTTCAACTCGCCGTTTCCGCCCTTCGTGCTGACCACGACCTCCACTGGACAGGAAGGGCTGGACATGCATCGGTACTGCCGGCGGCTCGCCCACTGGAACCTTCCTGTGTCACCACTGGCACTGGAGCAGCGCGAAGGACGGATCGATCGGTACCTTAGCCTGGGCGTGCGAACAAACATCGCAAAGTTGGAACTTCCGGTCTGGAAGGACGGCTCGCAGGTGCGGCTTGGGCGCGAAGGTCCCTGGCACCTGCTGTTGGGCGAAGCAGGGCGGCGGAAGGACGCCCATGCGAGCATGCTAGCGCCGTATTGGCATTTTGGCGCTGGACAACCGATCAAGGCGCTCGCCATCAACGTGCCGTTCTCGCGGGAAGAGACAACCTGGGAGCGGCTCCAGGAAGAGGCGAGCTGGTACCGATTGGTCTTGGGTCAGCCTGATCCGCGCCGGCTCCTGGAGCGGCTGGCCAATGGTGATATTGAAAACCAACGCCAGATCGCGGGTCTTCGGTTGGACCTGGCGCCTAGGCCGAAGAGATGAAGTCACCCGACTGCGCAAAGTGCGCAGTGTGCTGTCCTCGCCCGTTGTGGAGATGGCCTGCGCTCCTCATTTCCGCCGGGCCTGACCCACTTATACGCTGATTTTCTTTCAAGCTCCAGTCCGGCAACCGTCTGACGATGTACACCTCCCGCGACCCGACAAGCAATTCAAGGTCAGTTTCGACGCCTTCTAAGAATTAGTAGGGAAGGTCCCCAAAACGTAGAACCACACCGCAATGCGGACTCGGTGAGCTTCTGCTCCCAGCCTGGTGCTGACATAGCCAGGCGACCGGCTGGTCCGCAGCGTGTCCGGTCCGTCAGTCACCAAAGCTGAACTCACGCTGCCGGCTGCATACCGGTCACTGACTGACTGGCCCCCGGGGTCGTCCGTTGACCTGCTAGTCGCCCTCCTTCCCTGCTTTTCCTCCCTGTGCAGGGGGCCTACCGTGATGACGGCGATAGGGCTTTGCACGCCCCGGGCTACGCGCCGATGCTTACTTTGCTGCCCTGACAACGGCCACCGTTCATCGCCGTGCTGGATTCCGTAGGGCAGTCACGGCGGCATCAAGCGCGCCCACTGCCTCCACAATGTTCCTGACGGTGGCTCCATCGAATTCATGCCCTCGCACTGCGTCGTGAGTGCCGCTGTTCAGATACCCCCATTCGATGGAATTGCCGGCCACTCCAGTGAGGGCCGTCAAGGCCTGCACCGCTGGCGCCGCAGCCGGAAACTGCTCAGTGATGCGACCTACAGCGGCGCGAAGCTTCACGCACTTGTTGTTCAACTCCCATGGCATCCCTGGGCCGGCGAGCTTTAGTTCAAGGCGGCCGTCAACACGGTTTCCGAACCAACGCCACAGCTGATCGGTCAGCGCCTCGATTGCCGGCCGGGAGTGTCTGAGGGCATCACGCCTCTCGTCCTGGGCCAGCGCTTCCTGTGCCCGCAGCACGTAGTTCTTGGTTGGCGGGTCGCCGTCCACATTGAGTTCATGCTCGCCAGCGTGCGGAAGGAATTTGAACCGCTTGATTTGCCCCGCTCGGGCCGCTCCCAGTTCCTGCTGAATGCGGTCTAGGAACTCTTGTGCATGCGATGTCAGGATGACCTGCTTGCCATCGAGATGACCGTCTTCGAAGAACGTGCGCCAGATGCCGCTCCGGTGGTCATCGTCGATTGCGTTGACCACGTCGTCGAAAATTACCGCAGGGCACCGCTGCGCGATGTTCTTGGCCAGCAATATCGCGAGACCGAGGCAACGAATGTGCCCTTCGCTGAGGATGACCAGGGCGTCATAGCGTCGGTTCTGCTCGCCAGCGAAAACGACTTCAATCTTTTCGTTTTCGGCTTGCGGCAGCGAGAGGGCGTGCAGCAAATCTCCAGGCGGGTCACCGCGATTGAAAGCGTTGTACAGCGCCTTGGCCTGTTCGTTGAGTCCTTGAAGCAGTTTTGCAGGCAGCGCCTCGAGGTACCGCTCTAGCGCCGGCAGGAACGCGTCGTAGGCGGTCTTGATTCGGAAGTGAAGCCGGAGAACCGGCTCCTCTTCGAACGCCTGCTTGATGAGTTCGCTGTTCGCTTCGTCGAACGCTGCGATGACCGCTTGGGCGGCGCCAAACTCACCCTGCAACGTGTCTTTTCGGGTTCGGAGCGCCTCTACTTCCAGGCGCAATGGTTCCAGCGTCTTGCGCTCTTCGATGTGCGCTACTCGATCGGCAATCTTTAGCCGGCCCTTTGTGTCCTTGTCTTCCACCTCGCCAGCCACAGTGACCAGGCGCGTCCACGGCGATGGCACGCCATTCGCACCTTCCGCGAACCAGTCGTCAGGCAGCTTCTCAGGCAGGGGCGGCAGCGCAGCTTCTTCCAGCGCCTTCGGGGCCACAGCTCTGGCAGCTGAGATGGTTCGGGCCATCTCGGTGCGCAGCGTCATCGACGCTTGACTATGGGCGTCCTGGAGGTCGCGCAGCTCCTGCTGCAGCACGGCCAGTTCCTCCAATTCCTTTAGGCCCTTCGCTGCTCGGTCGAAGGGATTCGCGTGGACATGCGCAAGGTCCGTTCCGCAAGCAGGGCAAGTCGTGGCGCCCTCTGCCAGCGCTGCCACTGCCTGATACAACTGGGCGTACGAGACCTCCTGTGCGCGTGCACTGAGCTTTAATGTCGCCTCGCTTGCAAGCTCTTGGTTTCGCTGCTTTTCCGCTAGGAGGTATTGCAGCCGCTCGCGGGTAACGTCCTGAATGGTCGGTCCGTCTTCGTCGATGATGGTCTGGATTGCGGCCAGCCGGCCAATCGCCTCACCGGCGCCAAGCAACCACGCATAGGCTGCAGCGTAGGTTTGACCGGGCCGAATCCTCTCGGCAAGCGCCGCTTCCGCGGCCTCGTGCGCCTTCAACTTCTCTGGGAAGTCCTTGATGACTTGGTAGGAAGTCGCCAGCTGCTCCCGTCGCGCCTTCAGCTGTGTCGCGCATGGCCCGGCCAGGGTGAGGCTCTCGTCTAAGGACTGATTGAATCCGCGCACGAAGTCGTTGAACTGGTCGACACCAAACAGAGTGGCAATCAACTGCCGCTGGTCGCCGGGGGTGCGTGCTGCAATCCTGGCGAAGTCATCGAGGCGATTCTTCTCGATGAAGCAGAACCGAAACTCGGCCTCATCAGCCACCAGCGCGGCTGCCTCCGCCTCGCCTGTGCGCGTTGTCAGCACGGGGCGGACATGTCTCCGAAGTCGGGCGTTGTTGCAGTATTGCTGGAGGTCGACGCGCTTTGCCACCGCCTCGCTGATGGTGCCAAGCATGGCCGTCTCCACGGCCTCGCAGAAGCTGCTCTTCCCGGTGCCGTTCGCGCCGTACACAAGGGTGATGTCATGGCTCAGGTCAAAAGTCTCCTGTGCCATGAAGCCTCGGAAGGGACCGACGGTCAGCTGCTGCAGACGGAAGGCTGGCGGCGCCTCGTGCTCAACGGGAAACTCCGCAGCGCGGTGCGTTGCTGCCGCCGCCAGGTGGCGAACCGCCAGCGGAACAAGGCGTGTGGACCGAGCCCGCCGCGTGGCTCCAACTTCAGCCAGTGCGTCCAGGTGTTCATACACAACAGACGCCAGACGGCGCGCGTCGTCAGAAACCTCCCTGGCATCCAGGTCGCGAAGGAACCGCTGGTATTCCGAACGAATGCTGCTCATGGAGCTTTCTGCTTTGCCGCAGACTGCATCGAGAACGCAAGAGAGTTCGTCGAGTCAACCATGTGTCCTCCCAGGACGGCTTGTGTGTGTGCGTCGGATGCTACCCACAACATCGGTGCGGCTGCAGCAAATCGCAGCAGTCATCCCTCTCTGGGTGCGTGGCGCTTTTGCACGAGACCTGGAGGTCAGGCAGATGGGCGGCTTCGCAGCGGTTTCTGACCGTCGCGGCCGGCGTGGCTACGACAGCAAAGTGCCCAAAGCCGAAAGTCGCCGACCCGCGGCTACGCTGATCTCGGTCGATCGCGCTTCAAGGTCTGAGCGGCCGCTCCCGCCATAACCGGCCGCTCGGGTTTGCGCCGCCTGACCGGCAGCTTCGCGATCCGAACCCGTCGCTCGAAAGTGCCCCGCCGCACCGTACCCGGTTCAGCGGCCGCTTCTGCTCGGCGCGAGCGGCTCAAACGACCCGTAGGCTGCGTGGCCGTTTCCGGTGTAAGCCGGAGCGGGTAGATACCTTCAAAGGCCGCATTTCGAGTCGGCACATTTCGGCGCACAGGCGCGCGCCTTTCGCATGCCTTGGCGGGATCACCGGGTCGCAACTCCCGTGAGTCAATGCGCTGGTGAATATCCACGGTTGCGAGCTTCCTGTTGCGTCCGGACGCTCCTACGGTGACGCCGTATCCTCCGGTCCCCTTATCGCCACACCCTCCCATCGTCATGAAGCTCCCCTGGACCGCACCCACCGCGAGGGACATCGTCGATGAGGTCAGCGCCCTCAGTCATGACCAGCGATTCCGCCGGATGATCGAGCTTGGACGGGAGTCGGCCCAGAATCGCCGGCTGGCGCAAGCGCTGCAGACCCTGGCGGGCTCGGAGGTGCACTACGAGCGGTTGTTGGCCGTGATGGCCGCGTCGGGGTCGCGGGATGTAGGCGTCATTGCCGGCTTCCTGGGCGATCCGTCTCAATCCCTCGCCCTGCGCGCCGCGCGACTCGCTGCGCGGACGGTTCCTGACGACGTGGTGCTCGAGCGGATGCCCGGTCTGGCGCCGCGCTGTCGCCAGACCCTGGCCTGGCGGCTATGGAAGGCGGGCCGGGCGCACGTCAACGATGCGGTGCACTCCCGGCTGTCGCAGGCGGACTGTTTGCCTCTTCTGCCTTGGACCAGTGATGCCTTCATCGCTGCAAGGCTCGCCACTGACGAAATTGCTTCACTCGCACCCTCGCTATGGGCAACGCTGGCCCAGCGGCTGCCGGGGGGCACCCGCGATTCGTTAGTTCGCGAACTTGAGGAAGCCGAGCCGGTCTCCTACGTCCTTCGCCTGAGGGTCGTGGCAGCCCTGCATGGCCTGCTACGCCAGGATCGCGACGCCGGCCTGACGCTGCTTGCGGCCGCGGCAGGCCGGATGCCGATCACGACGCTTCCATTGGGCCGCTACGCGGCGCACTTCCCTCAGGCTGTGGCCGACATCCTGCTGAATCACGCAGGCACGGCGCGTGTCGGTTTTCCGGTCAATGTGCTGAATAGGCTGGATCCCGAGACCCTATGTACTCTGCATGCGGCGGATGCGCTGCCGAACCTGCAGGCCGTATTCCCTCGGCTGACGCCAGTGCTGCGCGCAGCGCTGTACGGCCTCGCAGGTGAAGGGTGGCGAGCGCCCAGCGGCGCGGTGCCCGTCTCGCTGGTACGCGCGTTATCGAAGGAGACGCGTCAGTCAGAAGCACGCCGTGCTTTCTCAGCGCGCCTCCTCGAAACAGAGCCGATGACGCGCGTGGCATTCCTCGGCTGCCTGCCGTTTGCTGAGGCTTCGCAACTGGCGCGGCCTTACCTGTCGCAGCCGGATGGCGAGCTGCGCGCGCAGGCTGTTGCTGCCGTGGTCCATTCCGCCCGCTATGAATCCGCGAGCTTGGACGCCGTGCTCGACTTCTGCATGGCACGTGACAACGAGCAGGATCCGGTGCGGCTCGCGATGTTCACGGCACTGGCGGCGCTGCCTGTCTCTCGCTGGGAGGCCAAGCACCTTCCCAGCTTCACAGCGCTGATCGATGCGGCGCTTCGCGCGCGTGACTGCTCGTCCATGACCATGTCGGCTGCGGTGCAGTGGCTGATGGGGGTCATCGTCTTGCACTCCGATTTCGTCGCGGCCGCCTTGCCCCGTCTGGTCGAGCGGCTGGGAGGCATTGGTAGGATCGGCGCGGCCCATTGGGAATCGCGCATGAGTGACCGGGAGATGCTGCGCGTTGCGCCGCCGCTGATGCCGATGCTGGAGACCTGGGTCCAGCGCAATCAGGGGGGCGTGGCCGTACGGCTGATCCTGGCATTCGGTCGCCGCGCGAGGGCGGTCGAACCCTTCACCGATCTCCTGCTCGCACTTGCCCGCGACGGCCGCGCCCATGACGCCCGCTCGGGCCTCGAGGCCTTGGCGCACATCGGCCCTCCGAAGCGATTGGACGAATGGATCCCACCTTTGCTCGACCGAGAGCCTGGCTGGATCACGGTCAGCACCGTGGCTCACCACCTGCACGGGAACCGGCAAGACCTGTTGACGCCGTTCCTGACCCCGCGCCCGTTCAGTGGCCGGTTCTCCTCCGGCCAGGCAGCCTTCCTGCCGACCTTTGAGCGCGGCTTCGAGCGTTGGACCGCGGCTCAGCAACAGCGCTATGGCGACTCGCTGCTTGCGATTCTGAAAAGCTCCAAACGCAATGCCTGGGAACTGTATGGCGTTGTCAGGCGATACGCCGCAATGCCGTCGCTCGCGTTGGATCCGGTCATTCGGCTCGCTCGCCTGGAGTCCCCTGATGCCGCGCTGCGCGACAAGGCGCTGGAAGCACTCGGGCGCGCGGACGGCGGCCGTGGAGTCCCCACGCTGATCTCCGCGCTCGATGACGCGCGCGCCCGCGTCGCGATCTACGCCTTGCGGCAATCGGTGATCGCCATGCCGGCTGCGCAGGCACTCCGGCTGATCGGCCAGGTGCCACGGGACAAGGTCACCGTGGCCAAGGAACTCGTGCGACTCGTCGGCGACCTACGGAGCGACGCTGCGTACAACTTCCTGGAAGGCTTCGATGAGGGCGCGTCGCTGCACCCGGACGTGCGCATCGCGCTGCTGCGCGCGTACTGGAACTTCCTCGACAAGCCGGAGACCTGGCTGCGCCTTCGCGACGCCGCGCTCGACGGCTCTCCGGCGTTGGCGCGTTCCACGATCCGTGTGCCCCAGGTCGGATTGACGCCTGAAGGCCAACGCGCGTGGGGGCAGCACATGGCCCTGTTGCTTCAACATGCCGACGCGCTCATTCGCAAGGAAACTCTCGAGCGCCTCGTTCAGATGCCACCAGCGAAAGGGGAGTCGTCCCTGCGGGACGCCCTCGTCGGGCAGCTCGACGACATCGACACCGCGCTGGTTCAACTGGCGGCACAGGTTCTGCTCGCAACCTATGGCCGCACCGCTGGCCAAGCTTTGGCGGCCAACTTCGCTGCGGTGAAGCAGCCGAGTTCGCTCGCGGCCATCGTCTCTTCATACCGTCATCTCAGGCGCGAAGGCGCGGCGGAACTCACCACCTCTGCGGCCCCGCTTGCGGATGCGCTGATCGATCGACGCTGGCACCTTGGTCAAGCCGTCCAGGTAGCGCTCACCGTCTTCGCGCCCGACCAGGCCTTGGATCTGCTTCTTCGATTGCAGGCCAAGAGCTTGCTGCACCCGGGCGTCGTCGTAGACGCGGTTGCTTCGATGGCCCAGTGCGTGGCTGGCCGAAGCGAGCAGAGCCTTGTCACGCTGGAGGGGACACTGGGCGGGGAGGCGTCCGGAGCTCTTCGCCGCATCGGGTTGGCGCTGCTTTGCGAACTGGCAGCGAAAGGCGGCTGGAGGTCCGAAGCGCGTCGGCGGTTGGAGACGTATCGCGGAGATCCGGATCAATGGGTGTCCGATACGGCGGATCTCGTGCGTGTACCGAGCGAGGCGGCGAATGCGAACCAGACGGGATAGTGTTCTTCCTCGTCAAGCAGGCGACCCCGACCAAGCAATTGCCACCACCGCTGCTTGACCTACGCCGATGCCTAGGTTCGATACGACAAGCGGGCTAAAGAGCAGCCCAAAAGGCAATGCGCTCATGGATGTGTATGAGTCAATCTGACTGCACCCGGCCACAACCTGCCGCTAGCGAGTGACCGGTCGCGCGCGGCCCAACGTTTAGGTCGGGCGTATCCTCCCCGCACGATGCAGCTTGCCACTATGACCTTTGTTAAACACTCGTCGCTTCTCCTCCTTTGTGCATTGACAGTTGTCAGTGCCTACGGGGCCGAAGTCAATGACCTATGTAAGGCAAACGACAAGGCGCTGATCGCACTTCGTTCAGCGGCCGTCAACCGCGATCCTGTTGAGGAGGATGAGGAACTGTTTGAGCTCAACCAGCCCCAACGCGTCAAGGTCGCGAAGGCAGTTCGCTGGGCAGTGGCAGAGGCGCTAATTCGTCGCGGATTGGTCCGAAGTATTGAGCAACCGACGAAAAGCCGTCAGTTCATCTTCTTTGGGATTTCTGGCACGAAGTACTCCTCAACTTATCCTGCAGGCGCGCATCCTTACGCCATCGCTGAACAGGTCGATCCCTGCGGTATGTTCATTTCGCTTCAATCCGTGGATTGAGGTTGCTATGTTCCTCAACACATCGGTGGGCGGACGGCGGCAGGGCCCTTGCGTCGAACGTTGAGCGACCGCTTTTGGGCAACGAGATCACCGTAGCGTAGGGCCGCAACGGGTCGGGAGCAACCGTTCGACCCGTCGAGCAGCAGACATTCATCCCAGCTTGAACGGGGCGAGCGGTGGCCAGACCGCTTCGATGGCTGCTTCACCCCCGACAGCGGTCGTCGCTGCCGGCACGACGCCAGGCACGCCGATGACGGCTTCGTGTCCCGGATCGTGAACCTGGCAACCTGCCGCGGATGACCGCAACCGCTGCGATCCGCCGCTCGCCGTCGGTCTCGAACTTCGGCCTTGGGCACGAAGCTGTCGCTCGACACGGTAGGGGTTGGCCCGCAGCTGGACGGGAAGCCTCGGTCATTCCCCATACCTGAACGCCGCCATCGGAAAGAGCCCGCAGGTCAGCCACGCCGCCGCCCAACTGACGCGATTGGCGTGCAATCAGTACACGCAGCAAAAGAGCCAACTGGCAGCTGAAAGCCAGATGGCGGAACATCGGGCATTCAAAGGAGGCTGCAATGACCCAGGACACCCCGCCCGAGGGCGGTTTCAACAAGCTGGTCGATGAACAACTGGAGCTGGCTGCGGTCAAGCTGCCTGCGCTGACGCCTGTGCATCCGTCACCAGTCGACCATGAAGAGCTGAAGGCCGCCCATGCCAGCATCGAAGACGTGCTGCTGGGCAACGCTGAGGCCACGCCCGAGATGCTCGAAGAGATAGCGGCACTTCAGGATGCCCCCGAGCTCAGCGAAGAGGAGTTGGCGCGCCAGGCGTTGGCCCACGGTGGCGCCGACAACGACCCAGCGACACCGGAGTAGGTCGCAGCCTGCCAAGTTCGGCTACGCCGAGGCGTCGCACGGGCTGGGCCTTTGCCAGCGGAGGACCGGCGGATTGTGTTGGAGGCCGCTGGCCCGGGCTCTTGCAAAGCCTTTGCTTCAGGACAGGCGCCGCCAGCACCGTCACACGCATCGTCTTCGCGACGGTGAAACACCTGCGCCGGAGGCGCCTTCGCGATGGACAGTGATCAACGACTGATGTCCGGTGACGGTCGGCTTCTGCCAACTCCGGGCGGCGAGAGCTCGTTTGAAGGCCGATGCTGCCGCGACGGCACCTTGGACCCTTGAACGAACTGCTCGCGAACGAATGTCGTGCCGCGCACGAAGGCCGCCACCCTCTCCGCGAGCTGGCGATCCTCGGCAACCTCAGACGCCGCCAGCGCCTTCATGATGTGCGCCCAGCTCACCATCGCATCGGCACGACTCTGCGTGCCGGCTCGCCCAGTTGTCGTGGCGGCCGAAACAGCTCGCAGGCGCCCCTCTTCCTTCGCCTTGATCCGCCACAGCGGCTCAAAGTTCCGGCTCTCCCCGCGCGAGGGCTGCCGCGTCGCTTCTGCATCAATACCCCAGCCGCGCAACTTCTCGGCGAACGTCTCCCGCCACCGCTGCAGGTCCGCCTTGCGAGGATTCAGACGCTTGCCCGATGCCGCCTCCGCCCGCACGCTCAGGTGGACATGCGGATTGGCTTGGTGCTCGTGCAGCACCATGACGTAGCGATGCCCCGCCAGTTCGGTCTGTGCGAACTCACGCGCCGCCTTCTGCAAGAGAGCTGCATTTGTGCCGGCCGGCATCGACAACATGATGTTCAAGGCTTCCCGCCGGTGGCCTTCCTCTGGGATCAGTGAACCGCCGTAGCGCCACTGCTCCGCCAGGTCTCGCACGGCTTCCTTGCCCGTGCGAGCCACCTCGCGGTCGTCCTCGATCTCCAGCTTGCCGTTCTTGCTGATGTACCGGAAATGCGCCGCGATCGCCGCCATCCCTCGGCCACCGCCCGTCACCTTGACCATCACCTGCGGCGCCCGCCGCACTGTCGCTTCGATGCGCCGCCGGATCACGGCAGCCTTGCGCCGCAGCATCGCGTCTAGACGCGGCAGCGGCGCCGACTTGACGATCCGGTTGCCGGGGTAGAACAGCCGTTCGCCCCACTGCACCAGAACACCGTCGATGTGCTGGCCACTGGTCATCTCCGTGGCCTCCTGGCCGGCCGGAGTTCGGCAACCAACTCAGCTGCAGTGGCAAGGTGCTGCCGTACACCCTTCGTCAACGAAGTGAGGCTGGCGCGATAGGGCTCCAGCTGAGGGACAGAGGCCCGGCCGAGCACCCGCAGGAACGCGTTGAGATCGGCGGACAGCGCGGCCAGGCGATCCGTGGACGCCATGAGCGCCTTCACAGCCGACGCGTGGTCCGCAGGCATGGCGACAGGCGCCACGCCATCCAGTAGCGAGGAGACGTAGTCGCCTTGCGACATGTCGGCGGCGCGCGCCCGCGAGGTCAGCGACGTTGCATGAGCGCGCGAGACGCGCAGTGTGACTTTCACGATTCCGCGCGCCGGGGCGTCAGCAGGCGTGGTGATGGCGGTCTCATCGCCGCTTGGGCGGTCATCGAGCAGTAGCAGAACAGCGCGCCTCGTCAGGACGGCGGCTGTCGTGTGCAGTCGCTGAGCCTGCGCACGGAGGCGATCACCCAGGCCGCGCAGCTCCACGCACACACGGTCGCGTGAGTTCCCTTTCCCTGGCTTGTGCGGCGCACTGGCCACGCTCTCTGTGAGCGGCGTCGCGACAGCACCCAGCAGGTCAAGCTGCTGATGCTCGCTCTCGCGCCCGGTGGAGACCATGAACCCTATCGTGCGACCAGCCTCTCCGATGCGATAGATCCCGAACGCTGGGGCGTAATCCGTCCCAGAAGCGCCATGCATGTCTGTCGACGTCCCGAGGCTTCCCAGATTGTTGGCTTGGTGGTCACTATTCGTAGCAACTCTGCAGCGCCAGGCCCGCATCAGCCTGCGCGCTGGGCTGAGTGCCCGGCCTACGGCTGGACGAGTTCCAGCCGATCACCATGGTTGCGCACGACCAGGCCATGCAAACTGGCCATGGCTTCGGCGAAGCTGACGTTGTCGCCCGTCTTGACCACGCCGCTCACGCGCCTGTCGCCCACCGTGCCGGACACGACGATCGACACGCGGTCGTAGCGGTTCATCTCCTCCACCGCTTCGCGCAGCGACACATTGTCAAAGCGGGCCTCGCCCCGCTTCCAGGCCAGCACCTGATCCATCAGGGGCCGATCCACGCGGGTCGCCGTGGCAGGGCGCTGCGCTTCATCTGAACGGCTGAGGCGCAGGCGCTGGCCGGGCACCATCACCAACGGCTTTTCCAGCCGGCGTCCCTCGCTTGCAGCGCTTCGTACCACCACCTGGCCTTCAACCAGCGTCACGGCAAGCGCTTGGTCACCCGGCTTGGCTGCGGGTGACGCCTTCACCAGGAAAGCGGTGCCGGTGGCGACGACCTCGGTGCCGGCAGCCTGGACGACAAACGGACGGCTGGCATCCTTGGCGACCTCGAACAGGGCTTCACCGCGCTCGACCTTGACGGTGCGCTGGGACTCAGCGAAGTCCACCCGGATCCGGGTGGACGTGTTCAGCGACAGGCGGGTGCCGTCCTGAAGCACCACGACGCGTTGTTCGCCGACGCCGGTGTCGTAGACATCCTCGGCGCTCCAGGGACGAAGCGCCAGCACGCTCGCGACCAGCGCCAAGGCAATGGCCAGGCTTGAGCGCCAGGGCAAGGACCGCGCTGCCCTGCCAATGTCTGGCAGTTCGCGGGCCGCAGTTGCGGTGGCGTAGCCCGCAAGCGTGAGTCTGGCCACGTCCTGCCAGGTGTCGGTGCAACGCTCGAAGGCCAGCCGGTGTGCGGCGGACCGGGCCTGCCAGGCGCGACACTCCCGCTCCATCTGCGGGGTGCGCTGGCCGCCATGCAAGCGGGTGATCCACACAGCGGCCTCCGCGGCCACGTCCTTCGGCACGAGCGGTGGTCCCTCGGGCTCCGCCGCCCCGGCGGACGCCTGACGGCGATCCATCGCTACCAGCCTTCCATCCAGGTCGTGAGCTGCAGCGTGGCCTTGGCGATGTGCTTGTGGACGGTCGTGGTGCTCAGGCCGTGCAGCCGTGCGAGCTCGACGATGGTCAGCCCGTCGAGTCGGTGGGCCAGGAAGATGCTCCGCGTGGTCTCGCTCATACGGCTGACGCCGAGGCTCAAGCGTTCGAGCCGCTCCTTGGCGAGCAGCGTGGCCTCGGCCGTGGGCGCGATGTCGATGAGGACGACGTCCTCCACCAGCACCTCGTCACCGCGCGTGGTCTGCGCGCGATGGGCGTCAACGGACAGGTTCAGCGCGGTGCGCATCAGGAAGGCTTCGGGTCGCTCGACGGGCTGGTCGCGCTCATAGCAGGCCAGCCGAACCCAGGCTTCCTGCACCAGGTCATCGGCTTCGTGTGCGTTGCGGCCACGGCGCATCAAGGCGCTGCGCACCCGCGCGAGCGTCTCGCGCAAGTTCTTGACCAAGGCTGCCGTCATGGGCAGGTCACGCGGCTTGCTGGGAGGCAGGCGCCTCCATGGCGCGAGAACGGCGCAGAGCCGTCTCGAATCTCAGCTTGGGGAGCCCCTGGAGCTGGCGGTCGGCGTTTTCGAGGGCGTGCATGAGGAAGGCAACAGCGGCACCCTCGTCCGCGAACGGGGCTCGGCGCTTGATCGCGCGGGTGAGGCTGGCCTGCAAGCGTTCAGCAGTCGCCGCAGCGGACAGAAGCGCGGCACGGCGCCGTGGACCAAAGGCGCTTGCGGCATGAGGATCGCTACACGCCGACCAAGCGACAGCATCGGGATAGGTCGCCCTGCAGTCCACGCCGCCTTCAGCGGAAATCGCCATAATGTGCTCGATACCGCGGTCGTGCAGTTCATGGGCCACGCTCAGCGCAGGCACTTGCGCAGACCAGGCGCCCAGCAGCTCGTACTGGTCCCCCTTGAACAGACCTAGAGCCCATCGCCAGCGGGATTGCTCCACGACGCCGTCACGTCGGACGGGCAAGGTGAGAGTCTTGAACTCTGCGAGGACGTACCTGCAGCAGAGTGGTTTGGAGAGCGCGGCTGCGCGGCTCGGCTCTTGGGAGTTGGCGGTCATGACGGCTTCCGTTCGCGGGGCGAAAACGCATTTTCAGAATAGACTGTTTTCGTCTATTTTTCCATACCGATCAAGGTGTCGGCCGTTCCCCCACGGCCGATGCAAAAGAATCTCCACACCCAAGACCAACTGCTGCTCCGAGAGCTTCTGGTTGAGTTGCGCAACGCAGCTCAGCTGACACAGGTAGATCTTGCAAAACGCCTGGAGTGGGAGCAAACGCACGTAAGCAGAGTCGAGCGGGGCGTGCGCCGCTTGGACGTACTGGAGCTGCGCCGCTGGGTTAATGCCATGGATGTGTCGCTCCCCGACTTCGTGGCGCTTTTTGAGCAGCGACTGGAAGCGCATACGCCTCCCCGTCTTTAACGGCTTCAGAAGGCTTGACGCCGCACGACATAGCCAGTTAGCCCAGCTCTGGCTGCAGGGTGTGCTGACCCACGTCTCGACGAAGTCGGAGCTGGCCAAGGCCGCCCGCTACAGCCTGGCGCTGGAAGGCGTTGACGCGCTACGCGGACGACGGCCGGATCGAGATCGACAACTCGGCCGCCGAGCGCGCACTGCGCGGCGTGGCGCTCGGGCGCGGCAACTACCTGTTCATGGGCTCGAACGCGGGTGGCGAACGCGCGGCGTCGATGTACAGCTTGATCGAGACCGCCACGCTCAACGGGCTCGACCCCGAGGCCTATCAGCGCGCGAGGTGCTGGAGCGGATCGCCGACCATCCGGTGAACCGCATCGACGAGCTGCTGCCGTGGTCGACCACAGCGCAGCACACGCTTGCACGCGCTGCCTGAAGTCCAGCGGCCGCGGCGCTGGCAACATTCATCCATGGCTGAAGACGACAACGCCTCGCGCATGGTCGAGGCACTGCAAGACGCGCCGAGCATGCAGCTCTACCAGATGCGCGCGCTCATCGATGTGCTGCTGGACGACCCCAAGCGCCAGATGGCGGCGCGCATGAAGCTGCACCTGGGCCAAGCCGTGCAGTTCATCGACCATCGCACCGGGCAGATCCGGCACGGCAAGCTCATCGCGCGGCACGACAAGCAGGCGACCGTGCTCGAAGAAGACGTGCGCCGGACCTGGAAGATTCCGTACGTTGCGATCGACACCCTCGCGACTGAACCCGGAGTGCAGGCCTACGAGCCGCCGCCGGAGCCTGCGGCGCAGACGGCGAACGCCGCCTTAAGGTTGGCGACAAGGTCACCTTCGACGACGCCAAAGGGGCGGCGCTGGTCGGCATCGTCACCCGAGTCAACCGTCGCACCGCGACGCTGCAAGCCATGGACGGTCGCAACTGGCGCGTTGACTTCGAACTGCAGCGCCACGTCCTCGACGTTTAAAGGCTGATACTGCCTGCAAGCTTCCACTCCTATGACATGAACGACGACCTTCCACTCAGCTCAAACGGTCCCGCGTACACGACTGAGCAAGCGCGGGACGGCGTTCCACTGAGCTACGTCGGCGAGAAGCTGGCGAATGCGATTGAGGCATTGAACAGTCATGCCAGGCGGCACCCGGAGCAGCTGGACGAGCTCTTAACAACCATGCATTACCTGCTCGTGGCGCACCTCGGGCTGAACAACATGTTGGCCAAAGCCAATGACCGGACTCTGGCAGTACGAATGCTCAGTGCCGACCTCGACGAACTCGATAGGTGGCTGCAACTGGTACAGCGTGAAGGTGACGTTCAAGGGCTCGCGAACGTCGAATAGCTGAAAGGCAGTCCGCTGACTTGCGGTCAAGAGGGTGGTGACACCACGCTTACCAGTCGGATGGCATGGAGCGCACTGTGGCGGCATCGTCAAAGATGTGGATGGCGCGCCCTGCGCGGCTTCCTAGCATCCAGGCCGTAATGACAAGTCAGTCGGGAGCTGGGCCATGGCGAAAAGAACAAGGCATGCGGCAGCGCTGGTCGCGGCCGCGCTTGTAGTTGCGGGCTGCGCCGGCACGCCGTTTGTTGAAGACGCCCGAGCGCCCGCCGTGCACCATTTGCAGCGCGCGCCGGCAGGGCCACCCGGCACGCTCAACTACGCGATGAGCTATGCCGACGCCACCTACGACGGCTACCGCGCCAAGCTGCGCGAGGAGCTCGAGCGCAGCAACCAGCTGGGGCAGGGCCTGTTGACGCTGAGCACCTTGGCAGTGGGAGCCGCCATTGGCAACGCCCACCGCGATGTTCTGATCACGGCGGCGCTGGGCGGCGGGCTGGCGTATCAGCTCGGCACCTGGAACCAAAGCTCCGACCGACTGGACGTCTACCTCGAAGGCATGAAGGCCATGGCGTGTGCCAAGGCGGCGGTGGCTCCGTTGAGGCTGAGCGAGGCGGCTCGAAATGAGATCGTCGCTGCGGAGCAGGCCGTGGGCATAGCCACCACGCCTGTCGCCGACGCCTTGGCCGATACGGTGCGCTGGCTCAACGTGGCGATGGCGAGCCAGACGCCTGACTCCGAGACCGCGCAGACAGCACGCGCCGAGATCGCCGAAACGGCCGCACTCTTCACACGGCTGAACGAGTTGCACCAGCGCTCTGCCAGCCTACGCCAGAACGCAGACGGCGCTGGAGCCATGCTGGAGGCCCGCATCG
This sequence comes from Pelomonas parva, assembly GCF_043555835.1. Taxonomy (NCBI): domain Bacteria; kingdom Pseudomonadati; phylum Pseudomonadota; class Betaproteobacteria; order Burkholderiales; family Sphaerotilaceae; genus Roseateles; species Pelomonas parva. The sequence continues at coordinate 92,679 of NZ_JBIGHV010000013.1, read as the reverse complement.
ACGAGATGCGCAGGCAGATCGACGTCGCCATCAAGTCCCGGCAAGCCACATTGGCCTCGCTGCCGCAGCAGATCGGCGCGATCGCCAGCTACGCCAACACCATCGTGCCGGGCCTGCAGTTGGACACGGCATTCCAGACCCGCGTCGCGGCGATCAAGAGCCAACTGCCAACGGGCTCCGGGCAACAGTCCACCGCACAATTCGCCCGGGACAACAAGGCGCGTGACGCCGCTCCGGCCCCTTTGGAGCCGCGTGACCACCTGGCCTCCGCGCTGGGCCGCCTGCAGGCCAAACGCGCGCTGCTGGCCATTCAGGCTGCCAGGCTTACGGGCACCACCGACCGTGCCACCAACCGCGTGAAGGAAGACCTCGCCGGCTGCAACGTGGACGCCACCAAGCTGGCGGTCAACATGCGGCTGGCCCGCACGCAGATCGAGTTCACTGCCGGACAGTCGAAGCAGTCGCGCGTGCCGATCATCGGCGGCACCCAGCAATTCACCGCCACACCTGTGGACACACCCATGCCCGGCCTGCTGTCGGTGATCCAGCCGGGCGCAAGCGAAGTGCTGATCATTGCCGACACCACTACCGTGGCCGGCACCTACCAGATCAACGTGCAGGACGCAGCGCAGAACTCAGCGTTACTGACACTGACCGTGCTGCCAGCCGCCGCTGCCACGCCGGCAACCCCCACCACGCGGGAATGCACAGGCAGCGGCTGGTCCAACCGCACGCTGGCCTGCTTCGTGCAGCATTCAGTGGGCACCAAAGCCACGGGCACGAAAGACGCCAGCACTTGCGAGGCCTTCATCAAGAAGTTCCCCGACAACCTAGGCGTGCTCGATGACAACGGGCGCGCTGCGGTGCTGGTCGCTGAGAAGCTCGACGCCAAGGCCAAGGATGCCGAACTGAAGGCCGTTCTGGGTCCTTCGGTGATCAAGGAGTGCGGCATTACGACTGACACTTCGGAGCGACTGCGCTCGCCGGCCCCTGCAACGCCCGGCATCGGCGCGCGCACCATCTTCGAGAAGCGCCTCGGCCCTGACGAGATCCGCATCATCAGCAAAGGCCTGGAGATGAACCCGCCCGTCTCGGAACTCAACGACGAGTTCCGCCGTGGCCTGGGCAGCTACCAAAAGCGCCACGGCCTGGCCGACACCAAAGGCACGCTGCCCGAAGACCTCGCCAAGTCCTTCCTGAAATGAGCACCGACACCTCCCGGGCTCAAGGCGGCAGCCCCATCCGCAACGCCGCCTTCGACGACATCATCGGCACGCTGGGCTGCGTGGTGCGCTCGCTGCAAGACCCCACCCAGCGCTTCGTGCTGAGCGCCTCGCACGTGCTGAACCCGGGCGGCTTCGGGCGCAATGGCGATGCGGTAGAAGCCAAGATCAACGGCGAATGGAAGAAGATTGCCGAGCTGGTCGACTGGACCAGCCTGCGCGACCGCAGCGGCTCGGTGCACCGGCAGGACGCCGCCATCGCCCGCATCACCGCGCCCGAGCTGGTAGACGCCAAAGTGATGGGCATCGGAGTACCGGCCGGCGTGGCGCATTGGGTGTTTGAAGGCAAGCGGCTGCTGACCTGCGGGGCCACATCGCGGCAGGTGGTGCGGTCGCTGGTGCATTCGGCCGAAGCCACGGCTCCGGTGTACTACGACGACTGGGCGTCGGCAGGCAGCTATGCCCTGCCCTTTGAAGACCTCATCCTCTACGGCCTGCAGCAAGGTGCCTGGGAGCCCGCCATGCAGCCCGGCGACAGCGGCGCTCTGGTGCTGGACGAGCGCCAGCTGGCCGTGGGCCTGCACATCGCTCGCACCGACGATGCATACCCGGTGCGCACCAGCGTGTGCACGCCCATTGCCGGCGTGCTGGAAGCCCTGGGCGTGTCGCTGGAAACCGCGTCGTCCGCCACCGCCCTCACACCCAGCACGGCTGCTGCCGCTGCGGCCTCGGGCAGCGCCCCCTCCGCGTTACCGCAAACGGACGCCGACACGCTGAGCGACCGCAGCCGGCAGGACTTCGGCGTCTCGGTGATGCCGCAACTGCAACTGCACCGGTTGCGCGGCAGCGCGCGCTGGCAGCTCACCGCTGACGGGCTGGTGGTCAATGGCCGCATCGACCGCACGGGCGGCCGCCTCGTCACCGTGCCCCGGGTATGCCGGGAGTTCGGCCCCGCCATCGAGGCCGCCGCCAAGGAGTTCGATGTACCCATCGAGCTCATCATTGCCACCATCTGCACCGAGAGCGGCGGCGACCGCAACGTGCCCTCGCGCCCCGAGTCCAACAACCGCATGTCCGTAGGCGTGATGCAGACGCTGATCGGCACGGCGCGCGAAGCCCTACGGGACGACTCCATCAACGAAGAGAAGCTGCGCGACCCAGCCTTCTCCATCTGGGCCGGCACCGCCTACATCGCGCAGCAGCGGCGCATCACCACCTACGACCCACCGCTGGTGGCCTGCGCCTACAACGCCGGCGGCCTGCACCCGGACGATGGCGTCGACAACCGCTGGGGCCTGCGCCAGTACCCCATCGGCACCGGTGCGCATGCCGACCGTTTTGTGCAGTGGTTTAACGACTGCTTCGCCACCTTCAGCGGCGGCCTGGTCGTCCCGCCCAACGACACGCCCAGCCTGTGGCGCCTTTTCTGGGGGTGAGCCCGTGACGACTTCAACACCCGCCCTCCGCCTGCTGCTGGCTGCAGCCCTGTTGTGCGTCGCGCTGCCCGCCGCTCATGCTGCGCCCGACCCATGCGCGCCCAGCGTCACCCTAGCCAAAGACCAGGCCTTGACCATGGCCGTGGACATGACGGGGGCCCGCGCCTGGCTGGAGGGCAGGCTGGAGCGCCCCCTGGTGCTGCCTGCCTCCGCACTCGGCGGCGCGGCCGATGCCGACCGCCTGGCCGCCAACACCCTCGTGAACGGCGTGGCGCTTGGGCGCGGCTTGTTGCGCGACGACCAGGCCACGCTGCGCGCCGAGGCAGGCGCAGGCCCTGTGGTGCTGGCCGTCCAGGATCGGCGCTTCACAGCCCTCGTAGACAACGGTGTGGCACGCGACGCCGACGGCCGGCCCCTGCCGGCCAGCCCCAACCTGGAAGGCTTGTCCGACATCGAGATCGGCGCGGGCGCCGTCCTGGAACGCAAGCCCAACGGCCAGGTGGCAGTGCAGCCCGGGGCGGTGCTCACCTGGCGAGACCCACAAGGCACCCAGCCCCTCAAGTTCTTCCTCGAACGCCCGGCGCGCTTCGCCGAGATCGTGCCCGCCGCCACGGCCCAGGTGGTGCGCATCTCTCCGGCCCTGGTGCCGCACGGCGGCAAGCTTGACCTGGCGCTTGAGACCGACCGGCTCGGCCCCAACGACGCGCCGCCGGTGTTCTGCCTGCAGGTGGGCTCGCGCAAGATGCCGCTGACCGGCCGCTTCAGCAAACAGGAGGGCAAGGCGCTGCATTTCGAGCTGCGCGTAGAGGGCGATGAGATGCAACGGCTGCTGGAAGACAGCGACTGGCTCAGCCGCATTCGTGGCGTGCCGGCCAGCATGCGCACTATCGTCAACCAGGGTGGCCGCCCCGTGCTCGACGCCGAGGCCACGCTGCACCTGAGCAGTTGGAAGTGGTCCACCGCGGTCGGCCTTGGCGCCGTGCTGGCGCTACTGGTCATCTGCATGGTGTGCATGCGGGCAGGCCCCGCGCGCGCCGTGGCGGAGCTGATCGAGCACGAGTCGGGCCGGCTGAGCCTGTCCAACCTGCAATTTCTACTATGGACGGTGGCCGCCTTTTTCGCGCTGGTGTTCACCTGGCTAAGCACCGACACGTTGCTGTCGCTGACGCCAGTGCTCGGGCTGCTGGGCATCGCCGGCACCAGCAGCGTGTTGGCCCGTGGTGTGGAGCGGGGCGCGCCCGACCCGACGCCCGTGCCGGCGTCCGAACGGCTGAGCTGGCGAACGCTGCTGGTGGGCAGCGATGGCCGCGTCGAACTGCTGCGCTTCCAGATGTTGGCCTTCACGCTGTTCGCGTGGTGCTACTCGCTGTACTCCATCATCAAGAGCAACGGCTTCCCGCAGCTGCCCGACAGCCTCTACTGGCTGATGGGCATCAGCAACGCGACCTATGTGTCAGCCAAAGTGCCCGACATGATGGCCGCCAACCGCCAGGCCGCCGAGAACCCCGCGCCCGCCACGCCCCCCGCCGACGCCCTGCCCGCCGACCAGGTGCGCCGCCTGCAGAACAAGCTCGGCGTGGCCCAGACCGGCGTGCTCGACGAAGCCACGCGCACCGCCGTGGCCCACTACAAACAGCAGAACGACTTCTACCCCGCCGACGGCAAGGTGCTGCCGGTGCTGCTCAAGCACCTGGGTGTTTGAAGGCTAAGCCTGCGGACGCGGCAACCGTCAGCTGGGCAGTTCCTCCTGGATCGCCGGTTGGCGGCGAGGTACTCTTGGTGAGTGAATGGGCCGAGCGCGAGACGCTGACGCGGCCCACAGCCACGCGGCTTTCGTGGCGGTGGCCGCGTCGCTTTCTGAGCTGGTGCGCCGAGCATCCCGATTGCGCCTCCACCCTGCCCGCAGAACCGCGCCAAGGCCAAGGTCGTACGTGAGTTAATGGGCAAAGGTGAAGGAGGACCTTGCAGCGCGAGCAACTGGCGGCCTGTCGGCAACCCTGCTGCTCGTCGACACGCGGCCTAGCGAGTGGCTGGCGCTGCGGTGCGAAGACCTCAATTGGAAGTGGAAGGACCCCACCATCCGCGACAAGGTGAAAGGCGCCAGCGAAGTTCCGCTGACCCAGTACGTGACGTACGTATTTAGCGCCCGACTTCAAGATGACCTGGCAGGACGAATACCCAACAGGAGCGCCGCGCTCTATGGCCGGTCTTGGCGGGAACGGCCGTCAGATATTGAACCGCGAACGACTCAGATCAGCCTGGAGGCTACATCCGCTCAGCGGACGGCTGTTTTGCAGCGGGTGCGGTCCTCCGCTTTGCAGAACTCGACGCCCGCAAGCGGTCGCTCAACGTTTGAGCCGAGGAGGCGAAACAGGATCACCGTCCTGCGGCGGCCGAACGCGACGCCGGCCAAACTGACGCCGTCGCACTACGTACTTGGGCGCGATGTCGATCGGGCCCGCGGACCGCTCCCCTGGAATATCGCAGACATAACAAAGGCTGTAGTGGCTCCCAGCAGGCTTACGCAAAACGTGACAACGCTCTTGAATATCGGCCCCGCTCTCAGCGAACCTCCGCCATCCGCAACAAGCATGGCGATAGTGACGCCAAGCACAGCGACCACTAGTACGGGAGGACCAACAACAACCCATGTTGGTAAGTGCTGAGTCGCGTTGTCTAGATCGCGAGGCGGACTTGCCAGAAAGCGAAAGGCAATCGTTAGTTGAGCAATGAACGTTGGAATGACAATTTGGAAGGCGCTAGTTGCGTCATCATCGGATACTGGGAGATAGCGAGTTTCTTTGAAAATTAGTATATATGCTCCAAGAAGCGCTGTTGTGACAAGAAAAAACAGTCCCAGCCAATTTCGAGCGGTGTTCGGATTCACGCACTTTCTCCTAGTCTGTAACGGTAGTAAAGGCGCGCAGACGCTCCGTAACTCGTGACAGAGCGCGAGCAACCGCGCGTTGCACTTCGTCGTTGTATGCGCGATATTGGGCGGCGGTCGGTTCGGTGTAGGTGCCGTTGCGTCCAACAGATATCTGCAGCGCATGAGAGACTGTCAGGTATATCTGATCGTCGGGTCCCCAACTGTCTTTGCCCGCCGCGCGATCACGAAAATGAACAGTCGCCAGCGGCACAAAGTTTGGCGCAGCCCAAGCTGTCACCGTATAGGTGGAGAGTTCGTAGTACGGTCCGGCAAGCCCGCTTAATACCCGACTTTCTTCGAAAGTTCTCTGTAGCCTTGCGCTCCCCTTGCGAGGTACGGTTGGTGACGCCAGCTTCGCTGCAATTGGTTCGCCGCTTAGCTCGGCGACGACTTCTGCTGCCAAGTAGTCTACAGCGAACGCGACGCAGCCCGTGTGTGGATGACACCTAGAGAGATTTAGAACCCTCCCTTCAAATGGCTCGCTTACGCCGCCAGCGGATTCGTCAGGCTGTTCTCTGACTATCTCCTCCGCGTAAAGGTAGAGCGCGCGATTGGATAGTATCGCTATTGGCCTTACACTTCTTAGTGGAGCCGAGACGGGGATCCCCACTGCATCAACGAGTACACTCGCCTCCGCCCACAAGGTGATTGGTCGCTCGACGCCAAGTAGGCCGCCTTTCCAGTACGCTGGCTGAAGGTTGAATGCTGATGCCGTCTTCGGATCAGTTACATCAAAAGCTCGCACATAGTTCGCCAATCTGTCTTTGGCGTCAAAATTTGGCAGCGGCACTTCAGGGTTCATTTGCCGCTTGATGCGGCGATACAGCTTGCTTGTCTCGATCGCCTTCAGGGTGTTGGTGACGGCCAGTCTTGCTTCGTCGGGTACGCGAAATAGCTTGTAGTGGTACCCCCATTTGTCTGGGAGAGTGTATTCAGTACTCCAAGCCTTTGCCCAGACGTCACCCACTGGCGGGTAGAACCAAATATATTTGCTGACTTGATTGCCATAGTCATCGCGAAGATCTAGATCCCTGAGTTTATGTTCGTCGACAACCGGAGGGCCTGGGAAAACATCCGGCGACCCTGGTGGGGTCGAAGTCTTGTCGCGCTCGATTGCGGAAACGACATCGTTGACCACGAAATCACCACTGCGCATTGTCTGGAGGTCGGCGGAGCAGGCTGTCGCCTTTTTATCGACGCCAAAAGAAGGCTTGTTTGGAGGGCGAACAAAAAAGCCAATCGGCTTATGTTCGATCCAACTAGCGCACAGCGCAGGAAATTCAAGCGAATCCAACCAATTGGCTACAATCGCAGCGGTTCTGGTTGGCACCTCCAACACAACGCCATTTTCTGTATATAATGTCGCGCAGTTGCAATCATACTTGCGCGCCGAGTTGTTCTTATTTAGATTGCAAGCCTTCAACGCCGCTTGCTCGGCCTCTTTCGGCGTCGACGCTGCGGCAGCGAATCCTCTTGCTTTGATCACGGAGAAGCCGGCGCCGTTCTCGTCGACCGTGCCGAGTGCAACTCGTCGCCGCGAGAGTTGCGGAATCTGGCCCCAGTCGACGCAGACTGCCCCACTCTTGTAGCCTTGCGCCTTGAGGTATTTTGTGGTGTTTGTTGTCTTGCCTTGAAAGTAGGAAGTGGTCGAAAGGTACTCGCGCGCCACTTGGTCCTGCAGGTGTCGCCTCGCCCAGGATAGAGACTTTTCTGATGGTGGAGCGCGACCTTCGCGTTGATCAACTGCACCTCGCGCGGAATCGTCTCCTGCCGATGTTGCACCAACAAGCGACATCATCATGAGGGCGACGATGCGCGGTATGGGCAAAGTGGAGAGGTTCATCGGCCGAACTCCGGGAGGCGAGATATAGAGCGATGACCTGCGCATTGCAATCTATTTTCTTGCTTGTGCTGGCGATACCCATGGGCGCATCTTGGTCAAAGTATGCTGTGGGGCATCCTGTGCACCCGGAACGAGACCGCTAGTCCCTCTCTCTGATTTCAGTCGGCCTCTCTCAGGATGGCATCCTCAAAACTGTGGAAGGGTAGTCTCTTTGCATCTGCAGGTACTTCAGGTGCCGCGCCGACGTGGCGACGACCGTTACCAGCACCCACGCGATCAAGATGGGCAAAGGTGCAAAACGCAGCCCATCGGACGCACTGCCAACGTTGGGATACTGCAAGACAGCCGTTGGCGAACTTCCGCTGTCAGCCTGAAGCTGACATCGCGCCACCAGCGGCCGGTAAGCGTCCGCCGCACTCGCCCTCAAAGCAACCGGACGGAATGTGCCGTGCATGCGCAAGACGAAAGGGGCAAGTGCCCCCTGCCTGGCGGCGCAGTCACGCTTGGCAACTGCGGCTCATCCCCGCGCAGTCGCGAGGCGACTGGTCAGCTCATCGTATTGGAACTGGAACTTTGGCGCGTTCCTCTTCAGCCGGCTGAGGTTCGACAACTTCCACTGAAGGGCCGGCAGCTGCCTGAGATGGGCGTACGGGAGCAACGACCAATCCGGCTCCGCTCGTACCATGGAGCGCAGGAAGTCGCAATGCCGGGGCAGCAGCTGGCGCGGAAGCTCTTCCAGCATGCGCCGTCGTGTCGACAGCAAATCATCAAGCTCGACGGCTTCCATCGTCATGCCCTCGAACTCCGCCTTGAACACGTCCGCAAGCGGCTTCTCGTTGGGAAACAACACCTCATGGGTTGGACGGTTATGGCCCGCCAGGTAAACCACGAAGCAGTCCAGCAGCGGTTCTTCCCAGCCATGACTTTCGAGCATCAACTGAACGTCGAATAGGTCCCGCGGATGCTGGCGATCCAGTGCCGCCACCAGCTTGCTGCCGTATAGCTCGGCATCGGCAAGGACTGGGACCTGCATGTCCGCGGCAAACATTTGCTGGGCCGCAGGCGTCAGCGAGCGGCGCGTCGGATCCATCACCGTGCCACGAAAGACGAAGTTGACCTCGACCTTGACCTCCGCGTCGGCGCTCCGGACGAACAGCTTTGCTTCGGTGCCATCCTTGTTCTTGCGGAGTTCGACGTCGTACCCCATTGCCCTGACTCGCCCTTGTGCGGCGGCGAGTTCGGCGCCGATTTTCAGTAGCGCATCCTCGCGCGGAAGATCGTAGGGAACGAAGACCACGTCGATGTCTACGGACAGGCGCGGCATGTCCTGGACGAAGAGGTTGAGCGCAGTGCCCCCCTTCATTGCAAAGACGGGCGTCTCGAGGACGGCCGGTGCGATGTCCAGCAGCAACTGGACTGTTCGAACGTATGCGTCGTTCACGTCGGCCGCTTCAGGTTGAGCCGCTCACCGGACTTGGTGGTGGACACCCAGCGACTGCCTCCGCCCAGGCGCTCACTGTGTTTGCGCGCAAGGCCAGCCCAGGACAGCCCCAGCTCCTCAGCCAGAGCATGAGCCAGCCTTGCGACCTTGATCCGCTTGAGATGGGCGAGAAGCTCTTCCAGTACGGGCTGGCGCAGCGTTCTTGCGCTCTCGACCAGGTGACGTGCCTCCTCGAGTTCCTGCCCCTTGCCCACGTCGCTCAACAATTCGAGCAGTGCTCGTTCGGAGGTGGAGACGAGCACGTCAGACCGCCCCCCAGGCAATGCGGCCAAGCCGACATTGGCCGGCAGTCCTGGATCGAAGAGATGGGTCGCCTGGTAGTCCGCCGGGAAGGACGACGTGAACCAGGTCGGCAGCGATACCGACTTGTCGCCCCAGAGGATCAGTCGATCTTTGACGGCGAGGTTGTGCCGCACCCCTCGCCACGCAAGCGCAGTTTTCCCGCCGACATGCAGGCCAGGTATCGACTCCGCCAAGCGTGCCAAGCTGGCATCACGGCCCAGTTGATCCCCCGGAAGGATGTAGACGCCATGCCCGAGGCGCTCAAGCCAGCCGTCCTGCGCAAGCCTTGACACCTGCTTGGCGGTCAATCCACGCGCCTGCAGCCATGCGCTCGGCATCGGCGAACCTCGCGGCACCTCCGGCAGTAGCTCGCGGAATAGAAAGGATGGAGAAGTTCCCATTTAAAGGACATTTTACGGATTTCTCTATTCCGTCGCCATGCTGAATCGACGAGCGAGCCGCATCTTGAGTTCAAGTCGCCGCCTGCCTGAATGCATATAAATACCTGCAATATTCCCGCCAAGCGGCCAGCATGGCAACATTTCTATGCTGGCAGACTGCAGTGGTACCGCAGACCCGGCGGATGCTGGACAGCCTAAAGAACGAGTTTCGCGAGCGCCTCCGCCGCGTGATCGGCGCGCAGGTGCCCGTAGTGCTTCTCGATCATTTCCACGCTCGTCCCACTGAGCTGCGCGACCGTCAGAAGGTCGAGGCCGCCGACAACCAGATCCGTGATCGTGGAATGTCGAAGGGTGTACAGAACCGTCCCCGCTGGCAGGCCCGCCGCGGCCGCTGCAGCCTTCATGGGCTTCTTCCAGGCGTCCTTGTTCCAGGCACCTCCACCAGCACGGGCGAACAGAGGTGCCGCCGGCAGCTTGTCGGTCGTCAATCTCGCGAGGATGCTTGCGGTGGCCTTGGGAAGCTTGATCCTGCGATCCTGCCCAGCCTTGTCCTTGCCGATGCTGAGCACGCCGTTCTTCTTGTCGAGGTGCCCGACGGTCAATGCAGCGAGCGCGCCAGGCCGCAGAGGGAGATGGGTCATCCCCTTCACGAACTCGACAAACTCTTCGTCCACGCAACCGATGAGCTTGCGTCGTTGCTCACGGTCGAGGTACACGGTGCGGCGACCGTCCGCGCCTTTCGTGGGACGCAGAGCCACACGCCAGGCCGTGTCCGTCGTGACGTCGTCCATGTCATGCGCGTAGTTGAGCGCCGCGCGAAGCGCCGCACAGTCACGGTTCACCGATGACGCCGCACGGGTGCGTGTTCGAGGATTCTTGGCGCGAGGATCGATCACAACTGGGGTTGCCGCCAGTTCTGCGCGCCACGTCTCGACTTGGCGTCGAGTAAGTTTGGTGACCGCGACCCGCCCGATAGGTGCGTCGTCCACCCAGCGAGCGAATCGAGCTTGCAGGTCATCCGCTGTGTCGTCGCCCTTGCCTGCCGTCGCCCGTACGTGCTTGACGTAGTTCTCGCATACCGCCTTGACCGTCGAAGCCACAACAGCGCCGCCTCGGCCAAGGTGAGTAAACCACTGCTCTGCCTCCTTCTTCGCGGCGTCGTAGCGCTGGGCCAGCGGCAGCTTCGAAAAGTCTCCCAAGCTGGTCTTGGCGCGATGACCAGTTTCAGGGTCCCTGTACCTCGCGTACCAAGCTCCGACGGACCCTGCTGTGAGCTTGCGATATCCGAGCATGCAGCCGCCGGCAAGCCTGACCCAATAGGGCTCCGACCTCGGCTTCGCCCTGGTCCGCGCGTCGACGGTATCGATCTTGGCACCCATGCTTTCCTCCACTTCAGAAGGCACCTTCCATTGTGGGCCAAAGTGGGCCAAAAGTGGGCCAAACGTCTATGGATTTCCTGGGACGGCGCGGGACGTTTTCATAGGAGAAATTGAAATTCGAGCATGCTCACTTTCTCCCAGTACCCTGCCCTCCGAAGGCAGGGGTTGTTGGTTCGATCCCAACCGGGCGCACCAGATGCAAAAAGCACTTGGCTTCACGGTCAAGTGCTTTTTTCATGTCCGCCTGCGACCGCTTGCCGAAAGCTTGATGAAACGGCGGCCTTGCGAGGGCCGCCGCCGAGGTGTTCAATCGGCATCGACAACATAACGAATCGCCTGCAGGCAGCAGGTGGCGCAGGGAGAGTCGATGCGAGACCGGACCGAGGCGAACCCGCCGCGCCCTGGCAGGCGACAGCCCTGGCGCCTGCTGCGGACTTGCGCCGCCTGGCTGACACGGCGGTTCAGCACACCGCTGGGGGAACTGCGCCGGGCCAACAGGCTGTACGAGGCGCTGCTGCGCACCAACCATGCGTTGGTGCGCAGTGGCGACCTGCACAGCATTGCCGGCGACATCTGCACCGCGTTCGTCGAGTCGGGCAACGCGGTGCTGGTGGCGGTCATCAAGGCCGATGCCGGGCGCGCCGCCGTGCTGGCGGGCGCCGGCCCCATCGACGCGGTGTTTGGCGCCGCTGCGCAGGGCTGGGACTACCTGGACCCGGCGGTTGAACACCTGCCCGTCCCAAAGGCGCTGCGCAGCGGCACGGTCGTCATCTGCAACGACTATCTCGCCGTGCAGGCGCCGCCGTCCATGCGGGAGCGGGCCATTGCGCACGGCGTGCGGGCGGTGGCGGTGTTCCCGCTGTTCCGCGACGGGCAGCTCTGGGGCGCGTTGCTGTTCCAGACCGACCGGCCAGGCTGGTTCGGCGCCAGGCGTGAGGAGCTGCTGCAAGGACTGGCCGACGACTTCTCGCTGGCGCTGGACCAGCAGACACGCCAACAGCAGCAGCAGCGGGCCGAGACGGCGCTGCGCGAACGCGACCGGCAGCTGGAAGGCATCGTCGAGACCGCGATGGACGCGGTCATCACCATCGGCGCGGACCAGCGCATCCGCGTCTTCAACGCGGCGGCCAGCCGCATCTTCCGTCTGCCCGCCGAGGCGGCGCTGGGCCAGCGGCTGGACCGCTTCCTGCCGGCGGCAGCGCGCGCCGGCCACGAGGCGCATGTGCAGTCCTTCGCGCGCGACGGCGCCACGGCGGCCCACCGCATGGGGCGGCTGCGCCAGCTCAGCGGCGTGCGCGCCGACGGCAGCGAGTTCCCCATCGAGGCCTCCATCGCCCGCCATGGCGAGGGCCAGGCGGTGCTGATGACGGCCATCGTGCGCGACATCAGCGACCAGCGCGCCGCCGAGCAGGCCCGCCAGGCGCAGCTGGCTGCCGAGGCCGCGAGCCAGGCCAAGAGCGTCTTCCTGGCCAACATGAGCCACGAGATTCGCACGCCGATGAACGCGGTCCTGGGCTTCACGGACCTGGCGCTGCGCACGGCGCTGACACCGCTGCAGTCGGGCTATCTCAGCAAGGCGCGCGTGGCGGGCGAGACGCTGCTCGGCTTGATCGACGACATCCTGGACCTGTCCAAGATCGAGGCCGGCAAGCTGGAGCTGGAGCAGGCCGAGTTCGAGCTGGACGCGCTGGCCCAGGCGCTGCAGGTCATCGTCGGCCAACGTTCCGAGGCCAAGGGCCTGAAGCTGCAGGTGACCCTGCGCGGCGCGCCGCCCGGGGCCGTCGTCGGCGACCTGCAGCGCCTGCGCCAGGTGTTGATCAACCTGGCGGGCAACGCCGTCAAGTTCACCGCAGCCGGCGAGGTCACGGTGGACATGCACTGCACGCCGGTCGACGCCACGTCGCTGAAGCTGCAGTGCCGGGTCGTCGACACCGGCATCGGCATGACGGCGGAGCAGATGCAGCGCCTCTTCCAGCCCTTCTCGCAGGGCGACGCCGCGATGAGCCGCCGCTTCGGCGGCACCGGCCTAGGGCTGGCCATCAGCCGCCAGCTCGTCGAGCTGATGGGCGGCTCCATCGCGGTGAACAGCACGCCGGGCCAGGGCAGCAGCTTCCACTTCACCGTTCGCCTCGGCCGCAGCGACCGATCCCTTGCGCCGATGCCGGCGCCGCCGGTAGCGGCCGAGCAGGCCTTGCTACGCCTGGCCGGCCGCCGCGTGCTGCTGGTGGAGGACAACGAGGTCAACCAGGTGCTGGCCGGCGAGCTGCTGCGCAGCGTGGCCGGCGTGGCGCTGGACATCGCCGGCAGCGGCGCCGAGGCCATCGCGGCCATCGCCCGCGAGCGATACGAGCTGGTGTTGATGGACGTGCAGATGCCCGGCATGGACGGCTACGAGACAGTGCGCCGGCTGCGCGCCGACCCCGCCAACCGGCTGCTGCCCGTCATTGCGATGACGGCCCATGCCAGCGACAGCGATCGGCGTGACTGCCTGGCCGCCGGCATGAACGATTTCGTCACCAAGCCGGTTCACCCCGACCTGCTGTTCCGCGTCATGGCCCGCTGGCTCGGTAGCGGCACGGCCGACCTGCCCGGCGAGCCGGGAGCGCCGGTGTCCTTTGCGGCCGGCCTGCAGCACTGCTTCGGCCGCGCCGAGCTGTATGAACGGGTCATCGACCGCTTCCTGCAGTCCTATGGTGGGCCACTGGGGCTGGAGCAGGCACTGGAGAGCGGTGACCACGAGGCCGCTGCCCTCCTGCTGCACGGGCTGCTGAGTTCAGCCAACTCGGTCGGTGCCGTGCCTCTGGCCACCCAGGCGCGGACGCTGGCCACTGCGCTGCGCGAGCAGGACGCGCAAGACCTGGCCCCGAGGCTGGCGCAGTTGCGCCGGCAGCTTGACGCCACGTTGCAGGCGCTGGCTGCGTGGCGCCGTGGCGAGCGCGGCACCTGCGACTGACCTCCGGCCAGACAGAGCTCAAAAGCTGAGCCGGCCGTGCACCCCGTCGTCGGTGCGCTGGCCGGCGATGGCGCCGAACAGCATCTTGATGCCCGCGATGGCGGTGCCGTGGCGGTTGTCCCAGTACTCGCCGCCGGTTGGGTCGACGCGCAGCACGCTGATGCGCGGGTCGTCCTCGCCCTCGGTGAACCAGGCGCGCAGCTTGGGCGTCCAGAGGCGGTGGATGGTGGATTTGTCCAGCACCTGCGTGGCGGTGCCATCCAGCCGCAGGTGCCCACCGTTGTCGCCCTCCTTGAAGAACAGCGTGACGCGCGGGTCGCGGTCGAGCTCCACGTTCTTGAAGCTGTCGATCTCCGTGAAGAACCACAGCGTGCCACCGTCCTCGACTTCGATGACAGTCATCGGCCGCGAGTGCAGCTCCGATGACAAGTCGCGGGTGCAGAAGAAGCAGCTGTCGCCGGCGCTGACCAGGTCGGCAATCTTGCGTGCGGCAGCAGGGCCGCTGAGGTTCTCTTCGCTGTTCGCATCGTTGTCAGGCAAACGGGTGCGGATGTCGTCTTGCATGTCGGGCTCCTGGTTGCGGTGGCTGCACAGACTAGAGACTGCCGTGCGGCGCAGGTGTCGGCCGGCACGACGCGTCGCTGTCGGCTCCGGCCGCCTCCAGTCCTACAGGGGCATCGGCAAGCGCCGATGGGCAGGGAGGTCGCTTGCTGGGCAAATCATCGGGCGCGAGCGCCGCGCCAAAAGGAGCACGCCATGCAATGGAACTTTCTCGAGCACCGCCGGTTGTTGAAGATCGCCACTGCCACGACGATGATGATGTCGTTGATCGCCTGCGGCCAGCCGCCGCAACGGCCAGCAGCGCCGCCGGCGCCCACCGCAGCGCCTGCGCAGGCCGGCGGCAGCAGCAGGCCGGACCCCACCACGCCGCCGCCCCTGCCGCCACCGGCGTCGGCGGCCGCAGCTCCCGCCTTTCCGCCCGCCTCGGGTCCGGCGCCTCTGCCGGTGCCTCACCCCACGCATTGAGACAACGCGCTGTGCCCGGCGGGCACAGGCCGGGGCAGGAGGCCCACTGGCCATAATGGCCAGCTCAAGCTATTGGGACCTCCCACCATGACTTACTGCGTCGCGATGCGTCTGCGCGCCGGCCTGCTGTTCGCCTCCGACACCCGCACCAACGCCGGCATCGACCACATCGCCAGCTTCCGCAAGATGTACCAGTTCCAGATCCCGCACCAGCGCGAGATCGTCGTGCTGACGGCGGGCAACCTGGCCACGACGCAGTCCGTCATGTCGGTGCTGAACCAGCGCCTGCATGGCGACGGCGAGCATCTGCTCAACGTACCGTCGCTCTACGACGCGGCCGCGCTGCTCGGTCGCACGCTGAAGGAAATCATTGCCCGCGACAGTCACGACTACAACGGCGGCGTCGACTTCGGCGCCAACATGCTGATCGGCGGCCAGATCCTGGGCGAGGGCCCGCGCCTCTTCCACGTCTACCCGCAGGGCAACTTCATCGAGGCGACGGAGGACACGCCGTACTTCCAGATCGGCGAGAGCAAGTACGGCAAGCCCATCATCGACCGCGTCGTCCGCTACGAGACAACGCCGCTGGACGAGGCCGCCAAGTGCACGCTGGTCAGCTTCGACTCGACCATCCAGTCCAACCTGTCGGTGGGCCTGCCCATTGACATGCTGATGCTGCGCGCCAACCAGTTCGAGATGGCCATGAAGCCGCCGCACCGCATCGGCCGCGACGACCCCTACTTCCAGGCGCTGCGCGCGGGCTGGAGCGAGGGGCTGCGCCGGGTGTTCGACAACCTGCCGAACGAGCCCTGGTTCGACGAATGATCCTTGAACCCTGGGCGCACGCGTCGCCCGTCACGGGCACCGTGCTGCGCGGCTGGCGCACACCGCCCAGCGGCCGGCCGCTGCTGCACTTCCTGCACGGCAACGGCTTCTGCGGCCGCGTCTACGAGCCCTTGCTGCTGGCGCTGGCGCGCGACTTCGACCTCTGGCTGTGCGACGCGCCAGGCCACGGCGACAGCGACGCCACGCCGCGTTTCGCGGGCTGGAACCGCTGCGCCGAGGCGGCGCTGGACGCCTTCCAGGCCGGCCGCGCCGCCTATGGCGACGTGCCGCTGATGGCCGTAGGCCACAGCTTCGGCGGCGTGCAGACGGCGCTGCTGCTGGGCGCGGCCGGCCAGCCGTTCGGCCGGGCCGTGCTGCTGGACCCGGTGCTGTTCCCGCCGCCCATGCTGCTCGCCGCCCAGATGATGGGCCGCGCCGGCACCGGCCTCGTCAACCCGCTGGCCCGCGCAACCAAGCGCCGCCGCCGCGAATGGCCCAGCCGCGAACACGCCCGCGAGAGCCTGCGTGGCCGCGGCACCTACCGGGGCTGGGACGAGGCGGCGCTGGACGCCTTCGTCACCCACGCGCTGCGCGACAGCCCCGACGGCACGGTACGGCTGAAGTGCGCGCCGGAGCTGGAGTCCACCATCTTCAGCACCATGCCCGACCAGTTGTGGAGCCGGCTGCGCCGCATCCCCGTGCCCACGCTGCTGCTGCACGGCGACAGCACCATGCCCTTCGTGCGGACCGGCTGTGCCCGGGCCCATGCCCACAACGCGCCGCATGTGCATGTGCAGGTCACGACCGGCGGGCATTGCTTCATGCAGGAGCACCCGGCCGACGCGGCGGCCCGGGTGCGGGCGCATCTGCTGGGTTGAACCAGCCGGCTTGCTCAGACCGGGCCCAGCACCCGCATCGAGTAGTCCACCGCGCGCAGGTCCTTCGTCAGCCGGCCGATGGAGATGCGGTCCACGCCGGTGGCGGCGATCCCCCTTAGCTGCCCAAGCTCGACGCCGCCCGACACCTCCAGCAGCGCGCGGCCGGCATTGACGGCCACCGCCTCGCGCATCTGCGCTTCGCTGAAGTTGTCCAGCAGCACGCTGACGGCACCGGCGTCCAGTGCCTCGCGCAGTTGCTCGAGGGTCTCGACCTCGATCTGGATGTCCACTCCCGAGTTCAAGGCCTGCGCCGCACGCAAGGCGAGACCCACACCACCGGCGGCGGCGATGTGGTTCTCCTTGATGAGGATGCCTGCGTACAGCGCCAGCCGCTGGTTCTGCCCGCCGCCCACGCGCACCGCGTACTTCTGCGCCAGGCGCAGGCCGGGGATGGTCTTGCGCGTGTCGAGGATGGCGCAGCCGCGTGGGTTGGCGCTGGCGCCGGCCACCGCGTCGACATGGGCGCGCGTGATCGTTGCCGTGCCGGACAGCAGCTGCAGGAAGTTCAGCGCCGGCCGCTCGGCACTCAGCAGTTGCCGGCCATCGGCTTCGATGCGGCAGACGATGCTGTCAGCCGTCATCTGCGCGCCTTCGTCGTAGAGCCACTCGATGCGGCTCGTCGCGTCCAGCGCCGCGAACACGCCGTCGAACCAGTCGCGGCCGCACAGCACGGCCTGCTCGCGCACGCGCACCTGGGCCGCCACGCGACGGCCGGCGGGCACGAGCTGGGCCGTCCAGTCGCAACGGCCGATGTCTTCGGCCAGCGACTCGCGGATGTTGCGCGCGCGGGCCTGGTCCAGCGTCTCTTCGTCGAACATCACTCGGCCTGCCCCACCGTCAGCGTGATCTCGCCCAGGCCCTCGATGCGGCCCGTGATCACATCGCCCGGCACGACCGCGCCCACCCCCGCCGGCGTGCCCGTGTAGATCAGGTCGCCCGGGTGCAGGTGATACAGGTGCGACAGATTGGAGACGATCTCCGCCTGGCTCCAGATCATGTCGGCCAGGTCGCCGCGCTGCTTCTCCACGCCATTCACGCTCAGCGTGATGGCACCCTTTTCCAGCAGGCCAACCTCGCTGACGCGGGCGATGTCGCCAAGGATTGCTGACTGGTCGAACCCCTTGGCCGTGTCCCAAGGCTTGCCACCGGCCTTGGCTGCGGCCTGCAGGTCGCGGCGCGTCATGTCCAGGCCGGCGGCGTAACCCCAGATGGCCGCGCGGGCCGCGTCGGGCGTCACGCGGAACACCGGCGCGCCGAGGGCGATCACCAGTTCCATCTCGTAGTGGTAGTTCTTGGTCTCGCTTGGGTAGGGCACCGTCGAGCCCGACGCGGTCAGCGCCGTGGCCGGCTTGGTGAAGTAGAACGGCGGTTCGCGCGTAGGGTCGGCGCCCATCTCGCGGGCATGATCGGCATAGTTGCGGCCGACGCAGAAGATGCGGCTGACGGCGTAGCGGGCGTCCGTGCCGCGCACGGCGGCGCTGGGCGTCTCGACTGGAGGGAAGACGAAGTTGCTCATGGCATGGCATAGCCGATGTAAACAGACCGCGCAGCATACTGGGCTGGCCCTCGCGCTGGCCCTGTTGGCCCTGCTGTCCGGCTGCGCCAGCAGCCCGACGGCCAGTGACCGCGACGGCCCGGAGGCCAACCCGCCCGCCAACCTCACCCAGGTGCCGGACGCTGTGCCGCGCCTGGAGGCCATCCGCATCGGCGGGCCCAACAAGCCCTATGTGGTGCTGGGCGAGCGCTACGTGCCCATGGCCAGCGACGTCGCCTATGCCGACCGCGGCCTGGCCTCCTGGTACGGCCGCAAGTTCCACGGCCGCCAGACGGCCAGCGGCGAGATCTACAACATGTACGCGATGACGGCCGCGCACCCGACGCTGCCCATCCCCAGCTACGCCCGCGTGCGCAACCCGGCCAACGGGCGCGAGATCGTCGTGCGCGTCAACGACCGCGGGCCCTTCCACAAGGGCCGCATCATCGACCTCAGCTACACGGCAGCGCTCAAGCTGGACCTGCTGCGCGGCGTGGCGCCGGTGGAGGTGCGGCGCATCACCTACGCGGAGATCCGCGCCGGCAACTGGCAGAAGCCGACGGGTGAGCCCCCGCCCGTCTTCGTGCCCGACACGCCGCCCGGCGCGCCGCAGCGCGAGACGACCGCGGTGATCGCCGGCGGCGGTTACTGGCTGCAGTTCGGCGCCTTCACCAAGCTGGACGCCGCCGAGAGCCTGCGCCAGCGCGTCGCCGAGGCCGACCTCAGCCTGTTGCCGCTGCTCACCGTCGTGCGCGAGGCCGGCCTGCACCGGCTGCGCGCCGGGCCGTTCCCGAACGCCGACGAGGCACGGGCAGCGGCCGCCCGGCTGCGCGACGAAGGTGGCGTGGAGTCGACGCTGGTGGAGAAGCGCTAGCCACGGCCCAGCCGTGCCCTCAATTCGGCGATGGGCAGGTGGTCGCCCAGGTGGCGACCGTAGTGGGCGACGGCAATGCGGCCGTCGGCATCGATGAGGAAGTCCGCCGGCGTGCGGTCGATGGGGCCATCGACCCGGCCCGGCAGGAAGCCCGCCGCCATCGCCCGCACCGCCCCGGCCAGCGTGGGCCAGCGCAGCATCGCGGCCCAGCTTCGCTCCACGCCATAGCGGCGGTACAGCGCCAGCGCCGGGTCGGCCACGAGCGGGAAAGGCGCCTGCTGCTGGCCGACGTGGCGGCCGATCGTGGCGGCGTCCGACTGGAAGACGCCCACCAGCACCAGCCCCAGCGCCGCCAGTTCCGGCGCCGCCTCGCGCAGGTCACGCACGCGCAGGTTGCACAGCGGGCAGGACGCGTACCGATAGAACGACAGCAGCACCGGCCGCCCCCGCCAGTGCTGCAGCGACACCGGCCGGCCGAAGACATCGACGGTCTGCACATCGGGCGCCGGCTGCCCCGCTTGAAGTCGCATGATTGCTCCATTTGGACGATCGACCAAGCATATCAGGACAATCGTCCAAATCGGCGGCGCAACAAGCTGCCGGCGCCGTCCCGGCTGCTACGATGAACAGCGTCATGACTCCCCCGCCCGACACCGCCCAGACCGGCAGCGACCGCATCGTGGCGGCGGCATTGCGGCTGTTCGAGGAGCGCGGCTACGCCTCCACCTCGCTCGCCGACGTGGCCGCCGAGGCTGGCATGCTCAAGGGCAACCTGGCCTACTACTTCGCGACCAAGCCGGCGCTGCTGGACGCCGTGCTGCGCAGCCGCCAGGCCGAGCTGGAAGCCGCCCTGGGCGCGGGCCAGCCCCACGACGCTGCGCCGGCGGCGACCATCGAGCGCCTGCTGGCCTATGTGGACGCTCAGGCACCTGTGCTGGCGGCCTCGGGCTGCCCCGTCGGCAGCCTGTCCACCGAACTCGGCAAGCTCGACGCCCAACTGCACCAGCACGCGGCCGGGCTGCTGCTGG
Organism: Pelomonas parva; assembly: GCF_043555835.1. Taxonomy (NCBI): domain Bacteria; kingdom Pseudomonadati; phylum Pseudomonadota; class Betaproteobacteria; order Burkholderiales; family Sphaerotilaceae; genus Roseateles; species Pelomonas parva. The sequence goes on along the minus strand of NZ_JBIGHV010000013.1, from coordinate 72,507 downwards.
GCCTGCTGGGCTGGCTGCAACTGCAGTTCGCCCGCGCGCTGCCGGCGCCGGCCGCCCGTGAGTGCGCCGAGCACCTGCTGGCCGTGCTGCAGGGCGCCGCCGTGCTGGCTCAGGCCAGCCGCGACCCGGCGGTCATCCGGCGCCAGGTGAGCGCCAGCCGCGCCTGGCTGGCCGTGGTGCTGGGCTAGCGCCCGCCCGCCACGTCCACCATCGCCCCCACCGTGTAGCTGGCCGCGTCGCTGAGCAGCCAGGCGATGGCCTCGGCGATCTCCTCGGGCCGGCCCAGGCGCTGGATGGGGATGGTCGCGGCCGCGCCGCTGGCGTCCATGCCGCTGTTGGCGTGGATGTCCGTCTCGATGATGCCCGGCCGCACCCCGTTGACGCGGATGCCCTCGGTGATCAGCTCGCGCGCAAGGCCCTTGGTCAGCGTGTCGATGGCGCCCTTCGTGGCCGCGTAGTCCACATAGATGCCGGCCGAGCCGAACTCGGCCGCCCGTGAGCTGAGGTTGACGATGGCCCCGCCCAGGCCGCCACGCGCGGTGCTCATGCGCTGTGCCGCCTGCTGGCAGCACAGCAGCGTGCCGATGACGTTGACATCGAACAGGCGGCGCCAGCGCTCGGGCGACATGGCCTCCAGCCGCGCGGCCGGAGCGACGATACCGGCGTTGTTGACCAGCCCGGCCAGCCGGCCTCCTTCGGCGTCCAGGCACTCGAACATCGCGGCCACCTGCGGCTCGTCGGCCACATCCGCCTGCACGGTCAGCGCACGCCGGCCGAGCCCGCGCACACGCGCCGCCAGCGCCTGCGCCGCGGCGCCGTCCTGCGCGTAGTTGATGGCCACGTCCCAGCCCGCCTGTGCACAGCGCAGCGCGGTGGCCGCACCGATGCCACGCGAACCTCCGGTGATCAATACCCAAGCCGACATGGGCGGCATTGTGGCGTTGTCGGGGAAGATGCCGGGCTTACATGCAATTTCTCGACGTCCCCACCGTCCTTCAAGTCAGCGCCGTCTTCAACCTGATGGCGGCGCTGGCCTGGCTGATGCTTGCCCAGGCCTTTCGCATCGCGCCGCGCGCCAGCCGGCTGATGGCGGCCGCCCACCTGGTGCGCGTGCTGCTGCAGGTTAGCGAAGGTTTCATGGCCGGCTGGCCACTGCTGCTGCGCCAGGCGGTGGCCGAGTTCAGCCTGCTGCTGTCCATGCTGCTGCTGCTGGCGCTGCGCCGCATGGTGGGCAGCCGGCGGCGGGCACGGCACATCGCGTGGATCAGCGGCGTTGGCGCGCTGGGCATTGCGCTGGGGCTGGCCAGCGGCTCGGTGCTGCTGCCGCAGCTGGCCAGCATGGGCAGCGCCACCGTGCTGGCGGCGCTGGCCGTGCACGAGATCCGGCGCGGCATCGCCAAGCAGCTCTCGCCGTTCATCTCCGGCTGCACCGCGCTGCCATTCGCGCTGCTGGCCGTCGCCGGCATGGTGCACATCGGCATGCTGCTTACGGGCGTGGGCGGCGCGGCGCGCCCGGGCGAGCTGCCAACGGCGGGGCGGGCGGTGGTGGCCTTCATCGTGACGGCGGGCATCACGCTCAGCCTCATCGCGCTGATGATCTGGCGCGTCATCATGCGCATCCAGCACCTGACGCACCGCGACCCGCTGACCGGCGCGCTGAACCGCCGCGCCTTCGAGCTGGCCCTGGCCGAGGCCCAGGCCCAGTTGCAGCGCGGCCACGGCTTCGCGCTGGCGATGATCGACATCGACCATTTCAAGCGCATCAACGACGCACACGGCCACGCGGCCGGCGACGCGGCGCTGCAGCACTGCGTGCGCATCTGGCAGGCCGGGCTGCGCGAGACCGACTGCCTGGGGCGGCTGGGCGGCGAGGAGTTCTGCGCGCTGCTGCCGCTGGCCTCGCCGGACGACCTGGCCACGGCCGCCGTCATCACCGAGCGGCTGCGCGCCAGCCTGGATGCCCAGCCGCTGCACTGGCAAGGCATGGCGCTGCCGCTGTCCGCCAGCTTTGGCGTGGCCCTGCCCGTGGCGGGCGATGCGCAAGGCGAGATCGGCCTGGTCCGCGCCGACGCCGAGCTGTACCGGGCCAAGGCCGAAGGCCGCAACCGCGTCTGCGTCGCGCGGCAGCTGCAGCCGGCGGCTTCCGCATGAGCCTCGCCGCGCCGACGCCGGCCGAGACGGTGACGCTGCTGGCCGCCGTCGCCGCCACTGCGTTCGTCGCGACGCTGGTGTGGCTGGCACTGGCGCTGGTGGCGCGCATCGCGCTGCGGGCCTCGCTGACGCTGGCTGCCGCCAACGCCGCCAGCGCGCTCGCGCTGACCTTGCACGCGCTGCGTGGCGTGGCGCCCGACGCGCTCACGCGATGGCCGAGCGACGTGCTGGCCGTGGCCTCGTTCGCGCTGCTCGGCGCCGCAGTGCAGGCCATGACGACGCGGCGCCTGTCGTGGCAAACGACGACGCTGACCGTGGCTGCAGTGGCCACCCTGCTGCTGGCGCTGCCCGACGGTGTCGACCCGCGCTGGCCGGCGCGCATCGTCAATGGCGCCGGCGCGGCACTGACGCTGGTGGCGGGCCTGCTCGCCTGGCGCCAGCTTGGCGCGGCTGCCGACGGCCGGCGCGCTCCGGCGGCGCTGGCCCTGCCGCTGTTCCTGCTGTCGCTGCTGCTCGCCGCGAGGACGGTGGAAACCTTCGTCAACGCGGGCAGTGCCGGCGACCTGCGCGTGCCGTCGGCGTTCAACATCGCCTGCCTGTGGGCCGCCTTCGTGCTGGTGCTGCTGCAGAACGCGGCGCTGGCGCTGCTGGTGCTGATGCGGCTCGTCAGCCGCATCGAGCGGCTGCTGCAGCGCGACCCGCTGACCGACACGCTGAACCGCCGCGCCTTCGACCAGGCGCTGGAGCAGGCCCATGCCTGGCTGCAGCGCGGCCGCGGCTATGCGCTGGTGATGATCGACATGGACCGCTTCAAGCAGCTCAACGACACACTGGGCCATGCCGCCGGTGACGCCGCGCTGCGCCAGATGGTGGAGGAGCTGCAGCCCTGCGTGCGCGAGGTGGACCGCTTTGGCCGCCTGGGCGGCGAGGAGTTCTGCGTGCTGCTGCCGGACACCGGCATCGCCGGCGCGGCGCTGGTGGCCGAGCGCATGCGCGCCCTCGTCCACGCGGCGCCGCTGCACTGGCTGGAGCAGGACTGGCCGCTGAGCGCCAGCTTCGGCATCGCCGAGGCCGAGCCCGGCGATGCCAACGGCGCTGCGGTGCTGGCGCGCGCGGATGCGGCGCTCTACCGGGCCAAGAAGCAGGGCCGCAACGTCGTTCAGGAGTGAACGGCTGACCCAAGCTGCACCGTGACGGCCAGGCCGCCCAGCGACACCGAGCGAGACACCGACACCTGCGCCGCGAGCACGGTGGCGATGCGCCGCGTGATCGACCAGCCCAGGCCGCTGCCGCTCTGGCCGCTGCCGATGACGCGGAAGAAGCGCTCGCCCAGGTGTGCGATGTCGGGCTCGCTCATGCCGGGGCCGCTGTCTTCGACCGTCAGCTCGGCGCCGCCGGGTGCCGCCCGCACAAGCACCCGCACGCTCGCACCTTCAGGGCTGTAGCGGATCGCGTTGTCGACGAGGTTGCGGGCCAGCACCGACAGCAGCGTCGCCTCGGCGTGGACCGGCAACGAATCGGGTGCCTCAAGCGCCAGGCTCTGCCGCTTGTCCAGCGCCAGACCCGCAGCCTCGGCGACGACCTGGCGGACCACGGCCACGGCGTCCAGTGCGGCAAGCGCCGGCGCGCTGCCTGACTCCAGCCGGGACAGCGTCAGCAGTTGCTCGACGAGGCGGGTGGCGCGGTCGCAACCTTGCAAGGTCGCGCTCAGCGCGCGCCGCCGCTCGGCGTCGTCCACCGAGGCAGAAGCCACCTGGGCCTGGGCGCGGATGGCGGCGATGGGCGTGCGCAGCTCATGCGCCGCATCCGCCGTGAAGCGGCGCTCCGAAGCCATCAGCTCGCCGATACGCTCGAACAAGCCGTTCAGCGCGTCCAGCATGGGCGCCATCTCGGCGGGCGCGCCGGCGACGGCGATGGGCTGCAGCGCCTGGGGCTGCCGCTGCGCCAGCGTGCGGCCCAGGGCGCGCAGCGGCGCCACGCCCTGGCGCACCGCCCACCAGGCCGCCAGGGCCAGCAGCGGCAGCGCGAACAGCATGGGCGTGAGGCCGCTGCGCAGCACTGCCCAAAGGATGTCGTTGCGCGAGTCGATCTGTTCGCCGACGAAGACCTGCGTGTCCCGCTCGCGCCCGTGGGCGGCAAAGACGCGCCATGTTTCGCCCGCCATCTCGACGGTGCGGAAGCCGTTCGTGGCGCTGCCGCTGAACGCCAGCATCGGCTGGACCGGCGCGTTGGCCGACCGCATCGCCAGGCGGCCGTCGTGGAAGACCTGGAACGCGACCTTGGGCGCATAGCGGTGCAGCGATGGCGCGTTGACAGCTTGATGGTCGTCCTCGATCTCGCCGGCCTGCTGCACGACCAGCAGCGCCGCCGCCTGGGCGAGATGACTGTCCAGCAGTTCGTCCAGTTCGTGGCGCACGTCCAGCCAGGTCAGCGCCGCCGCGACGGCCCAGACCGCCGCCACCACGCCCAGCACCAGCGCCAGCAGCCGGCCTTGCAGCGAACGCGGGCGCTGCATCATGCCCGCGCTGGCTCGCGCATCACGACGTAGCCGACGCCGCGCACCGTCTGTATCAGCGCGCTGCCCAGCTTGCGCCGCAGGTGGTGCACGTGCACCTCGACGGCATTGCTGTCGACCTCCTGCCCCCAGCTGTACAGGTGCTGCTCCAGCTGCTCGCGCGACAACACCCGGCCAGTGTTGAGCAGCAGCGTGTGCAGCAGGTCGAACTCACGCGCCGACAGCGCCACGGGCGCACCGACCTGCAGCACGGAGCGGGCCGCCGGGTCCAGCACCACGTCCTGGGCCGTCAGGCATTCCTGCGGCTGTCCGTGGGCGCGCCGCACCAGCGCACGCAGCCGCGCGGCCAGCTCGTTCAGGTCGACGGGCTTCACCACGTAGTCATCCGCGCCGACGTCCAGGCCGCGGATGCGGTCCGGCAGCGCGTCGCGCGCGGTCAGCACGAGGACAGGCAATGTGAGGCCGGCGCGGCGGATGGCCGCCAACACGTCCATGCCGTCCTTCAGTGGCAGGCCCAGGTCAAGCACCGCCGCCGCGTAGGGATGGGCCCGCAGCTCGCTCTCGGCGGCCAAGCCGTCGCGCACCCAGTCCACCAGGAAGCCGAGCTGGCGCAGGCCGGCGCGCAGGCCGTCGCCGAGCAAGGGGTCGTCTTCGGCGAGGAGCACGCGCATGGGCCGGATTCTCAGTCGTCGTCGCGGTCGTGGTGGCTGGCGGACATCGCAGCGTCTGGCGCTGGAGCGCTTTGCCACTGGACAGCCCAGAAGCCCAGCACCGCCGCCAGCATCAGCGCCGCCACACTTCGCCAGGCGCTGCGCACGGTGTCCTCGGGGGCGCCCGCCTTGCGACCGCTGAGCATGGCGCCGATCAGGTTGTCGCCATGCACCCAGCTGCCGATCAGCACGCCTGCCAGATGCAGGCCGACGACGGCCAGCATTGCGTTGGCCGCGCCCTCGTGCAGCTCCTCCAGCCATTCGCCGCCGAGGTCGTTGTAGGTGGCCCAGCCGGCCGCCGTCACCAGGCCGGTCAGGCCCAGCAAGGCGACGATGGCGAGCGCGCCCGCCGGGTTGTGGCCGACGTGATGCTCGGGCTGGCCGCTGACCAGGCTGCGCAGATAGCGCCACACGGCCGCCGGGCCGCGCACGAAGCTGGCAAAGCGCGCATGCCGCGTGCCGACCAGCCCCCAGACGACGCGAAACGCAAGCAGGCCGGCCATCGTGTAGCCGAGCGTCACATGCAGCAGGCGCCAGCGTTCGCTCTCGGCGGTGAGGTAGGCCCCGGCAAAGCTGAGCACCATCAACCAGTGGAAGACGCGCACCGGCGCGTCCCAGACGAGCACCCTGCGGGCTGGGGCGGAATCGACCGGCGCCTCAGCGCGGGATGCGGATGTTGCGTTCATTGAAATCTCCTCGATCGGCGCCGCTGTGGCAGGCCATGCAGTTGGATGCGCTCTTGATGGACGCACGTTTCCAGGTCGCCGCAGGCACGTCGTCGTGCTTGCGAATGAACCAGGCGGAACGGGTGATGCGGTCTTCAGCCGGCGGCGGCGCGGCGCGCCGGCCCTGGGCCGCGTTGGCCGTCAGCCAGGTCGACAGCGCGGTCACCGTGGCAGCGTCCAGCGACGCATCGGTGCCGAAGTGATGGGGCAGCTGCGTCATCAGCCGCTGCCACGATGCGGCCGGCAGCAGCCCCGGCGGGTAGGCGATGTGGCAGGCCGCGCATTCGGCCTTGTAGGCGGGCAGCAGCGGCGCGGCACGCACATCGTCGGCGCGGGCCGGCACGCACAGGCCCATGCTCGCGGCGAAGGCCAGAACGCAGGTGGCGAGCAGGCCCGATGGCGGGCGGTTGGTGGGTGTCATGGGGCTCGCCTCACGGTTGAAGGGTGAGCAGCCAGCTCAGCACATCCGCCTTTTCGGCGGCCGTGCATTCACGGCCCGCCACGTCGTTGCAATTGCGGCGGAACCATTTCTCGGCCTTGGCCGGGTCGGTGAAGCGCTCGGGGTTGAAGGCGGGCGCCAGCGGCGCGATGGACTTGCCGGTGGCGGCATGCCTGCCCGCCTGGTTCGGCACCGCGCCGTGGCAGGACGCGCAACGCCATTCGCGGCCGTGGCTGGCGTTGAAGAACTGCTGGCCTCGCGCCGGCTGCGGTGCAGCGCCAGCCTGCGCGCTGTAGGTGCGCAAGAGATCGGCGGGCGTGACAGCCAACGCGGCGGACGCCGCGAGGCTGGCAGCAAGACCGACGAGCAGGGTTCGAGCGGATGGCGGGTGGTTCATGGCGGCTCCTTGATCACCATGGTCGTCCGCACGCCTTATCGTTTTCTTATCGCGGCATGATGGGCGCATGAAGGAACACCTGCTGCTGCTCGTCCCCATCGCCGCTGAACACAAGCAACTGCTGTTGGCGCAGTTCCACGTCATCGAAGCCATCGACCCGGCCTCGCGTGCCGCGGCGCTGGCCGCGCATGCCGGCAGCATCGAGCTGGTGCTGACGAACGGCTCGGTCGGCTTCACGGCCACCGAGATTGCCGCGCTGCCGCATCTGAAGTTGCTGGCCGCCCAGGGCGCCGGCTACGAGAACCTGGACGTGGCCGCCGCCCAGGCACGCGGCGTGCTCGTCTGCAACGGCGCCGGCACCAACGACGACTGCGTGGCCGACCATGCGCTGACGCTGCTGCTGGCCAGCGTGCGGGCGCTGCCGCAACAGGGCGCGGCCTTGCGAGCGGGCGTCTGGCGCGATGCGCTGCCGCTGTACCCCGACTTCGGCGGCCGGCGGCTGGGCATCATCGGCCTGGGCGCCATCGGCCTGAAGATCGCGCGCCGCGCGGCGGCCTTCGGCATGGTCATCGGCTATCACAACCGTCGCCCGCGCGACGACGCCGGCGATGCGGCCTACTTCGACAGCGCGCTGGCGCTGGCCGGCTGGGCCGACGACCTGGTCGTCGCGACACCGGGCGGCGCGGGCACGCAGCACATCGTCGATGCAACCGTGCTGGCCGCTCTGGGTGAAGGCGGCCATGTGGTCAACATCGCCCGTGGCAGCTGCGTGGACACGGCCGCGCTGGCCGCCGCGCTGCAGGCCGGCCGCATCGCCGGCGCGGCGCTGGACGTCTACGAGGGCGAGCCCCGCCCGCCGCAGGCGCTGGTGGACCTGCCCAACGTCATCCTGACCCCGCACGTGGCCGGGTGGTCACCGCAGGCCATCCGCGCGACGGTGGCATGCTTCATCGCCAACGTCGAGGCCTGGCGGCGCGGCGAGCCGCTGCCGACGGCCCTCAGCGGCGCGGCTTCTCGATGACTTCGGTCTCGCCGCGCGGCAGGTAGACGCGGCGGCTGCCTTCCTCCAGCGCCCGTTCGATGTCGGCCAGGCGCGGCTGGGGTGGCTGGCAGTCCTGCAGTGTCGCGATCGGCGGCAGGCCAAGCACCGGCTCGGTCCGCTCTGCGGGCGACGGCGTGCCCGCGCGTTGCGGCAGCCAGGCCGGCAGGAATCGATGGGGCGTGGAGTGGACTTTCATGACGGTCAGCGAAGTCAGGCGTCAGGCCAATCAACAGACGTCGCCTACCACCGCGTTGCGACAGGCCCGGGCATTTGAGCGCTGCCGGCGCCGGCCCGCAAGAGGCATTGACACCAACCTGCCTTCGCGCCCCGGCCTGGTGCGCTCCGCTCAGGCGCCGACGTACCGCGCGAGGTGTTGGCCCGTCAGCGTCTTCTTCGCCTTGACCAGCGCTGCCGGCGTGCCCTCGAAGACGACCTGGCCGCCGTCATGCCCTGCCCCCGGCCCGAGGTCGACGAGCCAGTCGGCATGCGCCATCACCGCCTGGTGGTGCTCGATGACGATGACGGACTTGCCGCTGTCGACCAGCCGGTCCAGCAGCGCCAGCAGCTGCGCCACGTCGGCCAGGTGCAGGCCGGTCGTCGGCTCGTCCAGCACGTAGACATCGCCCTTCTCGGCCATTTGCGTAGCGAGCTTGAGGCGCTGGCGTTCACCGCCGGACAGCGTGGTTAGCGGCTGGCCGAGACTGAGGTAGCCCAGGCCCACGTCGGCCAGGCGTTCGAGGATGGCGTGGGCCGCCGGCACCTTGGCCGCCGCGAAGAAGGCCGTGGCCTCGGTGACAGGCATGGCCAGCACCTCGCTGATGTCGCGGCCGGCCAGCTTGTAGGCCAGCACGGCAGGCTGGAAGCGCTTGCCTTCGCAGTCCTCGCAAGGCGTTGCGACGCTAGCCATGGGCCCCAGATCCGTGAAGATGACGCCCGCGCCGTTGCAGGCCGGGCAGGCGCCTTCGGAGTTGGCGCTGAAGAGCGCAGGCTTCACGCCATTGGCCTTGGCGAAAGCGCTGCGGATGGGGTCCAGCAGTCCGGTGTAGGTGGCCGGGTTGCTGCGCCGCGAGCCGCGGATGGCGGCCTGGTCGATGGCGACGACGCCGTCCAGCTTGGCCACCGAGCCGTGAATGAGCGAGCTCTTGCCCGAGCCCGCCACGCCGGTGACGACGACCAGCACGCCCAGCGGGATGTCGACATCGACGGACTGCAGGTTGTGCGTGCTGGCGCCGCGCACCTTGAGCGCACCCTTGGGCTTGCGCACGCCGGCCTTCAACGCGGCGCGGTCGTCCAGGTGGCGGCCGGTCAGCGTGCCGCTGGCGCGCAGGCCGGCGACGCTGCCCTCAAAGACCACCTCACCGCCAGCCGAGCCGGCGCGGGGGCCGAGATCGATGACATGGTCCGCCATCGCGATGACCTCGGGCTTGTGCTCGACGACCAGCACCGTGTTGCCCTTGTCGCGCAGGCGCAGCAGCAACTCGTTCATGCGGCCGATGTCATGCGGATGCAGGCCGATGGTGGGCTCGTCGAAGACATATGTCACGTCGGTCAGCGCCGAGCCGAGGTGGCGGATCATCTTGGTGCGCTGCGCCTCGCCGCCGGACAGCGTGCCCGAGGGCCGGTCCAGCGACAGATAGCCAAGTCCGATCTCGACGAAGGAGTCGAGCAGCTGCTGCAGCGCGGTCAGCAGCGGCGCGACGTTAGGCGCCTTGATGCCGCGCACCCACACGGCCAGGTCGCTGATCTGCATGGCGCAGACCTCGGCGATGTTGAGCTTGGCGATGCGCGACGAGCGCGCCGCCTCGCCCAACCGCGAGCCGCCGCATTCGGGGCAGGTGGTGAAGATGATGGCGCGCTCGACAAAGGCGCGGATGTGCGGCTGCAGCGCGTCCACGTCCTTGGACAGGAAGGACTTCTGGATGGACGGGATCAGGCCGGCATAGGTCAGGTTGATGCCGTCGACCTTGATCTTGGTCGGCTCCTTGTGCAGCAGCTCGTGCAGTTCGCGCTTGGTGAACCTGGCGATGGGCTTGTCGGCATCGAAGAAGCCGCAGGCGCGGTAGATGCGGCCCGTCCAGCCGTCCGGCGTGTAGCCGGGCACGGTGATGGCGCCTTCGTTGAGCGACTTGCTCGCGTCATAAAGCTGCGTCAGGTCGAAGTCGCTCACCGCGCCCATGCCCTCGCAGCGCGGGCACATGCCGCCGGTGCGGGTGAAGGTCTGCTTGACGGCCTGGCTGGCCTCGCCCTTCTCCACGGTGATGACGCCGGTCGCCTTGACCGCCGGCACGTTGAAGGCGAAGGCGCTGGGCGGGCCGATGTGCGGCTGGCCCAGGCGACTGAACAGGATGCGCAGCATCGCGTTCGCGTCCGTCGCCGTACCCACGGTGGAGCGCGCGTTGGCGCCCATGCGCTCCTGGTCGACGATGATGGCCGTGGTGATGCCATCCAGCACGTCCACATCCGGCCGCGCCAGCGTGGGCATGAAACCCTGCACGAAGGCGCTGTAGGTCTCGTTGATGAGGCGCTGCGACTCGGCCGCCAGGGTGCCGAAGACGAGCGAACTCTTGCCCGAACCCGACACGCCGGTGAACACCGTCAGCCGCCGCTTGGGGATGTCGACGCTGATGTCCTTGAGGTTGTTCTCGCGCGCGCCCTGCACGCGGATGAGGTCGTGGCGGTCGGCTGCGGGCGCGGTGGGTGTTTTCTTGCTGGCCATGCCCGCGAGGATAGCCAGCGGCACGGCTCAGGCGCTACGGCGCAGCCGGCGCACGGCGGGCAGCAAGCCCAAGGCCGCCAGCACCAGCGCGAGCGAGGCCGGTTCGGGCAGGCGCCCGCTGTCCTGCGGCGCCAGCACGTCCATGAACACCTGGAAGGCGCCGCTGGGGTTGGCGCCGTTCAGGTTCATCGTCGACACATAGGCGATGCTCAGCCCGTCCTCGCTGAGGACGGCATCCGTGCTGAAGGCGCCCAGCGTGTCGGTGAGCTGCAGGAAGCTGCCGGCCAGAAGGTCGTAGACGAAGATCTCGGTGTTGCCGTCGGCATTGCCGCCGGTCAGGTCGGCCGAGCTGCCGAAGGCGATGCGGCTGCCGTCGCCACTGACGCTGGCCGCCTGAGCGTTGCCGGCGCTGGTCTGCGTGACCTGCGCCAGCGTCTGCGTCAGCACGTCGTAGCGGAACAGCTCGCTGTTGCCATCGGCGTTCAGGCCCAGCGGGTCGAAGGTGGAGACGAAGGCCAGGCTGTTGCCGTCGGCGCTGAGCGCGGCGCCCTGGTTGAAGCCGCTGCCGGCGGGCGAGACGATGGTGGTCGTGCCGCTGGCCACGTCCAGAAGCCGCACGCCCTGCGAGAAGCCCTCGTAGGCAATGCGGCCGCCGTCGCCGCTCATCGAGAACCCGAACGGCGCCGACATGACGACGCTGGAGAAGCTCTGCGTCGTCGTGTCGTAGAAGCGCAGGCCCAGGTTGTCGGTGTTGACGGCGATGAGCTTGCCGTCGCGGCTGATGGCCGACGACTCGAACATGCCCGGCGAGGTCAGCGTCGTCAGCGTGTTGGTGTTGAGGTCGTAGCTCTGCGTCTGGAAGTTGGCGATGCTGCCGTTGATGACGAAATGCTGGAACACCAGCCGGCTGCCGTCACCGCTGAGGCTGGGCGCCTGGTTGCCGCCGGCGAGGCCCCCGCCGGGCTGGTCGGTGATCTGGCGCAGCTGCGCCGGCGCGCGGTCGTAGACGAAGACCTCGAAGTTGCGGTCGGCATTGCTGCCGGTGAGGTCGGACGCCGAGTAGAAGGCCAGCCGACTGCCGTCGGCGCTGAGGCTGGGGCCGAAGGAGTTGGTATTGCCGCTGCTCAGTTGCAAGGGCGCGGCATGGGCAGCGCCACAAAGGCCGATGAGCGAGAGGGCCAGCAGCGAGGGACGGGGGGCGAGGGTGGATGTCATGGCGGTCTCCAGGCGATGCCACGAAGTGGCTCAGCAAGGAAGACGCGTTGCTGCAGCGGGCAGCGACACGGCTCGCCCCCCTCAGCTGCGGGAGGCCGGGGTGTCTCAGCCCGTCTTGGCCGGCGTGCTGGCGACGCAGGCCTTGGCCACCGCCAGCCCGCGCAGGAAACCGCGCCGCACGCCACCAGCCGTGATGGCCGCGCTGACCTGGCGCGCGTAACGCTCGGCGCCGCTGAGCTTGCGCACCCAGCCGCGGAACGGGATGACGCCCTCGGCCGTGCGCTGCAGCGCGCCGGTGGCGGCGTCCTCGCCGCGCTCCAGCAGGCTGGGGCCGCCCTTGCCGGCAGGCGCATCGAGGTCGGGGCCGAGCACTTCGTCCAGCGCCTGGATGCTGGCGGTCAGCGCCGGGCAGCTGAGGTCGGCCGGCGGCGCATAGGGCGCTGCGGCGGCGGCCCTCAGCACTTCGGGGATGTCGGCGCGGACGACGTTGAGGTCGGAGAGCGGTGTGGTGGCCGCGTTGGCGACCTTGTCGCCGCCGGAAGACGCGCAAGCGGTCAGCGCGAACGCGAGGGTGATGAGCAGGAGATGGCGCATGGCGGCCATCATCGCAGCCCAGCTCAGCGACGCGCCAGCCGCCACGCTCCGGGCGGCTGGCCCAGTTGGCCCTTGAACGCACGGCTGAAGGCCGGGACGCTGTCATAGCCGACGCGCGCTGCCACCTCCGCCAGCGGGAGCTGTCCCTCGATCAAGAGCCGGCAGGCAACATTGGCCCGCCATTGCGCCACGTAGCCCATCACGCTCATGCCGACGCCGGCACGGAAGCGCGCCGCAAACCGCGACGGCGACAGCGCCACCTTCCCGGCCAGGCGCTCGACGCTCCAGGCTTCTTGCGGCCGCTCATGGACACACCGCAACGCCGCGCCGAGGCGGGCATCGGCCAGCCCGCGCAGCCACCCCGGCTCGATGGTTGCACCGGCGCTGTCGCGGTGAACCTTGAGGGTCTCGGCGCACATCAGCTCCAGCAGCCGCGCCGCGCTGAAGCCGGTGGAGGCGCCCCGGTCCAGTTCCTGCGCCAGCAGCGCCACGGTACCGGCCAGCATCGGCGTGGCGCTGTCATCGGCCGCCGTCACCCGCAGCACCGGCGGCAGCGCGCCGAGCAGCGGGTTGAGTGGCACCCCCTGCGTCACGAACACGCCGCAGATCAGTTCGGTGGCGCCGGCCGTGCCGCGTGGCGTGGGCGGCGGCCCCATGCCGGCCAGGATGCTGGCCAGCGGCACGGCGGTGTGACAGTCGCCACGCGAGAGGCGGTGCGCCGCGCCGTCGGTCACCAGCGCGATGTCGCGCAGGCCCACATCGAGGGGCGGCGCGCCGCCCAGGCGCAGCTCGAAGGCCTCGGCCCGCACATGGTGGAACACCAGCACCCGGGCATGCGGCGGCGCCTGGATAAGGCCGCGCAGCTCGGGCTCGGCGGGCACGTCCACGGCCCAGGGCGGCGCGTAGGCGCAGTGCAGCAGCACCGTGCCGACGATGCGGAGGTCGGCAAGGGCGTCGTCGAAGGGGTCGACGGGTTGAGCTGGCAGCGTGGGCACTTCAGTCGTTCAAGACAATGAATTGATAGAAATCATCATAGATACGACTGCATCGGTTCCCTAGCATGCCAGCCATCTCATTCACACCGGCCCCACGCATGCCTCAGCTCTCGCCCGAACTGCATTTCCTCACCCTCAGTGCCGCGCTGACCGGCCTGCTCTGGGTGCCGATCATCGTCAACCGCCTGCGCGAAATGGGGGTCTGGGCGGCGCTGCGCAACCCGCAGCCCGATGTACGACCGCATGCCGACTGGGCCTACCGGCTGGCCAATGCGCACCGCAACGCCATCGAGAACCTGGCGGTGTTTGCGCCGCTGGCGCTGACAGTGCATGGCCTGGGCCTGGGTGACGCCGGCACCGCGCTGGCGGCAGGCGCCTTCTTCTGGAGCCGGCTGGCGCACGCCCTGATCTACACCACGGGCGTGCCGTTGCTGCGCACGCTGGCCTTCGTCGTCGGCTTCGGCGCGCAGGCGATGCTGGTGCTGCGGATTCTGGGTCTGGGCTGAAAGGCGGCTCAGCGCAGCCCGGCATTGATCTTTGCGAGCGCCGCCGCGCCCGGGCACAGCTCGGCCTCATCCAGCGTGTTCAGCGGCCGGGCCGTGGTGTGTTGCGCGGCATGCCAGTCCTTGGCCGCCGGGTCAACGTAGAGCAGGCCGGTCGCAATCTCGCCGCCCGCCGCAAGACGCTGCATTGCGTTCATCGCGGCTATGCGGTCGGTGGGGTCGTAGTCGGGCGCCATCCTCCTGAGCCGCAGCGTGCTGCCATCGGCCTGCGGCACGTCGACCACCTCGGGTGAATGCTCGACGACCTGCTCGGCGGCCAGGTCAAGGAAGTCGATGCGGTTCAGCGCCTCGTTGTGGGCGCGGACATGGTCATAACTGCGTGTCGAGCCGGCGTGGTTATTGAAGGCCACACAGGGGCTGATGACGTCGATGAAGGCCGCGCCGCCGTGGCGGATGGCGCCTTCGATCAGCGGCACCAGCTGGGCCTTGTCGCCCGAGAAGCTGCGCGCGACGAAGGTGGCGCCGAGCTGCAGCGCCAGCGCGGCGAGGTCGATGGCCGCGTCGTTGTTGGTGGCGCCCTTCTTGGCGACCGAGCCCTTGTCGGCCGTGGCGCTGAACTGGCCCTTGGTCAAGCCGTAGACGCCGTTGTTCTCGACGATGTAGACCATGCGCACGCCGCGCCGCATCGCGTGGGCGAACTGGCCCAGACCGATGGAGGCGGAGTCGCCGTCGCCCGACACGCCCAGGTAGAGCAGCTCGCGGTTGGCCAGGTAGGCGCCGGTCAGCACGCTGGGCATGCGGCCGTGCACGGTGTTGAAGCCGTGGCTGGCGCCGAGAAAGTAGTCGGGCGTCTTGCTGGAGCAGCCGATACCCGACAGCTTGGCGACGCGGTGAGGCTCGATGTCCAGCTGCCAGCAGGCCTGCACGATGGCGCTGGAGATGGAGTCATGGCCGCAGCCGGCGCACAGCGTCGAGACCTTGCCTTCGTAGTCGCGGCGCGTGTAGCCGACGGCATTGCGGGTCAGGCTGGGGTGGTGCAGCTTGGGTTTGGCGAGGTAGGTCATGTCGTGCTCCTCGGCGCAGTCGCCAGCGCATGCACATGGCGGGTGATCGCATCGGTGATGAAGCGCGCCGTGATGGGCGTGCCGTCGAAGTGCAGCACCGGCGTGAGGTGTTTGGGGGCCACCTCCAGCTCGTTGACGAGCAGGCGGCGCATCTGCGCGTCGCGGTTCTGCTCGACGACGAAGACGGCGGCGTGGGCTTCGATGAACTCCGCCACCGACGGTGGGAAGGGGTAGGCGCGCAGGCGCATCGCGTCGATGTGGATGCCGGCCTCGGCCAGCGCGGCCAGCGCCTCGTCCATGGCCGGTGCGGTGGAGCCGAAGTAGAGGACACCGACGCTGGTCTTCTTCGCCGCAGAACGCACCAACGGCTGAGGCGCGAGCAGCGCGGCGGTGGCGAACTTGGCGCGCAGGCGTTCGACATTGCGCAGGTAGTCCTCCCCGCGCTCGGAGTAGATGGCGGCCTCGTTGCGCGTGGTGCCGCGGGTGAAGTAGGCGCCCTTGCTCGCGTGCGTGCCGGGCAGCGTGCGCCAGGGGATGCCATCGCCGTCGACGTCCTTGTAGCGGGCGAAGGGCGTGCCGGCATCGAGCTGCTCGGCGCTCATGACCTTGCCGCGGTCGTAGCGGCGCGTGTCGTCCCATTCGAGCGGCGCGCACAGCCGCTGGTTCATGCCGATGTCCAGGTCGCTCATCAGGAAGACGGGCGTCTGCAGGCGCTCGGCGAGGTCCAGCGCGTCGGCCGCGAACTCGAAACACTCGCGCGGGTCCTCGGGCAGCAGCAGCACGTGCTGGGTGTCGCCATGCGAGGCGTAGGCGCTGCTCAGCAGGTCGGCCTGCTGCGTGCGTGTGGGCATGCCGGTGCTGGGGCCGCCGCGCTGCACGTCGATGACGACGAAGGGGATCTCGGCGAAATAGGCCAGGCCCAGGAACTCTGTCATCAGCGACACGCCGGGGCCCGAGGTCGCCGTGAAGGCGCGCGCGCCGTTCCAGCCGGCGCCGGTGATGATGCCAATGGACGCGATCTCGTCCTCGGCCTGCACGATGGCGTAGCGCTTCTCGCCGCTGACCGGGTCGGTGCGGAATTTCACCGCGTACTTCTCGAAAGCCTCGGCGACCGACGACGACGGCGTGATCGGGTACCAGGCGCAGACGGTCGCGCCGCCGTACACACAGCCCAGCGCCGTCGCCGCATTGCCTTCCAGGAAGACCTTGTCGCCCACCGCATCGGCCGGTTTCACGCGCAGGCCGAAGGGCTGTACCGACAGGTGGTCGCGCGCGAACTCGCGGCCGGCGTGCAGCGCACGCACGTTGGAGTCCAGCAGCCGTTCCTTGCCCTGGTACTGCTCGGCGAACAGGGTCTCGATGACGGCGGCCGATATGCCCATCAGCTCGCTCAAGGCGCCCAGTACGAGGATGTTCTTGAACAGCGTGCGCTCACGCGGCACGTCGTAGGTCGCGTTGCAGATGGCCGTGGCCGGCATGCCGATGACGTGAACGTCCGTTCGGAAGGCGCTCGCCGGCATCGGCTTGGTGCTGTCGTGGAACAGGTAGCCACCGGGCTGGATCTCGGCCAGGTCCTGGGCCCAGGTCTGCGGGTTCATCGCCACCATCAGATCCACGCCACCGCGCCGGCCCAGCCAGCCGGCCTCGCAGACCCGCACCTCGTACCAGGTCGGCAGGCCCTGGATGTTGCTCGGGAAGATGTTGCGCGGGCTGACCGACACGCCCATGCGCAGGATGGCGCGGGCGAACAGCTCGTTGGCCGAGGCCGAGCCCGAGCCGTTGACGTTGGCGAACTTGACGACGAAGTCGTTGGTGGCTTCGATGCGGCTCATGCCATCACCTCCTTGCGCGGTGCGATGTCCCGGCAGGACGCACCCGCCTTGGCCGTGACGAGCAGGAACTTCTGCATGTCCCACGCCCCGGTCGGACAGCGCTCGGCGCAAAGCCCGCAGTGCAGGCAGACATCCTCGTCCTTGGCCATCACGCGCCCTGTCTTCAGCCCGCCTTCGACGTAGATGTCCTGCATCAGGTTCAGCGCCGGCGCGTTCAGCCGCTCGCGCAGGTCGGGCCCGTCGTCGGTGAAGGTGATGCAGTCCATCGGGCAGATGTCCACGCAGGCATCGCACTCGATGCACAGCTTGGGCGCGAACACCGTCTGCACGTCGCAGTTCAGACAGCGCTGCGATTCTTTGAAGGCGGTGGCGGCGTCGAAGCCCAGTTCCACCTCGACCTTGATGCTGGCCAGCGCGATGTTGGCCGCCGTCCAGGGCACCTTGCTGCGCAGGTCGTTGGTGATGGCGTTGTCGTAGCTCCACTCGTGGATGCCCATCTTCTGGGACACGAGGTTGACGTGCGGCGGCGGGCGCTGCGTGACCGGCTCGCCGTGCAGCAGGCGGTCGATGCTGACAGCGGCCTCATGGCCGTGGGCGACGGCCGTGATGATGTTCTTCGGCCCGAAGGCCGCGTCGCCGCCGAAGAAGACGTGCGGCAGCGAGGACTGGAAGCTCTTCGCGTCCAGCACCGGCAGGCCGTCGTCGCCAAACGCAATGCCGGCGTCACGCTCTATCCACGGAAAGCTGTTCTCCTGACCGACGGCGATCAGCACCTCGTCGCAGGGAATGACGATCTCCTCGCCGGTCTGCGCCTTCTTGAACCGCATGCCGGTCAGCTTGCCGTCGACATGCTCGAAAGCCAGTGGCACGTGGAAGTCGAGGATGGGGATGCCCTCGTGCTCGGCATCCTCCTTCTCCCACGGCGACGCCTTCATCTGCGCATAGCCGCTGCGCACGGCCACCGTCACGCTGCTGGCGCCTAACCGTCTTGCCGAGCGGCAGCAGTCCATCGCCGTGTTGCCGCCACCCAGCACGATGACGCGCGGCGCCACCGCCGTCACATGCCCGAACGACACGCTGGCCAGCCAGTCGATGCCGATGTGGACGTGCTCGCCCACCTCTGGCCGCCCCGGCAGTGCCAGGTCTCGCCCACGGGGCGCGCCGCAGCCGACGAACACGGCGTCCCAGCCCTCGGCCAGCAGCGCCTTCATCGAGGCGATGCGCTGGCCCGACCGCCACTCCACGCCCAGGCCGAGGATGTAGCCGCATTCCTCGTCGATGACCCGCTCCGGCAACCGGAAGCGCGGAATCTGCGTGCGGATGAAGCCGCCGGGCTTGGCCTCGCCGTCGAACACGGTGACGGCATAGCCCTCCAGGGCCAGGTCTCGCGCCACCGCGAGCGAGGCCGGCCCCGCGCCCACGCAGGCGACACGCTTGCCGTTGCGCGCCGCCGGCTTGGGCAACATGGCGCGGAACTCGTCCGTCTTGTTGTCCGCCGCGACCCGCTTCAGGCGGCAGATCGCCACGGGCTCCGGCTTGGCGGCCTGCTTCTCCTCGACACGACCGCGCCGGCAGGCCGGTTCGCAAGGCCGGTCGCACGTGCGCCCCAGCACGCCGGGGAAGACGTTGCTGACCCAGTTGACCCAATAGGCCTCGTCATGCCGCCCCTGGGCGATGAGGCGGATGTACTCCGGCACGGGCGTGTGCGCGGGGCAGGCCCATTGGCAATCGATGACCTTGTGGAAATAGGCCGGGTCCGAGATGTCAGTCCGCTGCACGGTGTCTCCTCCGTGATGCCTTCTTGTCGGGTCAGTCTAGGACTGACCCTCCCGGCCCGGTCACGTGGAAACCCTTTGCAGCCCGGCCGCCTCGGCCCCAGGCACGAAGCCTCAGCGCACCAGCGGCCGGATGGCCGTGAAGCCCCCGTCCACCGGCAACACCTGGCCCGTGATGCGCGCGGCCTGCTCGGACAGCAGCCAGTCGATGACGCCTGCCACGTCGTCCGCCGTCTGCACGCCCCGCGCATGTGGCAGCGGGTACTGGCGCGCGGCGGCGGCACGCATCTCGGGCTGCTGGGTCAGGCCCGCGCTGAGCGGGGTTTCGGTCAGCCCGGGGGCCACGACATTGACGCGCAGGCCCTGCGAGGCATACGTGGCCGCCGCGCCCCGGGCCAGGCCCTCGACGCCCGCCTTGGCCGCCGAGATGACCTCGTGGTTGCCGACACCGATGCGCGCCACCACCGAACTCATCAGCACCGCCGACCCACCGCAGCTGGCCTGGCGCAGCGCGTCCACCCAGGCCGCGAGGGCGAACACGGCGCTGTCCAGATTGACACGCAGCAGCTCGCGCGCCTGGGCCGGGCGCGTGCGGTGCAGCGGCGCGATCAGCGTGCTGCCGATGCAATGCGCCAGCAGCCGGGGCGGCGCGCCCCAGGTCGCCTGGCAGGTGGCCAGGGCCTGGGCGATGCCCTCGGGCGTCGTCGCGTCGACCGCCAGCCGCAGGTCGCCGACGGCGGTCTCCAGGCGTGCCGGGTCGCGGCTGGTCACAGCCACCCGCACGCCGCGGGCTTGCAGGCGAACGGCCAGGGCGCGGCCGATGCCGCCGGCACCGCCGGTGATCAGCGCGGTTTCGGATGTGTGGGACATGGGAAGCGCTCTCCTCGGGTTCGGGTGGTCGTCGTCAGGCCAGCGGTCGGCAGCCTGGGGTTTCCCTGACCTGAGCGACAAGGGATTCAAATTCAGTTCAACATCGCGGTTGTACGGCCACTTGGCGCCGTAAAGAGGCTCATAAATGGTTCAAAGCCTGTTCAAGACCGGCGTTGTGGCGCATATCGTCGGCATGCCGGCCAACACCTTGCGGGTGTGGGAGCGCCGTTATGGCCTGCAGTGCAGCCAGATCGACGACCACGGCCACCGGCTCTACTCGGCCGACGACGTGCAGCGCATCGCCGCGCTGCGTCAGCTGACCCTGCAAGGCCATGCGATCGGCATCGTCGCCAGGCGCACGCCGGAGGAGGTGCGCCACCTGCTGTCGACGCAGGACCAGGTGCGCGAGGCCGCCCAGGCCATGGCCGAGCCGGCCCGGCCGCCGCGGCAGCTGTGGGTGGTGGGCGCGGCGCTGGCCACGCGCATCAACCGCGCCGCCCCGCGCCGCCATCTGCGCATCGCCGCCACGCTCGATGCTTTGCCACAGGCCCCAGCAGCACCGGGCGCCGCTGCGGCAACCGCGCCCGATGCGCTGCTGCTGCACCTGCCCTCGCTGCACGTGCAGCAGGTCGAGGACATCGCGGCCGCCGCCACCAAGCTGCCCCTGCCACACGTGCTCGTGGTCTACGGCTACAGCAACTCCCAGGCGCTGCGGCGCTGCGCCGAGCTGGGTGTGCAGCCCTGGCGCGACACGCACAACGACCGCAGTCTGGTGAGCTGGATCGTGGACTGCCTGGCCCCCACAGGCAGCGCGCCTGCGACCACGCCCGCGCCGGCAGACAGCGACCCGACCCCACCCACCGCGCCGCAGTACGACGCCGCCACGCTGGCCGACTGGTCCACACGCAAGACTGACATTGCCTGCGAATGCCCGGCCCACATCGCCGAGCTGCTGCTGCGCGTGCAGCAGTTCGAGAGCTACAGCGCCGACTGCGAGCATCGCAGCGAGGAGGACCGGCAGTTGCACGAACAGCTGCACCGCCTGGCCGGCCGGGCGCGCCTGCTGTTCGAGCGGGCGATGCAGCTGCTGGCCGAGCATGAGCAGGCCGTGGCCTCGGCGCGCCCAGGGGCCTTGTCTACACTGGACGGATGAGTTCTTCCGAGTTTGCCGCCGAGAGCGCCATCCGCATCGGCCGCCAGGCGCTGGAGGTCGAGGCCCGCGCGCTGACCGAGCTGGCGCCGCGCCTGGGCGAGTCCTTCGCCCGCGCCGTGCAGGCCATCCTCGCCTGCCGGGGCCGCGTGGCCGTCATGGGCATGGGCAAGAGCGGCCATGTCGGCCGCAAGATCGCCGCGACGCTGGCCTCCACGGGCACGCCGGCGCTCTTCGTCCACCCCGCCGAGGCCGCGCATGGCGACCTGGGCATGGTGACGGCCGGCGACATCGTGCTGGCGCTGTCCAACTCCGGCGAGAGCGACGAGCTGAACGCCATCCTGCCCGTTCTCAAGCGCCTGGGCATCCCCGTCATCGGCATGACCGGGCGCCAAGAGTCCAGCCTGGCCGCCCACGCCGAGGTCGTGCTCGACAGCGCCGTCACCGAGGAAGCCTGCCCGCTGCAGCTCGCGCCCACCGCCAGCACCACGGCGCAGATGGCGCTGGGTGACGCACTGGCCGTGGCGCTGCTGGACGCGCGCGGGTTCAAAGCCGAGGACTTCGCCCGCTCCCACCCCGGCGGCGCCCTGGGCCGCAAGCTGCTGACCCATGTGCGCGACTTGATGCGCAGCGGCGACGCCCTGCCACGCGTGGCTGGCACGACGACCTTCACCGACCTGATGCGCGAGATGAGCGCCAAGGCGCTGGGCATGGCCGTCGTCGTCGACGCCGACGACCGCGTGCAAAGCATCTTCACGGACGGCGACCTGCGCCGCCTCGTCGAGCAAGGCCGCGACCTGCGCGCGCTGACCGCCGCCGACGTGGCCTACCCCAGGCCGCGCACCGTCGCCGCCGATGCGCTGGCCGTCGACGCCGCCGACCTGATGGAGGCGGCGCGCATCACCGTCGTCCTCGTCGTCGACGCCGACAAGCGGCTGATCGGCGCCATCAGCATCAACGACCTGATGCGGGCGAAGGTGATCTGATGGCGGCGCTGACCTTTCCTCCGGAACTCCTCGTCAAGGCCCAGGGCACGGGCCTGGCGATCAAACTCGCGATCTTCGACGTCGACGGCGTGCTGACCGACGGCCGCATCTACATCGGCGAGCGCGGCGAAGAGTTCAAGGCCTTCTCGACGCTGGACGGCCATGGCCTGAAGTCGCTGCAACAGGTGGGCATGACACCCGTCATCATCACCGGCCGCGACAGCCCTGGCGTGCGCCGCCGCGTGGCCGACCTCGGCCTGGCCCATGCCGTTTACGGCGTCAAGGACAAGCTGGCCGCCGCCGAGCCGCTGCTGCAGCAGTTTGGCGTCGGCTGGGGTGAAGTCGCCGTCATCGGCGATGACTGGCCCGACCTGCCGCTGCTGGCCCGCGCCGGCTTCGGCTGCGCGCCACCCGGCGCCCATGCCGAGGTGCTGGCCATCGCCGACCACGTCACGCGCGCGGCCGCCGGGTTCGGTGCGGCGCGCGAGTTCTGCGACCTGCTGCTGATGGCCGCGGGCCACTACGAGCGCCTGCTGCATTCGCATCACGACACGCTGGACGGAGGCCGCACGGGATGACACCGGCCGTGTTGCCCGTCCCCGCCCCGCGCCGCCGCCCGCCCCAGCCGTGGACGTGGCGCGTGCAGAGCCTGCTGTCCAACTACCTGCCGCTGCTGCTGATGGCCTTCCTGGCCAGCGGCACCTGGTGGCTGGTCAAGAACACACCGCTGCTGGGCGAGCCGGGCGCACCGGCGCCGCTGCGCCATGTGCCCGACTACCGCATGGCCAACTTCGAGATCCAGCGCATCGGCGCGGACGGCCGGCTCAACGTGCAGATCGCCGGCGCCGAGCTGCGCCACTACCCGGACACCGACACCGTCGAGATCGACCAGGCCCGCATCCGCGCCATCGCCCCCGACGGCACGCTGGCCATCGCCGAGGCCAAGCGCGCCATCAGCAACGGCGACGGCAGCGACCTGCAACTGCTGGGCGACGTGCGCCTGCGCCGCCTGGCCGCGGGCGCGGGCGAGAGCGGTCCGGCGCTGATGGAGGTGCGCGGCGAGTTCCTGCAGGCGCTGGCCAACAGCGAGGTGCTGCGCTCCCACCTGCCCGTCACCATCCGCCAGGGCGGCGCGACGATGAACACGCAGAACTTCGAGTACCGGCACCTGACCGGCCAGGTCAGCTTCAGCGGCAAGACGCAGGGGCAGATCAGCTCCCGGCCGGCTCGATGACAGAGCTGGTTTTCATCACCGGCGCCTCCAGCGGCATCGGCCAGGCGCTGGCAATGCGCTACTACCGTGACGGCGCTCGTCTGGCGTTGGTGGCCCGCCGCACGGCCGAGGTCGAGCGCTGGGCCGCCGAGCAGCAGCTCGACGCAACGCGCTTCAAGGTCTACGGCGCCGACGTGGCCGACGAGGGCGCCATGGCCCGCACGGGCCGAGACTGCATCGCGAGCCAAGGCCTGCCCGATGTCGTCATCGCCAACGCCGGCATCAGCATCGGCATGGACACGACCGAGTTTGCCGACCTCGACGTGATGCGCCGCGTCTTCGCGACCAACAACGTCGGCCTCGCGGCGACATTCCATCCCTTCGTCGCCGCCATGAACGCGCGCGGCTCGGGCACGCTGGTGGGCATCGCCAGCGTCGCCGCCATCCGCGGCCTGCCGGGGCACGGTGCGTACAGCGCCAGCAAGGCCGCCGTCGTCGCCTACTGCGAGAGCCTCAGAGGCGAATGCCGGCCCTTCGGCGTCAAGGTCGTCACGCTGCTGCCCGGCTACATCGACACGCCGCTGACGCGCGGCAACCGCTACTCCATGCCCTTCCTGATGCGGGTGGACGACTTCGCCGACCAGGCGGTGCGCGCCATCCGCGCCCAGGTCAGCTACCGCGTCATCCCGTGGCAGATGGGCGTGCTGGCCAAGGTCCTGCGCCTGCTGCCTAACTGGCTGTATGACCGGGCCCTGGGCAGCCGGCCGCGCAAGCAGCGCGCGGGCCAGTAGCCGCGACGCCGGCGGGTGGCTACACTGCGCGCCTCGCACCGTTTGCCGCGACACGACGCGGCCAAGGAGGGCAGCATGTCCAAGGTTCTTCATCCCTGCTGAGTTCGCTCGCTGAAGGCTCGTTGAGCCACAGCGCGCCACGCGCCCGCAACGGGCACACCTCCTTGCATGCAGCTGCCGCCGACCCACGTCGGGCGGCAGCGCCATCGGTTCGATCCCGCCATGACACTCCGCCTTCTCGGCCCGGCCCTGCTGGCCCTGGCCTTGCCCGCCTGGGGCAATGCCCCTGAGTCTCGACATCCCACCGCACTGCGCCTGGCGCCCGGTGACGCCGCGCCCGTCATCGACGGCCGGCTCGACGACCCCGCCTGGCAGCACGCCCCCGTCCACGACCGCTTTGCGCAATTCCTGCCCGCCGACAAGCAGCCCGCACGCTGGCGCACGACGGTACAGGTGCTGGTCACCGACGACGCGTTGGTCTTTGGCATCCGCGCCTGGGACCCCGAGCCCGCCCGCATCCGCGCGCCGCTGGCCCGGCGCGACCAGGTCAAGGCCGACCAGGACTACGTGGCCGTCTTCATCGACCCCGTGGGTCACCGCCGCACGGCGCAGTTCACGCGCGTCAGCGCGGCCGGCGCCATCGAGGACGGCCTGTATGCGGCCGAGGAAGATACCGAGGACGCGGCGCCTGACTTCAACGTCGAAGCCGCCACCACGCGGCTGCCGGACGGCTACAGCGTCGAGCTGCGGTGGCCGCTGGCCGCGCTGCGCTTCCCGCACACGGGCGGCGCGCCCTGGCGCGTCATGGTGACGCGCAACATCCCGCGCGAGGACCGCACGCTGAACGTCAGCGCCGCAGCCCTCACGAAAGACGGCCTGAGCTTCATCGCCGAGCTGGAGCCACTGGACGGCCTGGCCGACCTGGTGGAGCAGGTGCGCGAGCGCAGCTTCATCGCCTTCCGCCCCGAGCTGACGCTGCGCTCCACGCGGGACAGCGACGCAGACGGCACGCGCCGCACGCGCAAGGCCTCGCTGGGTGCCGAGCTGAAGTGGCGGCCGCGCGCCGACTGGGTCATCGACGCGACGCTGAACCCCGATTTCTCCCAGGTCGAACTGGACGCGCCCCAACTCGCCGGCAACACCCGCTTTGCGCTCAGCGTGCCGGAGAAGCGGCCCTTCTTCCTGGAAAGCGCCGACGTCGTCGGCCCGACGCAGCCGGACGAATCGGGCGAGAACCGCAGCCTCGCGGCCTTCTACACCCGCGCCATCACCGACCCCGCCTGGGGCCTGCGCGCCACCTGGCGCGGCGCGACCGCCGAGGCCACGGTACTGAACCTGCGCGACGCCGGTGGGGGCCAGGTCTTGCGGGCCGGCGCCTTCGCCACGCGCAGCGGCCTGCAGCCCGCAGGTTCGCAGGCCAGCTTTGCACGCGGGCGCCTGCAGATGAACAGCCTGGGCCTGGCCGGCCTGGTGTCCAAGCGCGACTTCGGCAACGGCCTCACCACCCAGGTCGTCGGCAGCGACGGCGTCTGGCGGGCCGGCGACAGCGACCAATGGCGCGGCCATCTGCTGCTGTCGAACACGACCCTGGCGCTGGACGAAGACGGCGAACTCCTGAGCGTGAGCCGCCAACGCGGCCACCGCGCCTGGCTGGGCTGGCACCACAGCGATGCCGACTGGATCGCCAACGTCAACGTCGAGGAGATCAGCCCGCGCTTCGCCAACGACAACGGCTTCGTCAACCAGAGTGGCGTCCGCCGCGCCTCGGGCCTGGCCTATCTGCGCCTGGGCCCGCGCGAGCTGCTCGTCGACATGCACGAGAGCGAGCTCACGCTCCGGCTGCAGGAGACGCGCACGCTGGCGGACCCGCTGCTCGGTGTCGCGGCCGGGCAGGTCGTGGACCGGCTGGTCCAACCCGGCTTCTGGTTCGCCGCCGCACGCAACACCGGCGTCTGGGGCTACGTCGGGCTGGACCAGCACCGTGCCCGCAGCGGCGGCCGGCTGCATCAGGCCCGCACGTTGGCGTTGGGCTTGGAGTCCAACCCCGGTGAACTGCTGAGCTTCCTGTCTGCCGAGATCGAATGGGGCCGGCGGCTGGACGTCGACGCCGATCGCGTTGGAACGGGGCTGCAGGCCGAGCTGGAGGCCAAGTTGCGCGCGCCGTTGCCGGGCGGCTTGTGGCTGGAGTTCGAGCAGCGCTTGGGCCTGGGCTGGGTCGACGGCCCGGACGGCCGCCGCGCCTTCACGGACCGCAGCACGCAAAGCCTCGTCGTGCTGCACCTCAGCCCGCGCGACTCGCTGCGGCTGATCAGCCAGCAGGGCCGCTTCACACGCCGCGCCGACGCCAGCGTGAGCCTGGCCGCCGAGGACGGCCGAAATCGCCAGGCGGCGCTGATGTTCCAGCACCGCGTGGGCCTGGCGCGCATCCTCAGCCTGGGCCTGAACCGCGCCAGCGAACGCCCCGGCCAGGCTCGCCATCGGGAACTGTTTGCCAAGGCCACACTGAGCTATTGAAGAAGGGCGCCGCAGCGCCCCAAAAGCACAAGGCGCCCGAAGGCGCCTTGTCATTCATGCTGGGTCAGCAGAGGGCTGCTCAGTAGCCACCGCCGCCGTAGCCGCCGCCGCCACCCGAGCGACCGCCACCACCGTAGCCGCCGCCACCGCCGGAGCGGCCACCGCCACCACCACCGTAGCCGCCGCCACCGCCGGAACGGCCACCGCCGCCGCCGCCGTAGCCGCCACCACCGCCGTAGCCACCGCCACCGCCGGTGCTGCCACCGCCGCCGTAGCCGCCGCCACCGCCGGAACGGCCACCGCCGCCACCGCCGTAGCCACCACCGCCGCCGTAGCTGCCGCCACCGCCGCCGCCGAAGCCGCCACCGCCGGAACGGCCACCGCCGCCACCGAAGCCGCCCGGACGCTCTTCACGAGGACGTGCCTCGTTAACAACGATCGCACGACCTTCCAGGGCCTGACCGTTCATGCCGTTGATGGCTGCTTGAGCCTCAGCGTCAGAACCCATTTCGACGAAGCCGAAACCCTTCGAGCGGCCCGTTTCACGATCCATCATGACCTTTGCAGAGGTCACCGTACCGAACTGACCGAACGACTCTTGCAGCGATTCGTCACGCACGCTGTAGGCCAGATTGCCCACATAAAGCTTGTTTCCCATGGGGAAGCCCTTCTTCAAACTCAAATATCAAAAAACCATGTGGAGCTTCAACCCATCGTGAACCATTCAAGCGAAGGTGCGGCGTCCAGACACAGGCATTTCATTATGGTGGCGGGGTCCGGGATTGGCTCGCGCGCCCTCCCGTGAGTGTTGTTTTTCAGAGCTAGCACAAACCCTGGCGGCGCCCGTTTCTCATGCACGCGTCACCGATACCATCCCAGCGGATGAGTTTTCCGCTGCTTCCCGCCCTCGCCCGCGTCCTGGCCAGCATCGACGCGCCGCGCAACCTGCGCGCCCTCTATGCACTGCTGGCGGCCTTCTGCTTTGCCGGGCTGCTGCTGGCGATGGCGCGGTCCGCCCTGGCGCGCGACGACACCATGCTCAGCGCGCTGTGGATGGGCCTGGCGCTGGCTGTCGCCTTTTTCGGCGTCAACGCCACGGGCCTGATGCTGATGGACCAGGCCCGCGGCCTGCCGGTGCGTGACCCGCAGGACGCCCTGGCCGACGCACTGCGCAGCGGCCACCGCGTGCTGCTGTCCCTGCTGGCCTGCCTGGCGCTGGCCGCTGTGGGCGTGGCGGTGCTTGCCGCGCTGCTGTGGGCGACGCGCTGGCCGTGGATAGGCGCGCCGCTGCTGGCCGTCGTGCTGCCGGCCGGCGTGCTGCTGCTGGGCGGGCTGGCCTTCGTGCTGGTCATCCTGGTGGGGCCGCTGGCAGGGCCGGCGGTCTGGGCCGGGCAGCGCAGTGCCGGCGTGCTGGCCTTCCTGCGCGGGCGGCTGCGCACAGGCCTGCCAGAAACCGCGCTACTGATGGCCGCCGTCTACCTGCTGGTGGCGCTGACGACGGCGGCGGCGAGCTTCATCGTCGTCAGCGGCGGCCAGTTGCTGGCCGGTCTGGCGATCCTGGGCGCGGGCATCGAGCTGCCTGCACGCCAGCTGCTCGCCGGCGTCATGGGCCTGGGGCCGCGCAGCCTGGGCGCCAGCGGCGTGCCGATGCAGGGCGGCAACCTGGGGCTGGCCGCGCTGGTCGGCGGCGGTATCGTTTTTGCGCTGGCGCTGGTGCTGCCGACGCTGGTCTGGCTGCGTGGCTGCTGCGCGGTCTATCTGGCGGTGACCGAGCAGGAATGACGCCCCCGCGCGCCGAGCGCCGGGCCGCCCCAAGCCGGCTCGGCATCCCCTTGGGGGATCGCTCGCCGTACTCGGCGGGCGAGGGGCTGCGAATTGCGAGTCTGGTGCCGAGTGCGACGGAGACGCTGGTGGCAATGGGGCTGGGGCCGTTCCTCGTGGCGCGGACCGGCTTCTGCATCCACCCGGCGGACGCGGTCAGGGGCGTGCCCAAGGTGGGCGGCACAAAGGATGTGAACCTCGCCAAGCTGAGGGGGCTGGCGCCGACGCATGTGGTCGTCAACGTCGACGAGAACCGGCGCGAGACAGCCGAGTCGCTGAGCGAGTTCGTGCCCGAGGTCATCGTGACCCACCCGAGCCGGCCGGAGGACAACCTGGCGCTGTTCGAGCAACTGCGCGCGGCCTTTGCCGAGCAGCCGGGCGTCAACGAGCGCGCGGCGGCGCTGTCGGGCGAGTTCTCGGCCGCGCTGGACCGCTGCCGCGAGCAGGCCTGGCCGGGCGAGCGCGTGCTGTACCTGATCTGGCGCGACCCGTGGATGACGGTGGCGCGAGACACCTACATCTCAACGCTGCTGGCTGAGGCCGGCTGGCGCACCTGGCCCGACACGCTGGGCGGCGAGCACGGCGCCGGCCGCTATCCGGCGCTGACCGGTGGCGAG
This sequence comes from Pelomonas parva, assembly GCF_043555835.1. Classification (NCBI taxonomy): domain Bacteria; kingdom Pseudomonadati; phylum Pseudomonadota; class Betaproteobacteria; order Burkholderiales; family Sphaerotilaceae; genus Roseateles; species Pelomonas parva. Next base: position 43,872 of record NZ_JBIGHV010000013.1, on the reverse strand, counting down.
GCCTGGCTGGGCGACATCGACCGCGTGCTGCTCAGCTCCGAGCCCTATCGCTTCGGCCCCGCCCACATCGCTGAAGCGCAGGCGCTGTGCCCGGAGGCGCGCGTTCAGCTGGTGGACGGCGAGCTGCTCAGTTGGTGGGGGTCGCGCGGCGCGGCGGGGCTGGACTATCTGCGCGGGCTCAGCGAGACCAGTCGATCCGATCAAACAGTGCCCTGAGCTTCTCCGCCTTGGCAGGATTGAGCTGAGCGGCCCAGGCGACACGGCCCTGCAAGTGGGCGCGCCAGTCGGCATGGGCATCGCGGTTCTGGGCTGCGGGACCATCGACAACACAGCGATGCAACGTGGCCTTAAGCCGGTCAAACTCGTCGCGCGCCAGGTTGGGCCTGTCGTTGACGACGATGCCGCAGACCGATTGCCGCTGCGCCGCGCCCAGGCTGCGCGTCTTGCGCGGGTTGACGGCAAAGCCCTCGTCCTCGGCGATCGCCGCGACCCAGGCGGCGATCTGGCGCACCGGCAGGCTGGCCGGCCCGGAGATGACGAGGTCGTCGGCATAGCGGCTGTAGCGCGCGCCGAAGGCCTCGGCCAGACCGGTCAGGCGCGCGTCCAGCCCGAAGGCGCACAGGTTGGCCACGGCGGGCGAGGTCGGCGCGCCCTGGGGCAGGTGGGCATCGCGCAGCCGCTGGCGCTGCAGCCAGCTCAGGCGCGGCTCGGTGCGCAGCCAGGCTTCGGGCGTGGACGTGGTGCACAGCGCCGTCAGCGCGCGGGCGACGGCCGTGCAGTAGCCCAGCGTCTTGAACAGCGCGTGGATACGCGCGGCGCGCACGGTCGAGAAGAAGTCGCTGAGGTCGAAGCGCAAGACCCGACCCTGACCCGTGTGGCGGGCTGCGTGCTGCACGACCGAGCGGCCCGGCGCATAGCCGAAGGCGGCCTCGTGCGGCGGCAGGCCGTTCAGCAGCTGGCCCAGCAGGCGGCGCTGGATGGCGCGCAGATGCGGCTCGGGCACCTCCAGCAGCCGCCAGCCGGCGCTGCGCTTGGGAATGACGCAGGGGCGGTAGTGCTGCTGGGCCAGCGGCCGGCGGCGCTGCCAGTCGGCGGGGAGCGTCAGCCGCCACAGGCCGGCGGGCGTCATGCCCAGGCCCCGAGCCAGCGCGCCGACGGTGGGCCAATGCGGGCGCTCCAGGCCGGGCGGCGCCGGGAGCAACTCGTCCGGCGAGCGCAGCAGCCAGTGGCGGGCGACGGGACGGGCTTCGCTGCGCCAGGCCTGTGCGAAGGCTTCGTGGGCTTCGACGCGCTCGGCCAGCGTCGCGACCTCCAGCCGCCGCCAGATCTCGCCCGGCACGCGCGCCATTGCCTGCGCCAGTACAGCCAACCATGGTGGGCGCGTACCCAGGCAGGTGGCCATGCGCGCAGCCAGCCCGTTCTCGTGACGAGGGCCGGCCAGCATCGCGCGGGCTAGGGCCCGGGCGGTCATCGTGCGGGCGGTGTCCACCCTGTCGTCTCCCTGTTAGGTGCGGCACGCTGCCCGAGCGACGGGTGATGCGTGAGGAGTCTGGCGCCTCGGCGCCATGCCCGCTCACGCCCTGCTGGACGCGAGATCGAGAACCCCCGGGGTTGCCCCGGAGTGCTGGCCCGTGAAGGCTGGCAAAGACCTCGGGCAGCGGCCGCGAGCGCATCCTAGCGGCCACAATCCGCGCCTATGGAACTCTACAAACCCCTCGTCGCGCTGCTGGCCATCGTGAACCCGGTGGGGGTGGTGCCCTTCTTCATCCACTTCACGAGCGGCCTGACGCGCGAGCAGCGGCGCCGGACCATCCTCGTCAGCGCCTGCACGGCCGGCATCGTCATCGCGCTGTCGGCGCTGTTCGGGCTGAAGATCATCGAGTTCTTCGGCATCTCGCTGGCGAGCTTTCAGGTGGGCGGCGGCTGCCTGCTGCTGATCAGCTCGCTGCAGATGCTGAACGCCCAGCCCGCCGAGGCCCGGCCGCAGGACGTGAGCGACGGCGACAGCAAGGTGGACGCCGGCGCCAGCATCGCCGTCGTGCCGCTGGCCATCCCGCTGCTGACCGGGCCGGCGACGATCTCGACGATGGTCATCTACGCGGACAAGACACGGCACTGGTGGGAGCTGGCCATCCTGTGCGGCTACGGCGTCGTCGTCACGGCGGTGACCTTCGTGACCTTCTCGGCCAGCAGCAAGATCGCCAAGGTGCTGGGCCAGACCGGCATCAACATCATGACGCGGCTGATGGGCCTCATCCTCGCCGCGCTGGCGGTGGAGTTGCTGGCCGACGGGCTGATCAAGCTCTTCCCGGTGCTGGCGGCCCGGACGATCGGCTGAGCGCTTGACGACCCTGCTGCTGCTGGAAGACGACCCCGCCATCGCGGACACGGTCGCGTTCGCGCTGCAGCGCGAGGGCTTCACGGTGGAGCACCGCGCCTGGCTGGCCGAGGCGCGCGAGCGGCTGCGCGCCGCACCCGCGCCGGAACTGCTCATCCTCGACATCGGCCTGCCCGACGGCCACGGGCTGGACCTGTGCCGCGAGCTGCGTGCCGGGCCGCTGAGGCACCTCCCCGTCATCGTGCTGAGTGCGCGCAGCGACGAGATGGACCGCGTGCTGGGCTTGGAGCTGGGCGCCGACGACTACCTCGCCAAGCCCTTCAGCCTGCGCGAGCTGGTGGCGCGCGTGCGGGCGCTGCTGCGACGTGCCCAGGTGGCGCCGCCGCCTTCCACGGGCTTCGCTGTCGACGGCTCGCGCGTGCGGCTGGACGGCGCGCTGCTGAACCTCACCAAGCTGGAACTGGGCCTGCTGCTGAAGCTGCTGGCCGCGCCGCAGCGCATCCATTCGCGCGAGACGCTGCTGGACGCCGTCTGGGGCGCCAGCGCCGACAGCAGCGACCGCACCGTGGACACGCACATCAAGACGCTGCGCGCCAAGCTGCGCGAGGCGGCGCCGGCGCGGGACCCGATCAAGACGCATCGCGGGCTTGGATACTCGTTAGAGCCTTGACATGCGCCTCGGCCTGCGCGTCTTCTTCGGCTTCTTCCTCATCGCCGGCCTGAGCGCCGTGCTGCTGCTGAAGGTGTTCCTGGCCGAGGTGAAGCCCAGCGTGCGCGAGGTCATGGAAGACCTGATGGTGGACACGGCAAACCTGCTCGCCGAAACGGCTGCCGACGAGATGGCCGGCGCTGGTGGCCTGAAACCCGACGGCCGGCTTGCCGCCCAGCTGCAGCGTTATGCGCAGCGCGAGGTGGACGTGATGATCTGGGGCCTGCGCAAGCAGAGCCTGGACCTGCGCATCTACGTGACCGACGCTGCGGGCCGCGTCGTGCTGGACTCCGGCCAGCCGTCGGCCGTCGGACAGGACTATTCGCAGTGGAACGACGTGGCGCGGACGCTGCGTGGCGACTACGGCGCGCGATCGTCGCGGGACTATGGCGCCGACGACCGCAGCACCGTCCTGGTCGTCGCCGCGCCGGTACTGAAGGACGGTCGCCAGCTCGGCGTCGTCAGCGTCGCCAAGCCGGTGGCCAGCGTGCAGCGCTTCATCGACCGCGCCGAGCGGCGCGTGTTCTGGGCCGGCGCGGCGCTGCTGGCGGCCAGCCTCATCGTCGGCGTGGCGGTGACGCTGTGGCTGGTGGCCTCGGTGCGGCGGCTGCGCCGCTATGCCCAGCAGGCGCAGGCCGGCCAGGCGATTGCGCCGCCGGACATGCCGGGCGAGCTGGGCGACCTGGCCCACGCGATGGACGACATGCGCCGCCGCCTGGAGGGGCGGGAGCAACTGGAGCACGACGTGCGCGCGCTGACGCATGAGCTGAAGAGCCCGCTGGCCGCGCTGCGCGCCAGTGGCGAGTTATTGCAGGACGAGCTGCCCGCCGCCGACCGCCAGCGCTTCGCCGCCCAGGTGCTAGACCAGACCGCGCGGCTGCAGACGCTGGTGGAGCGCGTGCTGGCACTGTCGCAGCTGGAGGCGCAGGTGGGGCTGGGCGAGCGGCAGCGCGTCGTGCTGGCCGACTGGGCCGAGGCGCAGCTGGAGCGCCAGGCGTCGCGGCTGGCGCAGCAAGGCCTGGGCGTCGTCTGGACGGCACGCGAGGACGTGGCAGTCGACGTGGACGCGGCGCTGCTGGAGCTGGCCTTCGGCAACCTGCTCGTCAACGCGATCGACTTCGCGCCGGCAGGCTCTGCGCTCGAACTGGCCGTCAGCACGACGCCCACGACCGTGCGGCTGACACTGCGCGACCACGGCCCCGGCGTGCCACAGGCGGGCTTTGCGCAGCTGGGCAAGCGCTTCTTCTCGACGGCGCGGCCGGGCAGCCTCGTCAAGGGCTCGGGCCTGGGCCTGGCCATCGCGCGGCGCGTGGCGGAGCTGCATGGCGGGCGGCTGGCGTTCGAGGCCGTGGAGCCGGGGTTGAGAGTGAGCTTGATCCTGCCCACTTCACGCTGACTTCACACACCTCGTCATGCCCTCACATCGCATCGCGATGCTGCGCGGCATGAACAAAGCACTCTTCATCAAGCTGGCCATCCTGGCCGTCATCACTGGCCTGCTGTGCATCGTGCTCGCCCGGATCGGCGGGCTGGCCGATGAGCGCCAGGCGCGCCAGCAGGAGGCCGAACAGAGCGTCGTGCAATCGCAGGCCGGCCCGCAGACGCTGCTGGGCCCGCTGCTGCTGCGCCACTGCAAGGAGACCTGGACGGCGGGTTACAGCGAGCAGACCCGCAACTTCCTGGCCGTGCTGCCGCCTTCTCACCTGCAGGTGGGCGGACGCGTCAGCCCCGATCCGCGCTATCGCGGCCTGTTCAAGATCAACAGCTATGCCAGCAAGCTGTCCATCGCGGCGCGCTGGGATGACTTCGACCGGCTGAACCCACCGGCCGAGAACGCGGGCGGCCGCGTCGAGTGCGGGGACGTCGTCGCGATGTTCTCCACCAGCGACGCGCGCGGCCTGCGCGATGTCGAACTCAAGCGCGACGGCCGCAAGCTGAACGTGAAGCCCGGCACGACGAACGCCGTTCACCCGGCGGGCCTGCACGCCGTCATCGCCACGCCGCGCAGCGGCGAGACGCTGGAGCTGAGCCTGGCCGTCGAGGTCGTGGGCACGCAGCGCCTGGCCGTCGTCCCGGCCGCCGGCAGCACCGCGGTGAGCCTGCAGTCCAGCTGGCAGCACCCGAGCTTTGGCGGCCGCTTCCTGCCATCCGAGCGCGAGGTAGCCGAGAACGGTTTCTCGGCACGGTGGCAGGTCTCGGAGCTGGCCAGCAGCGCGGCTGCCGATGTCGCCGCTGGAAAGCCCGAGCTGGAGACGCTGGCCGTTGATCTGATCGACCCCGTGAACCCCTACGTCATGAGCGACCGCGCCATCAAGTACGGCCTGATGTTCATCGCGCTGACCTTCGTCACCGTGGGCCTGACCGAGCTGCTGACCGGCCGCCGCGTGCACCCGGTGCAATACCTGCTGGTGGGCCTGGCGCTGAGCCTGTTCTTCCTGCTGCTGCTGAGCCTGTCGGAGCACCTGCCCTTCCTGGCGGCCTACCTGATCGCGGCCGGCGCGGCGGCGGCGGTGCTGACGCAGTACGCCGCCGCCATGCTGGGCGGCTGGCTGCGCGGGCTGGCGTTCGGCGGCGGCATCGCGCTGCTGTACGGCGCGCTCTACGTGCTGCTGAGCCGCGAGCAGACGGCGCTGGTCATCGGCGCGGTGCTGCTGTTCGCGGTGCTGGCGGTCGTGATGACGCTGACGCGCCGGCTGGACTGGTACGGACTGGCGTCAGGGAAGCCGCAGGGTGAGTGAATTACCCTCAGCCCATGGCAAAAGAAGGTTTCGACTACATCATCGTGGGCGCCGGCACGGCCGGCTGCCTGCTGGCCAACCGGCTCACGGCCGACCCGACGAAGCGCGTGCTGCTCATTGAGGCCGGCGGCAAGGACGATTACCACTGGGTGCACATCCCCGTCGGCTACCTGCACTGCATCGGCAACCCGCGCACCGACTGGTGCTTCAACACCGAGCCCGAGCCGGGCCTGAACGGCCGCAGCCTGCGCTACCCGCGCGGCAAGGTGCTGGGCGGCAGCTCCAGCATCAACGGCATGATCTACATGCGCGGCCAGAGCCGCGACTACGAGCACTGGGCCGACGTGACCGGTGACGACACCTGGCGCTGGGAGCGGGTGCTGCGCGCCTTCCGCCGCCACGAGCACCACTGGCGGCTGGACAAGCCCGAGACGGCGCCCGAGGGCTTTGCCGACCTGCATGGCCACAGGGGCGAATGGCGCGTGGAGCAGCAGCGGCTGCGGTGGCCCATCCTGGACGCCTTCGCCGCCGCCTGCAGCCAGGCCGGTATCCCGGCCACAGGCGACTTCAACGCCGGCAACAACGAGGGCGTGGGCTACTTCGAGGTCAACCAGAAGAAGGGCCTGCGCTGGAACACGGCCAAGGCCTTCCTGCGGCCCACCACCTTCGGCCGGCCCAACTTCGAGCTGTGGACGGGTGCCCAGGTGCGCCGGCTGCGGCTGATGCGCGACGACGCCACCGGCCTGCGCTGCAGCGGCGTGGAGGTGATGACGCCTCATGGCATCGAACAGCCCTGGCTGAACTCCGGCGGCGAGGTCATCCTGACGGCCGGCGCCGTGGGCTCGCCGCAGATCCTGCAGTTGTCGGGCCTGGGCCCGGCCGAGCTGCTGCAGGGCTTGGGCATCAAGGTCGAGCAGGACCTGCCCGGCGTGGGCGCCAACCTGCAAGACCATCTGCAGGTGCGCGCCGTCTACAAGGTGCAGGGCGGCAAGACGCTGAACTTGCGCTCGGCCTCGCTGTTCGGCAAGGCCATGATCGGCCTGGAATACGCGCTGCGCCGCAGCGGCCCGATGAGCATGGCGCCATCGCAGCTGGGCGCCTTCACGCGGTCAAGCCCCGACAAGGTCTGGCCCGACCTGCAGTACCACGTGCAGCCGCTGTCGCTGGATGCCTTCGGCGAGCCGCTGCACGGCTTCGACGCGTTCACGGCGAGCGTGTGCAACCTCAAGCCGACGAGCCGCGGCACGATCCACATCACGTCGCCCGACGCTGGCGTGGCGCCGGCCATCCGGCCCAACTACCTGGCCACCGAAGTCGACCGCCAGGTCGCCGTGGAGAGCCTGAAGCTGACGCGCCGCATCGTCGCCCAGCCGGCGCTTGCCGCCTTCAAGCCCGAGGAATACCGACCCGGGCCGCTGGTGCAGACGGACGAGGCCCTGGCCAAGGTCGCCGGGGACATCGCGACGACGATTTTTCACCCGGTCGGCACCTGCAGGATGGGCCGCAAGGACGACCCCGGCGCGGTGCTCGACTCGCGGCTGCGCGTGCGCGGCGTCAGCGGGCTGCGCGTGGCGGACGCCAGCGTGATGCCGACGATCACGAGCGGCAACACCAACTCGCCGACGTTGATGATTGCGGAGAAGTTGGCGGGGTGGTTGGCGGGGTGACGGACGGGCGGTAGGGCGGGTCATGAGCCGCCGTTTGGTGGCGTGCTCGAAGCCGAATTTCGATCTGGGTTTTCCGGGGCCAAACGGCGGGTCGCGACCCGCCCTACCGCCTGATCGTTGCGCAAAAGTTCGCGCGCTGGCGCACGGGTAGCGCCTGGCCGTGGCCCGGCGCTTCGATACTTCTCGCCTCGCAATTCGCACGAAGCCATGTCTCACATGCCACGGGTTGGCTTTGCCGGGTTTGCAGCCTGGGCCCTGTGCTGCCTGCTCGGCCTCGGCGCGGCGCCCTCGCACGCGACCACCGCAGAACCCGTCGCGTCGCCCGCCAAGCCCCCGATGCACTTCCGCTACTGGGACTGGGGCGCCACCCCGAAGCGCGACGACTACCAGTTCGCGCTGCTGACGCTGGCGCTGGACAAGACCGTCAAGGACTACGGCCCCTACCAGCTGGACCGCGTGGTGCGCAGCTACTCCACCGCCCGGCTGCGGCGCGAGATCAATCGCGGCGAGGTGGTGAACGTACACGCCGGGCCCTGGCGGCCGCTGGAAACCAGTGAAGACAAGCTGCCGGAGCGCAGCCTGCGCGTCCACGTCTCCCTCTTCAAGGACTTGCTGGGCTACCGCAAGCTGCTGATCCGCCGTGCCGACCTGGAGCGGTTCAAAGGCATCCAGCATGCGGACGACCTGAAGAAGCTGGTGGTCGGGCAGGCGAACGGCTGGGTCGATGTCGACATCTACCGGCACAACGGCTACGCGGTCAACGACAGCCCGACGCCGGCCTCGCTGTTCGACATGCTGGCCAGGAAGCGCATCGACTACATCCCGATCAGCATCACGGACGTCGACACCGCGCTGAAGCCCCGCCCGGAGCTGGCCGGCGAGCTGATGCTGCTGCCGGACATCACGCTGCACTTCGCGCTGCCCATCATCTTCTACGTCAACATCCACGAGCTGCAGATGGCCGAGCGGCTGGAGAAGGGCCTGCACCTGGCCAGGCAGGACGGGTCTTTCGAGCGGCTGTTCCAGACCTCGTTCGCCCACGAGTTGCAGCTCATCCGCGACGGCTCGCCGAGGCGGTTCATGCTGGTGAACCCTTTCGTTCCGAAGGAGTTGGTCGACGAGCACCCGCAACGGCGGTAGGGCGGGTCATGACCCGCCCTACCGCGACAATTCGGGCCATGTCCTCGTTGTCTCCCCGCGTGCTCGCCGTCATCCCGCCGATGACGCAGCTGAACACGCCCTACCCGTCCACCGCCTACCTGACCGGCTTCCTGCGCTCGCGCGGTGTCGACGCACGCCAGGTCGACCTGGCATTGGCGCTGGTGCTGGAACTGTTCTCGCGCGACGGCCTCACGCAGTTGCACGAAGCCGTCCAGGCCCTGCCCGACGCGAAGCGCACACCGCAGACCGCCTGGTTCGCCGCCGAGTTCACCGCGATTGCAGCCGCCACGCCGCGCGTCATCGCCTTCCTGCAAGGGCGCGACCCGACGGTGGCGCACCGCATCAACACACGCGCCTTCCTGCCCGAGGGCGCGCGGTTTGCCTCGCTGGACAACTATGTCGACGAGGACGGTGGCGACCCGCTCGCCTGGGCGTTCGGCGCGCTGGGCCTGCAGGATCGCGCACGGCACCTGGCGACGCTGTTCCTGAACGACCTGGCCGACGTGCTGCGCGACGCGGTGGATGAGCGCTTCGAGTTCGTCCGCTATGCCGAATCGCTGGCCGCCGCGCAGGCGCATTTCGACCCGCTCGCGACGGCACTCGCTGCACCACCCAACCTCGTCGACACGACGCTGCAGCGGCTCACGCTGGCGGCGCTGGACGAGCACCAGCCCGACGTGGTGCTGCTGTCCGTGCCCTTCCCCGGCTCGGTCTACGCGGCGCTGCGCATCGCGCAGACGGTCAAGGCGGCGCGGCCGAATGTCGTGGTCGTGCTGGGCGGCGGCTACGCCAACACCGAGCTGCGCGAACTGGCCGAGCCGCGCGTCTTCGACTTCGTGGACTACGTGACGCTCGATGCCGGCGAGCGGCCGCTGCTGGCGCTGCTGGAGCAGGTCGCCGGAAAGCGCTCGAAGACGCGCCTCGTGCGCACCTTCTGGCGCGACGCCGGCGAGGTCAGGTACACCAACTTTGTCGAACCCGACGTTCCCTTCGACGACGTCGGTACGCCGACCTGGGATGGCCTGCCGCTGGACCGCTACCTGTCGCTGCTGGACATGCTCAACCCGATGAACCGGCTGTGGAGCGACGGGCGCTGGAACAAGCTGACCGTGGCGCATGGCTGCTACTGGAAGAAGTGCAGCTTCTGCGACGTCAGCCTGGACTACATCTCGCGCTACGAGGCGGCCTCTGCCGAGGTGCTGGTGGACCGCATCGAGGCCATCGTCAAGGAGACGGGGCAGACGGGCTTCCACTTCGTCGACGAGGCAGCGCCACCCAAGGCGCTGAAGGCTCTCGCTGAGGAGCTGATCCGACGCGGCGTTGCCATCAGCTGGTGGGGCAACATCCGCTTTGAAAAAACCTTCACGCCCGAGCTATGCCAGCTGCTGGCCGACAGCGGCTGCATCGCCATCTCGGGCGGGCTGGAGGTGGCGTCGGACCGGCTGCTCAAGCTGATGAAGAAGGGCGTCTCCGTCGAGCAGGTGGCCCGCGTGACCAAGGCGTTCTCTGACGCCGGCGTGCTGGTGCATGCCTACCTGATGTATGGCTTCCCGACACAGACGACGCAGGACACGGTGGACGCGCTGGAGTATGTGCGCCAGCTGTTCGAGAACGGCTGCATCCACAGCGGCTTCTTCCACCGCTTTGCCTGCACCGTGCATTCGCCGGTGGGGCTGAACCCGGCGGAGTACGGCGTCACTTTGCAACCGCTGCCGCCAGGCCGATTTGCGAAGAACGACATCGCCTTCATCGACCCCACGCCCACCGACCACGACGGCCTGGGCCAGGGGCTGAAGAAGGGTCTCTACAACTTCATGCACGGCATCGGCGTGGACAGCGACATCCGCAGTTGGTTCCCGGTCCGGGTGCCGAAGACGACGGTGCCGAGGCATTTCGTCGAGCGGGCCCTCACGACACTGCGCTGATGTTCACGTCCACCTTCACGTTTGCCGCCGGCGACTACGACGCCGAGTTCCACGCGCTGGACGACCGCATCGCGCAGGTCGCCCGCGCCATCCCCGGCTACCTTGGCGAAGAGGCCTGGGAGAACGCCAACACCGGCCTGATCTCCAACGTCTACTACTGGGACTCGATGGAAGCGCTGCAGCAGTTGATGAGCCACCCGACCCACCGCGAGGCCAAGCAGGCCCAGGCGCGCTGGCTCAAGGGCTACCAGGTCGTCATCGCCGAGGTGGTGCGCAGCTATGGCGATGGCGGCATTCCCCACCCGCTGAGGGACGCGCGCGCCGACTGACTTTGCTGCAGTGCACAATCGCCGCATCCACAGGAGGTATCGGCGATGCGGCGAGTCGTGTTCAACCAGAAGGGCGGCGTGGGCAAGTCCACGATCACGAGCAACCTGGCGGCGATTGCCGCGGCGCAGGGTCGGCGCGTGCTGGTCATCGACCTGGACTGCCAGGGCAACACGACGCGCTACTTGCTGGGTGACGCGGCGGACGACGAGCGCACCGGCTCGGCAGAGTTCTTCGCGCAGACGCTGAAGTTCAGCGTGCGCGAGCACGACAACAGCGAGTTCATCAGCGAGACGCCCTGGGAGAACCTGCACGTGATGGCCGCCAGCGCGGAGCTGGACGAGCTGCACGGCAAGCTGGAGAGCCGCTACAAGATCTACAAGCTGCGCGACGCGTTGCAGCAGCTGGACGAGGTCTACGACGAGATCTGGATCGACACACCGCCCGCGCTGAACTTCTACACGCGCTCGGCGCTGATCGCGTCGCAGGGCTGCCTGATCCCGTTCGACTGCGACGACTTCTCGCGCCGCGCGCTGTACGGGCTGCTGGAGGCGGTGGACGAGATCCGCGCCGACCATGCGCCCGAGCTGAGCGTCGAAGGCATCGTCGTCAACCAGTTCCAGGCCCGCGCGTCGCTGCCGCAGCGCGTCGTGCAGGAGTTGATCGACGAGGGCCTGCCGGTGCTGCAGCCCTTCCTGTCGGCCAGCGTCAAGGTCAAGGAATCGCACGAGCTGAGCAGGCCCATGATCCACCTGGACCCGCGCCACAAGCTCACGCAGGAGCTGGTGGCGCTCTACGAATCACTGCCCGGCTGACATCGACTCCGGCTTGCGGCCAATAGCCTCAAGCTGCGGCACCACCTTGGCCTTGTCGCCCACCGCCACGACGATGAGCTGGGCCGGGTCCAGGTGCTCTTTGGCCGCCTTCAGCGCCGTGGCCGACGTGACGGCGGCGTACTTCTTCGGCAGGTCCGTGATGGCGCTCAACGGCAGGCCCGCCGCCCAGTTGCCCGCATAGCCGGCCACGACGGCGCCGTTGGTGTCGAACAGCCCCGGCAGCGACAGCAGCTGCGCGTTGCGCACGCGGTTCAGTTCGGCGGCGCCCATGGGCTTGGCGCGCATGCCTGCTATCTCCTTCCAGATGTCGACCAGCGCCGCGCCGGTCACGTCGGTGCGCACGCTGCCGCGGATGCCGAACTGGCCGCGCTCGCGGCCCATCGCGTAGCCGGAGAAGGCGCCGTAGGTGTAGCCCTTGACCTCGCGCAGCTGGTTGTTGATGCGTGACGTGAACAGGCCGCCCAACGCGGCGTTCATCACCTTGATGGCTGCCGCATCCGGCGCGGCGGCGAAGGGGCCGGGCGCGACGATAGCCAGCGCCGTCTGCGGTGCGCCGGGCTTGTCGACGACGACGGTGCGCGCGGCGATGGGCTTGGCTGCTGGCAGCGGCACGACGACGGGTGCCGCGCCCTCGCCCTTCCAGCCGCCAAACAGCGGCTCGACGAGGGCGCGCAGCTCGGCCTCGCTCAGGTCCCCGGCGACGACGAGGGCCGCGCGCTCGGGCCGGTAATGCGCCTGCCAGAAGCCGCGCAGCGCGGCCGAGTCGACGGCCTGGATGCTGGCCTCGGTGCCCAGCGCGTTCTCGGCCAGCGGGTGGCCGGCGCCATAGGTCACACGGTTGCCGACGGCATTGGCCAGCAGCGGTGCCTGCTCGCGTTGCTGCGCCAGCGCGGCCAGGCGCTGGGCCTTGAGCCGCGCTATCTCGGGCGTGGCGAAGGCGGGGCGCAGCACCACGTCGGCCAGCAGCGCCAGGCCGTCGCGGGTACTGGCCTTGAGGCCGGAGAAATCCAGCCGCGCCTCCTCGCTGCCGGCCTGGGCGGTCAGCGTCGCGCCTAGCGCCGCGACGCTCTCGGCGATCTGCTGCGCGCTGCGCGTGGTGGTGCCCTCGGGCAGCATGGCGGCGGTGAAGCCGGCCAGGCCCGGCTTGTCGGCCGGGTTGACGGCCTGGCCTGCGCGCAGCACCAGGCTGGCAATGACCAGCGGCAGGCCGGCCTTGGGCGAGTGGATGACGGTCAGCCCGTTGGCCAGCGTGAAGCTCTGCGCAGCGGGCAGCGTCAACGGCTTGGCCTTGGCGGCGGCGGGCGGCTTGTTGCGCCAGGGCTCGGGCGCGTTCAGCGATTCGCGCTCACCCTTGGCGGCCTTCGTCGGCATCGGCGGCGTGGGCACCTCGGGCGGCAGCACCTGCTCGCCCGGCAGCGCCTGCACGACGACGCGGCGCTCCTTGGCCAGCCACTGCGCCACGGCCGCGCTGACGGCGGCGGGTGTCAGCTGGGCATAACGCGCCAAGTCCTTGCCAACGAAACCCGGGTCGCCGGCCATCTGGTTGTAGTGGTTGACGAGGTCGGCCAGCTCGCCGACCTTCTCCATGCGCTGCAGCAACTGCGTCTGGATGACGGCACGCGCCTGGACGAGTTCGGCCTCGGTGGGTGGTGTCGCGGCCAGCTTGGCCAGCTCGGCGTCGACCAGCGCCTCGATGGCCTCCAGCGAGGCACCTGGCCGGGCGACCACGTCGATGCCGAAGACCGAGCTGAGCGACTGCGACTCCTGCGCCACATCCACGCTCTGCGCGAGCTGTTTGTCGCGCACCAACAGGCCGTAGAGCCGGCTCGCCTTGCCGCCGCCCAGCACATGGGCAGCGATGTCCAGCGCCGCGTCGCCCGCCGCGAACATGGCCGGCGTGTGCCAGGCCAGGCTGAGCCGGCTCAGCTCGATGCGGTCGGTCACGATGAGGCGGCGCTCCTTGGTGATCTCCGGCGTGGCCACGCGCACCTCAGGCGGTTTCGGGCCGGCCTTCAACGTGCCGAAGTACTTCTGCACCAGCGCCCTGGCCTGCTTGGGGTCGAAGTCGCCGGCCAGCACCAGCGTCGCGTTGTTGGGCCGGTAATAGGTGCGGGCGAAGTCCTTCACGTCCTTGAGCCGGATGCTCTGGATGTCGGCATGCGAGCCGATGACGACCGCGCGGTAGGGATGGCCCTCGGGGTAGAGCGCCTGGTACTTGGCCTCCTCGACGATGCCGTAGGGCTGGTTCTCGGCGCTCTGGCGGCGCTCGTTGCGCACCACGTCCTGCTGGTTGGCCAGCGCCACGGAGTCGACCTCGTCGATCATCCAGCCCAGCATGTCGGCCTTCAGCCACAGGCCTTTCTCCAGCTCGTTGGAGGGCAGCGTGAAGTAGTAGTTGGTGCGGTCGAAGTTGGTGGAGCCATTGGCATCGGTGCCGCCGGCGGCGTCGACGTATTTGTCGAACTCGCCGCGCGGGATGTGCTTACTTCCCGCGAACACGAGGTGCTCGAACAGGTGCGCGAAGCCGGTCTGACCCTTCGTCTCGTTGCGCGGGCCGGCATGCACCCACAGGTTGAAGGCCACCAGCGGCAGGCGGCGGTCTTCCACCAGGATGACCTCGAAGCCGTTGGCCAGCGTGAACTTCTCGTGGCGGATCGCGACCTGGCCGGCCTCGGTGCTGACGGCGCCCTGCGCCGGCGCGGCCGCGGCCGGCAGCGCTGCAGCAAGGAGGCCGGCCAGGGCTAACTGGCTGATCAGGCGGGCGGGAGCATTCATGCGTCAGTCCTTGTGGGCGATGCGGTGATTGGGCAGCGGCGCGGCCACCCGACAGAAGTGCCAGGAGTCAGGGGCTGGCCCAGGGAGAAATCCAGGCCAGCAACGACAGCCACAACGGCGCGGCAGCAACGTAAAGGCCCGTCGAGACGACCGTCGCCGCCGTGACCTCGGCCTCCAGCGCCCGGTAGCGCTGGGCAAAGATCAGCGCGTTGGAGCCGGTGGGCAGGGCGGCGATCATGACGATGACGGCCAGCGGCATGCCCGTCAGGCCCAAGCCCCAGTGCGCCACGACCAGCACGACCGCCGGCATCAACAGCAGCTTGGTGACCACCAGCCCGGCCAGGCCCCGCCAGGTGCGCGGCCAGCCGTAGTAGGCCAGCGACATGCCGATCAGCGTCAGGCACAGCGGCACCACGGCCGTGCCCAGCGTCTGCAGCGCCTCGTCGGCCACGGCGGGCAGCGCCAGGTCCGTCGCGTTCCAGGCCAGGCCGGCCAGCACCGGCAGCACGACCGGGTGGATGACGGTGTTGCGCACCGTCTGCAGCAGCGTGCCGACGAGGTCGCCCGAGGCGCGCTCGCGGGCCAGGTCCAGCTCGACGAGCAGGGTCAGCATCGTCAGGATGCACAGCGCATGCAGGCTGACCACGGCGATGTGGATGGCCAGGCCTTGCTCGCCGAACACGCCCGCCGCCACCGGCAGGCCCACCTGCAGCGTGTTGCCGAAGCCGGCCGTGATGGCCTTGACGCTGGGGTTGACGACGTTCTCGTCGGGCTGGCGGCGCCAGCGCTGCCACACATAGAGCAGCGCGATCAGCGCCATGGACGGCACGAAGAAAGCGGCCAGGAAGGCCCAGGGCAGCGCCGCCGTGTCCAGCCGCGCGGTGGTGCGAAACAGCAGCGCGGGCACGAAGATGTAGAAGGCCGCATTGGCCAGCACGCGGGCCGGGTCACTGTCGCCGCCCACCTCGCCGCCGCCCAGCCAGCGCATGCGGCCGACGGCCCAGCCGATGGCCACGGCCACGAGGATCGCAATCAGCTTGGCCGCAATCGCCCAGGTCATGCAGAAATGCAACCACAGAGGCACAGAGGCACGGAGAAGCAGCCTGTATGCATTTCCTCTGTGCCTCTGTGCCTCTGTGGTTGCCTTTTCATTTCAAGCCAACGCCACCCGCAGCTCAAAAGCAAAGCTGCTCCCTTGTCCCGCCGTGCTCTGCACCAGGATCTGGCTGCCCATCAGCCGCACCAGCTGCTGGCTGATGGACAGGCCCAGCCCCGTGCCGCCGAGGTGGCGCGACGCGTCGGACACCTGCTCGAAGGCCTGGAACAGCCGCGCCTGCTGGGCCGGCGTCATGCCGATGCCGCTGTCCGTCACCTCGAAGCGCAAGCGCACCTGGCCGCCCTGAGGCGGCTCAACGATGCGTGCGGCCAGCGCGACCGTGCCGCTGTCGGTGAACTTGACGGCGTTGGACAGCAGGTTGAGCAGCACCTGGCGCAGCCGCTGGCCGTCCACCAGCGCCCGGGCAGGCAGCCCCGCATCGATGTCGACGGTGAACGTGAGGCCCTTCTGCTCGGCACGCAGCCGCACGCTGTCGCAGGCCATGTCCAGCAGCGCGCGCACGTCGGCGGCGGCCAGCTTCAGCGACACCTTGCCGGCCTCGATGCTGGCCATGTCCAGCACGTCGTTGATCAACTCCAGCAGGTGCAGCCCGGAGTCGCGCATCAGCTGCAGCCGCGTCTGCTGCGCCGGCGGCATGGCCATGTCCATCTGCATCAGCTGCGTGAAGCCGAGGATGGCGTTCAGCGGTGTGCGGAACTCGTGGCTCATCGTCGCCAGGAAGCGGCCCTTGGCGAAGTTGGCCGCCTCGGCCCGCGCCTTGGCCTCCTGCAGCTCGGCCGTGCGCTCGGCGACGAGCTCCTCCAGGTGGTCGCGGTGGCGCGTCAGCTCGGCCTCGGCCTGGCGGCGCAGCGAGATGTCGCTGACCATGCCCTCGATGCGCCGCCGGCCGCCCTCGGCCTCCACCCAGTGCGCGCTCAGCTCCACCCACAGCGGCCGGCTGCCCTTGGCGCGCAGCTGCAGCTGGGCCTGCTGGATCTTGCCCTGCTCGTTCATGACGGCGGCCACGCGCAGCATCTGGTCGCGTTCAATGCCGGCCACCTCGCGCAGCCGCCGGCCCACCGGGCTCTGCGTGCCCAGGCCCAGCATCTGGGTCAGTGCCTGGTTCATGCTCAGCACGCGGCCATGGGCGTCGGCCTGGAAGATGCCCTCGGTCGCGTTCTCGAACAGGCTGCGGTAGCGCGCCTCGCTGGCGCGCAGGCCCTGGGCGGTGAGCTGCACCTGGTCGGCCGCGCTGCGCAGCTTCAGGCTCATGGCGTTGAAGCGCATCGTCAGCTCGCCGATCTCGTCATCGCGCTCGACCGTCTCCTGCGCGCCCAGGTCGCCCTTGGCGACGCGCTGGGCCAGCGCCCCTAACCGCGCCACCGGGCGGCGCACCAGCCAGTGCACCAGCAGCGAGCTGGCGATGACGATGCCGACGACGACCACCGCCAGCATCTGCACAACGAACACCCGCGTGCGGCGCACCTGCTCGTCGACGAGGTCGCGCGTGAAGGTCAGCACGGCCGTGGCCACCTGGGCGCCGGGCGCATCGGCCGCCGCCTGGTGGTTGATGACGAACTCGCGCTTCAGCGGCCCGCTGGCGGGGTGGTCGCGCTCGCGTTTAGCCATGCCGTTGCGCAGGCCCAGGCCCTGCAATTCGATGGCATGCACCTCGGGGTCGGCCATGACGGCGTCGAGCAGGTTCTCGATGGCGACATGGTCGAGGTTCCAGATCGGCCCGGCGAAGCCGCGCTCGATGAGGCCGGCCATGCGCGCCTCGCGCTGGCGCAACGCCTTCACCAGCTCCTCTTCCTCGTAGGCCGTCCACGTCCAGCCAACCGCCAGCACGAGCAGGCTGGCCACCAGCGCAATGCCAGCCGTCAGGCGCGCCTGTATGCCGAAAGTCAACGGCGTCAACGCCATCCGCTCTCCTCCCCGGCCCGGGGTGTCCTGACCGTGCAGCGAGCATAGGGGCTTTTGGGCCGACATCTGCCCTCTCACATTCACCCTCGACGCATGGATCTGGGATATTGCGGGCCGAGCGCCGGGCCGCTCCCAAGCCGGCCCGTCTGGCGATGTGCATGCGGCTTGATGCCGCGTGTATCGCCGCCCCCTCGGGGGGCCGACCAGGCACGCCCGCGTTCAGCGGCGCGGGACTGGGCGAGGGGCTCACCCTTTTGCAGCGGCCTTCCTGGCAGGCGCTTTCTTGGCCGGCGGCGCCTTGGCGCCAGGTTTTGCGGCCCTGGGCTCGAACTCGAAGATGACCTTGCCTTCCTTCTTGTCGTAGGCCAGGAAGGCCTTGAACTTGCGCCGCGTCTTGTTGGAGACGAAGTTCTCCAGCAGGTCGGTCTTGCCGGTCGTCAGCAGCTTCGTAGCCTGGGCCGGCTCGATGGGCTGGGTCAGGATGACCTTGCCGGTCTTGAAGTCGCAGGTCACCGTCTCGCCGACCGAGCGCTCGCAAACGTAGTTGGCGCCGTGCTCGTAGACGTGGCCGGCGCACTTGGGGCAGGCGCCGAGCGAGTTCTGGCCGGAGAAGTCCACCGGCTCGCCGTCACCCTCGGCCTTCTTGGCGTCTTCGCCGAAGTCGAACTCCAGCTTCCAGTTGGCGATCTCGTCGTCATAGACCAGCGCCAGCTCGGCCGTGAAGGGCCAACCCGCCTTGGAGCGGAAGCCTTCCAAGGGCCCGATCTTCTTGTTCGCCAGGAAGGTCTCGACCTCGTTCAGCTCGAAGCTGCGGCCGCCAGGGATCTTGCCGATGGAGAAGCCACAGCCCTCGCCGTTCTCCTTGGGGCCTAGGCAGGTGAAGCGGCGGTAGTTCTCCTTCACGACGCCGCCGCACTTGGGGCAAGGCGTCTTCAGCGTCGCGTAGTCGCCGGGGATGGTGTCGCGGTCATAGCCCTTGGCCTTGGCGACCATCTTCTCGGTCATGGCCGCGATCTCGGCCATGAAGACCTCGCGCTTGAGCTTGCCCTTCTCCATCGCGGCCAGCTTGCTTTCCCAGTCGCCGGTCAGCTCGGGTCTCGTCAGGTCTTCCACCTCCAGCCCGCGCAGCAGCGTCATCAGCTGGAAGGCTTTGGCCGTCGGGATCAGCTCGCGGCCCTCGCGCAGCATGTATTTCTCGCTGATCAGGCCTTCGATGGTGGCCGCACGCGTGGCTGGCGTGCCCAGGCCCTTCTCGGCCATGGCCTCGCGCAGCTCGTCGTCGTCGATGAGCTTGCCTGCCCCTTCCATCGCGGACAGCAGCGTCGCTTCCGTGTAGCGCGCCGGCGGCTTGGTCTGCAGCGCCTTCACGTCCACGCTCTCGGTGCGCACGACCTCGCCGGTCTGCACCGGCACGAGGTTGGCGTCCTCGTCGTCCACGTCCTTGCCGTAGACGGCCAGCCAGCCCGGCTTGACCAGCACCTTGCCGTTGGTCTGGAAGTGATGCGTGTCGACCTTGCTGATGCGGGTCGTGACCAGGAACTCGGCCGGCGGGAAGAACACGCCCAGGAAGCGCTTGACGACCATGTCGTACAGCTTGGCCTCGATCTCGGTCAGGCTCTTGGGCGCCTGCAGCGTCGGGATGATGGCGAAGTGATCTGACACCTTGGCGTTGTCGAACACCTTCTTGGTGGGCTTTATGTAACCCTCCTTCAGCGCCGTGGCCGCGTGCTTGGACAGCAGCGCCAGCGGGCCGGGCAGGTCCTCGGTGGCCAGCATCTTGGCCGTGTCCTTGGCCACGGCGAGGTAGTCCTCGGGCAGGAAGCGCGAGTCCGTCCGCGGGTAGGTCAGCACCTTGTGCTTCTCGTACAGCGCCTGGGCGATGGACAGCGTCGTCTTGGCCGAGAAGCCGAAGCGCGAGTTGGCCTCGCGCTGCAGCGTCGTCAGGTCATACAGGCCGCCGCAGCTGGTGTTGCTGGGCTTGCTTTCCTCGGTGACGGTGGCCGGCTTGCCCAGCACGGCCTTGGCGATGGCCTCGGCGTCGGCCGCGTTCCACAGGCGGTCGGCGCGGCGCTCGGCGTCGTCGTTCTTCTTCCACGCGGGGTCGAACCACTTGCCCTCGTACTGGCCGGCCTGAGCGTCGAAGTTGGCGCGCAGCTCCCAGTAGTCGCGGGAGACATGCTTGCGGATCTTCTCCTCGCGCTCGACGACGACCGACAGCGTCGGCGTCTGCACGCGGCCCACGGTCGTCAGGAAGAAGCCACCATCGCGCGAGTTGAAGGCCGTCATGGCCCGCGTGCCGTTGATGCCCACCAGCCAGTCGGCCTCGGAGCGGCAGCGCGCGGCGTCGGCCAGCGGCAGCATCTGCTCGTCGCTGCGCAACTTGGTGAAGCCGTCGCGGATGGCGGCCGGCGTCATGGACTGCAGCCACAGCCGCTGGATGGGCTTGTTCAGCTTGCCCTTGGCGGGCTGCGCGTACTGCTCGATGAGCCGGAAGATCAGCTCGCCCTCGCGGCCCGCGTCGCACGCGTTGATCAGCGCCGTGACGTCCTTGCGGCGGATCAGCTTGGACAGCGCGTTCAGCCGGCCCTTGTTCTTGTCGATGGGGTTGAGGTCGAAGTGCGGCGGGATGACCGGCAGGTTGTTGAAGCTCCACTTACCGCGCTTGACGTCGAACTCCTCCGGCGCCGCGATCTCCACCAGATGGCCCACGGCGGAGCTGACGACGTACTGCTCGTTCTCGAAGTGGTCGTCGTGCTTGTCGAACTTGCCCGCCACGGTCGTCAGTGCGCGGACGATGTCCTGCGCGACGGAGGGCTTCTCGGCAATGATCAGGGTCTTGCTCATCGGTCTTTCTCAAGGTCTTGCGTCGGGGGCCGGGGACTCGAAATCCCCTGCCTACAATCCGGGCCTCGCGCGCATGCCCACGCACACGCGCACCCATGAAATCACCGTACCACAGCGCCGATGACGCCAAAAACCCCACGCCGCAAGATCGAAGTTCGTGATTCCGGCGTGCATGGCCGTGGTGTCTACGCCGTGGCGCCCATCAAGGCCGGCGCCCGCATCATCGAGTACACCGGCGAGGTGATCACCTGGGAAGAAGCCGTGGACCGCCACCCGCACGACCCCGCCCAGCCCGACCACACCTTCTACTTCCATCTCGACGGCGGCATGGTCATCGACGGCCTGCGCGGCAACGACGCGCGCTGGATCAATCACGCCTGCGAACCCAACTGCGAGGCCGACGAGGTCGACGGCCGCGTCTTCGTGCATGCGCTGCGCGACCTGGCGCCGGGCGAGGAGCTGTTCTACGACTACCGCCTGGTGCTGGACGAGCGCCACACGGCCAAGGTCAAGAAGCAGTTCGCCTGCTGGTGCGGCGCGGCGACCTGCCGGGGCACGATGCTGGCTCCGAAGAAGCGCTAAAGAAGCTGTGAACGAACCCCGCACGGCCGCTCATCCCGCCGCAACTCCGCCACCCGGCGTTGCAAATGCTCGCCGTAGCCCCAGCTACGGCTCCGCTTTGCGCCTTGATTGGCGACGCCGCAACGGTCTGCTCGGCCGCGCGCGGTCCATCCCCAGCTTCTGATGGAACGGCGCCACCTCGCCGAATGCGGCTCGACGAACACCGAGGCGCTGGCGCATCTGCGCGAAGGCGGCGGCCCATTGCTGGTGTCGGCGTCACGCCAGACCGCCGGGCGCGGGCGACTGGGCCGGGCCTGGCAGTCGGATGACGCCTCGCTGACGTTCTCTCTCGGGCTGCCGCTGCCGGCTGACCTGGACCTGTCCGGCCTGTCCCTCGTCGTCGGCTGCACCGTCGCCGACACGCTCGACCCCGACGGCGAGCGCATCCGCCTGAAGTGGCCCAACGACTTGTTCCTGGACGGCGCCAAGCTGGGCGGCATCCTCATCGAGACCGTGCCACTGCAGCATGAACACCGTGGCGTGGTCATCGGCATCGGCCTCAACCTGCAGCCGCTGCCGGCCGACGCCGACCGCAGCGCCTTCGCCAGCGGCCACGCGGCGCTGCAAAGCCTGACCCCAGGCGCCACTGCCAGCGCCACGCTGGACCGCCTCGCCCCCGCGCTGCGCGCCGTGCTGGCGGACTTCGAGACGCTGGGCTTCGGCCCCTGGCAGGCCGCGTTCTCGCGCCGTGACCTGGCCGCCGGGCAGCGCGTGCGCGTCGGCGAGCAGCTGGGCGTGGCGCGCGGCGTGTCCACGCGCGGCGAACTGCTGTTGGACACCGCCACCGGCATCGCCCTCGTCAGCGCCGGCGAACTCAGCCTCAGATTGGAGTCATCCCCGTGATGCGTGTCGTGGTTCTCGTGCTGCTGGCGGTCAACGCCCTGTTCTTCGCCTGGTCGCGCGGCTGGCTGGACACCGTCACCGGCCTGCCTGCCCAGGCGGGGCGCGAGCCGCACCGCAGCGCCAACCAGCAGAACCCCGAGCGCATCCAGCCGCTGGCGGCCAGCGCGGTCGCGGCGCTGGCGCGGCGCAGCTGCCTGGAGCTGGGCCCACTGGAGGGCGACACCGCACTCGCCGCCGCCCAGGCCGCGCTGAAGGCGGCCGGCGCCACTGATGCCGAGCTGCGCAGCAGCGAGCAGGCGGGCGTCTGGGTCGTGGCCACCATCAAGCTGGCCGACCCCGACTTTCGCGCCCGCAAGGAGGCGACCTACAAGCAGCTGCGCCTGAGGATCGAGCCGCTGGAGGGCCTGCCCGCCGAGCAGCCGGCCTTCGTGCTGAGCCGGCATGCCAGCCAGGCCGCCGCCGAGACGCAGATCGAGGCCTTCGGCAAGCGCGGCATGAAAGGCTTGCGCGTGCTGGCGCTCAAGCCCGCGCTGACGCGCCACACACTGGTGCTGCCGCAGGCCGACGGCCTGCTGGCGGGCCGGCTCAAGGCCAGCAAGGACGCGGCACTCGCCGCCGGCTTCAAGGCCTGCAGCGCAGCGCCTGCGGCCTCAGCGGCTTCAAGCTGAAGGCCGCCAGCAGCAGCGCCAGCAACCAGCCGGCACTGACCGAACCGCCACCGCCACCGCCGCCACCCCCACCGCCGCCCGACGTGGCCGGTGGTGTCGCGACCGGCGCCGCCGCCACGCTGATGGTGGCCGACTGGCTGTAGAGCAGGCCGAGGTTGTCGGTCACGTCGACGCGCACCGTGAATGTGCCGGCCGCCGTGGGCGTGATGGTCGCCGTGGCGGTGTTGGCGCCGGTCGCAAACCCGCTGGCGATGCCGCCCCCGTCGGTGAGCACCCAGGCGGTGGACGCGACCGTGCGGCCGCTGGCGAGGGTGGCGGTGGCCGTCAGCGTCAGCGTCTGGCCGGCGGTGAGGCCGCTGGCGGGGCTCTGCGCGATGGCCACCGTAGCGCTGCCCAGCGCCTGGGCGGCCTTGACGGCTTCGAAGGCGTCCACCATGCCGGCGCCGCAGGTGCTGGTCGTGCAGTAACACTCCAACTGATCGGCCCCGCCGGGTGTCACGCACTGCGCCGGGTTGCCGTCCGCGATGCTGCCGCCTCCCGTGGTCGGGAAGGGGCGCGCCGTCTGCTTGAGGATGCGGGTGGCCTCCTCCGAGGTCAGCCCCGGCCGCACCGAGGCCATCAGGCCGACGATGCCGCTGACGATGGGCGCCGAGAAGCTGGTGCCAACGGAAACATTGCTGCCGGTGTAGGCGTCGTCCGCAGCGATGGGTGACGTCGTGCCTCGGTTGGTCGTGCTGACCATCGGGTAGATGCAGGGCTGGCCAGCACCGATGTTGACGCAGTTGCCGCCCGGGGCGGCGATGGCGACCTCGCTGCCGATGCTGGCGAAGCCGACCTTGGTGCCGACCTGCCGCAGCGCCGTGACGGTGATGACGCCCGGGCAGTTGCCCGGCAGGCCCACCGCCTGCCCCGTCGAGTTGCCGGCCGCCACGACGACAACGGCGCCCGCCGCATTGACCTGCGTGATGGTCTGACGATACAGAGCTCCCGTGTCGATCGTGCCGCAAGTGCCGGTGCCGCCCAGGCTGAGGTTGAGCACCTTGGCCTGGTTGGGGTTGGTGGGCAGGCCCGGCACGGCGATGCCTGCGGCCCAACGCATGCCGGCCATGATGTCGCTGTCGTAGCCGCCGCATTTGCCCAGCACGCGAATGGGCATCACCTTCAGGCGGCCCCAACCGACGCCGGCGATGCCCAGGCCGTTGTTGGTGTTCGCCGCGACAAGGCCGGCGACGCGCGTCCCATGCCAGGAGCTGTTGCTGTTCGGCTCGTCCTCGCAAGTGCTGCGAAGTGGCGAATCAACGCTCTTGTCGGCAGCGTTGACCCAGTCGCCGGGGTCCGACGGGTCGGCATCATGGCCGCCGCCGTCGTTGGCGATGGCCGTGGACAAGGCGCCCGGGCTGCCGAAGCCGATCATGTCGTAGCCGCTGACCAACTGGCCTGCCAGATCCGGGTGGTCCAGCCGCACGCCGGTGTCCAGCACGGCGACGACGATGCTGGCGCTGGCGGGCAGCAGGCCCCAGGCCTCCGGCGCGTTGATGCTGGACGTGACGACACCGGCCGCCTTCTTCAGGTACCACTGGTCCATGACGCGGTTCTGGACCGCGCCCGAGGTCGTCTCGGCGTTGATGGTGGCGACGCCGAACAGCGGGTCGTTGGGATAGACGGCCGCCATGTGCTTACGGCGCTGGTCCACCGCCACCAGCTCCACCTCCGGGTCGGCCGCCAGCCGCTTGGCGAGCTGCGCGCCGCTCATGCCGCGCGACATGACCACGTGGGTGCGCTCGTCCAGGCTCAGGCCGGCCTGCAGCGCATGGCCGGTGCGCTGGCCCAGCGCCGTCGCCCGCGTCTGCGCCACCTCGCGCGCCTCCAGCCGCGTGGCGCGCAAGGCCAGCGCCTTGGCGCGCACGCTGTCGGCCTGGGGTTTGAAGCGCACGATGACACGGGCTTCAGGTTCCACCTGGGTCTGCGCCAGGGCCGGCCCGGCCAGCACGACAGCAGCGAGGGCGATCAACAGCGGGCGCGGGAACTTCATGGCAGCGGCTCTGGCGGGGCAGGGCCGGTCAGTTTAGGGGCCTCCCCCCGCAGCAAGCGGCAACAAATGTCGCTGGACAGTGACTTCTCAGCGCCTCGGGCCAGCCTGTAGTGCGGGTCGCGACCCGCCGTTGGGTGGCATAGCACCACACGCCTTCAAACGGCGGGTCATGCCCCGCCCTACGAGGCCTTGGCGCGGTTGGCCGCCAGCGACCGCTCCTGGTCGGCCTTGCGGTCGGCGGCGACCTTCTGCGCATGGGGCCTCTCGCCGATCAGCTTGGCGTAGGGCTTCCAGTCCACGCCGCCAGCCACGAGCAAGTCCTCGCCGTAGATGGCCTTGGTAGCCATGCCCACCAGCGGCAGGCTGACCCAGGCGGCGCAGTCGGCCATCGTGAAGCTGTCGCCGGACAGGTAGGGGCCGAACTTGGCCAGCCGCTTGAAGGCCTGGATGTTGGCCGGCAGCACGCGGGCCACGCGTTGCTTAGTGCCGTCGCTGACCTGGCCGCCAAAGAAGGCCTCGGCGTACAGCTCGCGCGCCACCAGCTCCAGGTGCAGGTCCACGTAGACGATCAGCTCGCGCACCTTGGCAGCCAGGAAGGGATCGGCCGGGATCAGGCGCGGCGTGTCGGGGTAGGCGGCTTCCAGGTAGTCGACGATGACCTGGCTCTCGCACAGCGCGCCCTGCGGCGTCTTCAGGAAGGGCACCTTGCCCAGCGGCGAGCAGCTCAGCACGGCCTCGTCGTGGGAATGCGTCTTGACGTACTCCTCGGCGAAGGGGATGCCCTTCTCCAGCAGCGCCAGCTTGGCCTTGTTGTAGTAGTTGGACAGCGGGATGCCGCAGAGGGTGAGCATGGGTGTCTCCTGGATGAGGCCAGCAGTCT
Organism: Pelomonas parva; assembly: GCF_043555835.1. NCBI lineage: Bacteria > Pseudomonadati > Pseudomonadota > Betaproteobacteria > Burkholderiales > Sphaerotilaceae > Roseateles > Pelomonas parva. The sequence continues at coordinate 18,489 of NZ_JBIGHV010000013.1, read as the reverse complement.
ATGCAGCAGCCGCGGTGGCCCCTGGCGCGCGGGCGACAGCGGACCAACCTCCTCAGCGTTGGGGATGCTGGCGGCTAACCGGGCCGGGATCATGCGGCCTGCACCGCCGGTCGGCGGTGATACCGGAGGGGTGATGATGGGATTCAAGCTGATCGCGCCACTGGCGGCGTTGGGCATGGCGCTGGCTGGCGGCGCCGCTGCCGCGCCAGCCACCGTGGTGGCCGAGTTGACGCAGGTACACATCCGGTTGATCGACCTCGACCTGACGGACGGCATCACGCCCGCCATCAGCTTTGACGACGCGACGCCACTGCGCTACTTCGCCATCGCCGCGCCCTTCGATTTTTTGACCAGCATCGTCTCGGGACAGGCCGCGCTGGAGGAGGCCTTGTCCGGGCAGGCCCTCGGGTCGGATCTAACGACGAAGCTGCTGATGGGCATCACAGCGGGCGACCTGTTCACGGCCGGGGCGGGGCCGTCCTTCACGGTCTCCGGCACGGCCTTGCTGGGCGGCTCGATCAGCGGCGGCCCCGCTTTCTCGACCGCTGCCACCTTGAGCCCGAACACCCGCATGATCCTCACCGCCGTGCCCGGCAGCGTGGCGCTGGATCATCTGACGCGGGATGGCCAGGTCTATGCCTCCGTCGGGCATTGCCCGCTGGATGCTGCGGGAGCCGCCTTGTGCAGCGACCCGCAGACCGCATGGGCGTCGGCCTATGAGTCTCGTCAGTCGTCGATTGACGGCAGCCATCCGAGCCTGCTGTCCGTGACCTGGGACAACCTCGGCGCCAGCGAGGATCGCAAGTGGATCAATGCCGGGATCTACGCCTACCTGGCCCCGGTCACCGACCCGGTGCCCGAGCCTGCAACGCTGCTGATGTTCCTGGCCGGGCTGCTGGGCCTGGCAGCGCACCGGCGCTCGCCGCGCCTCAACGGTTGACGAGCACGATCCCCACCGCCAGCGCCGCCAGCGCCATCACCAGCCGCGTGCTGATGCCCTCGCCCAGCAACAGCGCACCCGCGACCAGGCCGAACAGCGGCGTGCTGAGCGTGAACACGGCGAGCTTGGTGGCGGAGTAGTGGCGGATCAGCCAGAACCACACCAGATAGCTCACGAACGACACGATGACGGCCTGGAAGCCGAACAGGCCCAGCAGGCGCGGCGACCAGTGCGCAGGCAGCGGTTCGCCCGCGAACACCGCGGCGGCGCACAGCGCGAGGGCCGACACGCCCAGCTGGTAGAGCAGCGTCTTCTCGGCCAGCGCCGAACTCAGCCGCGTGCCACGGATGGCCAGCGTGGTGCCCGCCCACAGCACGGCGGCGGCCACGCCCAGCGCGTCGCCCCACCATTGCGTGGCGCTGTGCGGCGACGAGAAGCCCTCGGCGAACGCGAACGCCACCGCACCGAAGGCCAGCAGCAGGCCGGCCCATTGCCTCGCAGCCAGTTGCTCGCCATGAGCGATCAAGGGCATGCACAGCGCCACGACGAACGGCGACAGGTAGAGAAACACGACCATGCGCGACGCGCTGGTGTACTGCAGGCCGATGAAGATGCAGGCGAACTCGGCCGCGAACAAGGCGCCTGCCAGCAGCCCGCCGCCGAGGCTGCCGTCGCGCTCGAACAGGCGGATGCCGCGCGACGCCGCCCACAGCCAGACGAGCAGCCCCGCGACCACCGAGCGCAGGCCGGCCTGCCACAACGGGCCGATCTCCGTCAGCGCCGCCTTGACCGCGACCTGGTTGATGCCCCACAGCACGCAGCACAGCAGCAGCAGCGCGACGGCGCGGGTATCGAGGTGGGATTGGCGCACCACGAGGGCTGCGCCGTTCAGCGTTTACGCACGCGCTTCTTGGCCGGCTCCTGGGTGCGCACATAGCGCGTGGCCGTCAGCGCGTCAGACACCGCGCTGGTCTTGTTGTCCACATAGCCCCAGTTGCGCATGGCCAGGCGCACCTCGGTGTCCGACGGGCTGGCCTCCGGGCCCTTGGGGTGCACGACCCAGACGGTCTTGCAGATCATGTCGGCATGGAACTCGGCCATGCGCGGCAATTCGGACGGCTTGCTCAGCACGGCCACCAGCATGCGCGCCTCGCGCAGGTTGGTGGTGATGGCGCCGGTCAGCGCCTCGGCCAGCGCCGGGTCCAGCGCGCCGACGGTCGGGCCGATCAGCAGGGCCGGGTTGTCGGCGCTGACGCCCAGCTTGGCGGCCAGCGTGGGCGGCGGCGTCTGCAGTTTCTTCAGCCAGCGGCCGGCTTCCTTTTCGCCCAGCACGAGGGCAACGGGCTCCTCGCCGGCTTCAAAGCGCAGCTCCTCGCCTTCGACGCGCAGGTTCTGCAGTGAGGCGATGTCCCAGCGGCGCTTCAGCGCGCCGCGCAGCACGACGGTGGTGGATTCGAGCAGGGCGGTGGCCTCGGCGGTCTCGTTGCCGACGCGGGCGGTGCAGGTGGCTTCACGTCCCATGCGGGCTCCTCGGTGATCTTGGGTAGCCGCGCATTGTCATGCCCCAGGCGATGAGGCCGGCGGCGGCACCGGCGAGGTGGGCGAAGGGGGCGACGGGGAAGTCGAAGCCGGGCGCCGTGCTCAAGGCCGGGCCGAGGGGGTGTTCGAGGGCGAGCTTGGCGATGAGGCCGAGGGCAATGGCGGCGCCGATGATGCGGTCGCGGCCGGGCCGGGCGATGAGGCTCAGCGCGGCGATGGCAGCCAGCGCGTGCAGTTCACCGGAGAGGCCGGCGTAGCGGTGGAGGTCGGGGCGCAGCAGCAGCGCGAGCTGGGTCAGCGGGAGGGCGATGAGGGCGGCGATGGTCTCGCGTTTGTCGAGTTGAGCACGGTGGCCCAGCAGGGCGAGGACGGCGCAGCCGGCGAGGTTGGCGGCGAGGTGGATGGGGGTCCAGTGGACGAAGGCGGCGGTCAAGGCGCGCCAGGGTTCTCGTGTCGCCAGCGCGGGCTGCCAGTCGAGTGCTTCGCGTGGCAGTGGCCAGATGAGCAGGCACAGCGCGGCGAATGACGCGCAAAGGAGTAGCCAGCTCAACCGGTGGGTCATTGGTCAGCGCCGTGCCGGGAGTTCGCCCCGGCGGGCGACCTACTTTCTTGTGCGGACAAGAAAGTAGGCAAAGAAACCGCCCCTGCAAAACCGGCCCTGCGGGCTGCCCTGCGATGCTCGAAGCCCAGGGCCGCGCCGAACTCGCTTCGTTCGCTGCGCTCACTACGCTCAGACAAGCGTCGCGAGTCAGTTCTTGAGGTGCGCTTCGCGCACGCCCTGGGCTTCTGCGCTTCTCGGCGGTTTTGAAGGGGAGCCCCATGAACAGCCGAACAGCCAACAGCCAAACCCGAAAGCCGTCCGCACCGAGGTATTTCTATTCCCCCCTCTGAGCCCGCCGAGGAACGGAAGGCCTTGAGGCCGCGTGCGCAGCACGCTTCGTCAACTGACTTCGCACAGCTGTCTGAGCGCAGCGTAGCGAAGCGAGTTCTGTGCGAGGCCTCAAGGCCTGAGTACCGCAGGGCAGCCCGCTGCGAAGCTAAGGGCCGGGCGGTTCGGGGGCGGTTTCTTTGGTTACTTTCTTGGGCGCCCAAGAAAGTGACTCGCCCGCCGGGGCGAAATCCCGGCATGGGCCTCGCCACTAACCAAAAACCGCGAGCCACAACGCCAAGACAGCCGCCCGATGCACCGCCAACGGCGCAGCCGCCTCCTCATCCAACGCCGTCGACTGCTCATCCAGCCTCGCCCTGTGCTGCACCTTGCGCAACTCGCGGTAAGCCGTCGCCGCCGCCACGCCAACCCCGGCCGGCAGCAGCTCCAGCGTCTCCGCCAACAGCAGCAACGCGATATTGCCCAGGTCGTCCTGCAACTGCGGATGCGCCGCCGAATGCGCCAGCACCAGCACCTGCACTGCGAACTCGGCGTCCATCATGCCGCCCTCGCTGTGCTTCACGTCGAACAGCCCCGCCCGCACCGGCCGCGCCGCCCGCACCTTCTCGCGCATGGCCTGCACCTCGGTCTTCAGCGCCTGGGCGTCGCGCGGCGCCGTCAAGACCTGGCGGCGCACGCCCTCGCAGCGCTCGGCCAGCTCGGCGTTGCCGGCGCAGAAGCGCGCCCGCGTGATCGCCTGGTGCTCCCAGGTCCACGCCGTGTTGCTGCCCCGGCCCGTCTGGTAGGCCTCGAAATGCGCCAGCGAAGTGACCAGCAGCCCCGAGTTGCCGTTCGGCCGCAGCGCCGTGTCGATGTCGAACAGCTCGCCGGCCGACGTGCGCAGCGTCAGCCAGGTGATGAGGCGGCGCAGGAAGGCGCCGTAGATCTCGGACGCGTTCTCGTCGTCGTCGTCGAAGACGAACACCACGTCCAGGTCGCCGCCGTAGCCCAGCTCCTTGCCGCCCAGCTTGCCGTAGGCGATGACGGCCAGGCGCGGGTCGGGGCGGTGGGCCTTGCCGAAGCGCGCCCAGGCCCAGTCGATGGCGATCTGCAGCACCGCGTCGGCCAGCGAGGAGAGGTCATCCGCCACCTGTTCGACGGTGATGCGGCCCTCCACGTCCCGCACCAGCGTGCGGAACACCTCGGCATGGTGGGCACGGCGCAGCGTGTCCAGCAGCGCCTCCTCGTCAGCCTGGCCGCTGCGGGCCCAGCCGCGCTCGCGGTCCAGCAGGTCGGCGCGGAAGGCCTCGCGGTCGAAGCGGGCCGTCAGCAGCAGCGGGTCGGCCAGCTCATCGATGACGCCCGGGTGCTGCATCAGGTAGCGCATCGGCCAGCGCGCCAGGCCCAGCAGCCGCAGCAGCCGCGCCTGCACGGCCGGGCGCTCGACGAGCAAGGCCAGATAACTCTCGCGGCGCAGCAGCGGCTCGACCCAGTCGACGAAGCGCACCGCCGCATCGAGCGAGCACTCATCGGCCTCGACGGCCTGTGCGGCGCGGTAGAAGAGCTTGGCCAGCCGCTGGCGCGACTCCTCGCGCAGGCCTTGCACGCGCGGGCCGTCGGCCAGCGCGCGCACGGCGCGGGCCAGCGGCTCGGGCAGGCCTTGCAGGAAGTCCTCGCCGTCCACCGCCGGCCTCGGGCCGCCGCACTGGCCGCCCTTGCAGCCGCCGGGCTTGGGCGCGCCGCCTTCGTGCAGCAGCGCGTCGAACTCCATGGCCACCAGCTCGCGCACCTCGCCCAGCTGCTCGAACAGCTCGCAGGTTTCCCGAGAACAGGTCAAGCCCAGCGAAGCGGCGATCCACGCCAGGTCGGCGTCGGCCTGCGGCAGGCAATGCGTCTGCTGGTCGTCCAGGAACTGGATGCGGTGCTCGACGCGGCGCAGGAAGACATAGGCCTCGCTCAGCCGCTGCGCCGTCTCGGCCTTCATCAGCCCGCGCGCAGCAACCTGGGCCAGCGCCTTGACGGTGGAACGCGTGCGGATCTCGGGGAACTGGCCGCCGCGCACCACCTGCAGCAGCTGCACGGTGAACTCGATCTCGCGGATGCCGCCGCGCGACAGCTTGACGTCGTTGGCCCGCTCGGGCCGGCCGGCCGCGCGGGCCTTGGCCTCGCTGCGGATCTTGCCGTGCAGCTGGCGCAGGCCTTCGAAGACGCCGTAGTCCAGATAGCGGCGGTAGACAAAAGGCGTGACGAGATCGCGCAAGGCCAGCGTGCGCGGGTCGGCGGGCGAGCCCATGCCCGCCAGCGGCGCGACGACACGGCTCTTCAACCACGCAAAGCGCTCCCACTCACGGCCCTGCACGAGGAAATACTCCTCCAGCATGGAGAGGCTCACGGCCGGCGGGCCGCTCTTGCCGTTGGGCCGCAGCGCCAGGTCGACACGGAAGACCTGGCCGTCGTCGACCACGTCGCCGATCAGCGCATAGAGCCGCTTGGCGACATTGGCGAAGTACTCGTGGGCGCTGATGGGCTTGGGGCCTTGGGTCTCACCGTCGTCCTCGTAGACATAGATCAGGTCGATGTCGGACGACACGTTCAGCTCGCGCGCGCCCAGCTTGCCCATGCCGATGACCCAGAAGGCGATGTCGCGGCCATCCGCCGTGCGCGGCTCGCCGTGGATGGCGTCCAGCTCGGCGCGGGCGGCGGTCAGCGCCCGGTCCAGCGTGACCTCGGCCAGGTGGGTCATCGCCAGCGTGACATCCGCCACGCTCGCCCCCTGTTCAATGTCCAGCACCGCCAGGCGCTCCAGCACCAGGTGGCGGGCCACGCGCAGTGCGCTGCCCAGCTGCCTGTCGGTCAGCAAGTCGTCGATCAGCGCGGCGATGACCGCCCGGTCCGGCAGGCCCGCCGGCAGCCGGGGCAAGTCCTCGGCATAACGGCGGCGGATGCGCTGGACATAGCGGCTGTGCTCAGCAAAAACGGGAAACAGTTCGCTCATATCCCTGTGCTAGATTGGCCGCCGGCCGGTTCCCACTGCCCCAAGACAACGTGTCTGACATCCTCACGGCCGCCCTCCACCATTGTTCCCGCGCCACCCGCTGGCCCTTGCGCCTGTGCTGGCGGGCTTTGCGCTGGGCGTTGCTGGCGCTGGCCCTGCTGTGGGGCCTGGGCGTGGTGGCTTGGGGTGTGTTGCACTGGGCCATTCTCCCGCAGGCCAACGAGTGGCGTCCCTGGCTGGAAAGGGAAGCCTCAAAGGCCTTGGGGATAGAGCTGCGCATCGGCAGCATCACCGTCCAAAGCGGTGGCTGGATGCCGCGCATGGAGCTGGGCGACGTGCGCGTGCTGGACCCGAACGGCCGGCCGGCGCTGACGCTGCCGCGCGTGTCTGCCGTGCTGTCGGCCCACTCGCTGGTGGTGCTGCAGCCGCGCTTTTCGCAGATGCTGATCGACGCGCCCGAGCTGGTCATCCGCCGCGACGCCACCGGCCGCATCTTCATCGGCGGCCTGGGCCTGGACGAGGCAGAGCGGGCCGACACCGGCGCCACCGACGCTGGCCTGGACTGGCTGTTCAGCCAGCCCGAGCTGGCCGTCATCGGCGGGCGCGTGCGCTGGGTGGACGAGAAACGCGCCGAGGCCCGGCCGCTGGAGCTGTCCGACCTGAACTTCATCATGCGCAACGGCCTGCGCCGCCACGAGTTGCGGCTGGACGCGACGCCGCCGGCCGACTGGGGCCGGCGCTTCACGCTGCGCGGCCTGTTCACGCAGAGCCTGCTGAAGCGCCCGGGCCAGTTCCAGCACTGGAGCGGCGAGCTGTATGCCGAGCTGCCGCGTGCCGACCTGAGCCAGCTCAAGCGCCATGTGGACCTTCCCTTCAAGCTCAGCGAGGGCGATGGCGCCGTGCGCGCCTGGGGCCAGATCAGGAACGGCGAGCCGGTCAGCGCGACGCTGGACCTGGCGCTGCGCTCGGTGCGGCTGAAGGTGCTGGAGTCCGCGCCGGAGCTGGACCTGGACCACATCGAAGGCCGGCTGGACCTGGCGCGCGCCAAGGGGTCCTTGAGCCTGCAGGCCCGCCAACTCGGCTTCGTCAGCGGCGATGGCGTCACCTGGCCGCGTTCGGACTGGGGCGTGACGCTGCAACTGGGCAAGAACGACGAGGTGCTGGGCGGCGAGGTCAACGCGCAGCGGCTGGACTTTGCGCTGATGGCCCAGATCGGCCAGCGCCTGCCGCTGGGCGCGCGCGCCCACCAGTTGCTGGACGAGCTGGCGCCGCAGGGCGTGCTGACGGCGTTGGCCGGCCAGTGGCAGGGCGCGCTGGACGCGCCGCGCGGCTACCGCATCAAGGCCCAGCTGGACGGCCTGGCGCTGGCCGCCAAGGCGGCGCAGCGGGACGGCCACCTCGGCCGCCCGGGCCTGCGCGGCGCCAGCATGACGCTGGACGCCAGCGAGCGCGGCGGCTCGGCCAAACTGACCGTGCAGGACGGCGAGGTCGAGCTGCCGGGGCTGTTCGAGAACCCGCGGCTGCCGATCACGCGGCTGGCCACGCAGCTGGTCTGGCAGCTGCCCCAGCCAGGCGCAAAGACACCCGGCGAGGTGAGCGTGAAACTGCACGACCTGCTTCTGCAGACGCCCGACTTCAGCGGCGAGTTCGACGCCGCCTGGAAGCGCCCAGCCGGCGCCACGACGCCCGGCTTCCTGGACCTGACCGGCCGCGTGCAGCGCCTGGATGCGACCCGCCTGCCGCGCTACATCCCGCCGTGGCTGCCGGCCACGCGCAGCTATGTGGCGCGCGCGCTGCTGGCCGGCGAGGCGCGCAACGCCCAGGTCAGGATCAAGGGCGAGCTGGCGGACTTCCCGTTCGACGGGCCGAAGTCCAGCGGCGTCTTCCGCGTCGCCACGCAGGCCCAGGGCGTGACGCTGGCCTATGTGCCGCACAGCGATGTCGGCACCAACTGGCCGGTCATGGAGGGCGTGGACGCCGAGGTCGTGTTCGACCGCGCCAGCATGGAGATCAGGAACGGACGCGCCCGGGTGCTGGGCTATGAGCTGAGCGGCGTCAACGGCGGCATCAAGGACTTGCACCGCGCCCGCGTGCTGGCGCTGGACGGCACCGGGCGCGGCGCCGGCACGGAGCTGCTGAATTTCGTGCGCAACTCGCCGCTGGACGAATGGCTGGGCCACGCGCTCAGCAGCACCGCCGCGCAGGGGCCGGTCGGCCTCAAGCTGGGCCTGACCATTCCGCTGGACCACACCGACCAGACCACGCTGAAGGGCCAGCTGCAGCTGGGCGGCGTGGACCTGCGTGTGCGCCCCGAGCTGCCACCGCTGGCCGGCGTGCGCGGGCGCATCGACTTCGACCGCAAGGGCCTGCAGCTGGCCGGCGTGACGGCGCGGCTGCTGGGCGGCGACGCCGGCATCGAGGGCGGCACGCAGCCCGGCGGCAGCCTGCGCTTCGCCGTGCAGGGCCAGGCCACCGCCGACGGCCTGCGCCGCACGCCCGAGCTGGGCGCCGTGACGCGGCTGGCCCAGGCCGCCAGCGGCCAGACGGGCTACCGCTTCCAGCTGGCCGTGGGCAAAGAGGGGCAGACGGAGATCAGCGTCGCCAGCAATCTGCAAGGCCTGGCACTGGACCTGCCGGCACCGGCGCGCAAGGAGGCCGACGCCCAGCTGCCGCTGCGCCTGCTGGTGGTGCCCACCGCCGCCGGCCGCGACGAGCTGCGGCTGGAGATGGGCACGCCGGCCGCGCCGCTGCTGCAGGCCCAGGTGCAACGCGATGTGTCGGGCACCACCTCGCAGGTGCTGCGCGGCGCGCTGGCCGTGCAGGACAAGCTGCCCGCGCTGCCAGCCACCGGCGTGCTGCTGCAGGTCAATGTCGCTGCGCTGGACCTGGATGCCTGGCAGCAGCGCCTGGGCGCGCTGGCCGGCGGCGGCAGCAGCGGCGACGATGCAGGCGGCCTGGGCCTGCTGCCCAGCCAGATCGCGCTGCGCAGCCAGGCGCTCAAGGTGGGTGGCCGCCAGCTAGGCCGGGTGTCCGCCATGGTGGCCCGGGACGGCAACCACTGGCGGCTCAACGTCGACGCCGAGCAGATCACCGGCCGCATCGACCTGAAGGGCGTGGACGGCGGCCAGATCGACGCCGTGCAGGCGCGCCTGACGCGGCTGTCGCTGCCGCGCTCCGAGGCCGACTCGGTCAGCGAGTTGATGGACCCGGCCAAGGCCGCCGCCAGCAGCAGCCCGCTACCGTCGCTGGACATCGAGGTCGACGACTTCGAGCTGCGCGGCAAGCGCCTGGGCCGCCTGGAGGTGCTGGCCCGGGCGCCGGCCGCCGCGCGCGACTGGCAGCTGCAGAAGCTGCAGATCACCTCGCCCGACGCGACGCTGAACGCCAGCGGTGTATGGACCGCCGTCAAGGGCGCGGACGCCCGGCGGCGCACGCAGCTGGACTGGAAGCTCGACGTGCACGACGCCGGCAAGCTGCTGGAGCGCCTCGGCCAGGGCAACAAGGAAAGCCCCGTGCTGCGCGGCGGCAAGGGCCAGCTGGCCGGCCAGGTGGGCTGGGACGGCTCGCCGCTGGCCCCGCACTACGCCAGCATGGCCGGCGCGCTGAACATCCAGCTCGACACCGGCACCTTCCTGAAGGCCGAGCCCGGCGTGGGCCGGCTGCTGGGCGTGCTGAGCCTGCAGTCGCTGCCGCGCCGGCTGCTGCTGGACTTCCGTGACGTGTTCGCCGAGGGCTTCACCTTCGACGGCGTGACCGGCGACGTGCAGATCGCCGCCGGCGTGGCCCGCAGCGACAACATCCGCATCCGCGGCCTGCAGGCGGCCGTGCTGGTGGACGGCAGCACCGACCTGGCCGCCGAGACGCAGAAGCTGCGTGTCGTCGTCGTGCCCGAGGTGTCGGCGGGCGGCGCGTCGCTGGCCTACGCGGCCATCAACCCGGCCGTGGCGCTGGGCGCCTTCCTCGCCCAGCTCATCCTGAGCCGGCCGATGGCTGCCGCCAACACGCGCGAGTTCCACATCACCGGCACCTGGGACGACCCGAAGGTGGAGAAGGTGGACGGGCCGGCCCGGGCCGCGAGCGCGCCGTAACGCGGGTCGCAGCCCGCCCTATTCCAGCGGTTTCAGCTGCAACCGCAGCCCCGTGTAAGCGCGCAGCTGCGCCAGCCCGGCCCTCAACCCCGGCTGGGCCATGAAGAGCGCGTCGAAGCTGCCGTCCGCCGCCGCCAGGTTCAGGCCACGCAGCAGCCGCTCGGCGAGCTGCGGCTTGTCCCGCGCGACGAAGAAGTACAGCGGCTGCCGGTACTGCAGCGCCAGCCCGGGCAGCTCGGCGAAACCCTTGTCGACGTGATGCAGCAACTCGGCGTCGATCTCCTCGCGGGTGCGCGGGATGAAATCGAAGCGGCCGGCCTTGAGCATCTGGAAGATCAGGTCGAACTTGGGCGTCGTCTCCACCTTGAAGCCGTTGGCGCGCAGGATCTGCGCGTCGCTCCAGTAGGTGCCCGCGCCGGCCGTCAGCCGGCGCAGCGCATCCAGCGTGCGCACGGCGCGCAGCCTGGGCAGGTCGGCGGCCCGCACGAGCAGGAAGCGCAGCTCGTTCGTGGCCTTGAGCAGGTTGAAGCGCACCGCCAGCGCCTGCGCCTCGCGCTCGGGCGTCGTGGTGCTCCACAGCAGGTCGAGCTGGCCGTCCTGCAGCATCTGGCGCAGCCGCGCGCGCGGCAGGCTGGCGGGCGCATGGACGAGGGTGGGGGGCGGCTCACCGTTGCCGGTGCGGGCCAGCGCGAGCTTCAGCACGTCGACGAAGAACTGGCCATGGGCGCTGTAGGCATCCGGGTAGGGCAGGCGCAGTGTCAGCGGCGGGCCGGCGCCCCGGGCCGGCGGCAGCGCGGCCGCCAAAGGCAGCGCGAGCAGCTGGCGGCGCAGGCAGGGAGGGAACGGCATGGCGCACTGATTCTCGTCCTGGCGCCAAGCCAACGGCGCGACCCGGCCTACCATTCGCGGCATGAAGATCGCCGCCCTCCAGATGGTGTCCGGCCCCGACCTGGGCGCCAACCTCCTCGCCGCGCGCCGGCTGCTCGAAGCCGCCGCCGCCCAAGGCGCGCAGCTGGCCGCCCTGCCCGAGTACTTCTGCCTGATGGGCCAGCAGGACAGCGACAAGCTGGCCATCGCCGAGGACCTGGGCCACGGCCCCATCCAGGCCATGCTGGCCGCCACCGCACGGGAGCTGGGGCTGTGGATCATCGGCGGCACGCTGCCCATCAAGGCGCAGACGCCGGACCGCGTGCGCAACACGACGCTGGTGTTCTCGCCCGCCGGCGAGAGGGTGGCGCGCTACGACAAGATCCACCTGTTCGCCTACGACAACGGCCGCGAGAGCTACGACGAGGCGCGCGTGCTGGAGGCCGGCAGCCAGCCCACGAGCTTCGACGCCGGCGGCGTACGCACGGGGCTCTCGGTCTGCTACGACCTGCGCTTCCCCGAGCTGTTCCGCAGCTACAACCCCTGCGACCTGATCGCCGTGCCGGCCGCCTTCACGTACACGACCGGCGAGAAGCACTGGGAGCTGCTGCTGCGCGCCCGCGCCGTGGAGAACCAGTGTTATGTCATCGCCCCGGCGCAGGGCGGCCGGCACGAGAACGGCCGCCGCACCTGGGGCCACAGCATGGTGGTGGACCCCTGGGGCGAGGTGCTGGCCGTGGTGCCCGAGGGCGAAGGCATCGCCTGCGCCGACGTCGACCCGGCGCGCCTGGCCCAGGTGCGCCTGCAGCTGCCGGCGCTTGGCCACCGGGTGATGTGAGGTCGAACGGGCCGTGCGCTCAGGCGCGCGCGTCGTGCGAATTGGCCGTCCTGAACACGCCCACGGTCTGCACCAGCTGTTCGGCCAACTCGGCCAACGCAGTGGCCGAGGCCGACGACTCCTCGACCAGCGCGGCGTTCTGCTGCGTCATCTGATCCAGCTCGCCCACGGTGCGCGTGAGGTTCCCAATGCTCTGGCTCTCCGTGCGCGAGGCGGTGGAGATCGCATTGATCATCTGCGACACGCGCTCCACACTGGCCACGAGGTTGCCGATGGTCGTGCCGGCGGCCTGCACCAGCTGCGCGCCGCTGGCCACCTCGGCGACGTTGCTGCCGATCAGGTCCTTGATCTCCTTCGCGGCCTGGGCGCTGCGCTGCGCCAGGGCCCGCACCTCGCCGGCCACCACGGCGAAGCCGCGACCCTGCTCGCCAGCACGGGCGGCTTCCACGGCCGCGTTGAGCGCCAGGATGTTGGTCTGGAAGGCGATGCCGTCGATCGTGCCGATGATGTCGGCGATCTTGCGGGACGCACCGTCGATTCGCTGCATCGTCGAGATCACCTCGCCAACGGCCTGACCACCGGCAGCCGCGATGCCCGAGGCCTCCGTGGCCAGCGTACTGGCGCCAGCGGCGGTCTCGGCCGTGTTCTGCACGGACCGCAACAGCTCCTCAGTCGCCGAGGCGGTGCGCTGCAGGTTGGCTGCCGTCAGTTCCGTGCGGTGGCTGAGGTCCAGGTTGCCGGCCGCGATCTGCGCGGAAGAGGTCGCGATGTCATCGGACGAGGACCGGATCGTGGCCACCATGGCGCGCAGCGCGCCCTGCATCTTGGCCACTTCGGCCAGCAGGCTTTTCTGGCTGTCGGCGGGCACGTGGATGGGGGCGCTCAGGTCGCCCGCAACGACGCTGCGCAGGATGGCCACGACCTCCTGCGGGTCGGCGCCCAGGCGGCGTTGCAACTGGCGCGCGAATCCCCAACCCATCCAGATGGTGGCGAAGACGAGCAGCGCGATGCCGGCAACGAAGGCGCGCTCCAGGTGGCGTGCCCAGATCCGGGCTTGCGTGGAGGCCTCTGCAGCGACCGCCTCGACCCGCTGCAGCAACTCGCCGGTGCCGCCGCTGAGCTTGCCGAAGGCAAGCACCGTCTCGTCGTCATCGGGAGCCGGGCGCTTGAACGCCAGCAAGGCGGTTGCGCCCGCCTTGAGCGGCGCCCACTGCGCTGGCAGCGTCTGCAGCTCCGTGGAGGAGGCGGCCGCCTGGGGCAGCCACTCATCCACTGCCTTGAGCGACTCCTCGGTCAGCTCGCGCGCCGACTTGGAGCCCTCGGTCAGCACCAGCTCGCCCACGCCGCGCAGCGTCCGGTCCAGCGCCGAGCGCAGCTGTTCGGCATGGTCGGCCCGGTCCATGGCGGTGCGGGCGCGCATGGACATCAGCAGCGCGCCGACCAGGAACGCGCCGCCGACCAGCAGCATCAGGGCAATGCCGAAACGCGTCTGTCCGGCCAGGGTGCGGGGCAGCTGGCGCTGCAGGGCAGAGAGCATGGGATCAGCGCTCCACCGGCAGGTTCTTCGCGGTCCAGTCGGTGAACCCGCCGCGCAGGTACATCACCTGGGTGTAGCCCTTCTGCACGGCCAGCACTGCGGCCTTGTAGGACTTCCAGCCAGTGGGGCCATCGCTGTAGAAGACGATCTTGGCGGCCTTGTCGGCAGGGATCTTGTCGAAGTCGAAGCTGTCGATGCTGGCGTCGAACTTCTCGACCCTGTCACTCTTCTCCTTGTAGGCCGCCGTCACTGCGCCGGGCACATGGCCCTTGGCGAAGTTCAGTGCGCTGCGCGTGTCGACGAACAGCGCCCCCTTGGATTTGGACAAAGCGGCAGCATCGTCGACGGTGATCACCTTGCCGCCCTTCAGCGTCGTCGGGGTCGGCGGGGCGTCATCCGCAGCCGAGGCGTTCAGGCAAATCAGGGCAGCGGTGCAGATCAAGGCGCGACGCAACATGGGGTCTCCGGGGGTGATGGGCGGAGCGGATGCTAACGATTGCATTACGGCGCCGTCACCACTTTTAATCCGTTGCGCTGGCAATGCGTGAAAGCTTCACGCGCCAGATCACAATTGATCAAAGACTCCTATGGCGGTCATTTATGACCGACAGGGTGTAGCCTGCCGACGCTTGGCGCCTTCGGCTGTTGGCTCTGCAGCGAAGCGGCTGACGTCAGGGACGTAGCGTCACCAGATCGCGCAGCAGCAGCCCGATGTTGGCCCGCAGCGCCCGCTCGTTGGCGATGCGCAGGCGCTCGGAGGGCGACACGATGGCGTCGCCCAGGCCGGCCTCTTCCTGGTTGTAGAGGCGGCGCTGGTAGACCACGCGGCCGCTGGCCTTGTCGGTCAGCACGTAGTTCACGGCCACGCCCACGGTGACGCCGGCGGCCGGCACGAGCGGCTGCTCCAGCAGCACCATGTGGGCCTGCAGCTCGAAGCGCGGCGCCGGCTCCGGCGCGAGCACACGCATGCCGACGGCGTGCAGCGACTCCTCCAGCGCATGCTGCAGCACGCCAGCGCTGACCAGCGAGCCCCACCAGCGGCCGGTCTCCGCGCCGCCGCGCACCGGCGCCACGGCGACCTGCGCGCGCAGCGCGTCGGGCACCCAGGCGCGCATCTGCAGCGCGTCGGCATCGCCGATGACCATGGGCAGCGGCCGGCCAGGCGTGCCGCAGCCGACCAGCAGGAGTGCCAGCAGCGCAGCGGGAATGAGGGCAGGACGGAGCATGGATCAGCCATGCTAGGCCGCAGGGCGCCGCAGCAGGCGCCGAAAAGCAGGCGCGCGACCGGGCTTTTCAGACCCCAGGCAGCGGCTCGGGCGCACCCAGCGCCGAGATCACCTCCAGCATGCCGCGCACCTTGAAGGGCTTCAGCAGCAAGCGGCGAATGTCGAGCTGCTTCAGGCGCATCGCCAGCTCCACATCGCAGGCCGCAGCCGTCACGGCCACCGGCACGTCGGCGGGGTGGCGCGTCTCGCCGCCGCGCAGACGCTGCAGCAGCTGCAGCGCCTCGCCCGCCTCGTCGATGGCGACGAGCAGCGCACTGAAGCGGCTCTCGGACAGCAGCCGCTCCGCGACGGCCGGGCTGGTGGCTTCCTGCACATCGGCCAGGCCCATGTCGCGCGCCAGCGTCGACACCGTGCGGCGCATGACGAACTGCGGCTCGACGAGCAGCAGCCGGCCGCGCGGCGTGACCCGCGGCGTCATGGCGGCTCTCCCGCCCGATCCCGGCTCACCAGCTCGGCCACGGCGAGATCGCGCAGCGTACCGAGGATGGCACGATCCATCGCGTCGAACTGACGCGGCTGGGCGTCCATCAGGCACAGCGTGCCCACCGCCGCGCCACCCGGCAGCAGCAGCGGCGCGCCGACATAGAAGCGGACGTGCGGCGCGCCGATGACCAGGGGGTTGTCGGCAAAGCGTGGGTCACGCGTCGCGTCCAGCACCTCGAAGATGTCGGGCTGCAGGATGGCGTGGCCGCAGAAGGAGATCTCGCGCGAGGTCTCGCAGGCGTCCATGCCGACGCGGGCCTTGAACCACTGGCGGTCGCGGTCGATGAGGCTGATCAGGGCCACCGGCACGTCGAACTCGTCAGCGGCGAACTCGACGAGGCGGTCGAAACGTTCCTCGGGCGGCGTGTCGAGGATGAGCAGCTCGCGCAGCGCCTGCAGCCGGGCGTCGTCATCGGCGGGAATGGGGGCGTGCAGCATGGGTGCTCGGGCTCCTCGGCGGACAGCGGTCAGCGTAGGCAAGGCTCGCGCAATGTCACGGGTGCGGCAGGCTCAGCCGGGCGCGCAGGCCCGGGCCGCCGTGGGCGTCCAGCAGCGCCAGCCGGCCGCCGTGGCGGGCAGCGATGTCGGCCGCGATGGCCAGGCCCAGGCCCGTGCCGGTGCCCGCAGCCTGGTCGCCGCGCCGAAAGCGCTGCAGCGCCGCCGGGCGGTCGGCGGCCGGGATGCCGGGGCCGTTGTCCTCGACCTCCAGCCACGGCCCGTCGGGCGCGCTGCCGCAGCGCACCGTGATGCGCGCGCCGGCACCGGCGTAGCTGACGGCGTTGTGGATGAGGTTCTCCAGCAGTTCGCGCAGCAGGAAGGCATGGCCCAGCGCCGGCGCCTCAGCCAGCTCAAAGCCCAGGTCCACGCCGGCCGGCAGCGGGCGGTGGGCCCAGTCCTGGCCGCTTTCGGTGGCGATGTCGCGCAGGTCGATGCGCTGCCCGACGTCGACGCTGCGGTCCTCGGCACGGGCCAGCGACAGCAGCTGCTGCGCCAGCCGCGCGCTGCGCACGACGCGCTGGCGCAGGCGCTGCAGCAGCGGGTCCACGCGCGGGTCGTGCGGTTCCAGCAGGGCCAGCTCAATCTCGGTCTGCAGCGAGGTCAGCGGCGTGCGCAACTGGTGGGCGGCGTCGGCGAGGAACTCCCGCTGCGCCTCGGAGGCGCGGTTGAGCCGCTCGAACAGGCGGTTGAAGGCCGCCTGCAGCGGCGCCAGCTCGCGCGGCAGGCGTGCCGCCAGCGGCGTGAGGCGGTGCAGGTCGCGGCGCTCCAGCTCGGTGCTGAGGTCGGTCAGCGGCGCCAGCCCCTGGCGGATGGCCCAGCCGGCGGCCAGCGCCAGCAGCACGGCCAGCGCAACGCCGTTGAGCGCGACGAAAGTGGTGATCTCGCGCTGCAGCGCGTCGCGCTTGTGCAGCGTCTCGGCCACCAGCACCTGGCAGACGCCATCGCCGCAGTCGCGCCCCAGCTGCACCAGACGCAGCTCGCGGCCGCGCAGCCGCACGTCGCCGTAGTGCACGCTGCCCGCCGGCTGCGGCGGAGGCAGGGGCCGCAGCTCGACCAGGCCCGCGTCGCCCTGCAGCACCTCGCCGCGCGGCGCGAGCACGAGGTAGAAGACATCGTCCTGGCGGTCGAAGCGCAGTGCCCGGTCCATCGTCACGCTGATGTCGATGCGCGGCTCGCCGCTGCGCAGGTCGATCTGGCCGGCCAGCGTCAGCGCGGTGTCTTCCAGCCCCTCGTCCAGCCAGCTCTGCGCGCTGTGCTGCACCTGGCGGTACAGCGCCGTGCCCAGCACGGGCAGCACTATCAGCAGCGGCAGCAGCAGCCAGCCGAAGAGGCGGCGGTGCAGGCTGGAGCGTGAGCCTTCAGCCACGCGCGCCCACGTCAGCCTATTTCTTCAAGGAGGTAACCCAGGCCGCGCACCGTGCGCAGCTGCACGCCACCCGGCTCGATCTTGGCGCGCAGCCGCGACAGGCAGACCTCGATGGCGTTGTCGCTGACGCCCTGCTCCCAGGCATTGCTGGCCAGCGCGATGTGCTCCTTGGGCACGACCTTGCCGGCACGCGTCATCAGGAAGCCCAGCACGTCCCACTCGCGGGCCGACAGTGCCAGCGGCTCGCCGTCGATGTAGGCGCGGCGAGCCTCCTGGTCGATGCGCAGGCGGGCCAGCTGCAGCTGGTTGCTGGTGCGGGCCTGGCTGCGCCGCACCAGCGCGCGGGCGCGGGCCACCAGTTCGGTCAGCGCAAAGGGCTTGACGAGGTAGTCGTCCGCACCGCCCTCCAGGCCACGCACGCGGTCTTCCACGGCGTCGCGCGCGGTGAGGATGAGCACCGGCACGGCCAGGCCCTCGGCGCGCACACGGCGCAGCGTCTCGAAGCCGTCGATGCCGGCCAGGCCGATGTCCAGGATGAGCAGGTCGTACGCATCCTCGCGCAGCGAGCGCGGCACGGGTTCACCACGGGCCGAGCAGTCCACGACCCAGCTCTGCGACCGCAGCGCGCGGGCAGTGGTTTCGACCAGTTGTTCGTCGTCTTCGACGAGGAGGATGCGCATGGGCCGGCAGTATGGCGCGAGACGCTGCGAGGCGCTGACGCGGGACTGTCAGGCCGGGCGGCCGGCTTCCTTCAACCACTGCCTGAGCTTCTTGCGCCCGTCGCTGTTGGTGCTGCGGTAGGTCTTCAACGCCAGCGCCAGGAACTGCTGCTCGGCGGCCGTCAGGCCCGCCGGCTCGCGGGCCTCGTCGATCCAGCCGGCCGGCTTGTCGCAGTGGTGCTCGATCTGCCGCGCCAGCTTGTCGCCGATGGGCCGCGCACCGCTCTTGGCCATGGACCAGGTCGCACCGCTGACGCCGATGCGCGCCGCCCACGCGGCCTCCAGGCCCTTGGGCGGTTCGCCCGCGGTGATGCGCTCCTCGGCAAAGGTCTGAAACAGGCTCTCTGAAAATTCGAGTGGGTAGGATTTCGGCTGGATAGGTGCTGAAACGGGGATCGGGATGACGGCCAAAGTGTTTGAAGCGGCGCTGGGGATCAGCGCGCCGTGGTCGGTGGGCGCGGTCGA
>NZ_JBIGHV010000012.1:0-247179 GCF_043555835.1 Pelomonas parva | reverse complement strand
GCATGTGGCGCCAGTCGATGCGCTTGGGGTGACGGTCGGCCGTGCTGGCATGCAGCCGCTCGCACTCGAAGACCTTCACACCGCCCAGCCAGGCGTCCAGATGGGTGCTGTGCAGCCTCACCTTCAGCCGCTGGCCGGCCAGGCGCGAGGGCACGCTGTAGAGCACGCTCTTGGCACTGAACACGCCGAACTTGCTGACGCGCGCGTCCACCTCCTCGAAGTCGGCTGTGCGCCGCGCTGGCAGCACTTGGAGGCTGGTGCGCTCGGCTTCCCAGGCCCGCGTGCAGCGGGCGTTGAGCCGGCGCACGGTCTCGGCAACGAACTGCTCGTAGGCCGGCAGGTCATTGAACTCGCGGCTGCCGCGCAGCAGCAGGGCCTGGTCCAGCCCACGCTTGAGGCTGCCTTGGCGCGCTTCAATGGCGCCGTTCTCGTGGCTCACGCCGATGTTGTTGCGCGTGGGTCGCATGCCGTAGTGCTGGCACAGGGTCTGGTAACGCTTGGTCAGCTCTTCGCGTTCGGCCAGGTTGTTGAAGGCCGCCGACAGGCTGTCGGTGCGGTGCTCCAGCGGCACGCCGCCGGCCATCCACAGTGCGTCTTGCAGCCCTGCAGCCAGGCTCTGGAAGCTCTCGCCGCCCAGCACGACCCGAGCATGCCGCCAGCCGCTGTGGGCCAGCGCGAACTGGTAGAGCCGGTGCGGGAAGGCCAACCCGCCCAGACTGATGTCCAGTTCGTCGGCCACGGTGAAGTCCGATAGGCCCAGTCGGCCCGGCGGGTGCTCCTGCGCGAAGAACAACTCGCGCTCGTCGCCGTGCTCGGCACGCCACTGGCTCACGCGCCGCTGCAGCGTGCGCAGCACCGCATCGGCGAACCGCTCGGGGTGGCGGCGTTGCAGTTCTTCCAGCACCGTGACGGCCATCAGCGACGGCGCGCCTTCCAGCATGGGCACCACCTCGCTGGCCCAAACCTCCGCCAGCGGATCGGCGCGGGTGCGCCAGTGCCGTGGCGGCCGCTGCGAGGGCAGCGTTACCGCCGATTCCAGCCGCCGCGCGCTGGCCACGCTGATGCCAGTCTTGGCCGCTGCGGCCTCCTGGCCGTACTTCCCTCTGAGTTCCTTGTACTTGCTCACTTGCAGGTCCGATATGCGTTTGCCGGGCACCGTGGCTGCCTCCCTCTGGAAGCCAACCACTGTAGAAACCCACCCGCAAAACGCTCCCGGCGGCCTGCGTCAACCGCTCACGATAGTTGTCGCTGAGCGCTCAAGATAATTGTCGGCGGCCAGCGGCCGCAGCAATCGACATTCTCAACGCGAAACCATTCAGGCGAGGACGGCTATGGACTACACGACAGTGCACCCCTTGTGCGCGAGCCAGGCTCATCACATCGACATTCACCTGTGGCGGGGCCCTCCAGAAAACCAGGACGAGACGCGCCCAATCCAGATCCTGGTGAACCAGGGCTATGTCGTCGGCTTCTGTCCGTCTCGGCTGCAGCCAGCTTGGTCGGCCTATCGCGTAGCCCAGGCTGAGCAGGACGTCGACTACGAGCGCCCAATCCATTACCTGGACGACCTGCGTCTTCCTTCGGAAACGCGCGTGGGACGCACGACGTTCGGCAAGCTTGGCAATGTCGCCCTGAACGTCGGACACATGACACCCAACGAGGTCATCAATCGGCAGTTCGGCCGTCTTGCCCAAATGGAGACGTTCCTGATGTCGAACATGAGCCCCCAGTACGGCTCGCTGAACAGCGGCGTCTGGCTGAAGCTCGAAACGGCTATCCGCGAGATCAAGGACGAACCAAAGAAGGACCACGTGTGGGTGATCGTTGGACCGGTCTTCGAAGAGGAGCCCACATCCATCGGACGCGGAACCGGCAAGAACATGCCAGTGCCATCTGCCTACTTCGCCGTGATCGTGGATCCACAAAGGTATCCATATGACCGACTGTCGAATGTCCAACTCGACTGTTTCATCATTCCACAGGAGGCACCGCCTTCGTCCAGCCCTCAGGACTATCCGGCAACGCTTGCCGAGATCGAGAAGGCCACGGGTTTGAAGTTTTTCACCGCATGGGGGCGGGACGTACCCGTCGCAGCGCAGCTGTCTGTCGAGTCCGCGCCTGAGCGCAGCAGGTTGATGCGGGTCCTCGACGCTCGCGCTTCGAGTCTGCAGACCGATCTGGGCGAGGTCCAATCAGCGCAGCCTGATGCTTCCACGATCGACGGGATGATTGAAGCCCTGCGAACTGAGGCGCAAGCCTTCCAGTCACTGCAGCGGCAGCTCTCGGCCGCCGAGGAGCGCCGGCTGTACGCAATCCAGCACACGATGTCGTGGCTCCTGGCAGCCCGCAATCTCGATGCGCAGCCCGGCACCGGCAACCAACACGGCGCCAACCTGATCACCTACAAGATCGTCCAGGACTTGGACGACCGTCTGAAGGATGCAGCGCGTACGGCGTGCAATTTCTGGAATCGCTACATCGAACCGGCGTTTTCGGTCGTGGTCAGACTCGGAACATTCACCCAGCAGGGCACAACCATAGCGCGCGCCTACAAGCCCTACTCTCAAGGTGGGGTGCGATACGGCGTCATCGAGTTCAATACCAAATACCTTGCGACCTTTTCGGCCGTTGAGATCGCCGGGACCATCGCCCACGAGATTGGCCACACGCTCGGCATCGGATGGGAGCAATGGACCGACCTGTTCGATCAGAGCACAGGTCGTTTTCATTTGGTAGCCACTGATCGCGTTGGCCGGCTGGCCGAGATGCTTGTGGAGCTAAACGGGGGTGGAGGCACCGCGTTATCCCACTGGGACGAGCGGACCTTTGATCGCGAACTCATGACTGGCTACAAGGACTCTGGCGAACACGTTCTGCCAGTCACGATCGATGTCATGGGGCTGTTCGGCCATTCGGTCCTTGAACGGCTGGAGGAGAAGAAGGACCTGGAAGCGCTGCTTCATGAAGCCTCGAACGTCGTCTTCGCCCGCCAGGACGAAGTCCGACAACTGGATCTCGACCACTTTCAGCTCACGGAGATATTTGAGACTATTCCTCATGGCCCGGACTTCGAGCCTTGAAGGGCTCGTTCATCTCGGTCGGCGGCCCTCTCGATCCATTTCGCCCGACCACCGAGACTCCAGCGTCACCAACACCCTGGGCTTCGCCCCAGGGTCTACGCGTGACGCAACCCACTGCCACCGTGGCTTCTCCAGCCCAGCATTGAGTTCGCCAAGCACTCGCGAGGCCTGTGCCAGATCGCCCGCCTCCACCTCGACCCGCACTTGTCCCGTCTCGGCTTGCACGTTCAGCGATAGAAAGCGAACCTCTGGCAGACGAACACGTTCGAGGCTGCGCAGAACTGCGTCGAGGGGCATGCCAGCTATCCCCGCTACCCGACGCGCATCTTCAGCGTAGGGCTCGGTCGCAACCGGTGCGCGGGCCTGACTCCGTTCTTCCTCGGCGACGATGCGTTGCCGCACCTCCGCCACCTTCGCCAGCGTCTGTAGTGCCTGCGTTCTGGCCCGAACCGCAGCCATGGCGATAGCCGCCGCAACGAGCAACAGACCCACCACGAGGAGCAAGCCGGCCCACTGCCGACCTTTGTCGGCTGGCGCGAAATCGGGCCGAAGCGGTCTCATCGCTGCTCCACCCAGGCGCGCAATGCGATGAAGGGTACCTCTGTGGCGTTTGCCGCCCCGGAATCAACAGACAACAGCGTCACGGTGCGAACCGTCGCGGCATCCAGCCCCAACCCAAACAAAGCGCGCTGCCGCAGGCTTTGAGCTTCTGGACCACCGTTGACGGGAGCGGCCGAGACCGCAACATTCAATGCGTCGCGCTCGCCGCCGAAGATGGTCAGCGATTCCAGGTCGTCAATCACCAGCGCCGAGCAGTCGGGCTCCTGGGTATGGACGGCGGCCAGGGCCTCTGACCACCATGGATGTACACCACGCAACTTCATTCGCGGTCGTTGCCGGTCGTGCCAGCTGTAGATTGACTTCAGCACGCCTGCCTCAATGGCGGCCGCCGTTCGCTGCTGAGTGCCTCGGCGAGGTTCGAGCCATACGACACAGTGCGCGGCAAGGCCGGTGCGCCGTGGCGCCTCTGCTTCGACGATGCGCTGAAGGTCGCGTGCCCGGGTGCCCGGCACATGCTCTTGCACAAAGACACGGCACAGCGCCCCGCTGAGCCACAGGCGCACGGACGAGCGCCTGGGTGGGATAGTGAACCACCGCTCCAACGCCTCGAGCCCGGCCTCCACGCCGTCAGTCGACTCTTCATGCAGCAGCTCGTCTCGCCGCGCGACGATGACTCGTCGTGTTCCGAGGAACACGTCCAGCGGCTCAGATCCAACCCACCACACGCTTGATTTCCTCCGGACTGGTGCGCCCCTGTTGAACGGCCTGAGCCCCCTGGCTGGCCAGAAACGACGTGTCCTGCGTATGCAGATGCTCGCGCAATTCGGTCAGCGGCGCGCCACCGGTCACCAGGTCACGCAACCGGTCGGAGACGGCGTGAACCTCCGCCAGCACGAAACGTCCACGGTAGCCGGTGGAGCGGCACTGCGGGCAGCCGACCGCCCGCCGGCAGCGACCAGGCAGACCGTCGGCTTGCACGCCCTCACCAGTGACCGACAGCAGCCAACGCAGCTCCGGCGCCGTCATCGGCGATTCGCTCTTGCAGGCCTCGCACAGCCGGCGCACGAGCCGTTGCACGATGACGCCATTGAGCGCCGACATGAAGCCGAACATGTCCAGCCCGAAGTGCCTGAAGCGCCCGGTGACATCGAAGATGCTGTTGGCATGCACGGTGGTGAACACCTGATGGCCGGTGAGGGCCGACTGGATCGCGATCTCCGCGGTTTCCGCGTCACGGATCTCGCCAACCAGAATCCGGTCGGGGTCGTGACGCAGGATCGAACGCAATCCTTTCGCGAAGGTCAGCCCCTTGCGCTCATTGACCGGGATCTGCAGCACCCCTTGCAGTTCGTACTCCACGGGGTCTTCGATCGTGATGATCTTTTCCAGGCCGGTGTTGACCTCGGAGAGGACCGCGTAGACGGTCGTGGTCTTGCCGCTGCCGGTAGGGCCGGTCACCAGCAGCATGCCGTGCGGCAGACCCGCTAGGTCGCGGATGCGTTGGGCACTGGCTTCGTCGAATCCCAGGCTGTCCAGCGACACATGGTCGCGGTCGGCGCGCAGCTGTGCCTTGTCCAGCAGCCGCAGCACAGCGTCTTCGCCAAACACGCTGGGCATGATCGACACGCGCAGGTCCACCGCCGTACCGTCGAAGGTGAACCGGAAGCGCCCGTCCTGCGGCGTGCGCCGCTCGGTGATGTCCAACTGCGCCAGCACCTTGATGCGAGAGACGACCTCTTCCGCGCGCCGCACATCATCCAGCCTCGAATGGCGGGACATGACGCCGTCCAACCGCAGCTTGACCGTCACGCCGCTGCGGTCACATTCGAAGTGGACGTCGCTGGCGCCGGCAGCGTAGGCGGCACGCAAGGCCGAGTCGACGAACTGCACAACCGGGCCGTCGCCTAGGGGGCCGCTGCTGACTGCCTGGCGCGCTGTCACCGGCGCTCGGACGTCGCCGCCCAGCCACTGATCGAGGACGGCGGCACTCGCAGCCATCGGCTCAGGCATGCCACCCAGGCGTGCGGCTAGCGTGCGCAACGTCTCGTCGTTCCAGGGGTCGGCCAGTGCCACCGGCGAAGAAGCTCCAGGCTCCACTGACAGCGGGACTGCCCTCAGCCGACGAGCCTCTTCCAGTGGCAGCTTGCTGAAATCCACACGATGCGTCCCACCCGCGTCGACCACCCGAATTCCCGCCGCTTCGTGGAGCAGACGCTTCCAGTCCGCCTCAGGCATCGCGCCGCTACGCAAAAGCACATCCCACACGGTGCCCGCCCCCGACCTGTGAGCTTGCCGCGCCGACTGAATGGCAGCACGCAACTGCTGAGGTGTCATTGCGGCATCCGGAGAACGGGGAACGGTATCGGCCATGGATCAGTGCAGGCTGCTGGCAAGGTCGAAGATCGGCATGTACATCATCACCACGATGCCCCCCACGACGAGGGCCACGGTCAGCAACAACAGCGGCTCGACGACTCGCGTCGCACGGTCGATGAAGTTGGCGAAGCGTTCGGAATGTCGCTCGGCGATGGTGGACAGCACGCGGTCGAAGTCGCCGCTGCGCTCCCCGACGGCCATGAGCCGTTGCGACACCACGTCGGTGAGCCCGGCGTGCGTGAACGCGGCAGACACCCGCTCCCCTCTCTCCAGCGTGCTCCTGCACGTGGCGACGGCGCCAGTCAGCCGGGCCCCAAGCCCCAGTTCGGCGCACTGCCGCAGCGCCTCATCCAGCGCGTAGCCGCCGCGGAACAGCAGCGCCAGCGACTGGTAGAGCTTGGCAAGCCTGAAGTCGTCCAGGCGTGACTGCAAAGGACCGATGCGAGCCGCCAGGGCCGAGGCGCCACGGTGCACCAGCCCGGCCCGCCAGGTCGCCACTACGGCGACGATCAGCACCAGCACGGCGAATGCCACCCACTGGCCGTGGTCGCGCATCACGGTGCTCAGGCCGATGAGCACCTCGGTCGCAGGGCTGACCGCGCCGCGCAACCCCGTGTACATGCGCGAGAAGCGCGGGATGACGAAGGTCAACAGGAAGACGCAGATCAGAAAGCCAAGGCCGACCACCACAGCGGGATAGATCGCCGCGCTCACCACCTTCTTGCGCATCTCGTCGAGCATGCCGTGGAAACGAAGGTAGTCGTCGAGAGCTTCAACCAGCGTGCTCGTGCGCTCGCTGGCGCGCACACCGGCCACGAGGATGCCCGGAAAGGCGCCAGTCGCCACCATCGCCTGAGACAGCGGCTGGCCCTGATGCAGACTCGCAACCAACCCGGCGTGAACCTCGCTGCGGGCGGCGTCGCTCGTCTGCGCGTTGAGCGTCTCAATGGCCTCAACCACCGTCATGCCGGCCTGCAGCAGCGTCTTGAGTTCCCGACACCACCACGCCACATCGATGCCTGCGCCCCGACGGACCCGTGCAGGCACGTCGCGCACCTGCCGAATCGCCAGCACGACCGAGCCACCCGCGCTCAACCGCGCCTCCAGCTCTTCGCGTGAGGTGGCGTCCAGCGTCTCTTCGGCCACGGCCTGCTGCTGCGGCTGGTAGTGGCGAACCTGAAAGCGCATTGCTGCTCAGCCTCAGTTGGTGATGTCAGCGTCGTCGCCGGTCCCGCCCGGGGTGCGATCACGGCCCAGGCTGACAAGACCGAAATCCTTGCCCCGTACACCAGGTATCACGTAGCGGTACGGCGTGCCCCAGGGATCCGGTGGAATGGAATCCTTGAGATACGGCCCGCGCCAGCGGGGATCCCCGGCCGGGGCCATCAGCAGAGCCTGCAAACCTTCGCCGGTGCTCGGGTAGCGTCCCATGTCGATCCGGAAGGCTTGCAGCGCCTTGTCGAAGGCATCGATCTGGGCACGCGTCGCCGTTGTCTCGGAGCGGCCGATCTGGCTGATGAAGCGCGGCGCGACGATGCCGGCGAGCAGACCGATGATCAGGATGACCACCAGCAGTTCAAGCAGGGTGAAGCCCCGAACGGGCTGGCGGCCATGAAGGCTCATGCGTGCAGGTTTCATCGCGAGGTGTTGACGAGGGTGAATTTCCAGTCGGCATAGCGCTGGGCCGGAGGCAACTGCAGTGCCCCGATGCGTTGCGGACCTTGCGCCAACGGCGCGTCCTGGCTCTGGCTGTAGACGCCCATGACGCGCCCGTCGGTGTCGAGCACTAGGCCCCACGGGCGCGCCGGGTCGAGGGGGTCGGGGTACAGCTTGCGCAGGTGGCGCATTGTGCTGATGAAGCGTGGGTCGCTGACCAGTTCGTCCAGCGACAAGGGCAACTGCTTGTGGTTTCCCGGCGAGCTGTCGCGGTACTCGGTGATGGCAGCGGCATACAGCGCGCCGATCCGCAGCAGTTCCTGCTCCCGGTCACGTTGCACCGCGTCCGCCCACAACGGACCGGCGGCTGCCATGCCGAGCGCGCAAAGGGTCAGCATGATCAATACCGCAACGAAGGTATAGCCCACCTGGCACCGCCGCGCCGCACCGTTACCACGACGCATAAGCCGTCCCGTCTCGCGCCATGCCCGGGGCGCCGCTGCGAATATCAGCAATGACCGCTGTATCGCCGTTCTTCGGCGCCACCGGCAGCCAGGTGTCGGTGCGCTGCGTCACCGGGTCTTCCGGTATCGCACGCAAGTAGCGCCGCTCCACCAGTTCCTCCAGCGTCTTCGGATAACGGCCCTGGTCCGCGTGAAACTTGTCCAGCGCTTCCCGCATCTGAAACAGGTCCTGCTTGAGCGCCACGATGCGGGCGTTGTCGAGGTAGTCGACATACCGGGGCGCCGCGATGGACAGCAACAGCGCCATCGCCGCCAGGACCACCAGTAGCTCTATGACCGTGAAGCCGCAGCTCCTCATCGCTCGGCACCGCATCACCAATCCCTCAACGGCACGCCGTTCAAGCCCACGCGGTCCGACAGCGAGTACACGTCGTACACGTCGACACCCGGCTGCGGCCGGCCCGCTTCCGACTGGTAGCTGCGCAGCCCCCAGGTGCGCTCGGCCGGCAGGTCTGCCGGCGCGAAGGGATCTCGCGGTACCCGCCGCAAGAACCTGATCGGCTGGCCCAGGCGGTCGGCACGCGCGTCATCGCGCAGTTCGGTCAGCGCAGCAAGTGTCGGGGGATAGTGAGACGGCGACGACTCCACCACCGCGCCGGTGTCGCGCGCCTTCTTGTAGGCATCGATCGCATCGCGTATCTCCCACACCGCGCGCCTGAGCTCGCGTTCGCGCTCGCGCTGCACAGTCATCTCCGCCATCGGCATCGCCAGCGTCGCCAGCAACCCAAGGATGCCCAGCACCACCAACAACTCGATCAGGCTGTAGCCACGCGACACGTTCAGCATCTCCCAGCCGCGGTCAGCGCACCTGCACCTGCAGCGGCGCCGGCAGGGGAGTCGCCGGGAGCGGTCCGTCCAGGCCGATCGGGTTGGTGCTGCCGAGCCGGACCTCCGTCGGGCCGGCAGCGATGGCCTTGAACTTGAGCGTCGCCACCACCCCTTCGCCGCTGGCACCCGTGGCCTCCCGGCGCAGGATGCCGACGGAGATCCGGCCGTCCTTGCTCTCGCCAGTCTTGGCCACGCCGGTCACGCTGCCGTCGCGGCGGAAGTACTCGCCCTCGGCGACGTCGAGCAGCTGCAAGTGGCCGGGCGGGAACAGCACTTCGAACGGCAGGCCGCGCAGCGTGGCCGTCGCCTTCAGGTTCAGCTTGACGTCGAACACATCCCCCACCGCGACCGCGTTCGGGCCGCTCAGGGACAGCGTCACCGGCGGCCCCGCCTGCTCGCCCTTCGACGCGGCGGGATCCGTCGCCGCCGTCGCCGAGGTGGCCGCACCGTCACCCTTGTCGCCCGGCACTGCCGTGAAGCGGCCGCCGCCGACGGGCTTCAGCCGCTGGAACGCCTCGGTGCCGACCCACAGTTCGGTCTCGCTCGCGTCGGCACGCCGGGCGTTGCGCAGCACGCGCGGCGTGATGGCCAGAACCAGCTCGGTGCGTTTGTGGTTGTCCTGCTGGCTGGAGAACAGCCGCCCCAGCACCGGCAGGTCGCCCAGGCCGGGAACGCGGCTGGAACTCGTGCGCTCCTCCCGGCTGATCAAGCCGGCAAGCAGCTGGGTTTCACCGTCTCGCAGGCGCAGCACGGTGTTGGCGTTGCGGGTGCCGATGTTGTAGGCGAGCGTTCCCGAGGCTGTCTTGACGGCGCTGCCCACCGAGCTGACCTCCAGAGCCACCTTGATGGCCACGTCGTCGTTGGCGTAGACGGTGGGCTCGACCTCGAGCTTGATGCCGACGTCCAGGTAGCTGACGCTCTCGGAGACGAAGCCGGTGTTGCTCGATGTGCTGGTGATGATGGGAATCTTGTCGCCAACCAGCACCTTGGCCTTCTCCTTGTTGCGAGCCCGGATCTTCGGGTTGGCCAGCGTCGTGAAATCGCCCACCTCGCGCTTGAGGTTGATGATGAGCCCCGAGATGCCGACACCGACGCGGTTCCAGCCGAGATGGTTGAGGTTGGAAACAGTCAAGCCGCCGCCTGAAGACAAAGGCGCCAGGGGCGTCAGCGACAAGCTGTCGGGGTAGCTGATGCCCAGGTCGGTCAGCCGGCTGGCGCCAACTTCCATGACCTCGACTTCGAGCAGCACTTCCGGCTCGTCGGTGTCGTACAAAGCCACCAGCCGCTCGGCCAGCTCGACGTTCTCCGGCGACTCGCGCAGCGCCAGCATGTTGCTGCGCTCGTCGATGAAGGGCTCGCGCACCTTGAGCATGGCCTTGAGGAAGGCTGCGGCGCCCTTGGCTTCGCTGTTGGCCAGGTAGAACACCCGTACCACCTGCTCCTGGTACTCGCGCTGCTTCTCGGGTGTGTTCGGGTAGACGACGATGGTCTTGGCGTCGAGCACCTTCTTGGCGAGCTGGTTGGTGCCGACGATCAGGTCCAGCGCATCCTCGACACGCGCCTGCTTCATGTAGACGGTGATGCGGGTGTCGGGGCGGATGTCCTTGTCGAGCACGAAGTTCACGCCGCTGTTGCGCGAGACCACGTCCAGCACGGTCCTCAGGCTGGCCTCGCGAAAGTCCAGCGAGATCGGCCGAGTCTCGACGAGCACGGCGGTGGACGCGCGCAACTGCCGCTGCCGCAGGTCGGCCTCCACGCTGCGCTGCAGCGCCACCAAGCCCTCGTGCCGAGGGTTGTCCTTGAGTGCCTGCGCGATGACGCGCAGCGCAGCTTCCGGGCGTTGTGCGTCGATCAGCTTCTGCGCCTCCTGCTGCGCCGCGTCCTGGCGGCGCTCGGCGCGCAGGTCGGCCACCAGCGCGACGAGCCGGTCGTTGCGCGGATCCATGCGTTTGGCGCGCTCCAACGTTGCCTGCGCCTCATCCAGCTGCCCGGCCGCGCGTTCGCGCGCCGCCTGCGACACCAGCCGCGTGAGCACCTCGGCGCGGGACTGGATCAGCTCCTTGCGCAATGCGATGTTGTCGGGGTAGGCGCGCACGCCGCCTTCCAGCGACTGCATCGCCTGTTCGTACTCGCCGGAGCCCAATGCGCGCTGCGAGTCGTTGCGGATGCGCTGCTCGGCGCAGCCGGCGAGCGTCGTCACGGCCGCCACCAGCACGACGACGCGCCGGAAGGCCGCCAAGGCCGGATTGGCTCGCCCGTCCGTCATTGCTCGGCCGCCACTGCGGGGATCTCGATGATCGCGTCGGTCCGGCTGGCCTCGTGGCGAAGCCGGACCGCCCCCGGTTCGACGGCGGTCACGGCGTAGCCGTCGTCCAGCACCGAGCCGACCTTGGCGGCCATTTCCTGCTGGTCCTTGCCGAGGTAGATCCAGCGTTGGCCGGCGGGGTCGGTCATCTGCCCGAGGTATCGATAGCGCATGGGAGGGGCGGCAGGGAGCACGGGAGCGGGCGATGGGGCGATGGCGGCCACCGGGAGAGCAGGAGCCGGGAGCATGACTGCGGTGAAGGGGTCGGCCTCGGCCGGTTCGAGAAGGACGGCGGGCAGTGTGGCGGGAAGCCGGGCTGCAGCGGGGGCGCCGACGGGGCCGGGTGCGGCGGTGGTTTGAGAAGCGGTGGTCAGCGCGGCAGTGGCGTGACCCGCAGCGTCACCCGCGGTGCCGGCCACGACCGCCGGCTTGGGCAGCCAGGAGGAAGCGACCGTCAGCACTACGGTGCCGCCGAGGACCCAGACGAGCGACGGGCGCATCGTCTTCATGGCGCAGTGGAGGGGCGGGTGGCGGCCAGGGGCTTGGACAGGGCCAGCAGTTCGATCTGGCCGTCCAGTTCGCTACCCGTCGCAGGGGCGCGCAGCGAGAGGTTCAGCACCGTCAGGGACGGCAGGCGCCCGAGGAGATCGGCCAGGCACGCCTTGATCGCGGCATAGGGGCCCTTGACGGCGAGCACGATGCGTTGCTTGCCCAGGGTCGAGGCGGTGGCGGACTCGGTCGACACGGAGGAGGCGGTCAGCGTGACGCCGGCTGCGGAGAAAGAACGCTGGATTTGATGGAGCAGGGGCGCACCGTTGTCTTGGGACGCCGGCAGCCGGTCGACGAAGGGAGGCTCGGTCGCAGCGGCAGATGAAGAATTCGCAAGAGTTGCGCTCAACTGCCGCTGGGCGTCCGCCAGATCAGCCACGGCGCTTTGCTGGAGATTCTGAAAGTGCCATTGGATGCCTTGCGAAGCACCGATGAGCACAAAAGCCGAAAGGCTGAGTCCGATGCTCAGCCTGCGTGGCGACAACCGGCTCATACCCCATGACAGGGGGGCAGCAATTGCCAGCTTCATCGGGTCCTTTGCCCAGGGCGCGGGAAGGCCCCATTCATCCGTGGCGCCAGGGCCATCAGCGTGATCAGGGCCGCTTGGCCAATTTGCCCCATTTTTTAACCATCACTTCGGTGTGGGCGCGCAGTGCAGCCGCCAGGTTGGGGTTGCCGTTTTGAAGCGGTTGCGTCAGGACGACGGTGACCATAGGGCCGCCGGAACCTGCCATGCACATGACCATCGACTTGTCCCCCGCTTTTTGTTCATTGCAGGAAACGGGCATCTCGATGGGAATGGCCCCGGTGGTGCTGGTGATAGTTAGCGAACGATCCTGCGCTTTGGAAACCCATGCGCAGGTGAGGACGTGGAGCTGCCCGCCGCCCGGCAGGTCCTGGGCTTGGACGCTGTGCACAGGTTCAATGCCGCTCAATTGCAGCGAGCCTCGCATGCCGTCTTCCAACAGGCTGCACATGGACTCGGAGGGGCCGGCCAGCGTCGCTGTGGAGGTCAGCAGGAGCAGGGTGCCGAGGGCCAGTGGGAGTGATAGAGCTTTGGTGAGTGAGGTGGAGTGCATGCGGGTTTAATACAAAGTTGAATTAGAAAACCGCTCAACGGCAATTTATTGATTCCTGCATTTGAGCAGGCATAGAGTTGTTGGGGTTCGCTCGCTCACCCCAACCTACCGGGCTGCTGGCAGCCGTCACGGGTAGCGGTGGTGATTGCGACTTGGTCCCATCGTGTATGCCTGCTGAAAACTGGTTAAGGCCCAATTTGTACTCCAAGTACCCACGCAATCTCACTATCAGCCAAATCAAAAAAGCAACGAAGCTCCGCCTGGGCGCTGGCAACGTCCCGCGCCGAATCAACGTAAAAAGCTGTAAGGCCTTGTGGGTTGCCGTCGTGCCTCATAACCAGAATTGGCCCTATTGAAATATCGCACCAGACCGCGCCCGTGAATGAATCCAAGTCGTCTCGATCCCTAAAGACGGCTGAGTGCCGTCTCATCGATAGCTCCTCTACCAGAAGACGAGTCGCCATTACCGGCTTGCAGTCTCCGCTGGGCCAATCAACCCTATTCGCGTCCACGTGGTTCGTCACTTCAACATCCAACCTTTACGACAGAGCACTTAATAACAGCTTGCTCATTTCTCTCAATGACTCCTGGACGTGTGGGCATCCAAGTTGGTTGACCAGGCACGTGACCAATGTCAGGGGCGACATTTGTAAAGAACTCAAATCCATTCTTTCCATCCGGCAGAGGGCCGTCATAAGCCTTCACCTTAGGAAATGGCGATGTCATGTAATTTCGGGACGGATTGCCCACAAGCTCGCCGGATGCCTGAATCGATCTGATTGCCTCTGGTGAATCACCAACTCGGTGATAGGGGCCATGAATCATGCCCTTTGGGGCATCAGAAGCCAATTCTGCCACCTTCCCAAGCTTACCAACCTTGCCGAGTGGACCGAGCATCATTAGAGCGACGTCGCCTTTCGACTCCGGGACAACCAGTTGATTCACACCGGTAGCGAGTGCTCCCAGAACCATCGCGACTTCGTGGTACTTCGCAAAGCCGACAAAGGTATCAATCTTCGTTTGAACCCAAGTCTGCGCGCCACCTTGTCCCTCGGGTTTCGGATCAGAGATAGTCACCGAGCCAGTTTGTCTTATCTCTCTGAATCTCATGGTGAACATGTACTGATTCGAGAAGTTGCTCATCTCCATCGCCAACTGCGCCCGCCGAATTTCCATATCCCTTTCGAAGGATTGGGCTTGGCCACGCGCCATACCCTGCGCCCAACCCGCATATGCCGCCAATCGACTTGAGCATTCGTCCGGCGACATGGCCGAGCAATTCGCCAACGTCCAGTTGATGGCGTCGCCCGGATTATTGAAATTGGGAGCCTGGTTGCTGCTCCCTTGCGCCAGTGTCTTGGCTCCCGCGCCGCTCACATCGGCCGCCGTGGCCGCCGCAAACTTCTGTGTAGACGGCAGTACCACCATCATGGAGGCCATCCCCCCACCGCCAGCCGAGGCGCCCCCAGGCCGCACGTACGTCATCCCGGTCGGGTCGGTGCACGTCAGCGGGTTGTTCAGGCAATAGCCATAGCGGTTGAAGTTCTGCAGGTCCCCCGGGTTCTGCACATGCTGGTCAGCCTGCATGAACACGCCCGCCGTCGGGTCGAACAGCCGGCCGTTCATGTGGACGATGCCCACGTCGTCCAGGTGCTCGTGGCCCGTGAAGCCGCGGTCGGTGCCGGCGTTCGTCGGGCTCCAGTCGGCCTGCACGTTGCCGGCGGCGTCGTAGTTGCCATTCGTGTAGCGGCGCTTGCCGAACGGGTCGTAGGCATAGCGGGCGGTCACCGCGCCGCTCTGGTCCGAGATCGCGACCAAACTGCCGAGATGGTCCTTGTGCCAGTACTGCAGTTTGTGCGAGCTAAGGTAGGCCGCATTCAAGTACTGAAGGCCATTCGGCGGCGGCCCCTGTGCCACCAGTACGCCCACGGTCTGGCCGCCCGCATTGAGATAGTGGCGCAGGAAAATACCCGCGTTGCTCATCTCGGACTCAAAACCCAGACCGCCGGCATTGTCCGGATGCAGGTAATAGGTCGAACGACCGCCGGTGCCGACCATTCGGGTTTCAGAAACCCGCGCATGGTTTTCGTCATATTTCCAGGTGTACTTTGGGCTGCCTGCGGGTCCTTGCAGACCGGCGCCCGAATCAGGTAGGTTGAAGCTGGTGTAGCTGACGCTGCGGTACTTGCCGGCCGTGGCGGTGCTGAGGTTGCCGTTGGCGTCGTACTGGAAGCTGTTGGCCGCCGCGCCGGCTATTGCCTGCACGGCGTGGGGCTTGGAGCCGGCACCACCGCCTTGTGGGTTGTAGCTGTAGTTGCCGACGTCGCTCTTGTAGAGCAGCAGGCCCAGCGCGTTGTATTGCAGACTCACCGAGCGGTTCATGCCGGGGATGGCGGGGGCGCTGACGCTGTAGTTGGTCAGGCGGTTGAGCCCGTCGGCGTATGAGAACGTCTCGCTGACAGCCCCGCTGCCGTTGTCGCCCACATGGTCGACGCGAGTGCTCAGGTTGCTCAGGCTGTCCCAGGCGAACTGCTGCGACATGACCCGGCTGCCCGGTGCAGGCATGGCACCGCCCACCAGCACGCCGGCGGTCAGGTCTGTCACACGGCCGGTGCTGGCCTCGAAGGTGGCGCGGCTGGTGACGCCGTTGCCGTAGGCTTGCTGCTCTGCATTGCCCCAGGCCCCGACGCTCTGGCCCTGCCAGAGGACCGAGCCGGCGGGCAGACTGGCACCTGCGGCAGTGAGCAGTTGCAGCTTCTCTTGCCAACCCCGGCCGGTGTAGGTGTAGCCCACCTGCAGCCCGCTCGGATAGGTCTGCGTGGCCACTCGGCCGGTGCTGGCTTCGTAAGTCACCTGGGTGAAGAAAGCCGTCGTGGAGGCCATCCTGCTCAGGGTCGTGCTTGGCCGGCCCATCGCGTCGTAGGTGTACTGTCGGCTCAGGCCGTTGCTGGTGCCGCTCTGGCACAGCTTGCCCTTGCCCAGGCTTGGGTTGCCGTTCATGCAAGAGCTGCCGTCGGCGTTGTTGTCAAAGCGCCAGGTGCTGATGTACTCCGGCTCGCTGCGGCTGGTCATGCGACCCAGCACGTCGTAGGCCATGGTGGTCTGGGTGCCCGCAACGCTCTGGTTGGGGCTTTGCTGCCAGACGAGCTTGCCCAGCGCGTCGTAGTCGTAGTTCCAGGTGCCCGAGTCAGGATCCTGCAACTGCTTCTTGCGGCCGCGCAGGTCGACCACGATGGTGGTCGTGTTGCCCAGCGCGTCGCGGGTCTTGATGAGGTTGCCGAAGGCGTCGCGCTGGTGAGTGAGCGTGGCGCCCGTCGTGTCGGTCACCCGCACAAGTTCGCCGAGAGCGTTCTTCTCCTCGGTGCGCGTCTGGCCCTTGTCGTTGGTTGTGATGACCTTGGGGCCGGCGTAGCTGAAGCTGGTCGCAGACGCCCGGCGAGTGCCGTAGATGCCCATGCTCTGTGTGCCGGCATTGCCATTGGGGTCGGCCACGTACACGACGGTGGGGCGGCCCAGCGTGTCCACCACCGTGCGGCTGACGCCGACGTCGCTTGCACCGGCCAAGGTGGAACTGGCCGAGCTGGCGAAGTAGGGCTGCGTCTGCAACTCCTTGACGCCGTAGCTGTTGTAGACCGTGTCGACGTAGACGGGCACGCCGGCTCGCCCTGCGGGCTGCGCACTGCCATCGAAACTGAGCGTGACGCTGCGAATGTCGCGGCCCAGGCGGTCCTTGTAGACGCGCACGTACGAGGTCATCTCCGCGCTGGCGGTGTTTAGCGACACCATGTGGATGAACATCACCGCATCCGCCGGCGCTTCGCCGCCGGGGGGCGTGGGGCAGCTCAGCGGGTCGCCGTTGGCGGTGCTGCTGTTGGAGCTAAGGTCGTTGCCCGAGATGCTGAGCAGGCAATACGCGGCGACGGTGCTGGTGCCATCGGCCATCAGCGTCTTCGTGGCGCGGCCGAAGTCGTCGTAGCGCCAGTTGGTGGGCAACTGGTTGGGACCGGTCTGCGTGAGCACGGAACCGAAGCGCGGGTCGTGGCTGCGGCTCTCGCTGAAGCCGGCAGCGTTGGAGAGGCTGCTGGGGAAGATGCCGGCGGCCACAGCGACCGTCGCCGTGCCGGTACCGACAGTGATGCTCTGCGAGGCGGCCGCATAGGTGCTGCTGCCACTGCCACTGCCGACGGGAAATACGGCCCGGCCGCTGGCGCCGCCGCAGTTGGCGGTGCTGGTGCTGGTGGTGTTGCCGTAGGCGTCGTAGTCGTAGCTCGTGACGCTGCACAGCTGTGGGTTGTCCGGCTCGACGGTGACGGTCTTGAGACGGCCCTGCTTGGCGCCATCGGCGGCGCCATAAAAGGTGCTGGTGGCGACGCGGCTGTAGTTGTAGGGGTCGGCAGGGACCTGTGCCTGCGCCACGACGGCCGTCAGGGCACCGGCCGCAGCCATGCTTCTTGCCAGCCATGTTGCGGCTCGCGCCGTCTTCTTGCTCATCACCACGTCTCCCTGGGCTCGTACAACTTGCTGCTGTTGTTCTGCGTCGTTCGATAGCCGGCTCCCGGGCCGGTGTGCAAGCGCGCTCATGGGCCCGTGCCTTGGGTCGACGATGCGTTGGCGCTGTTGCCGGCCGAGCGCGGGATGGCATCCAGGCTGTTGGGCACGCTGCGGGTGATGGTGGAACGGTTGAGCCGGCCCGTCACCCAGCCGCACGTGGCAATCGCGCTGCAGTTGGTGTCCACCGCGTCGTACACGTTCACGGTGGTCTGCACAAAGCTCTGGCTCACCCCAGCCACCGATCCGGTGGTGGTCACGTCTTCCCGCGTGAGGTCCCCGGTGTCGTTGAACTGCTTGGCGGCGGTGGTCACCGACAGTGGCGTGCTAGCCAGGTCGTAGGCGACAACGGTGCTTTTGTACTGATATGGCCTGGCCACCTTGGCTGCAACCGTACAGTCGTCATAGCCTGACCCTGGGCCGGCAGTATTCGTGCGATCACAGTAGCCGTTGGCGACAAGGGTTTGCGGCGCCATGTTGGGGGCAGCACCAAGTGTGGTGCTGAAAATCGTCACACCCTTGACCATTCCGGTATACGGGTGGTTCTGCAGGTACGACGTGGTCGTGGTGAGCGCGTCGCCATTGGGCGACACGGTCTCTACCAAAACTTTGCGAAAGCCCAATCCTCCACGACCGGTGAGGCTGGCCTTGAACCCCACATAGCTGTACTCTGTCTTCACCGTTGAATTGCCGACACCGGCGTCCGCCACGCTGGTGACGACGACGTACAACGGCGGCGTGGCATCGATGGCGCCGCTGACCACGGCATCGGGGTTGCCACGCTCGTGGATATATCGACCGCCGACTGCACTGGGACTACTGGGTACCGCATTGCCCAACGGCACGTAGTACAGCGTCGTAGTCGAACCGGTACTCGTACGCATCGTCTGCATCAGATCCGGCGGCATGGCATCGCTTTTGACCAGCAGCAGGTTGCTCGTCGCGTCGCCGCTGGCTGGGGCGCTGGCGGTGCGCAGGAACTCCACCGAGCCGCGGCCGCTGAAGTCGCCAACGAGGTAACCGTAGGTTCGGTCGGACTTGTTCAACTGGACGGGCATGCCTACGCCCAGGTTGAACGTCGTCGAGACGCGAAACGTGCCGTCGCCGTTACTCAGGTGCAGCGTGTTGCCGCTTGGCGTGTCGCTGGTGACGAGCATGTCATCCAGGCCATCCCCGTTGAGGTCCAACACTGTACCCATGGGTACAGTTGGTACCGACATCCACTGGTAGTTTTGAGCATCGCCCCCCAACTGCAGGGTGCCAACAATAGCGAGCTCAGGTTTGCCGTCTCCGTTGACGTCAATCGGCGTCTTGTACGGAGCGCACATGGGACCGCCGCATAGGAACTGAATGCCGCCATCGAATGAGCCATCTCCCCGCGATAACCAGATCTGCGTCTGAACTGACGAACCTTTGTACCGCCAGGCAATCAAGTCAGACAGGCCGTCGCCGTTCAGGTCCGTGAGGATTGGCGACGTGGTCCCGTCATAGTTATAGAGATTGACGTTGTTGACGTTGCTCGTCACTGGCGCGAAGTTGCCCGCTCCATTGCCCAAATAGACATTCGTGCAACCCGTGCAGGCGTCAGAAGACAACGCGGGAGTGGCAGCCGTAATGATGTCTACCTTGCCATCGCCATTCACATCCATCAGGAAGAAGGTGCTGGTACTGACGGTCATGGGACCGTTTGTTTGAGGTGGACCGAGGAAGAGCGTTGGGCCTGTCAATGTGCTCTGCGTGAAGCTGCCATTGCCGTTGTTCATGAACACCAGGTGGTTGGTGTCGGATGACGGGCAAGCGGCCCCAGACCTGTTGGTCGGCGAGCGGTATCTGACAATGTCAGGCAGCCCATCTCCGTTGACGTCGGCGATGTAAGCCCGATAACAACCGTCGCTTCGCATCAGGTTGACGCCAATGTTGAAGGTGGTCGTAGCGCTATTGAAGGTCCCGTCGCCGTTGCTGAACCAGACACCGTTGTTGGCCGGGCTGTCACCCCAGCGCAGCAGGTCGGTTTTGCCGTCGCCGTTAATGTCGAAGGCGATGGTCCCGATCGTGTCGCTGCTGTTGCGCAGAACCGTGAGCGCCAGGGCATCGTTGCGGAAGGCAGGGTTCACGGTATAGGCGTCACCACCACCGGCGGAGTAGGTGAAGGTCTCGGCCGGCAGGCAGCGAGTACTCCCAGGCGCTCCTGCGCATTCACGCAGTGAAATGACCCGGCTTCGACGGCTGACTGGCCCGGTGTCGTACTGCAGCGCCACGGTCTTCACGGCGACGGCATTGGACGCCGGGCCAAGGGCGCCGGTGTTGGCGCTGTTGACGTAGGTTGTGATGGACTCCAAGCGCCGCACGCTGACGATCTTGGTGCTCTGTTGATAAGCTTCGGCGCGGTCGGTTCGGGTGTCGTTGTCGTAGTTGAAGACGACCTTGTTGCCGCTGTACTGGATCTCGCGGATCGCCCATTCGCGGCCCAGGGTCGGCGAACCCGACGTCGGCCCGGTGCCCCATGCGGGGGTGCGTTGCTCGTACTTGAAATCGATGCGGTTGCCTGCGGTGTCGCTGATGCGCGCCAAGGCCCAGACCATCGCGCCATTGGCGGCGCCAGTTCGGGTGATCAGCGCGTTGGCGTTGGGGTCGGCCGTGGGACTGGCGCCGTACTCAAAGATCTGGCCGGACTTCATCCAGATCTTGAGGTACGCGGGGCCGGAAGCGCCAGAGGTGTCCCCGTTGGCGTAGCCGTAGGCACGCACCCTGGCGTACATGTCTTTTTCGGTACGGAACTCGCGGTAGGACGAAGCCGACAAGCCCTGCGCATCATTGGCTTGGCTTGAGACTGGAACGCCGACTGCGTTCATGGTCACTGCCGGATCACCGGACTCGTTGGTCTGGATCAGACGCATGCCGTCAAGGCACAGCTTGTCGGTCGCGCTGTAGGTCACCCCCGCACGCTTGGCGTCGATCGCCTGGATGGGGCCGCAGCGCGTGATCGCCGAGAGGCCTTGCAGGTTCCACCCGTACCCAAGCGGCCCATTGCCTGAGCCGCCCGCGTATGACAGACCGACACTGGGTGCCAGGCCGCCAGCGCCCGGTGGCACCTCGATCCCGCGGCTGTATGTCGCGGTGCCGCCGCCGGAGACGCTGAGCGATCCGGCCATGGAGGCCGTGGACGCGAAGCCCAGAATCGCAATTGCCACGACCGACGCCATGAATGCAAATTCCTTCATTGCCGAAGCGACGGGGCGCCCAAACTGGGCGGAGCTCTGTCTTGGACTGCCGGAGGGGCAACGCAGCGTGGGGGGCGTTTCGGCGTTCAGGTTCGTTTGCACGTTCGATGACTTAAGAATCTGGTGACAACGCGGGGACGGCTGCGAATGCAGCGGCGGCGCGCAACGCGCCAGCCGGCGCAAGGCGCCGGTTGATGATTCGCTCAGGTGCTTCGCGACGCGACGGAAATGGCCCGCCCCACTGGGCAGCCCGGAATGTCCGTCATCGTGCGCCATGCAGAGTCGTCCCATGGCTTCCTCCCTCTCTCTGTTCTTGTGCCGCCAACGCGCCCTGCGCTTCGCATCGACTCTTGTCGCGCGGTCGAAGTCAACGTTGGTCAAACCACTTTATCAAAAAGAGGTTGATTTGGCGTCGAATCATGACGGTTTGTGAATTGTTCACACATTTGGTCAAGCCGCATGCCGCTTGGGGCGAGCCAGTTCGGACCCCCATGGATCAACGGTGAGTTGGGGTACCGCCCAGAAGCGCACCGCTCCGTCCCGCCGCGACTTCCGCGCATTCGTTCTTGATCTGCAGGTCTTGGCGTGATGCCCATGCTGAACAGGTCGCGGATCACGTGGCCGCCGGCTTACTCGCCCATGACCTAAGGCTTCTGTGTCTTGGCATGCACGCGAAGACTGGCGACACGAGCAGCAGCATGCGCCACCCAACGTTCGTACCCGGCCCATGGCAATCAAGTCGGCAATCCGACTACGGGCCAAATGTCGAGAGTTGGCTGTTCGGTTTTTCGTACATTTTTCGTACGCGCATAAAAAAAGCACTTAGCGTCGCCGCTAAGTGCTTGATTTTCCTACCGTATTTGGTAGGCGCGATTGGATTCGAACCAACGACCCCCACCATGTCAAGGTGGCGCACCGCGCCACTGAGCGTCCAGGCAGTTGAGGACCGAACGGCATGGGAATCTCCGCTACAGCATTTTTGCAGTAGCAAACGCAGTAACCGAAGTGACATGCGGTGCAGGCCCCCTTCACCATGCGGCCCTCGGGAGCGTTTTCGATCCTCCTCTGCGTATTCCACTGATCGCGGACACCCATTCCAGGCTGATCGCGGACAGTGTTCCGGGCGATCGCGGACACCCTGAGTGGGGTGCCTGAGTGACGGCCTGGATGGTAGGTCAACTGTCCGCCATCAGTTTGGAACGGTGTCCGCGATCAGCGTGGAACGGCCCATGGGTCAGACCTGGGATGAGCCCCGGCGCAGAGACTCGCCCTTGAGCGCAATGCTGTGCGAGGCGTGCATGAGTCGGTCCATGATGGCGTCGGCGATGGTGGGTTCGCCCAGCCATTGATGCCAGGCGCTGCTGGGCATCTGGCTCGTGATGAGTGTGCTGCGGCTGCCCACCCGGTCGTCCAGCAGCTCGAGCAGATCCTGGCGCTCCTGGGCAGCGATGGGCGCAATGGCCAGGTCGTCCAGGACAAGTAAATCCAGTCGCGCCAGCTGTGCCAGGCGACGACCGAAGCTGCCGTCGCCGTGCGCCACCTGCAGCTCCTGCAGCAGCCGGGTCGAGCGGGTGTAGAGCACGGTGAAGCCCTGACGTGCGGCCTGCTGGGCCAGCGCGCAACCGAGCCACGTCTTGCCGCAACCGGTGGCGCCCGTGATCAGTACATTGCGGCCATGTCGAATCCAGTCGCCCTCGGCCAGCGCAGTGACCAGATGCCGGTCCAGGCCGCGGCCAGCCCGCCAGTCAATGTCCTCGACGCAGGCGCCGCTGACCTTGAGCTTGGCCGCCTTGAGCAGCCGCGCCACGCGCTTGCCATCGCGCCAGTCCAGCTCGCGCTGCACCAGCAGCGCCAGGCGCTGTTCGAAGGGCAGCCCCTCGGCGCTGGCCTGCAGGGCGGTGTCGTTGAGCGCGGCAATCATGCCGTCCAGGCGCAGGCCGCGCAGTTGGTCCAGGGTGTGTTGTTGAAGCATGGTGTATTCGTGATGTTTGAGAGTTAGGCCAAGGGGCTGGTGGTGCGCCAGCCTCAGTGGTGTCCGTAGTAGCTGGGTCCACGCACGTTGTCGTGAGCGGGCATGGATGCCGTGTCGCCGCCCAGCAAGCTGCTGCCTTGCCGGTCCAGGCCGCTGGCCAGGATCGACTTGACGCTGCGGTAGTGCGGCGCACGGATGGACTGCGCTCGGGCGCACGCCGCCTCCAGCCGCTCGTCGCCGTACTCGCGCGCCAAGCGCATCAGGCCCAGGCAAGCGCGGTAGCCCTGCTCGGGGTGCGTGCGGTGTTCCATCTGCCAGCGCACCACGCCAGCCGTGGCGGCACCGATGCGCTCGCCCCAACCGATGAGCTTGGCCGGCGTCCATTGCCGGTGCGCGCGGTGCGACGCCGGCATGTGCTCGGCCACCGTGGTGAAGCCGCCCACGTGGTGGTTGAGCGCGTGCGCCGCGATACGCTGGCGCCGCAGCAGCACCTCCAGCGTGCCGGCCGTGATGCGCAGCTCCACGGCGGTGCCGACGTGCTGGTGCGGCACGGAGTAGTAGTGGCCCTCGAAGGCCACGTGATAGTCGATGTTGACCCTCGCTGGCTTGAACTGCGCGAGCACCATCGGCGTTGCTGGCAACGGCTTCAAGGCCGGTGCGTCCAGTGCTGCGAAGGCCACCGCCCTGCAGCCGGGTAGCTTCTTGAACGGACGCTGGTTGAGGTCAGCCAACA
The DNA here is from genome assembly GCF_043555835.1 of Pelomonas parva. Lineage (NCBI taxonomy): Bacteria > Pseudomonadati > Pseudomonadota > Betaproteobacteria > Burkholderiales > Sphaerotilaceae > Roseateles > Pelomonas parva. The sequence continues at coordinate 223,747 of NZ_JBIGHV010000012.1, read as the reverse complement.
GCTGGGCGATGGCGCGGTTGAGCTCCACCAAGCTGAAGAAGCGCCGATGGCGCATCCGCGCCAGTATCCAGCGCTCGACCACTTGTACCCCCACCTCGACCTTGGCCTTGTCCTGGGGCCGGCCTGGGCGTGCCGGCAGCACCGCCACGCCGTAGTGCTCGCCCAGCTCCTGCATCAGCCGCGCGGTGACGGGCTCGTAGGCATCGGGGTTGGCGATGAGTGCGCGTGGCTGATCGGGCACCAGCAACTTGGGCACGCCGCCGATGAACGTCAGCGTCGCGATGATGGCGCCCACCCAGTCGGCGGCCGTCTGCTGCCAGGTCGCGCAGGCGTAGGTGTAGTTCGATGCCCCAAGCACCGCCACGAACACCTGGGCGCTGCGGATCTCGCCAGTGCCTGCGTCCACGACTGGCACCGTCTGGCCGGCGTAGTCGACGAACAGCCGCTCGCCGCCCGGGTGGATCTGGCGCATCGAGCGCTTGAGGCTCTTGGCCCAGGCGCGGTACTTCTCGCAGAACGCGCTGTAGCGGTAGGCGGCAGCCCCGGCGCCCGCGCGGTATTCCTCCCACAGTAGCTGCAGTGTGACGCCCGGGCGCTTGAGCTCTTGATGCAGCGTCGCGTAGTCGGGCTCGAGCCGGGTGCTGCTGCGTGGCCGCGGTGGCGGGTACAGCCGCGCCTGCAGCTCTTCGTCGCTGAGCGTGGCCGACTGCGGCCACCCGACGCCAGCGTCGCGCGCATACATCGCGATCTCGCTGACGGTGGTCTTGCTGATGCCCAAAGCGGCGGCCACCTGCCGGGTGCTGAGGCTGGCGTCGGCCAGCAGTTGAAGTGCTTGTCTGATCTTGCTCATGAGGACCCTTGGTGTGGGCATCGCCTCTCCCGGCCAAAAAGCCGGGCAGCCTATGCCTCGTTGGGTCACTCAGAACACCCTCCCGGTGTCCGCGATCAGTTTGGAATGCCGTCCGCCATCAGCGTGGAACGGTGTCCGCCATCACGGCGGAATGCTGTCCGCCATCAGAGCGGAACGGTGTCCGCGATCGCGTGGAATACGCACTCCTCCTCGCGATTGATGTGCCGGACGCGCGCAACAAGGTGTACGGCAAGGCCAAGATCGGCGACGGCAAGAAGGTTCGCGTCGGTGTGATCGACATCGGTGTCGGCAAACATGCTGCGCGGACCGTTCTCGGTGGGATGAACACCACGGGCGAAAAAACGACCCGCTACACCGATGAGGAAGGTCACGGAACGCATGTGGCGGGCGTCGAGGCGAGGCGCCAAAGGTCGAGCTGCTCTCCTACCGGATCTTCAAATCCGGCGCTGAATACGCCTCGACTTTCGACATCTCCACAGCGATCAAGCAGGCGGCGGCCGACGGATGTGACCTGATCAACCTCAGCATTGGCGGCGCCGAGGACGGCGCAGTCAAGGATGCCATCGACCTTGCCGGGGAAGCGGGCTGCGTCTGCATCGCGGCCACCGGGAACGACGGGCACGACACCGTCGACTATCCGGCTGGCTACAAACGATGCATGGCCGTGTCGGTCATCGGACTTGAGGCGAGCTGGCCGGCCGGCACCTACGTCGATTGGACCTTGAGCAAGGTGACGGGCAAGCAGATCGCAGGGTCGCAGACATTCTTCGCGAGCTTCTCGAACCGCGGATTCAAGGTGGCAATGACCGCTCCCGGGGTTGCCATCGTGTCAACGATACTTGGAAATCGCTGGGGCGTCATGACCGGCACCTCCATGGCAACCCCGATCGCCACCGGTGTTGTGGCGCGCCGCCTGGCCGGTAGCCCGGTGTTCGATCTCCCGCGGGACGCCGCTCGCTCCCAGGCCATCGTGGATCTCGCTCTAGCGAACACCGAAGACCTCGGATTCACGGCCAGTAGGCAAGGAAAGGGCTTGGCGCGACAATCGAGGCCATGAGCAGGTACGTTTTCTCGTTCCCCGCGCTGCAGCCCGACCCTGCTGTCGTGGCGGAGGCGCAGACGACCGTCAAGGCGTTGGGTGCCACGGTGGTGCGCTGCATCGCTGGCTCGATGCTGCTCGACGCTGCCCCCGCCGTCGCGTCCAAGGTTGCTGCGGCCATGCCTGATTGGCGGCTGAGCGAAGAGAACTGCAGCTACCGAGCCCCGGAACGCACCCCGTTGCAACGCGCGCGACTGGCGGTCAACGGTAGGCGGTAATCCTGGATGGGGTGCAAGGGGTTGCGAGTTCGAATCCCGCCGTCCCGACCAAAAATAAGAAGAGAAATCAAGGACTTAGAAGCGAAAGCCTCTAGGTCCTTTTCCTTACTGACTCCGATTTTTGCGCCAGGGGGATACCGGCGCCGGGCTGTAGCGGCAAGTCTTGATACACAACGGGACAAATGGGGGCTTCGCGTGAGCATGCAGCGCGTCGGCAGCAAGCCTGCGGGGAGGGTGATGCCGATGCACCGCTACGCAGAGCGGAAGCCGCAGAGTCAGAACTTGATCGCCCGCGCCGTCATCGCATCGTTTTTTGAGCGTGAGGATCGGCGTTCCGAAAAGTGCCGGTCTTCTTGCCTAGTCGCGACGCGGCCAACTATCCGACAACGTTGCTCTTGCTCGCTCAGGTAGCGCGCGTCTGATGCAGCGGGGCAGAGATCCGACTGAACAGCGAGTCCGGCCATCAATGCCCGCGCTCATGCGCCAACAGGCGCGGGGATCGTCTAGGCAGCCTTCAAGATGGTTGGCCTGGACGCTCACCCTGCGTCAAACCTGGTCCAGCCTACTAAGACCGCCATGACCCTTGGCCGCCCTCAGGCTCAAGCCAACGCAGCTGACCGGAGGTCGGCTTGAGGCTGGCTCCTGTCCTTCGCTTCGCCGGCGGCGCCGAGGGTCAGCCATGTGCCCTTATGTGTAGATGTACATAAGGGCACGAAGCTGCCAGGTGACTCAAAAACGCGATACGCATCGCCGACACGAGCAGTCGCATCGCAGCGTCGGCCGGCCGGCCTGATGCCCGATTTCAGTGGCGGTAGTCCTCTTCGCGCTGGTGTCGAACAGCACCCACGACCACGTCGTTGCCGACAATTTCGAACAGCACAACGTAGCCCGCGCCGCCAAACGGCACGACCAATTCACGCGAGCGGCCGTTCCCCAGTTCCGCCTTGCGGCAAGTGAAAGGCGACCAGGACAGTAGACGCATCCCCTCGCTGATCGCGTCGAGCGCGCGTTGAGGCGTCGTCCAATCCGGCGTTTCACTTGCGAGCTCACGTTCGATGGCGAAGTCCTCCAGGCGTTGAAGGTCCGCGACTGCCTCTTCGAGCAGCGTGACGCTGTAGACGGGCTTCACCGGCCAGTGCGTTCAACTGCTCGACGTTTCGCATCGTCAAGGCGCCCCTGCAAGCCGGCCATGACCTCGTCGACCGAACGTCCGCCGCCTTCTTGCTTCCAACGCTCGATCGCCGCCTCACCGCGGCTGACGAACTCCGCCTGCACGCGACGCCAAGCTGCGGCCGCAACGACCGCCTGCTCGATGAACTGGGTCAGCGACTCTCCGTCCCGCAAGACGGCTTCGACTTCGGCCCGAACCTCGGGCTCTACGCGGATGGGGGGAAAGGTGGCGGAGCGCATCGCATAAATGTATAGCAAACGTGCTACACCGACAATCCGCATGCAAGCTGCCGACGCGCCACCCCTATCGACCCGGGCGGCCCCGGCGCAAGCTTGCTGGCCCTCAACTCGATGGGAGACCATCATGGAAGCAGCAGCCAACACCCTGTCGCGCGAGCCCTGGAACAAAGGCAAGGGCAACGCTGATTAAGTCCACCCCTTCCGGGTGCGGTCACGACCCGCTGAAAACTACGCCGGCATGCCCTGAGCCCGCAAGGGGTGAGACGCTCGGCCATACGGCGGCTCGACGCGCAGTGCAACAGCCCGGCCCCGCGCAGCGGGGACACGCCAGGACGCTCCACGAACAGACGACACGAACGCCACAACAGTCGCCGGCGTGAATTTGGAGAAGATTTGGCTCGCCTTTGGGACTTCCGGGAGTCGGCTGGGGACACTCAGCGGCAGAACTCAAGATCGATACCAAACCTATGCATTGCCATGTCCTGTCATTAGCCAGCCTGCGGACTCCGCGTGCGGGCGTCAGCCGATGGATGCCCGGTGCGTAGGGCTGCCGGTCGGCCAGCAGCGTCCCGTTCTACTGGGACAGCGCCGCAAGCAGACATGACACCACGATCGAAGACTCTCGCCGAGAGAATGCACTTGGCTGCTGGCATAACGATCAGTCCAGGTGGCACGTGGCGACCGGCACCGAGGCTGCCGGCCTGAACCGTCATTGCGGTACGCGCTGCGAGCTGGTGGAAAACCGACCGCCTCGTCTTACGTGGCTGGGACCGGCGCGCTGTGTCGCCGATGCCTGGGTACGAACTTCGAGCCGAGCAGGGTTTGTCGATGAGGCGGTACTGCCTGCTGCCATGGCGAACCAACAGGATGGGCTGAGTCCCAGGGGAATGACATGTCGAACAAGAAATCCACAGGCCCCAAGTCCAAGACTGTTCGCCAGGTGAGAAAACTCAGTGCGCTCGCCAGCGCCGTGCTGCAGCGCTTGCACGGCGGCAGGCGTGACGTTGCGCCCGTGCCGACTCTGGCCACCGATGCAACGCGAGTACCCGAAGCCGCACCGGCACGCCGACGCCAGCCGGCGCCGCAAGTCTCCAGCTATCAACTCGAAACCCTTGAGCCGCGCCTGCTGCTCTCGGCCGACCCAGTGCTGGCGCTCAGCGACGCAGGGGTCCTGCAAGCCACGCTGACGCAAGAAGCGGAACACGTGGTGGTGCAACGCATGGCCAGTGCCGCCGATGGTGCAGCCATCCTCGACCTCACCATCAACGGCCGAACGCAGCGCTTCGGAGATGCCGCACAAGGGGTACGCGAACTGCAAATCGACGCCGGTGATGGCGACGACCGCATCGACATCGACGCGCCTGGCCTGCTGGCGACAGTCAACGGCGGTCTCGGCGATGACGTGCTGCACGGGCCTCGGGCAGACAGCACCTGGGCCATCGACGGCGTCAATGCCGGGCATGTGGCGAGCGTGCGCTTCGTGGGTGTCGAACACCTGGCCGGTGCGGTCGACAACGAGGACACCTTCGTGCTGCAGGATGGCGGCTCGCTGTCCGGGGGCGTCGACGGTGGCGCGGGGGGCTACGACATCCTGCGGGTGGACACCACCGGCAGTCCCGACCTGGCCTACGAGGCGACCGGGCCGCAGTCCGGCGTGCTGCGGGTGGCCGAGCGCAGCGTGGCGTTTGACGGCCTGGAGCCCGTCAGCGTGCTGGCGGGTGCCAGCGGCGACGTGACCATCTCACTGACTCCCGGTGTCAACGACGCCACGCTCAGCTACGACATCCTCACCGACCAGCTCGTCGTCACCTCGAACATCCTGTCAGGCATCGGCAGCTTCGAGACCTTCCTGTTCCGCGCCCCGACCGATCGCACGCTGACCATCAACTTCGGCTTCGGTGACGACCGCCTGCGCGTGGCCGACCTGACGGGCATCGGCGCGTTCACGCTGTCCATCAACGATGCCGACAACATCAGCCTGGCCACCAGCGTCGTGCTGGACGGCTCGCTGAAAGTCAATGCCGGCGGCGGCATCACGGTGGCTGACAACATCGACATCCGCACCGGCGGCGACGTCACGCTGTTGTCCACCGCCGACTACAGCCTCACGCCAACGGCTTTTTCATCGCTGAACCGGCAGGTCGACGCGACTTCAGCCGTCCACATCGGCGCCGGCACGCGCATCGAAGCGGCCAACATCAGCATCACCGGCATCGCCAGCAACCGGCGGCTCCTGGACTACACGATCAACGACGTCGGCGCGGCCGCGCTGAACCCGCAGCAGACCGGTCTGTTTGTGCCGGCCATGCCGCAGGATGCCATCGTCGGCTTCAACGACAACGGCAGCGCCGACACCATCGTCCGTGCCGACACCAACGGCAATTGGGCGGCCGACGGCTTCACCGCCGGCGCTTGGGTCGAGGTCCGCGGCAGCGTCAGCAACGACGGCTACTACCAGGTGGCCTCGGTGTCACCGACCACGCTGACACTGGCACCGAACCAGGCTCTGACCCACGAGGCCACCGCCAGCGGTGTGGACATCCGCAGCGTCAACCTGATGGCGCCGGGCACCGCGCTGACCTTCACCCACAACAACCAGATCTCGTCGGACACCGTCACCCGCGCCAGCGGCAGCTGGGTGGCCGAAGGTTTCAAGAAGTTCCAGTTGGTGCGCTTTGGCGGCACGGCCGACGGCAACGGTGACGGCAAGGGCGACAACGACGGTGAATTCCTGATCGCCGGAGTCACCGACTCGACGCTCACGCTCTTTTATCCGTCCAGCATCGTCTCGCAGTCCGTCACCGGCGCCACTGCGGCGTCGGACGCTGGCGACCCGGGCGCCGTGCCGGTCGCGCTGGTCGACCCTGACGTGCTGCTTGACGGCCATGCGCCGCTAGTCTTCTCGGGCAGCGGTGCGAAGAACACCGTCACGCGTTCGGATGCGGGAGGCAACTGGATCGCCGAAGGATTTGCGGTGGGCCAGCAGCTCATCGTCGTCAACAGCGCCCGCAACAACGGCGCCTGGCTCATCACCGGCGTCACGGCCAACACGCTCACGCTCGACAACCCGCAGGGCTTCGTGCAGGAAACTGCCATGCGCGCGGACCTGAGCGCCACCGGCGCGGTCAGTGGCGGTACGCCGGCCGGCGGGGGCACGCCGCGCGACGGCTTCGAGGCAACGGCCGGCGCAAGCTTCAACGCCTCGACGATCACACTGGCCTCGGGCAGCTGGGCTGCCGGCTATGCAGCCGGACAGGAGCTGTCGGTCAGCGGCAGCGTCAGCAACGACGGCGCCTACCGCATCGTCTCGGTCTCGGGAGCGGTGCTCACCGTCGAGGGCACGCTCGTCACCGAGGCTTCGTCCGCGGCGCTGAGCTTCTCTCATGCCGACGCGCTGACCTTGACGCTGGGCAACCGCACGATCACGCGCTCTGGCGGCAGCTGGGCGGCCGACGGCTTCGCGGTCGGCCAACAGGTCGAACTCACCAGCGCCCTGGACGCGAACAACGGCGTCTACGTGGTCACCGCCGTCAACGGCGCCACGCTCACACTCGGCGCCCCCGGGTTCACTGGCTTCACCGCTGAAAGCTCGCAGGACATCGAAGTCACCTTCTCGGCCGCCCACGGCAACCCGCTGCTCACCTTCGACGCTGCCGCCAGCACGGTCACGCGCGCCGAAGGTTCGGGCACCTGGCAGGACGACGGCTTCCAGGTCGGCCGCAACCTGCAGGTCGGCGGCACCGAGGGCAACAACGGCACCTACACCGTCGCGGCCATCTCGCCCGACGGCCGCACGCTCACGCTGACCGTGCCCACGGGCTACGCCATGGCCAACGAGGTCGTGCGCTTCGGCACCGTCAAAGGCATCCTGGCAGACGGCACGCAAGACCCACAGCAACCAAACAACCCGCTCACCGCCGGCCTGGTCTTCGAGAGCCTGTACGGCTCGATCCCCAACAGCGTGCTCTTCAGTGCGTTGCAACTACCCGAGGCCTACATCGCGTCGACGTACCGCGGCACCGCCACAAGCTCGGTGTCGATCGGCGCCGACGCCTTCCTGCATGCCCGAGGCGATATCCATATTGCCGCCAAGGCCGACTCGAACGTCTCGTTCACGACCGTGGCGCTGCCGTTCGGTGCGAGCTACACCAGCTCCAAGGGCCAGGCCACCGTCGACATCGCCATGGGCGCCACGCTGGACGCCGACCGCAACGCGGTGCTGTACACCGAGGTCAACAACGGCATGACGAACTACGTCGTGGCCGATGCCAAGAAGGTCCCGACCCTGCCGCGCCTGGGCGTGGCCTTCGGCGTGGGCGAATCGGATTCCCTCGTCAAGGTGGGCAACAACGCCAGCATCACCGGCGACGCGGTGCAGATCCGCGCGGCCAATGTGCAGAACGAATTCGAGGTCGCCGTCGAGGGCAAGGGCAAGCGCACCCAGAGCGCGATCGTCGGCATGGCCGGCCTGGCCGCGAGCGAAAACCGCACCAACGCCACGGTGCAGATCGACGGCCTGGTGCGCAGCCGCGAAGCCGGTCGCTATGCCGATGAAGATGGCGGCGACCACGCCGGCCTCGACATCTCGGCCTTCTCCGAGCTGAAGGAGAACGACACCTTCGTGCTGTCGCTGGTCAAGCGGCCCGGCGGCTTCGGCGCCGGCGCAGCGGTGCATGCCCTCAGTGACAACAGCGCCACCGTCAACGTCGGCGGCACGGGCCGGCTGTGGAGCTCGGGCGACCTGGCGCTCTCGGCCCACGCGGTGGACAACCACCAGGCCTACGGCATCGCCACGCTGAGCGGTGCCGGCGTCGGCGTCGTCGGCACGCTGCTGCACACCGACTACGCCAACACGGCCACCGTGCGGGTGAACGACGGTGCCACGCTCGATGCGGCCGGCGCGCTGAACATCGAAGCCGACGCCGAGATTCCGACGCCCGTGCGCATCGGCTACTACCTCGGCAACCTGCAGTCGGCGCTGGACATCGACAAGCCCACGCTGACCGACCCCGACAACCCGTCCAGCGCCACCGACTCGACGAACCCGACGGCAGGCCTGCAGATCGCCGTCGACAACGGCGCCGTGGCGCTCGACAACGTCGCGGCGTGGGCGGCGGGCGCAGTGCCCGGCGTGGTGCAGGCGGTCATCGACCTGGTGCCCAAGCCCAAGCCCAATTACGTCGTGGCGCAGTTCCTGACGACCACCTACGCCGAAGCGCAGGGGCCGAAGGGCGCGTCCGGCTTGACCGGCACGGTGACCGACACGCAGGTCAGCAACACATCACGGGCGTCGATCGGCCAGAACGTGCGCATCAACCAGGACCCGGCGCTGCTCGCCGCCGCGAGCCAGGCGCTGCTGATCGCCGCGCGCACCAGCGTCGAGGCGATTCACGTCGCTGGCGGCCAAAAGGGCGTAGCGGGCGTGGGCGGGTCGCTGCTCGACCTCGGCTACAACGGCACGGCCGAGGCCTGGATCGAGGACGGCGCGCAGGTCAAGGCCGCCGGCGACATCGCCGTCACCGCGACCCAGTTCGACCAGTCGCTCACCGTGGCGCAGTCCTCCGGCAAGGGCACGACGCTGTCGGCGGCCGACATCACCGCCAGCCTCGACGGTGCACACACCACCCGAGCCTGGATCGAGGACAGCGCCCGCGTGGCCACCGGCGGCGATCTGGCCGTGAGCGCCGACCTGACGCAGCTCACGGTGCAGATCACCGGCGCGGTCCAGCGCGGCAAGACCGCCGGCGTCGGCGCCGCGACGGCCCTGACCGACAGCCACAACACCACCGAAGCCTTCATCGGCGATGCACTGACGCCGGCCGCCCTGCCGGCGCAACCGGGCCGCATCGACGTGGCGGGGGATGCCACCATCTCCGCGCTGGCCGAGCGGCAGGTCATCGGGCTTGCGGTGGCCGGCAGCGCCGGCAAAACCGTCTCCGCCGCCGGCGCCGTGGTCAGGAACACGGCGCAGGACGCGATGCGGGCGTCGGTCTCCGGCACCACCGTCGTCGTCGGCAACCCGGCGTCACCCGAGGGTGACCTCGTCATCGTCGCCTCGGGCAACAGCCAGGACTTCGCGCTGTCCGGCACCTTCGCCATGGGTGCCAAAGCCGTGGCCGGCATCAGCGGCGCCGTCGCGGTGAACAGCAGCCGCACGGTCGTCGACGCCTTCGTCGGCGGCACCGTGCGCGCCGGCACGGTTGGCGTCACGGCCGACTGGCAGGTTGAGCGCTATGCCGTCAGCGCCGGTGCGGGCGGTGGTGGCACCCTGAGCCTGACCGGCTCGGCCACCGGCAACGACGCCCAGACCCGCGTGTCGGCCAGCGTCGCCGACGGCGCCGACATCGTGACCGCCGGCGACCTCGTCGTCACCGCGCAAGGCCACAGCCGCACCGTGTCGGTGGCGGGCGCGGCGGGCTTTGGCATCAAGGCAGCAGCCGGCATCGGCGCGGCGACCGACGTCGAGACCCTCACCAGCGATGTGCAAGCCTGGATCGGTGACGCCACCGTCAACGTGGGCGGCAACCTGACGCTGAGCGCCGAGGCGCTGAACGACCTGACGAGCGTCAGCGCCAGCGCTGCGGTCTCGCGCGTGGCGGGCCTGTCGGGCGCGGTGGCCACGGTTGAGCTCGACACCACGGTCCTGGCCAATGTGCGCACGGGTGCCGACGTGCGCGTGGCCGGCAGCGCGCTGATCGAAGCCGCCGACCAAGCGCCGGCGCTGGTCGTCGCCGGCGGTGCCGCCTTTGGCCGGCAACTCGGCTTCGGTGCCTCGTCGGCGCGCCTGGACGCACGGCGCTCGGTGCTCGCCGGCATCGACGACGACGCCGAGCTGGATGCGTTAGCCCAGGGCACGGCGCCGCTGGACCGGGACGGCAAGCGCAGCCCCGGCGTGGCGGTGCTGGCACGCGCCAGCGACACGCGGGTGGTGGTCGCAGCGGCCGGCGCCCAGTCGCAAATGGCGGCCGTCGCGGCGTCGGCCGCGCTCGGCGGCATGGACAGCCGCGTGGACGCCCGCATCGGCGACGGCGCGAAGGTGAACCAGCGCGCGCAAGCCAGTGCAGCGGCGTCGCAGGGCGTGCTCGTCGATGCGCGGCACGACCTGGACACCACGGGCGCCGGCGGCGGCTTGGCGCTGGGCGGGCGCGTGGGCATCGGCGCGGCGCTGAATGCTGAGAGTTTCACGCTGCACACCGGCGCGGCTGTTGGCAGCGGCGCCGTGGTGACAGCGCGGGACGACATCACCGTCAGCGCCGCGCAGACGCTGGACATGACCAGCCTGAGCATCGCCGGCGCCGTGGCCTACAGCGGCTCGGGCACGGCGGTGGACGGCAGCGTGGGCCTGGTCTCGCTCACCCGCGACACCACTGCCAGCGTGGCCGCCGGCGCGGTACTGGCTGCTGGCGACGACGTGGTCATCGACGCCCGAGCCAAGCTCAACCTGATGCTGCTCGACGTCGGCGTGGCCGGCGGCAGCGGCACGGGCATCGGCGGCTCGGTGGGCGTGTTCAACCAAACCGCCAGCGTGCGCGCCACGGTGGGCGACGGTGCCAGCATCACTGCCGCCGGCGACGTGCTGGTGGCCGCCGACAACCAGCAGCGCCTGCTGGCACTGGCCGGCAGCCTGGCCATCGGCCTGCAGCAGGCCGGCATCGGCCTGTCGGCGATGACCCTGACGCAGGACCAGACTGTCGAAGCGCTGGTGGCGGCCGACGCCCTGATCGTGGCCGGTGGCGCCGGTGCCGCTGCCAGCGTGACTTCGGGCGCGGGCGATGCGCGCGTGACAGATGCGGCCTTCCACGGCTTCAGCCTCACCGCGACGCAGGCGCAGGACATCCTGGCCATCGCGGCCGGCGGCGCGCTCGGTGGCAAGGCCGGCGTGGCCGGTTCCGGCGCCACGCTGGTGCTGAACGAGACGGTCCGCGCCCAGGTCGGCGACGGCACGCGCATCAACCCGGCGGCCGACGGCGCCGCGGGCCAGGGCATCAATGTGTTCGCCGGCCACAGCAGCAAGCTGCTGGCCCTGGGCGGCGCCGTGGGCGTGGGGGGCAAGGCAGGGATCGGTGCGGGTGTCGGCATCGTGCAACTCACCAAGCGCACCGAGGCCACGCTGGGCGGTGACGCGCATGCGCAGGGCCATGTCCGCGTGCAGGCGCTTTCCAGCGAAGACGTGGCCGCTGCGGGCGGTGGCGCCGGAGCTGGCCAGACTGTGGGCATCGCCGGCGGTGCGGCCGTGACGCTGCTGGACCTGGGCACCGCGGCGCGCATCGCGGCCGGCGCCAGCGTGGACGCGGACGGCAGCGTCGTCGTCGCGGCCGACGACCGCAGCACGCTGGACGTGATCGGCGGCAGCCTGTCCGGCAGCGGCAGCGTCAGCATCGGCGGCGGCGCGGCCGTCAGCACGCTGACCAAGACGGTCAGCGCCGACATCGGCGCTGGCGCCAGCGTCGACGCCCGTGGCCAGAGTGCGCTCGACGTGCTGGCCGGCGTGTTCGGCCCCGCCACGGTCACACCCACCACGGCCAGCAATGTGCAGGTGGCGGCACCGGCCGGCACGGCAGGCCACAGCGGGGCCGACGACGCCTCGCTGAACGGCGCGCGAGGTGTCTCCAACCAGTTCACCAGCGGCTTCCGCGGCCTGTCGGTCACGGCGACCAACCGGGACGACATCGGCTCCTTCGGCGTCAGCGTCGGCGGCGCCGGCTCGGTGGCGGTGCAGCTGTCGGCCGCGGTGGCCATCGCGCAGGTCGATACCTCGGCCAGCATTGGCGCTAACGCCACTATCAACCGGCGTGGCAATGCCGCCGCCCATGCGGCGCAGGACGTGAACGTCGCGGCGGCGGCCGATTTCCACCAGCTCGGTGTTTCCGGTGCCGGTGGCATTGCGCGCACCGTGGCGGTGACGCCGTCGGCCGACGTCGTGACGCTAGCCGCCACCACCAGCGCCAGCATCGGCAGCGGTGCCGAGGTGGACGCGTTGCGCCACATCACGCTGCGTTCGAGCGCTGCTGAAGACGTGCTGGCCGTCTCGGTCGCGTTGGCCGGCAGCGGCGGCTTCGCGGGCGTGGCCGCGTCCGTCTCCGTGCTCGATATCCAGACCGCCACGCAGGCCAGGGTCGGCAACCAGGCCCGGCTGCATGCCGGCGGCAATGTGGTGGTGGACGCGCGCGACGACGCCGACCTCGACGTGATCAGCGGCTCGGCGGGCATTGGCGCCCAGGGCGGCGGCATCGGCGGCGGCGTGGGCGTGATGCTGGTGGACAAGCGCACGGAAGCCACCGTTGGCGCCAACGCCAGCGTCGATGCGCTGGCGCAGGCAAGCAGCGTGGCGGGCGTGCTGAACGGCGCGCAGAACGCCGCGACCGGCGAGTTCGGCAGCGACGCCCAGCGTGGGGTCGTGGTGCAGGCGCGGTCGACCGACAACCTGTTCGGCGTGTCCGCCAGCGCAGGCATCGGACAGTACGTGGGACTGGCCGGCGCCGTCACGGTGTCGGTGGTCGACAGCGACACCACGGCAGCGATCGCCGGCGGCGCCCGCATCAATACCGGCAGCAGCGACGAGAACGCCGCCCAGGCGGTGACCGTGGCGGCTGGCAACACGCTGCGGATGCGCACGGCCGACGGCGCGGTGGCCGGCTCCCCGCGCGGCAGCCTGGCCGGCGGCGCCGACGTCGTCATCGTGCGCAACGACACGCATGCCTTCATCGGCGACAGCAGCGCTGCCGCGCGCGGCGACGTGCAGGCACAGGGCGACGTGTCCGTGCATGCCATCGCCTTCAAGGACCTGCAAAGCCTGGTGGTCTCGGCCGGCATCGGCCAGGTCGGCCTGGGCGGGGCGGCCGCCGTCTACACGCTGGGCGGCAACTACAGCGACCGCTACAGCTTCGACGACAACGGCACGACACGCAGCGACAACGCGATGACCGGCAGCGACGGCTCGACGGCCAGCTCCGTCGATGCACAGACGCAACCGACACAACTGGTCGACGCACTCGGCCAGTACGGCGGGGTGGGCAGCTTCGCGGGCGGCAGCGTGGCCGGCGGCGCGATCACGCTGGCCGCCGACCCCGGCCTGCACACCGGCGACGCCGTCGTCTACCGCAAGGGCGCAGCGGGCAACACCGCCCTGCCCGGCCTGCAGGACGGCCGCAGCTACTACGCGATCGTGGATGCAGCCGACCCCACGCGCATCCAGCTCGCAGCCACGCGCGACGACGCGCTGGCAGGCCGGGCGCTGGCCCTTGCCGCAGGCAGCGGCAATGACCACAGCATCGCCACGGCCGCCGCCGACGCCACGCGCCGCGCCACGCTGGCTGCCGCGTCCCGCGTCAGCAGTGGCACCACCGACAGCCGCGTGGCCAGCGCCACCGGCGCGACCAGCCACACCAGTGCCGGGACGCAGGCCTTCATCGGCACCAACAACACGGTCACGGCCGGCGACACGATCACCGTCGAAGCCCGTGAAAGGCTGCAGCTGGAATTGGTCGTCGGTGCCGTCGGCATCGGCTCGGGGGCCTTCAGCGGCGGCATCGGTGCGTCCATCGCCATCGTGCAGAACCAGGCCGACGTGCGCGCCGAAGTGCGCGACGGCTCGCTGCTGTCGGCCGGCGGCGATGTGCTCGTGCGCAGCGACTACGCCAGCACCGTCGAAGGCCTGGTCACTGCGGGCGCCATCGGTGGCAATTTGGGCATCGGTGCGTCGGTGCTGGTCGTCAACGACAGCGCCACGTCGCAGGCCACATTCGCCGATGACACCGGCTTCGGCGGCGTGCGCGTGTCGCACGCCGACACAGTGACCCTCGATGCTCGCTATGACGCCGAAGTGCGCGCATCCACCGGCGCCCTGGCCGCGTCCTATGCCCTGTACAGCGGAGCCCTTGGTGCCTCGGTGACCGTGGTCGGGCTGGAGGGCGGCGCCGCGGCGCGGCTGGGCTCCGGCGCCCAGGTCGGCAGTGGCACAGGCGACGCAGTGAGCGGCCTGCAGGTGCTGGCGACGAGCGACAGCACCGTGGCCGGATATCCCGGCGTCGCCCCCATGGGCATCGCCATCGCTGTCGGCTCCCTGGGCGGCGTGGCGGCCGGCGTGGTGCTGGTCAACAACCACGTGGACACCCTGGCCAGCATCGGCGGCGATGCCGACATCGCGCTGAGCGGCGACCTGAGCGCACGCGCCGATTCGCGCGCCGGCATGGACGTGCAGGCCGATGGCGGCGCGCTGAGCTTGGGCATCGGCTTGGGCGCGGTGATCGCACGGGCGGAGCTCACCGGCGCCACAAGGGCCGAGATCCAGTCGCGCAGCAACGCCAGCAATGCCCGCATCCGCGCGCGCCACGTGACCCTCACGGCTGACGCGCACGACACCGACGCGAGTGTGAGCGCGGTCGGCGCCAGCGGCGGTGTGGCGGTCGCCGGCACCGGCGTCCATACCGCCTTGACGGTGGCGCCGGACGTGGCAGCCACCGTGGGCGAGCTGGTCGTTGTGACGGCGAGCGGCGATGTGGCGCTCAGCGCCGCGCACCGGGCGACGACCATCGAGTCCGAAGCACTGGGTGTCGGCGTCGCCGGTGGCGTGTCGGTGGCGGTGGCGCTGTCCGAAGCCTCGCTGGCATCGACGGTGGGCGCTGGCATCGGCGCTGCGGCGCAGGTCTCGGCGCAAGGTTCCGTTCGGGTGGACGCGGCAGGCAGCAGCGTCGCCCCGGTGCGCGCCGAGGCGCTGCCGTTCGCCGGCGCCGTGCTGGCCGCCGGCAGCGGCGCCAAAGCCACTGCCACGGCCGCGGGCCGTGTCGATGCCGGCATCGGCGCTGGCGCCAGCGTGCGCGGCGAGCAGGGCATCACCATCGAGGCCGATGGCGAGAACAAGGCGCATGCCGAAGGCTTCAGCGTGGCCGTCGGCCTGCTGGCCGGGGTGGGCGTTGTACTGACCGATGCGGTCGTCGACGGCAAGACGCTGGCCCACGTGGACGATGGCGCCGTGCTCGAAGGCGGCAACCTGCGCGTGCATGCGGTGGCGCAGGACAACGCCTTCTCGCTGAGCCGCGCGGCCAGCGGCGGCATCTTTGCCGGCCGGGGCGCCGACGCGACCGCGCAAGCCACCACGCGCATCGCTGCCACGCTGGGCGACGGCGTGCAGGTGAACGCCGGCAACGTCACCGTGCTGGCCGAGTACCTGCCCGAAGCCGACGCCAGCGCCAAGGGTTTTGGCGGTGGCGTGATCTCGGCAGGCGTTTCGGTGGCCGACAGCACCGTGTTCGCCCAGGTCGACGCGCGCATCGGCAAGGGCAGCGTCGTCAACGCCAACGGCGACGTGCGCGTGCAGGCCCTGCGCCAGACGACGGCCGCACAGCCGCCGGACCGGATCATCGCGACGGATGGCGTCGCCGACACGCTCACCTACGGCGACTTCGGCCTCGACGCCGGCGACGTGGTGCAGTACCAAGGCAGCCCGGCCATCGGCGGCCTGCAGAGCGGCCGCGACTACTACGTGCTGCGCGGCACGCCGGGCACCGCCGGTCGCCAGGTGCTGACGCTGGGCCTGTCCATCGACGGCCAGACGCGCACCACCACCTCGGGCAACCAGACCATCACGCACGGCCTGGACGCCGATGCCGATGTGCTGCGCTTCGCCGGCCCGCACCTGCTGCAGACCGGCGACGCGCTTGTCTACGACGGCAGCGACGGCACGGCCCTCTCGTTGCGCAATGCTGACGGCAGCGCCGCAGCCATCGCCACCGGCCAGACGCTGTATGTGCGGGTCATCGACGCGCGCAGCGTCAAGCTCTTCACGAGCCAGGCCGCAGCGGCCACCACGGCCGCCGCCAATGTGGACGGCAAGACCGCCGTCAACGCCGGCACCGACCGCATCACGCTGGCCGGGCATGGTTTCGTCAACGGCCAGGCCGTGACCTACCGCAACGGCGGCACGCAAGGCTTCAGCTCGGGCTTCATCGACCTGGCGCTCGACAGCGGCTTCATGCCAGTCACCCAGCCGGACGGCACGCTCGCGGCCGCCGACACCAACAGCATCTGGTTCGAGCAGGCGCACGGCTATGAGACAGGCCAGGCGGTGCGCTACCACAGTGACGGCGCGCCGCTGGCACTGACCGGCGGCGGCAGCCTGGTCGAAGGCGGCCTGTACTACGTGATCCGCCTGAGCGACCAGGCCCTGAAACTCGCCGCAACGCTGGCCGACGCCACCGCCGGCACGGCCCTGGCCATCGTGCCGGGCGCCGACAAGAACCTGGGCCATAGCCTGGCCGACCCCGGCATCGCCGGCCTTCAGAGCGGCCGCACCTACTACGTCACCGGCGTCGCCGGCAGCAGCTTCCAGCTGGCCGCCACTCCCGGCGGCACGGCCGTCGACATCGGCTGGTCGGCGGACCCGGCCGCCATCGCGCAAAAGCAATTCATCGGCACCGAAGGCCTGGACCTCAACACCTCGCAGGGCCAGCAGCGCCTGCGCATCGACATCGCCAGCGCCACCCTGACCGGCACGCAGCGCCTGCTGGGCGCCGGTGGCGTGCCTTTGGGTGACGTGTCGCCCCCGGCCGGCGACGGCCGCTCCTCCGCAGCCGCCAGCGCTTCGTCCGGCGGCCTGGTCACCGTGGACGTGGGCAGTGCCACCACCGTGGTGTCGCAGATCGTCCACGCCGACGTGGCGGGCACCATCACCGCCGGCGGCGACATGCTGGTGGAGTCCGACGGCGACAGCAACGCCAGCAGCACCATCACCAACAGCAGCGGCGGCGTCGTGGCCGTTAAGGTGTCCAGCGCATCGGTGATCGTCAGCAGTGAATCGAAGGCACTGCTGACCGGCAGCATCAACGCCGGCGGCAACGTCGCCGTGCTCGCCGACAACCACAGCACCCAAAGCAGCAGTGCACGGGCGCAGGGCGGCGGCTTCGTCGACGTGGCAGCGGCGGGTGCGCTGTCCGACTTCGCGCCCACCACGCTGGCCGGGCTGGGCAATGGCACCGTGCTGCGCGCCCAGGGCGGGCTGACGATGCTGGCCACCGTCGGCGCCGCACAGAAGGCGCAATCGGTCGTGATCTCGGGCGGCTTCGTCGCCAGTGCCGACGGCGACAGCCAGGCCACGCTGAACAGCTTTGGCACGCGGGTGCAGATCGGCAACGGCGCCGATGTCGAGGCGGGCACGGTCTCGCTGACGGCGCAGGGCAAGCCCGTGGCGTTGACGGCCACCACCACCACCACGGCCGGTGGCCTGGGCGTGAACAACCATGCCGATGCCACCGCGCAACTGGTGGACACCGCCACCGTGGACATCGCTGCGGGCGCTCGCCTTAGCGGGCTGCGCGGGGTGGACTTGCGTGCGGGCTATGACGCGGCCGACATCCGGGCCGTGGCCGACGCGAGCACCTATGCCTTGGGCGCAGGCACCTACGCCATCGCCAACGCCACGGCAGACAACGACGCCACGGTGAGCGCACACGAAGCCGCCCGCGTGACCGCGTCGCCCCGTGTTCCCGGCTCCGGGCTGCAGACCCCGGGCGGCTACGACGCACTGGCGCTGAACGTCGAGACCTTCGGCACCACCCAGCAACCCAAGGCCGAAGAGCATCGGACCGGCGCGCTGTTCGACGGTGGCACCAGCCAGGCGAACGCCTCCGAAAAAGCCAGCGGGCGCGTCGTTTGGGATGCCGACGTGGCGCTCTACATGGGCATCAGCCCCGACATCGTCATCGATGCCAGCGGCGCGGTAGCCAACCAGCCGGGCGGCCCGACCATAACCACCAGCGGCAACACGGTCAGCATCGGCGACATCGCCAACACGGGCGGCCTGCAAGCGCGCATGGCCGCCGATGAAATCGTCGACTCGCATGCCGGCTCAGTCGTCGGCACGGGGCCGACCTTCAGCGTGCGCGAGAACTTCGAATCGGTGCGCATCACCAACCTATCCGACAAGTCGCTGGCCATCGGCAACATCTCGACGCTCGGCTCGCAGACGCCGCGCATCGACCTGCTCGCCGCCACGGTGACGCTGGACTTCGACATTGCGCGCGAAGCCAATGGCAGCGACATCGTCATCGAGAACCTGGCGACCGCGGGTGCGCCCGACATCATCCTGACCGGCACCATCACCAACCCGCTGGGCAACACCACGCTGCGCAGCGTGGCCGGCGACATCGTGGCCCGCACCGACCGCGGCCAGGTGTTGAACGGCCGCGCGGCGCTGATCCAGACCCGTGGCCTGGTGCTGGAGGCACAGGCTGGCAGCATCGGTTTCGACAAGGACGCCACCGACCACGACCAGGACGGCGCCGCCGGCCGCAACCGCATCAGCGTGCACCTGGTGCGCTCGGACGCCACCCCGACCCGCCTCTCGGCACTGGCCGGTGGGGATGTGCAGCTCGACATCGGTGGACTTCTGCGCGACCCCACCGCCACCACAGCCGCATTCGACATCGACAGCGTGCAGGCCGGCCTGGCTGGCAGCGGCGGCGTCGACATCCTGCTGCAGTCGGCCCTGCGTGAGACGCCCGGCAATGGCCAGGCGGCCGGTCAGGTGATGGTGCGCACACCGCTGGACGCTGCCAACCCTGGCGACGCGGCGGGTGACCTTTATGCCGGCCACTTCCGCCCCGACGTGCCGCTCGGCACGTCGGCCGGCAACCCCTACTACGGCAGCGCCCCGGTCAACATCGCCGGCGCCTACGTGTTCGCAGGCGGCACCGTCGTGGCAGCTCCGCTGGCCATGCGCGGCGCTTTCGCCACGATGGCGGCTGCGGCCGCTGCCGAAGAGATCGGCATCGTGGCAGCGGGCACCGGCTCGGTCCGCATGACGTCAGCCAACGCGGCAAGCACCGACCCGGCACAGCAAGTCAGTGTGGCGGCCACGCTGGACATCACCGGCACGGGCTCGCTGTGGGCCGACGTGAGCGGTGCGCTCGACGTCACCGAGACCACTGGCGACCTTCTCATCGACCGCGTGCGCGTCCGCCATGGCGACGCCCGCCTGGCCAGCCGCGAGGGCTCGATCCGCGACATCCACGACGCCGCGGCCGACCCCGGCAACACGGCCTGGGTCATCGCCAACAACGTGAGGCTCCAAGCGCTGGCCGGCAGCATCGGCAGCGCCGACGACGCCCTCGAGATCGACTCCGCAGCGCAAGGGCCAGGGGCCCTGTGGGCTGCCGCAGACGGCAGCGTCTTCCTGCGCGAAACAGCGGGCGACCTGTCGCTGGACGGCGTGGTCTCACGCAGCGGCGACGTGGCGCTGGTCACGCTGTCGGGCGCCGTCCTCGACGCCTTCGGCGACCTGTCGGCCGACATCCAGGCCGCCCGCATCGACATCAACACCACCGGCGGCGGCGTCGGCGACGCCGACCACACCGTGGACATCGACGGAGCCGGCACCGGCCAGCAGCAAAACCCGCTGCAGCTGGACGACGCGGTCCCGGCCACCGGCCACCTGGTGGTGAACGCCACCGGCAGCATCTACCTGCAAGGCATCGACGGCACGCTGAACCTGCTGCGCGCGGTGGCACAGAGCGGCGAGATCCACATCTCCACCCACGACAGTGCGCGCACGGGCGAGAGCATCGCCTTGCTTGCGGGCGGCCCGACCGTCTACGGCGCCTTGTTGAGCCAGGCCCTGGTACAGGCCCCGGGCACGGTCGAGCTGCGCGCCGGCGACGACATCGACGTGATCGCGGGCAGCCTGCTGGCCAGCGGCACGGCGGTGCAACTGCGCGTGGACCAGGTCGACGGCGCTGACGCCGTGGGCGGCACCATCGATCTGCGTGGCACGGTGAGCGCCCCGGCATTGCTGCTCGAAGGCGGCGCGCAGGTCGACTTCCTGCAGTTGAACGACCCGAACGGCAGCAATGCCGGCGGCACGACCACGGTGCGCGGCAATGGCGGCGACGACCGCGTGTTCGCGCGCGCCGTCGGCGGCACGACCGTGCTCGAAGGCAACGACGGCGCGGACCGCTTCTTCCTGTCCAGCAACGCCAGCAAGTCCTTGTTCATGGGCCAGGGCTTCTATGACGATGGCGCGGGCGATGCGCCGCTGGCGCTGCTGACCGGCACGCTGGACAAGCTGGGCGGCATCACCGTGCGCACCGGGGCCGGCGGCACGGGCGGCACGGTCGACGGCATCTACCTGAGCGCCGATGCGGCCACCGCAGCCCTGAACGGGCAGATCGCGACGGGCGCGATCACCGGCCTGGGCATCGCCGCCGGCAAGAGCATCGGCTTCAATGCGGACATCGGCGCGGCCGTGTATGTCGAGCTTGGCGGTTTCAACGACACGCTGAGGTTGAAGGAGCTCTCGTCCACGCTGTTCGCCAGCGTGCTGGGCGGCGCCGGGGATGACACGCTGAACGTCTATGACGACAGCAACTCCGTCGGCGGCATTGCCGGCATCGTGGCCTTCCAGGGCCAGGCCGGCAGCGACACGCTGAACGTGCGCGGCGACGCCTCCACAGTGGCCGGTCAGCTCAGCGCGATTGCCATCACCGGCATGGGCATGGGCAGCAACCAGCAAGTGGCCGTGCACAACACCAACTTCGGCGCCGGCTACGACCTCACGAACGCCAACTGGCCGGGAGCGATCTACTACGGCAAGCGCACGCTGGATGCGCAGGCGAACTCCACCGTCACCAGCGACGTGGAAGCCGTGAACGTGCAGCTCGGCAACGGCAACGACCGCTTCAACGTGGACAGCAGCTACGCCTACGGCGTGACGACCATCCGGGGTGGCAATGGCGTGGACACGATCACCCTGGGCAGCACCACGACCGGCCTGTTCCCGGCCGCGCTGCACCGCGTGGACTACCTGGCGGGCACCGTGCATGTGGACGGCCAGGCCGGTGCGGACCTGATCGTGTTCGACGACTCCGGCGACGACAACGCGAATGCCGGCGCCTGGACCGGCAACACCGTCAGCGGCCTGGACATGCTCGGCCAGGTGGTGATCGACACCCAGGACGATGTGCAGGTGCGGCTGGGCCAGGGCGCGGACAGCTTCTCGGTGCAGTCGCTCGCCGCAGGCCTGCAGCTCGCGCTCGACACCGGCGGCGGCAAGGACCGCGTGGACGTGGGCAGTGCCGCCGGTCAGGGCGGCGCGGGCAACCTGGCCGGCATCCAGGGCCGGCTGTCGATCGACGGCAGCGGCCCCGAGGCGCAGGACGAGCTCTGGTTCAACGACCAGGCCACCACGACGGGCCAGCAATGGACCGTCAGCAACCAGCTCGACGCGGCCTTGACCGACCTGGGCGGCATCCCCTGGCGCTTCGACACCACCACGGTCCAGCGCAGCGGCGCCGGCACCGTCACCTACCGGCGCATGGAAAACGTCGTGCTCAACGCTGGCAGCGGCGACGACACCATCGACCTGCACGGCACGCAGCGCGAGCAGTCGCCGCTGGGCAGCAATTCGACCTTCGTCGTCAATGCCGGCGGCGGTGACGACCGCGTGAACATCGGCGCACCGGCAGCCGGCGGCGGCTTCTCGCTGTCGGGCTTCCTGATCGACACGAACAGTGCGCACACGGCAGACGGCCCGCGCGGCATCCCGGTCACGGTCAACGGCCAGGCGGGCATCGACCGGGTGCAGTACTTCGACACGGCAACCACCGCCGCCACCAACCTCGCCATCAGCGCCAGCGGCCAGGTCGTGCTGAGCCGCGGTGGCGTAATCGATCCGCTGAACGTGAACACCAGCGCCATCGAGAACGTGGCCGTCTCGCTCGGCAGTGGCGACGATGTCGTGCAACTCTTCAGCGAGGCCTATGGCTTCGACGTCACGGTCTACGGTGGCGCGGGCAAGGAAACCTTCAACATCGCCCATGGCTTCGACAACCGCGGCCATACCGCCACGCTGAACGGCGAGGACGGCGACGACCTGTTCTTTGCGGACTTCGAAAAAGGCGTGCCCAGCGGCACTGCCCACCTCGTGTTCAACGGTGGCAGCCACGGCGCCCAGGGCGACACCTTGCGCGTGGCTGGCGATGGCCTGGCCGCAGGCAGCTACACACCCAGCAGCACCGAGGCCCGTGCCGGCACCGTGCTGGTGGGCGGCAACCGGATCGCGTTCTCGGGCGTCGAGCCGTTGGTGGCGCACGGCCTGTCCAGCTTCAACGTCCTCACGCCGACCGATGCGGCCGCCGATCTGGTGGTCGACAGCCTCAACGTGGCCGACCTCAACCTCAGCAACCTCGTCCTGCACACGCTGACGGTGGACGGTGTGGTCAGCTGGGCGCGCCAGACCGTCATGGGGCAGTACACCGCCGCCGACACCCGCCATGCCGGCAAGGTGGTGGCCCTCAGCAGCGACGGCAACACGATGGCCATCGCCGCCGAGCTGAAAGACGATGTCACGGCTGGCGTGGTCTATGTCTACGGCTGGAACGGCAGCGGATGGGTCGAACAGGCCAAGCTGTACGCACCGGACCTGCGCGACGGCGGCGGCCAGGGCTTCGGCTCGGCGCTGGCCATCGACGACAACACGCTGGTCGTGGGTGCCGCAGCCGACGACAGCGGCGGCAGCGACGCGGGCGCAGCGTATGTGTTCGTACGCAACGGCACGGCCTGGAGCTTGCAGGCCCGCCTGCTGGCCAGCGACGGCACGGCCGGCGCCACCTTTGGCCAGAGCGTGGACGTGAGCGGCGGCAGCATCGTCGTCGGCGCGGCCGGCGGCGCGGCAGCGCGTGACGCAGCCTACGTCTTCACGCGCAGCACCGCCCCCACCGGTGCCGTCGTGTGGACGCAGCAGCAGCGCATCGCCGTCGGCGGCACCGTCAACGCCAACTTCGGCGCGGCCGTGAGCCTGTCCGGCAACGTCCTGGCCATCGGCTCGCCGCAGACCAGCAGCGGCGGCAGCGTCAGCCTCTACACCCGCAGCGGCAGCACCTGGAGCGCCACCGGCACGCTCGCGCCATCGAACGCCAACGCCGGCGAAGCCTATGGCGCGGTGATCGACATGGACGCCACGCGTGTGGTTGTCGGCGCGCCGCTGTGGGACAACCCCGCGACCAGTGGCGTGCGCGTCGATCAGGGCCGTGCCTTCGTCTACCAGCTGACGAACAGCGCCTGGACACTCGCCGCCCGCCTGACCGCCGACGGCGGTCTGAGCGAGGCAGAAGCCGCCGCCAACGGCCGGGCCGGCGACCGGTTCGGCGCCAGCGTGGCCCTGTCGGGCAACTACGTCGCGGTGGGCACGCCCGGCTACGACAGCGGCACGGTGCTGGACGCCGGCGCGGCCTACGTCTTCATGCAACTGCCCGACCAGGGCAGCGGCAACGGCGCGAGCTGGGTTCGCACCACCAGCGACGCCACCGGCGGCCGCCTGGGCGCGGCCACACCGGCCGGCGCCTCGGCCAACATCGCCGCGCCCTACAACCAGGCCGACAGCTTCGGCGGCAGCGTGGCCCTGGCCGGCAGCCGGCTGGTGGTCGGCATGCCGGGCCACAACGACGTCAGCGGCACGACGCTGCTGCGGCCCGACGTGGGCGGTGTTCGCACGTTCTCGACCAATGGCGTCATCCCTGCGGCAACGAACGCGTCGATGTGGGCAGACGGCCTGTCCGCCTCCAGCGCCTCCGCAGCCGCCTCGACTTACGGTGCTGCCACCCACTACGACGCCGCCTCGCGCAGCCTCTTTGTCAGCGACGCCAACGCCCGCACCGTCTACGTCTACATCAACGAGGGCCTGTCCTGGCGCCTGGCGCAGACGATCACCCGCACGACGGCGGACGGGCTGGGTTTTGGCGCCGACATCGACGTCGACGGCGGCTGGATGATCATCGGCGCGCCGCAGAGCGACCGCGTTTTCATGTACCGGCGCGACGCCAACGGCGAGACCTGGACCTTCCATGAAGCCCTCGCACCCAACCAGGGCGGCATCCGCTGGGGCGAATCCGTCGCCATCTCGGGCAACCGCGTGGTGGTCGGCATGCCGGGCGCCAGCGCCAGCTACCAGTCGGCCGGCCAGGCGGATGCGTCCTACTCGCTGCAGCTCGGCGCGGCCGGTGGCGCGTTCACCTACCTGTTCAACGGCAGCACCTGGGCTGCGGACAAGCTGCTGATGCCCAACGATGCGGCACTGCCGGATGACACCTCCTACGAACGTGCCGTGGTCAAGGCCGGCACCGTGACCACCTCGGGCGGCCCCTTCACCACGCACAACAGCAGCGTGACGACCTACACCGGCGCCACCGTCAGAACGTCTGACATCCCCTTCGGCGTCAGCGGGACCATTGGCGCCCGTGTCGTCATGGCCTTCGCAGACGTGTCCGTGCCCGGCGATGGCGACACCGACGGCGGCAAGTACATCGGCAGCGGCCTGGTCTACAACAACGGCGCTGGCGACCTGACGATCAACTACACCCTGAGCACCCGCGGCCAGGACACCACCAGGAACAACGGCACGACGCTCACCACCGCCACGGGCACCCTGAACTACCGGTTGCCCAACCAGTTTCTCAACAACGTCGACAAGGTCTTCGTGGGCACCGACGTGGGGCCTTTCTGGGTCGAGATCATCGACAACGGCAACACGCAGCGATACACGAACCAGATGCAGATCGCGTTCAACACGGACACGGTCGACAAGAACATCACCGCGCTGCGCATCGCTCCGCGCACGGTCGTCATGATCTCTGACACCGAGGACATCGAATGGGTCAACGCGTTCGTCTACACCAATGACACCGACCAGGTCCGGTACGTCACGGTGCCGGGTGACGAGGACGGCAACACCGATTTCGATCGCGTCTACGTGGCCAGCACGCGCCCGATCCCGGGCACCGAGATCGTCCGGCCCACCTATGCGGGCCTGAACAATGCGCAGTGGGGCTCCGCGGTCGACATCGTCGGCGACAAGGCGGTGCTGGGTGCTTCCGGCATCTCCCGCACCGTGGCCTATGACCTGAGCGCGACCGACTACACGCACTGGACCGCCACCGTCGGCGGCATCACCGACAACCCGCTGCGCCCGGTGCAGACCTTCGACGCCAGCGCTGGCCAGGGCACCGAGCTGATCAGCAGTGCCACCCAGATGTTCACCATCGGCGGTGCGGGCAGCACGCTGCTGCCGTACACCCGCGCCAGCACCGGCAGCGCCTGGGCGGCTGGCGCGGCGGTCACGAATCCAGCGGGCGGCACCGCCTTCAACGGCGGCAACGAGGTGCTGGACCTGGCCGGCAACCGCCTGCTCGTCGGTCAGCCCAGTGGGTCGGGATCGATGGCGCTGTACAGCAGCGCGGGTGCCTACCTCGGCCTGAACCTGACCGCCTCCACCTTTGACACGGTCAGCAACACCATGCGGGCCGACACGAACCCGACGCTGAAGTTCGGCGCCGGCGCGCAGATCATCAGCGAAGGCTTCTATGTGGCGGGCACCGCCAACACCGACGGCGCGGTCAACAAGCTGTATGGCTTCCGCCAGCGCGGCACGGGTTGGGCGGCTGTCGGCGCCGAGCTGACGCCGGCCGCCGTGGCCCAGGCCAAGGCGGGCGTCGCGGTGGCCATCGATGGCGATACCGCCGTCGTCGGCGCACGCGACTTTGACAACCGCGGCGCGGTGTTCGTCTACCAGGCCAACGCCAGCGGCCAGTGGTCACCCAGCGCGCTGATCCAGGCCGGCGATGGCGTGACGGGCGACCGTTTCGGCGGGGCGCTGGCCATCTCGGGCGACAGCCTGGTCGTCGGCGCAGCCGACAAAGCCGGCGGCGCGGGCGCGGTGTATTTCTATCAGCGCCTGGGCAGTGGCTGGACGCTGAAGACGCAGGCCACCGGCGCTGCCGGCGCACGCCTGGGCACCGCGGTGGATGTGTTCGGCCCAACGGCCGTGGCGGGTGCTGCGGGCAGCAACCAGGCCGTCGTCTACAACTTCAACGGCCTGACCTGGACGGCGGGCCAGACGCTCACGGGCAGCGGCACGCTGGCTGGCGGCTTCGGCAGTGCCGTCGCCATCGACCAGACCACCCTGCTCGTGGGCGCACCCACGGCCAACGCCAGCCGGGGCGCCGTCGGCGCCTATGCGCTCAGCGGCACCACCTGGGCATTGCAGCAGACGCTGACAGCCGGTGCGGTCGGTGCCGCCGGCGACCGCTTTGGCGCCGCCGTGGACGCCAGCGCTGGCGTGCTGGTGGTGGGCACGCCCGGCGCCAGCGGCGGCCGCGGCGCGATCTACAGCTGGGAGCGCGCATCCAGCGGGGTGTGGCAGAACCAGCGAGCCATCACGCTGCCCAGCGCGGCGGCCGGCGACCAGTTAGGTGCCGCCGTCGCACTGGATGACGGCCTGCTGCTGGCGGGTGCATGGGGCCGCGACATCGGCGGCGTCGTCGACCGCGGCGCCGCCTACAGCTACCGCCTCGCCAGCATCGGCTGGGTGCTCGAGACGCCCGTCGATGCCATCTACCCGACCGACAGCGCCCAGGGCGACATGGTGGGCTATTCGGTGGCGCTGTCCGGCCAGCAGGCGTTCATCGGCGCGCCGCAATTGCAGGGCCGCCCGGGCACGGCCACCGACACCGACGGCGCGGGCTATGCCTTCGAGCGCTCGATGTCGGCGCCGACCACGGTCACCATCATCGAGAACCAGACCGCCCGCATCGCCGGCGCCAAGGCCAACACGCTCAGTGGCAGCGTGGGCGGCCGGGCGCTTGCTGACCTGCGCTTCTTCGACATCGGCAGCGTCGCCATCACCACTGGCGCGCTCGACGACAAGATCACCGTGACGGCCCCCGGCATCACCGCCTACGGCCTGCGCAACCTCAGCTTGTCCACCGGCGCAGGCAACGACAGCGTCACGCTCCTCACCGACCAGCTCACGCCGACGGCGGTCGGCAGCTTCGTGCCCGGGCCGGGCACCCCGACCACCTACACGCAGGTGCAGGGCCGCTTCCTGATCGACGGTGGGGCCGGCACCAACACCCTGGCTGCCAGCTTCGACACCGACTGGACACTGGACAGCGCACTGCTGCTGGCCGGCAACGGTGAACAGGCCGTGCTGTCCGGCTTCACGCAGGCCCAGATCACTGGCGGCGCGGGCGTGAACCAGATCGCCGTGCGGCGCTGGACGGGCCAGGCCGTGCTGAACGGCGGCGCCGGCTCCGACAGCTTCGAGATCGACGCCGCGGCCTTCGACGCCGTGCGCCTGGCCGACGCCGGTGGCACGCTCGACCGGCTCACCGTGAACGGCACCGCCGGTGCCGACGTGTTCACGGTCAACAACGCGGTGCTGCAGATGGGCACCGCCGTTTTGAACTACGCCGGCATGGAGGTGTTGTCGATTGCCGGCCTGGCCGGCACCGACCAGATGACCGTCTACGACAGCAGCGCCCAGCGCGTGCTGCTGGACGGCGGCGCCAACAGCGACATCTACCGCGTGCTGGCTGGCACCGGCGCTGCCCGCGTGGTGCTTCAGGACAGCGGCGCCCTGCCGTTCTACGAGAACAGCATGCGCCAGAACGTCGACACGCTGGAGGTGCCGCCGGGCACGCCAGGCGGCACGCTGTTCTTCACCGTGGGCAGCAAGCGCGTCGACTTCGACGCCAGCATCGAAGTGTTCGCTGCGCCGACAGTGGCCAACCCGGTCGGCGTCTGGAACCTCGGTACGGGCAATGACACCGTGACCATCAACGGCAGCACCTTGAGCATCCGCGTGAACGGCGGCGCAACGCAGAGCACCGACCTGCGCGGCTACACCCAGCTCACGTTCAATGGCGGCGCCGGCAACGACAGCTTCAACCTGGTCGACGTGCCCGACTGGATCACCGCGCTCACGATCCGCGGCGAAGGCGGCACCGACACGCTCAGCGGCGGCGCCCTGTGGCGCTTCACCGGCGCTGGCAGCGGCAGCGTCAGCGCGGCCGACGGCACGACCGACCTGGCCAGCTTCGACGGCATCGAGAACGCCACCGCCAGCGGCGCGAACCAGCAGTTCAGGTTCACGACCGCCACGGCATCGCTGGCCGGCACGGCAACCGGCAGCGCGAACGCCGGTGGGGCGGCAGCGCTGGACTTCAGCGCCCGCAGCGCGGCGGTTGCGGTCACGCTGACCGGCGCCAACGCGGGCACCGTGGCCGGTGTGGTCGGCGCCTTTGCCGGCATCGGCAGCCTGACCGGCTCTGCGGCTGGCGACACGCTCACCGCCGCCAACAGCGCCCATGTGTGGACGATCAACGGCACCAACGCTGGCCAGCTCGACGCCAGCCTGGCCTTCGCAGGCATAGAGACCCTGGTCGGCAACGCCCAGGCCGACACCTTCGCCTTCACAGGCGCGGGCCGCATCACGGGCGCCGTGCAAGGTGGCGCGGGCAGCAACCTGCTGACCTGGACGCTGGGCGACGCGAACGACACGGTGACCTTGACGGCCACCGGCATGGCCAGCGGCAGCTTCACGCCGGTCGCCACCTTCAGCGGCATCGGCGAGTTGCGCGTCGACACCGGCGGCGGCGGCGACACGGTCACCCTGTCCGACGGCGGCGCTGCAGCCCCGGTGCTGGTGCTGAACACGGGCACGGGCGACGACACCGTCCGGGTGCTGAACTTCGGTGCACGCACGCTCGACCTGAGGGCCGCCGCAGGCGGCGAGGCGGACACACTGGTCGTCACGGCCGGCAACTCGGGCAGCCTGCTGGGCGGGGCATCGAACGCCACGGTGCGCACGCAAGACGGCCTGGCCCAGGTGCGCTACGCCGGCGTCGACACGCTGGACCTGCGCGGCGGCGTGCGCGATGAGCTGATCACGATCGACCTGCCGACGCTGGGTGTCAGCCACCTGCGCGCCGATGGCGGCGGCGGCAGCAACACGTTGAACGTCGACCTGAACGACGCCGACAACCAGCTTGCGCTGACCGGCAGCCTGTTGACGGCCGACGGCACGGGCCTCGCCTACGCCGCCTTCGCGCAACTGAACCTGCGCACCCTCGGCGGCGCCGACACCGTGACCGTGCAGGGCACGCACATCGGCGCCACGAGCATCGACACCGGCGCGGCCGACGACAAGGTCCAGGTGCAAGGCAGCAGCGGCACGTTGAACGTGTCCACCGGCGCCGACAACGACAGGCTGCAGGTCAGCGCCATCGGTGCGGCACTGAACCTGCTCGGCGGCGCCGGAGACGATCAGTTCACGTTGGGGAACGTCGACACCGGGCTGTCCGGCCTGTCAGCGGCCGTGACGCTGGGCGGCGATGCCGGTGTCGACACCCTCGACCTGCTGGCCGGCGACATCATCGCCACGGCCCGCACGGGGGCGTTGAGCGCCACGGGCCTGACCGGCCTGGGCCTGGGCGCAACGCTTGGGTTCGCCACGCTGGAACAACTCCATCTGCACCTGGGCGACGGCAGCGACACGCTGGACGTGACCGCGACCCATGCCGGCACCACCCGCATCTGGGCCGGCGCTGGGGCCGACACCGTGCGCGTGCTGGGCAGCGACGGTGCACTGGATGTGCAAGGCGGTGCGGGTGCAGACCGCATTGCGCTGCAGGCCAACAGCGGCGCCGTGGTCATCGCCGGTGGTGAAGGCAACGACCTCATCACGCTGGGCCGGCCGGGCAGCGGCGGTGCCACGCTGGCCGGGCTCGCTGGGCAGATCCGCGTGCAGGGCGACGCCGACGAGGACACGCTGGTGCTGGACAACAGCGCCAGCCTGGGGACCACCGACGGCGTCGTCGGTGCGGGCGCGATCAGCGGTTTCGGCATGGCGCAGGGCGTGGTGGCCTATGGCACCACGGAATCGCTTCAGTTGAAGCTGGGCAGTGGTGCAGACAGCGTCGACATCACGGGCACCCGCGCCGACCAGACGGTCATCGACACCGGCGGCGGCGACGACATCGTCACGCTGCAGGCTGCCAATGCCGCAGCGCTGACGATCGCCGGTGGCGCCGGAAACGACGCCATCCGCGTGCGCGCCTCGCAGGCCGACCTGGTGGTCGACGGCGGGCTCGGCAACGACCTCGTCCAGCTCGGCAGCCTGGCGCCGGCCCTGTCTGGCAGCCTGGCCAGCGGCATCGCCGGCCTGGTCACGGTGCACGGCGGCGCCGAGCGCGACACGCTGCGCGTGGACGACACCGGCAGCGCCGAGCCCCGGCCCGCCACCGTCACCGCCAACACCATCACCGGCCTGGGCATGGCGCGCGGTGTGGTCTACGACGGCGTTGAGCTGGTGATCGCCGCCCCGATCGCACAGAGCCCGAATCGCAGCTGGGAGCTTTCTGCGGGGGACGACACCGTCACGCTGACAGGCAGCTCACTGAGCATCCAGTACGGCGCCACCGGGCTGACAGAGACCGTCGATCTGACCGGCTACACGCAGCTGACCTTCCATGGCGGCGACGGCAACGACCGCTTCACGCTGAACGACCTGCCGGACTGGATCACCGGCATCGAGATCCATGGCGATGCTGGCAACGACAGCATCGTCGGCGGCTCACACTGGGAGTTCGAGGGCATCGGCCTTGGGCAGGTCAGCGATGGCGGTGGTGACGAAGAGGACGGCGCCACCGTTGCCTTCGACGGCATCGAAAACGCCACCGCCACGGGCGCCGATCAGCAGTTCCGCTTCGTCAACGATGCGGCCGCGCTGACCGGCATGGCCAGCGGGGGCGGCCAGGCGACGCTGGACTTCGGAGCGCGCCAGGCTTTTGTGACCATGACGCTGGAGGCCGCCGACGCTGGGACGGTCGCCGGCGTGGTGGGCAGCTTTGCCGGCATCGGCCGGGTCGTCGGCACGGCGGCGGTCGACACGTTGACGGCGTCCAACGCCGACCATGTGTGGACGCTGGCCGGCACCGATGCAGGCGATATCGACGGCCGGCTGCAGTTCAGTGGCTTTGAGCGGCTGGCAGGCGGCAGCCGCAATGACAGCTTCCTGTTCGACGGCAGCGACCGCGTCACCGGGTGGGTGATCGGTGGAGCCGGCGACGACGTGCTGTCGTGGACGCTCGGCGACACGGCGGACGACGTGACACTGGACGCTGCGGCGATGCGCAACGGCGGCTTCGTGCCGGTCGCCTCATTCGGCGGCATCGACACGCTGCGAGTGAACACCGGTGCCGGCAACGACACGGTGACCGTGCGCGGCACGCTGACCGGTCAGACCGAGATCGACACCGGCGCTGGCGCCGACCAGGTGACCGTGACGGGCACGGGCGGTTCCGTGCGCCTGGCCACCGGCAGCGAAGCCGACACCGTCAACGTGAGCGCCACCAGCGGCGCATTGGTGATCCATGCCGGAACCGGAGACGACGTCATCAACCTCGGCACGCCGGCACAGGGCACGTCGGGTCGGCTGAATGCCATCGCCGGCAAGGTGACGGTGGAAGGTGGCTCGGGCAGCGACCTCCTCTACCTCAACGACACCGGGAACACAGCGGCTTCGGCCGGCACGATCAGCAGCGGCAGCGTGACCGGCTTCGGCATGGCCCAGGGCGTCGCCTATGCCGGGCTGGACACCGTCAGCGTGAAGCTCGGCAGAGGCAACGACCTCGCCACGGTCACGGGCACCCACGCCGGTCTGACCTTGCTGGACAGCGGCGATGGCGACGACCGCCTGTCCGTCACCGCCGCGAATGCTGGCGAACTGCGCATCAGCGCCGGCGCAGGCAACGACTGGGTGACCGTGCGTGCCTCCCATGCGCCACTCACGATCAGCGGCGGGCTTGGCAACGACATCATCAGCTTGGGCAGTGCGGCGCCCGGCCTCGGCGGCCGCGCCAGCACGCTGGCGGGGCCCATCACCGTGACCGGCGACGGCGGTATCGACCTGCTGCACGTGGACGATTCGGGCAGCCCGACGCGCACACCGTTCCGTATCGGCAGCAACACGATTACCGGGCTCGGCATGGCACGCGGCATCAGCTTCGGCAGCGTCGAATTGGTGGTCGTGACAACACCGCTGCCAGGCTTCCCGTGGCCCTTCGGCAACTGGGGCTCCGCGCCAGTCGGTGGTCACGACGCCCAGGACGGGCACACCGACAAGATCGGTGGGTCCAGCGCCGGGACCAAAGCCTCAGGTGACTGGCTCGAGAATTTCCTGAACCCGCTCCTGACGTCGTCCAGCACGCAAGCCGGCGGCCAGAAGCCGACCCCCACCGTCCCCACCCGCGTGCCGGCCCAGGCCGACACTACCTGCACTTGAGCCAACGCGAGAAGCCTCATGCCGACCCAGCAACTGATCTATGAAACCGCCGTTCCCGTCTCGGCGGCACGGCACGGCACCTGCGCGGTGCAGGTGGGTGACAGCTATGGCTTTTGTCGCAAGCTCAATTCCGTGCCGTTGGTCGCTGCCGAGTTCTCACCCGCCAGCGTCGACTACGTGGTGGTCTTTGCTGCCACCGGCACGCCTGATGAGCTGGCGCCCGTGGTGCTGCTGGGCGCACGCGCGGCCGAGAACGTCTACCTCGATGGGACCGGCGCGTGGGGAGCGCCCTATGTGCCCGCTTTCGTCAGGCGCTATCCCTTCATCTTCTCGACTGCGGACGACGGCAAGAACTTCACGCTGTGCGTGGACGAGGCCTTCCCAGGCCTGAACTGGCAGGGTCGGGGCGAGGCGCTGTTCGACGCGCAAGGCAAGCCCTCGCCGTATGTCGACGGCGTGCTGCGCTTCCTGCAGGACTATCGACTGGAGTTCACGCGCACCGGCGAGTTCGCGCGACGGCTGCAGGCGCTGGACCTGTTCGAGCCCATGCAGGCCGAGTTCACCTTGGCATCGGGCGAGAAGCTGGCACTCACCGGTTTCCAGGCGGTCAGCCTGACGCGACTGCACGCGCTGGACGACGCCGCGCTGGCCACGCTGGCACGACAAGGTGATCTCGAACTGGTGCACCTGCACCTGCACTCGTTGCGCAACTTCCAGTCGCTCAGCCAGCGGATCAGCCGCGCCAGTGCAGGCACAGCCCCGGCCGACCAGGCCGAGACTGCCTGACAACCGATGGGGGGCGACTTCGAGGTCCATTCGCAGGACGGCGCGGCATCGGCCCGGGGCGCTGAGCGGGCTCACGCGGGTGATTGGGCACGTTTCGCTGCCGCGCGGGACGAGGCCGAGTTTGACAAGACATGGCTGGCGCTGCTGTGCGCGCAGATTGCGCACGTCGAGTCGGCGCTGCTGGTGCGCGGCAGCGCTGGCCAGGGGGGCTTCGCGGCGGCGGCGAGCTGGCCCGGCGACACGCCAGGTGCAACGCCGCTGATGCCGGTCGCCGAGCGGGCGCTCGCCAGCGGGCGCGGCGACATCCGCGGCGCGGTTTCGGGCGCCCTGCCGCCGCGCCCGGGAGAGCCCGTGCAGTTGGCCTACCCCATCACCGTCGACGGCCACCTGCGTGGTGCCGTGGCCCTGCAGCTTCATCCCGCCCCGACGCTCGACCTGCAACGTGCACCCCGGCAACTGCACTGGGCCAGCGCCTGGCTCGTCGAGCGCATCCGCGCCGCGGCCATGCAGCCGCTGCAGGCCGAACTGGCACGCATGCAACTGGCCGGCGAGCTGTTGGCCACGGCCACGCAGCACCGGCGCCTGGGCACGTCCACGCTGGCCCTGGCCAACGAGGTGGCCGCCAGGCTGCGCTGCCACCGCGTCAGCGTGGGCTTTGAGCAAGGCGGCAGCATCGACGTGCAGACGCTGTCACACACAGCCAGCTTCGATGCGCAGAGCAACGAGGTGCGGCTGATCAATCAGGCCATGGAAGAAGCGCTGGACGCCGGCATGGTGTTGCACCATCCGACCCGGGTCGGCACGGCTGACGACGAAGACAGCCCACCCCCGCTGGCGCAACAGGAGCTGGCCGAAGCCAACGGCATGGCCGGGGTGGTCTCGGCCCCGCTGATGGCGCACGGCCGCACCGTCGGCGTGTTGACACTCGAACGTGCCGATGCACCGTTCGACGCCGCCGAGGTGGCCACGCTGCGGGCCCTCGGGTTGATGCTCGGGCCGGTGCTGGCACTCAAGCGCGAGAACGAACGCGGCCTGCCCCGGCGCGCCTTCGACGCGAGCCGCGCCGGCGTCCATGCCCTGACGGGCCCGGGCCACCCAGGGGCCAAGCTGGGCGCGGTGCTGGCGACCGCCCTGCTGTGCGTGCCCATGCTGCTGACCTCACCGTACCGCGTGTCGGCGCGCAGCGTCGTCGAAGGCGAGACCCAGCGATCCAGCGTGGTGCCGTTCCAGGGCGTGCTGGCCGAGAGCCATGTGCGCGCCGGTGACACGGTTCGCGCCGGCCAGTTGCTGGCGCGCATGCAAGACCGTGAGCTGGTGCTGGAGCACGCCCGCTGGGCTGCCGAGGAAGACCTCGCCGACCGCCGCTACCGGCAGGCCGCCGCCGAGCGCAACCGCAGCGAAATGGCGCAGGCGCAGGCCCGCATCGCGCAGGCTGCTGCGCAACGCCAGCTGACGCAGGAGCAACTCGCCCGCGCGCAGGTGCTGGCGCCGTTCGACGGCGTGGTGGTCAGTGGCGACGGGCGCGGGCTGGTCGGCACGCCGCTCGAAGCCGGCAAGCTGCTGTTCGAGATCGCACCCCTGGACCGATACCGGGTGATGCTGGAGGTCGACGAGCGCGACATCGCCGCCGTGCGCAAAGGCCAGCGCGGTGAACTGGCCCTGACGGGCCTCACCGGTGAGCGCGTCGCCTTCGAGGTCGCCCAGGTGACCCCGGTGTCCACCGCGCGCGATGGCCGCAACTTCTACCGGGTCGAAGCCCAGACAGTCGGCGATTCACAAGCCAGCCGTTCGGCACAGGCCGGCGTGCTGCGCCCGGGCATGGAAGGTGTCGGCAAGATCAGCGTGGGCGATGCGCGCCTGTGGTGGATCTGGACCCACGGCCTGACCGACTGGTTGCGCCTGGCGTTCTGGAAGTGGATGCCGTGACGAACCTGATCTGTGGCCGCGCGGGCCATCGCCATGGCCCGTCCAACTACGCACCCGCATGAGCCAGCGCTCCACCCTGTCCGACGACTGGTACCGCGTGGCCTCGCTGCGGCCTGCCGTGCGCGCGCATGCCCGTTTGCACCGCCATGTCTACAGGGGCCAGGTCTGGTATCTGCTGCGCGACACCGTCTCCAACCGCACCCACCGTTTTGCGCGGCCCGCGCACCAGTTCATCGTGGCCATGGACGGCCAGCGCACCGTGCAGCAACTGTGGGAACGCGTCAGCCGTCAGCTCGGCGATGCGGCGCCGACGCAGGGAGAAGTGGTGGGCCTGCTGGGCCAGTTGCACGCTGCTGACCTGCTGCTGTCCGACGTGCCGCCCGACACGCTGGAAGTCTTCGAGCGCGGCGAGAAAGAGGCGCGGGCCAAGCGGCGCAGGTCCTGGACCAACCCGCTGGCCATCCGCATCCCGTTGTGGGACCCGGACGCCTGGCTGGAGCGCCTGGCGCCATTGATCCGCGTGGTCTGGAGCCCGTGGGGCGCGCTGGCCTGGCTGGTGCTGGTCGTGCCCGCCTTGCTGCTGGTCCCGCCGCACTGGGCGGATCTGTCGAACAACTTCTCCGACCGTGTGCTGGGCACCGACAACCTGCTGCTGCTGTGGCTGGTGTTCCCGTTGATCAAGGCATTGCACGAGCTGGGCCACGCCTTCGCCATCAAGCGCGGCGGCGGGCAAGTGCACGACATGGGCGTGCTGCTGCTGGTGCTTGTTCCCGTCCCCTACGTGGAGGCCAGTTCGGCCATCGTGTTCAAGTCGCGCACCGAGCGCGCGCTGGTCGGCGCTGCCGGCATGCTGGTCGAGCTGGCGCTGGCAGCGGCGGCGTTCCTGGCCTGGCTGGTGGTCGAGCCGGGCCTGGTGCGCGCGCTGTTGTTCAACGTGATGCTGGTGGCGGGCGTTTCCACGCTGGTGTTCAACGGCAACCCGCTGCTGCGCTACGACGCGTACTACATCCTCATCGACCTGGTCGGCATCCCGAACCTGGCGCAACGCGCCACGCGCTGGTGGGGCTGGCTGCTGCGGCGCCATGCCTTCGGCATGCGGGATGCCGAGGCACCGCGCGCGAGCCGCAGCGAGCAGGCGTGGTTTGCGTTCTACGGGCTGGCCTCCAGCCTCTACCGGGTGCTGGTGGCGGTGGGCATCGCGTTGTTCGTGGCCGGCCAGTTCTTCTTCATCGGCCTGTTGTTGGCCGCGTGGTCGCTGTTGTCGATGGTGTTGCTGCCGCTGGGCAAGTCGATGGCCTACCTGGCCAGCCCGGCCCTGGCCGGTCACCGCCGGCGCGCCTGGGGCGTCACGGCAGGCGCAGTGGCGGCCGTGTGGCTGCTGCTGTTCGTCGTGCCAGCGCCATCACGCAGCGTCGCCGAGGGCGTGGTCTGGCTGCCCGACGAATCCCGCGTACGTGCAGCCAAGGATGGCCTCGTGGCCCGCGTCGTCGCCGAGCCAGGCAGCATGGTGAGCGCAGGCGACCTGCTGATCGAGATGCGCGACCCCACCTTGCAAGCCCAGCTGCTGCAAACACAGGCGCGTGTCGACGAGTTGCGTGCGGCCTGGGCCGCGCGCTGGCGCGAGCCGGCGGCAGCGTTGGCGCTGCGCGAGCAGCTCGACAGGGAACAGGGCGCCCTCGACCTGCTGGCGCAGCGCGATGCCGAACTGCGCGTGCGTGCCAACGTCGATGGCCGCTTCGTGCTGGCGAATGCGGCCGACTGGCCCGGCCGCTGGGCTCGCACAGGCGAGCAGTTCGGCTATGTGCTGGGCACCCGTGAGCCGGCGGTGCGGGTCGTGCGCGTCGTGGTGCCGCAGGCCTCGGTCGACCAGGTCCGGCGCGCCACCGAGTCGGTGCAGCTGCGGCTGGCCCATCGGCCCGCCGAAGTTGTCGGCAGCCGCATCCTGCGGGAAGTGCCGCAGGCGCAAGCCTACCTGCCCAGCGCCGCGCTCGCCATCGAAGGTGGAGGCCGCCTCGCGACCGATCCGCGCGACCCCCAGGGCAACCGCACGCTGGAGCGCACCTTCCAGTTCGACGTCGCCTTGCCACCCGCTTCGGCATGGTTCGGCGAGCGGGTGCACGTGCGGTTTTCGCATCCCATGGAGCCGCTGGGTTGGCAATGGGCCCGCAGCGCCCGGCGCTTGCTGCTGTCGCAGTTTCAGTGGTGAGCCGCAGCATGCCAACCGGACGTTGCGACTGAATGCGAGCCCTGACCCTGGACCCCAGCGCGCACCTCGCGGAAGACCGCCCGTATCCGGAACGGGCCGAGCCCCAGCCCCACCGGCTGGACCGCGTCGCGCGCTGGCTTCATGACCACAGTGTCGCGTGGCTCGCCCGGCAGCTGCAGTGGCACCGCCGACAGCTGGCGGGCTTCGTGCCACTCGTGGCCGCGCACGACGCCGACCTGCGCACACTCGATGCCGGCGCCCTGCAGGACCGTATTCGCGCTGCCCAGACGGCGCTGCGCGGTGCCGGCGTGCACGATCTGCGTCGCGTGGCGACATGTTTCGCCCTCGTACGCGAGGCCTCGGCCCGCACGCTGGGCATGCGCCACCACCCCTGCCAGCTGATGGCCGGGCTCGGGCTGGTCCAGGGTCGCCTGATCGAGATGGCCACCGGCGAAGGCAAGACCTTTGCAGCCACATTGGCGGCGGCCACCATGGCGCTTGCCGGCCACCCGGTGCACGTGATCACCGTCAACGACTATCTGGCGGAGCGCGACGGGCGGGAGATGGAGCCGCTCTACCGCTTTCTCGGGCTGTCGATGGGCGTGATCACGCATGGCATGGACCGGCCGGCACGACGCGCGAGCTACGCCTGCGACATCGTCTACTGCAGCAACAAGGAACTGGCGTTTGACTACCTGCGCGACCGGGTGGCCCCACGCGGCAGGTCTGGCGCCCTGCACCTGGCCTGGGATCAACTGCGCAAGGGCAGCGATGCCAAACTCGCTGATCGGGCCAGCCCGGCCAATCCAGCCGACACGGTTGTGCTGCGTGGCCTCGTCTTCGCGATCATCGACGAGGCCGACAGTGTGTTCATCGACGAGGCGCGCACGCCGCTCATCCTGTCCACCACGGTCGACGCACCGGACGAGAGCTTGCAGGTGCAGGAGATGCTGGCACTGGCCCGCAGCCTGGCGGCAGGCCTTCACCACGTGGTCGACAAGTTTGCCCGCACGGTCAGGCTGACGGATGCCGGCCGCGACGCCATCGACCTGCACGCGCCAGGCCGCAGCGGTTGGTGGAGTTCGGTGCGGGCGCGAGAGGAAAAGATGGAACAGGCCCTGAGTGCGATCACGCTGTTCGAGCGCGACCGGCACTACATGGTCACCGAGGGCGCGATCGTGATCGTCGACGAAGCGACCGGCCGCGCGATGCCGGACCGCTCTTGGGAACGCGGGCTGCACCAGTTCATCGAGGCCAAGGAAGGCCTGGCGTTGACCCCGCGCCGGGAGACGCTGGCGCGCATCACCTACCAGCGGCTGCTGCGCCGCTACCTGCGGCTGTCGGGCATGAGCGGCACCGCGGCCGAGGTGGCGCCTGAGATACGGCGCGTCTACGGGCTCGACGTGGTGCGCGTGCCGCTGCACCGGCCCTCGCGCCGCGTGCTGCTGGCCCCGACCTGTGTCGCCACGCGTGCGCAAAAGTGGCAGGCCGTGGTGGCGATCGTGCGCCGTGTCGCTGTGGAGCAAGGGCGGCCCGTGCTGATCGGCACGCGCTCGGTCGGCGCGTCGGAAGAGCTCAGCCAGGCGCTGGCTGAACACGGCATCGAGCACGCGCTGCTGAACGCGCGGCAGGACCAGGCCGAGGCTGACCTGATCGCGCAGGCCGGCCACGCGGGCCGCGTGACGGTGGCCACCAACATGGCCGGGCGGGGCACGGACATCCGGCTGGGTCCAGGGGTCGCCGAGCTGGGCGGGCTGCATGTGGTGCTGACCGAGTTTCATGGCTCCGCGCGCATCGACCGCCAGCTGATCGGTCGGTGCGCGCGCCAGCACGATCCGGGCAGCGCGCAGGCCGTCGTGGCGCTGGACGACGAGCTGTTCAGCACCTGCACCCCGCGCCTGGCAGCCTGGCTCGCCCGCGCTGAAGCGGCACCGGGCTGGCTGTATGGCGCGCTGCGCGCATGGGCACAACACACGTCTGAGGCACGCGATGCGCAGGCACGCGCACGCACCTTGGCACAAGACCGCCAGCTGCACCGCACGCTGGCCTTTTCTGGGAGTGGTGAATGAAGAGACGTTCTGCGGCGATGGGCACCGGCATGGTGTGGGCGGCAATGGGGTTCGGGTCGATGCTCACGGCGGCGAACGCGCAGAACCCGGGGCAGCAGGTGCAGCCTGTGCGGAGTAATGCCGAGAGCTTCGAGTGCGTGCTCGATGTCGACCAGACCGTCGAGCTGCGCGGCCCCAGCGAAACCAGGATCGCCAGCGTGCTTGTGCGCCGCGGCGACAAGGTGCGCGCCGGGCAGGCCCTGGTCCAGCTCGATGCCAGCGTCGAACAGTCGGCGCTGGATGCAGCTGCCTTCCGCGCCACCATGCAGGGCCGCATCGAGACCGCCCGCAACCGAGTCGACTATGCCGAGAAGAAGCTGACACGCACCACAGAGTTGCACCGGCAGAACTACGCCCCCCTGAAGGAACAGGAGGAAGCGCAGGCCGAAAGCAAGCTGGCGACGTCGGAACTCCGCGAAGCCGTGGAAGCTCAGGAACTGGCCAAGCGCGAGATGGCGCAAGCGCGCGACATCCTGGCGCGGCGCACCTTGCGCAGCCCGTTCGACGGTGTTGTCGTCGAGCGCCGCGGCCACCCCGGTGAACTGGCCGATGGCGGCCCGGCACGACAGCCCATCCTGAAGCTGGCGCGCATCGACCCCTTGCGCGTGGAAGCGGTGTTGCCGCTGGCGATGTGGGGCCGGCTCAAAGTCGCTGACACCGCCACCGTGTTGCCGGAAGGACTCGGCGGCCGGCATCCCGCGCGCATCACCCAGATCGATGGCCTGTTCGATGCGGCGAGCGGCACCTTCGGCGTGCAGCTCGCCATGATCAACCCCCAGGCGCGCTTGCCCGCAGGGATCCGCTGCAAGCTGGAGTTCGACGCGCGCCCTGCGGCAGGAACACGTCAATGAGCCCCCGTCGGATGCGGCTGGCAACCGGCCTCCTCGCGCACGCCCTGCTGCTTGCCGCCGCGCATGGGCAGGCGCAGGAACACGGGCAACAGCCAGTGCCCCCGCAAGAGCAAGAGTTGGCCCCGGCGCCACTGCAGACGCCGACCGCAGAGGTGGTGGCGGACCCGTGGCGCGTCATGCCTGCGGCCGCTGGGCCCGCCTGCGCCGACCACAACGCCAGCGCCAGCCCCATCCCCGCCGAGCCGCTGACACTGCAGCGCGCGGTGTCGATGGCCCTGTGCGCCAATCCCCGGACGCGATCCGCATGGGCCGCCGTGGCCGGGCAGGCGGCAGTGCAGGGGCAGGCCCGCGCAAGCCTGTTTCCCGTCGTCAACCTGACCGTCTCCCGCACCCGCGATGAGCAGCAGACCGGCCTCGGCGGCAACAACACCGTGCAGGCCAATGGCGGCAACCTCACGCTGAACTGGCTGCTGTTCGACTTCGGTGGGCGGCGCGCTGCGATCACGCAGGCCGACCAGGGCCTGCAGGCCGCGCTGGGCAGCCGTGACGCGGCGCTGCAGGACACGGTGGCCGAGGTTGCGCAGGCCTGGTACGAGGTGCAGGCGGGCGCCGGTGCCGTGGCCGCAGCCGAGGTGGCTGCCGCCAGCGCACGGGACATCCTCAAGTCGGCCGAAGCGCGGCTGGCAGTGGGCAGCGTCGTCCCTTTGGATGTGATGAAGGCTCGCATCGCCCTGTCACAAGCCCAGCTGGCGACAGCGCGGGCGCGCGGGGCTGAACGCATCGCACGGGGTGCGTTGGCCCGGGTGATGGGCGTGGACCTGCGCGTGCCGCTGACGCTGGCTTTCGAGCCGGAGGCCAGCGCAGCCGATGTCGCCTTGGCCGCTCGCTCGCCAGCGCAGGATCTGCAAACGCTGGTCGGCGAAGCCCTGGCGGCGCATCCGGCCCTGCGGGCGGCCCGTGCGCAAGTTCGCGCGGCGCAGGCGCGGCTCGACGGTGCGCGGGCTGAACGGTTGCCCAGCCTGAGCCTGAGCTACGGCAACTACCGCAATGGGCGCCCCAACACGGCGTTGACGAACGCGCAAAGCCGCGAACAGCTGGTGGCGCTGACGCTGTCGATCCCGCTGTTCGATGGCTTCGGGCGCTCCTATCGCATCCACGAGCAAGAGGCCAACCTGCAGGCACGCGTCGCCGATGCGGCGGCTGCAGAGTCGCGCATCGCCTTCGAGGTCTGGCGTGCCTACCAAACGGTCGAGGCCGAGACCGCCGCCGTCTCGGCAAGCAGCGAACTTGCCCAGGGCGCGCAGGAGGCGCTTGCCGCAGCGCGCGCCCGCCACCTCGCCGGCGCTGTCGACATCACGGAATGGTTGGACGCCCAGCGCCAAGACGCCAACGCCCGGCAGGAACACGTGGCCGCGTTGGCAGCCTGGCGCCATGCGCGCGTGCGGCTGTTGTCCAGCCTGGGGCGGTCGGGATTCTGGGAAGCCAAGGACTAGTGCAGTGTTTCGCGCTTGGAGGTGCTTATGGGGCTGCGGATTTGGCTTCCTGGCTAGGCGCAAACCGCAGCGATACCGGGGTATCGCGAGGATTTGCAACAACGCCAGGGGGCCAAAGGCGTGGCCGCATAAGTGCCGGATAGCGTGAAACGCTGCACTAGCAGCGTGGGGCCTGCAAACCGCAGCGCGTGCTTCGGCCGGCCCATGCCGAGCCGGTATGCTGCGTTGCATCACTCCCAAGACAACTCAACATGGATGAGGCGCGCTGGAGTGCCTCACGTCACGACTTGTCCAGGGCCTCCGTTTTGCCGAACACCCAACCTCGCCGGCCCGCCGCAGAACGGTATCTATTCGGCCCATCGCAGCGCTTCGAATTCCAGCCTGACGAACACCGTCTGCTGATCGACGGCCAGGCGGCCCCCCTCGGCCGGCGCGCGCTGGACCTGCTGCGGGTGCTGGCAGAGCGCCCCGACCGCCTGATCAGCAAGACCGATCTGTTGGACCTCGTCTGGCCCGGCCTGGTGGTTGAAGAAGCCAACCTGCAGATGCAGATCAGCAAGCTGCGCAAGGTGCTCGGCGGCGAAGTGATCACCACGGTGCCGGGGCGCGGCTACCGCTTCACGGCAGCGGTGAGCAAGGTCTCGGGAGCACCAGCCGCC
Organism: Pelomonas parva; assembly: GCF_043555835.1. NCBI lineage: Bacteria > Pseudomonadati > Pseudomonadota > Betaproteobacteria > Burkholderiales > Sphaerotilaceae > Roseateles > Pelomonas parva. The sequence continues at coordinate 181,013 of NZ_JBIGHV010000012.1, read as the reverse complement.
CCGCCCTCCCCGCCCGACACTGCACCGGCGCCCGCTTCCGCGACGCCGGCAAGACCTGCTGTCAGGGGATCGCGCCTGATCGGCCGCGACGCCGACCTGGCGCGTGTCGAACGCCTGCTGCAGCCCGGCGGCAGCCTCAGCCTGGTGGGCCCGTCGGGCGTGGGCAAGACCTCGCTGGCACGCGCGGTGGCGGCCGGCTGGCCCGGCCGCTGCGTCTGGGTCGACCTCGCCGCGCTGACAGGCGGCCATCAAGTGGCCGGCGCCATCGCCCGCGCGCTCGGGCTGCAGCTGACCGGCGGTGATGACGAAGCACCGGATCAGTTGCTCGCGGCGCTGCGGCACGAGACCCTGCTGCTGGTGCTGGACAACGCCGAGCATTTGATCCAGGTCTGCGCCGAACTGGCCTCGCTGCTGCGTCCCGTGGCCGGCGTTCAGCTGCTGGTGACGAGCCAGGCGCCGCTGGCCGTGGCGGGCGAGCGTGTGCTGCGGCTTGAGCCTCTGGCATTGCCCGGGCCCGGCCATGATCCGGACCGGCCCGAGGAAGAAGGCGCATTGGCGCTGCTGCTGGAACGTATCAGCGCCGCCGATCACCACTTCACCCCCACGCCTGCAGCACTGCCGGCGCTGCGCGCGCTCTGCGTCCAGCTCGACGGCCTGCCGCTGGCGCTGGAGATGGCGGCCGCGCGGGTGCCGCTGCTTGGCTTGCAAGGTGTGCACGACGCCCTGGCGCAGCGCTTCGCCCTGCTCACCCGCGGCCATCGCGACGCGGCCGCGCGCCATCGCACGCTGCACAACGCGCTCGACTGGAGCTACCGCCTGCTCGGCGCGGCCGATCAGCGATTGTTCCGGTCGCTCGGCGTCTTCACTGGCGGCTTCACCCTCGACCTCGCCGTCGCCCTGATGACCGACGACCCGCAGGCGCGCTGGGATGTCATCGACGGGCTGGCGACGCTGGCTGATCGCTCGCTGATCGTCGTCAGTCATGACGACCCACCGCGCTACCGCTTGCTCGAGACGATGCGGGCCTTCGCGCTGGATCAGCTCGCCCTGGCGCCGGCAGCGCCCGACGAGGCCGATGCCGTCCGGCGCCGCCACGTGGCCGCTGTGCTCGCCCTGTTCTCGCGGGCCACGGCGGACAACCCCGCCTTGCTGGCGCTGTGCATCGCCGAAATGGAAAACGCGCGCGACGCACTCGCCTGGGCTCGCGAGCACGAACTCGCCCTGGCCACGGCGCTGAGCATTCGGGTGGTCACCCTCACCACCTTCACGGTCTGGCGCCATGAGTCGGGCAATTGGTTCCTGGCGCTGGAGCCCCGCATGAACGAGCCCGCCGGCCAGGCCTTGCCGGCTGAACTGCAGGCGAACTGGTGGACGGAGCGCGGGCGAATCGGCGCCATCCGTCGCGAAGCCAATGCCAGTGTCGCCGGGCGGCGTGCGGTCGCCCTGTGGCGGCAGCTCGGGCAGCCGCGCAAGCTGCTGTTCGCCACCCTGGTGTGGGTCCGCAGCGTTGCTGTGGCGGGCCAGGAACTCGACGACGCCTGCGCCGAACTGGAGTCGCAGGTCGCCGCCACAGCCGATCTGGCGCCAACCGAACGCCTGCATGTGGCAGGCGCGCTGTGCCGAGCGGCCGTTACCCGCGGCGACCATCAGGCCGCGCTCATGTTGCATCAGCAGCAGTTCGACCTGGCCCGCGAGCTCGGCAAGCACGACATGCAGGACGCCATCGAGTCTTCCATCGTCAGCACCTTGCACATCCTCGACCGCAACGCCGAGGCTGCCGAGCGCGGCCAATCGCTGCTCGCCAGGGTCGATGCCGACGGGAGCGGCACGAACGGAAACCTGCCCTGGGTGTTGGGCGCGCTGATGGCCGCCTGGGTGGCGCTGGGGCGGCTCGGCGAAGCCCGGGCGCTGCTGCCGCGCCTGTTCACCGCCGCCCGACGCTTCGCCACGCCCACGCTGTCGCTGCAGTTCTGTGCTCTGGCCGTCGCCGAGCGGCGTTTTGGCGCTGCAGCCCTACTGGTGGGCTACGCCCGCCAGGGCTACGAGAGCCGCAGCATGCAGTTCGAGCCTGAGGAGCAGGACCTGATCGAACGGGTGCGCTGCGCGGCCTGCGCCGAACTGGGCGCCGGGCCTGTAGAAGCACTGGAACGGCAAGGCCGATCGCTCGGCGACGCCGACGCAGAATCACTGACCAAGGACGAAACGTCCGGCGAGATCTTGGCCCCGAATCAGCGCACGCGAACCTGACAGGTCCTAGTCTTACTGTGTCACAAGAATAGCGACTGAGCCCGTTGGCACCGCGTGCGTTGAGGACCGAACTGCGGGGAGATTCCCGCTACGATTTTTCTGCAGTAACTTACGCAGTAACCGCCCAAACACACGCGCAGGAACTTAGGAGCTACGCGGCCTGCAAGGCCGTTTTCGATCCTCCTCCTCTCCACCACTCATACACAGGGGTTGCCACCACAAGGTCGCAGCCCCTTGTTCTTGCTGGCCACCGGAAGATAAAAAAAGCCCCGGCGGCTGCCGGGGCTTGAAGGTCTTCGCAGAACGAAGACTCACCAGTAACGATGCAGTAAGCGCAGGGCTTCAGAACCGGTATTCGCCCGTCAGCACATAGGCCCGGCCCAGCACGTCGGCCACGCTGGTCAGGTAGCCGCGGTAGGCGGTGTGGTTGGTCAGCGGCGGTTCCTTGTCGAGCAGGTTGCTGACGCCCAGCGACAGCTTCACGTTCTTGAAGCCGCTGTACTTCACCATCAGGTTGTATTGCGCGTAGGCCTCGACATCGCGCGGCCCGGTCGTGCCGGCGCCGGTGGCGGCAGGCAGGTTCTGGTCCACGATCTTGCTCTGGTAGCGCTGCGAGATCTGCACCATCCACTCCGGGTTCTGCCAGGCCACCTGCGCCGTGTGGCGCCAGCGGTTGTTCAGGCCGCGCGTGGCGTTGGACAGGCCGGCGTTGGGGTTGACCGGCACCACGTCGTTGTAGAAGCCCAGCGCCGAGACCCAGTTGCCGCCATTGACGCCCTCGGAGCGCGCCTCCCACTTCGTCAGGTAGGCGATGTCGATGCCGCCCGACAGCGTGCCCCAGGACTGCTTGGGCGCGATGTACTTCAGGCTGGCGTCGATGCCGGCGCCACGCAGCGAGCCGACGTTGGACGGCGTGTTGATGACGGCGTCGCGCGAGCCTGAGCCGGACAGCACGCCCAGCGTGCCGTCGGGGTTGCGCAGGAACAGGCCAGGATAGGTGGCGGGGTTGGCCAGGATGTAGTCGATGGCGCGGTTGCCGATGACCTCATCGATCTGCGTGCGCCAGTAGTCCAGCGTCAGCGTCAGGTTCTTGATGGGCTCGAAGCCGCCGCCGAAGGTCAGGCTGCGCGAGGTCTCGGGCTTGACGCCGGCGTTGTTGGGCACCTTGGTGATCTGGTTGTAGCCGGTCAGGCTGCAGACCAGTTCGGGCGCGAAGCCCGGCTTGGCCGTCGGCACGCCGTTCACGGTGGGGCAGTTCAGCGGGTCGTTGAACACCGGGATCAGCGTGCGCTCGGTCTCTTTGGTATAGATCTCGGGCAGGCTGGGCGCGCGGTAGCCGGTGTTGGCCGAGGCGCGCAGCACCAGGCTCTTCAGCGGCGTCCAGCGCGCGCTGAGCTTGGGGTTGACCGTGGTCTCGCCGAGGTCGCCGTACTTGTCGCCGCGCACCGAGGCATTCAGCGTCAGGTCGCGGCGGATCGGCGCGTCCAGCTCGGCAAACAGCGAGGTGATGGTGCGGCCGATCTGGGTGCTCGTGGCGGAGGTGGCGCCGCTGGAGAGGTTGTCGCCGCCCAGCAGGTCGATCTGGCCGTTCAGCGCGGTCGACAAGTCATTGCCCGCCTGGCCGATGGCCTTCCAGGTGTCGCGGCGCAGCTCGCCGCCCATGGCCAGCATCATGTCGCCGCCGGCGAGCTTCATGACGCTGCGCGAGAAGGTGGCGTCCAGGCTGGCGTTCTCGGCGCGGTGCAGGCGCAGCGTGCGACCGTCGATCGACGCGCCGGCCAGCAACTCCAGGCCGGCGGCGTCCTGCAGGCCGAAGGGGTTGAGCTTGGGGTCGAGGAACAGCGTGCGCGACGTGGTGCCCTGCACGCTGGCGATGCCACTCACCTTCAGCCAGCCCGAGCCGGCCTTGGTGTTGCGCTCGGAGCGGCCGTAACTCAGGCCGGTGCGGTATTCCCAGCTGCCCAGGGCGCCCTCGGCGGTCAGCACCAGGCGGTCGTTGCTGTGAACGTCGTTGCGGATGCGCGCGCCGGCATCGGCCACCGACCACAGCACGTCGATGGGCCGGCCGCCCAGGTTCAGACCTGGCACCGCCGGCACCTTGCCGTTGCCGGGGTAGTAGGGGTGGGTGCTCGTCAGCCGCACGGTGGGCGCGGCGGGGTTGTTGTACTGGTCGACCTCGAACTCGCTGTGGTTGAACTCGGCCGTAATCTGGTGGTCGCCCGCCAGCAGCAGCTTGCCCTGGGCGTAGAAGTTCAGGATGCCGTTCTTGTTGCCGAAGGTCGTGTACTGCGTGTTGGCGTCCAGGAAGCAAGTCTGCCGCCCGCCCGAGGTGCTGGGCACCGAGTACGGCGGCATGCAGCCGGTCGCGAACATCGGGTTGTGGCGCACGGTGCGCAGCGCCGTCGTCGGGTTGGTGGGGTCGGTGAAGTTGCCCGGCGTTGCGTTCGCGCCCAGGCCCGGCGCGGTGCTGATGCCAAGCGCGGTCAGCGCGGAGCCGTCGGTCAGCTCGGGGCGCGCGGCGCGCGGCAGTTCCTCGCGCTTCTGGATGTCGAAGGCCGCATACACGTTCCAGCGGTCCGCCGCCAGGTCGCCGAAGCCCGCGATCAGCCCCAGCGCGCGCGTGGCGCCGCCGCCGGAGCGCTCGGGCTGCATGGCCTCCAGCTTGATGCCCACACCCTTGTAGGCCGGCAGCGTGTAGAAGGCCTGCACGCCGCCCATGGCGTCAGAGCCGTAGCTGGACGAGGCACCGTCGCGCAGGATGTCGACATGGCTCAGCGCCATGCGCGGCATCACGTTGACGCTGACGTACTGGTTGGTGAGCGGCTCCTTGGCCAGGCGGCGGCCGTTCAGCAGCGTCAGCGTGCGCATGGGGCCGAAGCCGCGCAGGCTGGTCATCGGCCCGGCCGTGCCGGCGTTGGTGCCCAGCGAGTTGGCCTGCGGCAGCTCCAGCATCATGTCCTTCAGCTCGGTGTTGACGCGGGCACTCAGCTCGGTCGCCTTCATCGACGTGACCGGCAGCGCGGCCTCGTCGTTGAGCGAGCGCCGGATGATGGAGCCGGTGATCTCGACGCGCTCGATGACCTGGGTCTCCTGCGCCTGCGCCAGCGGGTGGCTGCCGGCGAGGGCCAAGAGTGCGAGAGTGATCGCGGTCGGGCGGGCGCCCGACGGGCGACGGGGGTGATGCATGGCTTGTCTCCTGGGATGGACTGGATCGGGGTGTGGCCTCTGCGTGCCTGGCCCCGGGGGTGGATCAGCGACTGGCGTTCTTCATGCGTTCACGGCTGTTGTTCAGGTGCATGAACATGGCGGCGCGCGCACCGGCGGCGTCGCCTCGGCGAATGGCCTCCAGCACGGCCCAGTGCTCCTGGGCGGTGAACTCCTTGCCGGGGCGCAGCTCGGGCGACGGCTCGCCGAAGCGGGCCGCCTTCGCGCTGCTGCTGTTGCTGCGCCGGGCAGCGGCTTGGCGCGGGATGGTGGCGCTGCTCAGCGAGCGCAGCACATGCGAGAAGTACTCGTTGCCGGTGGCCTGGGCCAGCAGTTCGTGGAAGCGGAAATCCGCCTCGGCCGTGGCCTCGCCAGTGCTGTGCTGGGTGTCGAAGTCGTCCAGCGCCTGCTCCATGGCGGCAAGCAGCTCCGGCGTGCGGCGCTGCGCGGCCAGCGCGGCGGCCTCGGGCTCCAGGCTCAGGCGCAGCTCCAGCATGGCCAGCTTCTGCTGCAGCTTCAGCACCGCACCCGGCGCGGGCTGCAGCGGAGGCATGTCGACCTTGGGCGACAGCACAAAGCTGCCCACGCCCTGCTGCGTGCGCAGCAACCCGCCGGCCTGCAGCCGCGAGATGGCCTCGCGCACGACGCTGCGGCTGACGCCGAACTCCTGCATCAACACCGGCTCGGTGGGCACGCGGTCGCCCGGCTTCAGTGCGCCGCTGCTGATGCGCTCGGAGAGCCCGTCGACGACGCGCTGCGACAGGCTGGGCGCGCGGGGCGTGGCTGACGAAGGGTGGTGGGTGGTCACGGCACGGATCTGGAAGTTAGCCAAGTCATCTGACGACTGATGTCAGTATAGGCAAGTCATCCGATCTTTTGGCAACCAGGCTCTAGCGGATATCTCATGGTTTTCCCTTTGCACGCTGGCGAAACGCAACACCGTATGTACACTGCCAGTCATCAGACGACTGATGAGATTGCAGACATGATCAAGATTGAAAGCGTGAGCGCCGTCGAGTTCACCCACCCGACGCGGCGCTCGGTCGACGCGGCCGGCCACTCCCACCCCGGCCCACTGGGCACGGGCCACCTGGCACTGCTGACCATCCGCAGCACGGACGGCGTCGAGGGCCATTGCTTCGCGCCGCCGCAGGTCGTGCGCCCGCATGTGCTGAACCAGTTCGTGCGCCGCGTGCTGGTGGGCGGCAACGCGCTGAACCGCGAGAAGCTCTGGGCCGAGCTGGAGCACTGGCAGCGCGGCAGTGCCGGCCAGCTGACCGACCGCGCGCTGGGCGCCGTCGACAGCGCGCTGTACGACCTGATCGGCCGCACGCTCAACACGCCGGTCTACCAACTGCTGGGCGGCTACCGCGACAAGATCCCCGCCTACGGCAGCACCATGTGCGGCGACGAACTGGCCGGCGGGTTGTCCACGCCCGAGGACTACGCCGACTTCGCGCTCAAGCTGGTGGCGCGCGGCTACAAGGCCATCAAGCTGCACACCTGGATGCCGCCCGTGGCCTTCGCGCCCAGCACGACCATGGACATCGCCGCCTGCACCGCCGTGCGCGAGGCCGTGGGGCCGGACATCGCGCTGATGCTGGACGGCTACCACGAGTACAGCCGCACCGACGCGCTGCGCATCGGCCGCGCGCTGGAGGAGCTGGAGTTCACCTGGTTCGAAGAAATGATGAACGAGCAGAGCACGGCCTCGTACACCTGGCTCGCAGGCCAGCTGCGCATTCCCATCCTGGGCCCCGAGAGCCTGTCGGGCAAGCACTACGCGCGCGCCGGCTGGGTCACGGCGGGTGCCAGCGACATCCTGCGCGCCGGCGTCACCGGCTGCGGCGGCATCGGCCCGACGATGAAGGTCGCGGCGCTGGCCGAGTCCTTTGGCATGTTCTGCGAGGTCCACGGCAATGGCGCGCCCAACCTGGCCGTGTGCGGGGCGATCCGCAACTGCCGCTGGTACGAGCGCGGCCTGCTGCATCCCTTCCTCGACTACGAGGAAGTGCCGGCCTACCTGAACGCCATCGTCGACCCGATGGACAACGAAGGCTATGTGTCGCTGCCGCAGGGCCCCGGCCTGGGCGAGGACATCAACTTCGACTACATCGCCAAGCACACCGTCGCGACGTACTGAGCATGCTGCCCGCATCGCACTTGCCGCTGAAGCGGCGTCATCTGCCTGCGCTGTTCGTTGCAGGCTGGGGCGCCGCCCATGCCGACTCGCCCGACGACCAGTTGCTGGTCGGCATGAGCATGAACAACCTGCTCTCGCTGGACCCCGCTGCCGCCACAGGGCTGGACGCCGCAACGGTGGCCTGCAACTTCTACGACAGCCTGCTGGAAGTCGACGCGGCGGACACCACGAAGATGCGCCCCAGCCTTGCGGAAAGTTGGACTGTTAGCGAAGGCGGCCGGCGCTTGACGTTCAAGCTGCGGCAAGACGTGCGCTTCGCCAGCGGCCGGCCGCTGACGGCCGCGCACGCGGCCTGGTCGCTGCAGCGCGTGTTGAAGCTGAACCTGGCGCTGGCCTCGGTCTGGAAGAGCTACGGCTTCACCGCCGCCAACGCCGCCACGGCCATCCGCGCCGAGGACGCCGGGACGCTGGTCATGGACCTGCCCCAGCCCACCGACCCGGTGCTGGTGCTGATGACGCTGGCCACGTCCATGAGCGGCTACGTCGTCGACCGCGACACGGTGCTGGCGCACGAGGTCAAGGGGGACCTCGGCAACGCCTGGCTGACCACACACGCCGCCGGCTCGGGCGCCTTCGAGCTGGAGGAATGGCGGCCCAAGGAGCTGTTGACCATGCGCCGCGCCGCGCGCTACTGGCAGGCACCGGCCAGGCTGCGCCGCGTCGTCGTGCGGCACATGACCGAGTCGCAGACGCTGCGGCTGATGCTGGCGCGTGGCGACCTGGACGTGGCCGGCGGCATGTCCGCGCCCGACGTGCGCGCATTGGCACGGCGGCCCGAGCTGGTCGTCGAGGAGGTGCGCCGCGCCACGATGTACTACGTCGCCGTCAACGCCCGCCACCCACGCTTTGCCGACGAGCGCGTGCGCCGCGCAGTGCTTCGCCACCTGATCGACTTCCAGGGCGTGGCCGGCGGCGTGCTGCCCTTCTACGGCGAGCTGCAGATGCGGCCCGTGCCACCGGGGCTGCCGGCCTCCCTGCCCCAGCCGCCCTATTCGTTCGACCCCACCGCTGCCCGCCGCCTGCTGGCCCAGGCCGGGCTGCCGAACGGCTTCGACACGACCATCCGCGTCGTCGCCGAGGCGCCCTTCACCGGCATCGCCACCAGCCTGCAGGCCACGCTGGCCGAAGGCGGCATCCGCGCCAGCATCCTGCCGGGCACCGGCAACCAGGTCTACGGCGCGATGCGCGAACGCACGTTCGAGATCATCGTCGGCCGCGGCGGCGGCGGCGCCGAGGCGCACCCGCATTCCAGCCTGCGCGCCCTCGTCTACAACCCCGACAACCGCGACAGCGCGCGCCTGAGCAACTTCCAGGGCTGGCGCACCGGCTATGCAGACCCCGAGTTGAACCGCCTCATTGAGCAGGCGCTGCTGACGCTCGATGCGGCCGAGCAGACGGCGCTGTACCGCCAGGCCCAGCAGCGACTCGACAGCCATGTTGCCGCCATCCAGCCCATCGCGCAGATGCTTGACACGCAGGTCCTGCGCCGCGCGGTGCAAGGCTATGTCGGTCATCCCAGCGGCGCCACGCGGCTGCGCGAGGTCTACAAGGTGAGCAAGCGATGAAGGCGAAATGGATACGCGGAACCACCGGCGCGGCAACGGCGCTGCTGGGCCTGCTGCTGCTGACCTTCATGATCGGCCGCGTGATGCCGCTGGACCCGGTGCTGGCCATCGTCGGCCCCGACGCCGACCGCGCCACCTACGAGCAGGTCTACAAGCAGTTGGGCCTGGACCGGCCGCTGTGGGCGCAGTTCGGCCGTTATCTCGGCGACCTGGCCCAGGGCGACCTGGGCCGCTCGCTGCTGACCGGCCTGCCCGTCACGCAAGACCTGGCACGCGTGCTGCCGGCCACGCTGGAGCTGGCCACGCTGGCCATCCTGCTGGGCGCGCTGCTGGGCGTGCCGCTGGGCGTGTGGGCGGCCAGCCACCACAAGCGCTGGCCCGACCATGTCGCCCGTGTCGTCGGCCTGCTGGGCCACTCTACGCCGATCTTCTGGTTCGGCATGATGGGCCTGCTGGTGTTCTACGCTTGGCTGGGCTGGGCCGGCGGCATCGGCCGCATCGGCCTGGGCTTCGAGGGCGCGATACCGCGCGTGACCGGCCTCATGCTGATCGACACGCTGCTGGCCGGCGACACCGCCGCCTTCCGCAGCGCGCTGCGCCACCTGCTGCTGCCGGCCTGTGTGCTGGGCCTGCACTCCATGGCCTACCTGAGCCGCATGACGCGCAGCTTCATGCTCGCCCAGCTCAGCCAGGAATACATCACCACGGCACGCGTCAAGGGCCTGAGCCGGCGCCAGGTGGTGTGGGGCCATGCCTTCCTGAACATCCGCGTGCAGCTGCTGACCATCCTGGCGCTGGCCTACGGCGGCCTGCTGGAGGGCGCCGTGCTCGTGGAGACCGTGTTCGGCTGGCCCGGCTTCGGCAGCTACCTGACCGGCAGCCTGCTGCTGGGCGACATGAACGCGGTGATGGGCTCGGTGCTCGTCATCGGCCTGCTGTTCGTCGCGCTGAACCTGACCGCCGACGCGCTCTACCGCGTGTTTGACCCGAGAGCCCGCTCATGACGACCGCATCCCTTCCCGCCGCCCCCTCGCCGGCCGGTCTCTGGCAAGCCTGGTGGCTCGATGCCAGCGCCACCGCGCGCAAGCTGCTGGCCAACCCGCTGACCGCCGTCGGCGTGGCCGTCATCGCCGTGCTGGTGGCCGTGGCGCTGTTCGCGCCGTGGATCGCCACGCACGACCCGCTGCGGCAGGATCTTTCGGCAGCCCTGCTGCCGCCCAGCGCGGCGCACTGGTTCGGCACCGACGAGTTCGGCCGCGATGTCTTCAGCCGCCTCGTGCACGGCACGCGCATCACCCTCTTCATCGTCACGCTGGTGACCGTCGTCGTCGGGCCGCTGGGCATGGCGGTCGGCGTCGTGTCGGGCTACTTCGGCGGGCGCGTCGACACGCTGTGCATGCGCGTGGCCGATGTCTTCCTGTCCTTCCCCAGCCTGGTGCTGGCGCTGGCCTTCGTCGCCGCTTTGGGCCCGGGGCTGGACCATGCCGTGCTGGCCATCGCGCTGACCGCCTGGCCGCCCATCGCCCGCCTGGCCCGCGCCGAGGCGATGACGCTGCGCAACGCCGACTTCATCGTCGCCGCCCAGCTGCAGGGCGCCTCGCACCTGCGTGTGCTGTGGCGCCACCTGGCGCCGCTGTGCCTGCCGTCGGTGCTGGTGCGGCTGACGATGAACATGGCCTCGGTCGTGCTGACGGCGGCCGGCCTGGGCTTCCTGGGCCTGGGCGCGCAGCCGCCGCTGCCGGAGTGGGGCTCGATGATTTCCGAGGGCCGCCGCTACATGCTGGACAGCTGGTGGACCGTGGCCGCGCCCGGCGCCGCCATCCTGGCCGTCAGCATGGCCTTCAACCTGCTGGGCGACGGCCTCAACGACGCGCTCGACCCGAGGCAATCGTCATGAGTGAACCTCTGCTTCAAGTCCAGGGCCTGCAAGTGGCCTACGGCACGACGCCCATCGTGCGCGGCGTGTCCTTCATGCTGGGCCGCGAGAAGGTGGCCGTGGTCGGCGAGTCCGGCTCCGGCAAGACCACGGTCGGCCGCGCGCTGTTGAAGCTGCTGCCCCGCCAGGCGCGCATCAGCGCCGAGCGTCTGCAGTTCGACGGCGTCGACCTGCTGCGGGCCGGCGAGCGCGACATGGCCGCGCTGCGCGGCCGGCGCCTGTCGATGATCATGCAGGACCCGAAGTACTCGCTGAACCCGGTCATGAGCATCGGCCGGCAGATCGGCGAGGCGGTGCAGCGCGGCGAGCGACTCGCCAAGGCCGAGTGCGCCGAGCGCGTGGAGGCGCTGCTGGCCCGTGTGCACATCCGCGAGCCGCGGCGCGTGGCGGCGCAGTACCCGCACGAGGTGTCCGGCGGCATGGGCCAGCGCGTGATGATCGCGATGATGCTGGCGCAGCGCCCGCAGCTGCTGATCGCCGACGAGCCGACCTCGGCGCTGGACGTGTCGGTGCGCCAGGAGGTACTGATGCTGCTGGACGAACTGGTCGCCGAGCAAGGGCTGGCCCTGCTATTCATCAGCCACGACCTGAACCTGGTGCGGCACTTCTGCGACCGCGTGCTGGTGATGTACGCCGGCCGCATCGTCGAGACGCTGGCCGCCGCCGACCTGGCCCAGGCCCGCCACCCCTACACGCAAGGCCTGATGGCCGCCCTGCCCAGCCTGCGCCACCGCCGCGCCGTGCTGCCGGTGCTGCAGCGGGACGCTGCCTGGAGTGCCGCATGACGGCGATGTTGTCGGTGAAAGACCTGCGCCTGGCCTTCGGCGAGGGCGCCGAGGCGCGCACGGTGCTGCATGGCGTGAGCTTCGACATCGAGCGCGGCCAGGCCTTCGGGCTGGTGGGCGAGTCGGGCTCGGGCAAGACCACGGTGCTGCGCTGCCTGGCCGGGCAGTACCGGCACTGGCAGGGCGAGGTGGCGATGAACGGCGAGGCCTACCGGGGCGAGCGCAGCCCGGCGCATGCGAGCCGCGCGCAGATGGTGTTCCAGGACCCGTATGGCTCCCTGCACCCACGCCACACGGTGCGCACCGCGCTGGCCGAGCCGCTGCGCGTGCAGGGGCTGGACCGCATCGACGAGCGCATCGACGAGGTGTTGCTGCAGGTCGGCCTGCCGGTGGCTTTCCGCTTTCGCTACCCGCACCAGATCTCCGGCGGCCAGCGCCAGCGCGTCGCCATCGCCCGTGCGCTCATCCTCAAGCCGCCGTTGCTGCTGCTGGATGAGCCGACCTCGGCGCTGGACGTCTCGGTGCAGGCCGAGGTGCTGAACCTGCTGGCCGACCTGCGGGCGCGGCATGGCCTGACCTATCTGCTGGTCAGCCACGACCTGGGCGTGGTGGCCCATCTGTGCGACCGGCTTGCCGTCATGCAGCAGGGCCGCATCGTCGAGACGCTGAGCACCGAAGCGCTGTGCCAGGGCGATGCTCAGCACGACTACACGCGGACGCTGGTCGCCGCAGCCGAAGCCTAGTTCAGACTGAGCAGCAGCGCCGCCTGCAGGATGCGGCAGCGCCGCAGGTCCAGCGGCTTGCTGCCTGGCAGCTCGTCGGCCAGCCCGGCCGTCGGATGCTCGGGCGTGGCCAGGCCGGCAAAGATCGGGATGTCCGAGCCCTGCGAGATGCGCCGCACCACCGCCAGCGGCAGGTGCTGGCATTCGACCGCGTCGTAGAGGCGGCCCAGCATGCGGGCGACGGCGTCGATCTGCGCCTCGCTGCTGCCCTCGTCCAGCCCGGGCAGTACCAGCGACACATGGGCGCCCAGCGCCGTCGCGGCCTGCACGAACTCACGGGCGCTGTCGTCGCCCTGGGCGTCCGACAACAGCGCCAGCCGCTTGCCGCGCAGCGGCTGGCGGGCCAGCACCTCCGCGTTCGACAAGCCGCGTGCGCGCACCACCAGCGCGGCGGTGTTCTGCAGCAGGGCGGCATCGGCGTGCGTGGTCGCTTGACGGACGGGTGAAGACATGGCCGGCAGCGTAGCGACGACCATCTGAACGCCACTTGACCGGCGTCAACTCAGCCGAATCCGGTCTGGTGTTCACATCGCATTGGCACTGCGTTCACACAGTGTTACCGAGCGCGACGCAGTGATGTCGCGCATTGCTTCTGCATTGGCGGCCGCTGCCTAGCATGACTGCACCGAACGCCACCTGTGAAAGCCCGTCATGCAAACCACCCTCGCGCCGATTGAAGCTCCCTTCGCCAGGCCGCAGCGCCTGGTCCCGGCCGCGCCCGCCGCAGCCACCGGCCAGCGCATCGCCGACCGGCTGCGCCTGATCGAAACGGTGCTGGCGCCCAAGCGCCGCATCGTCCATGCCGGCGACGTGATCTACCGCTCGGGTGAAGCCTTCTCGCACCTCTATCTGCTGAACTCCGGCCTGTTCAAGCTGCTCAGCGTGTCGGCCGAGGGCCGCGAGCAGGTGGTGGGCCTGAAGTTCCGTGGCGACTGGATGGGCTTTGGCGCCATCGCCAAGGGCGCGTACGCCTGCGACGCCGTGGCCATGGACACGGCCGAGGTCTGGACGGTCCCCTACGACGAGCTGCTGCGCGCCTGCGCGGCGCACCCGGCGCTCATCGAGATCGTGCACGAGGCCATGAGCAGCGAGATCATGCGCGACCGCGACTCCCTCACGGCCATGTCCACGCTGCCGGCCGACGCCCGCGTGGTGGCCTTCCTGCACGACTGGGCGGCCGCGCTGGCCGACCGCGGCCTGCGGGCCGACCAGTTCAGCCTGCGCCTGACGCGCGCCGAGATCGGCAACTACCTGGGCCTCACGCTGGAAACCGTCAGCCGGGTGCTGTCCAAGCTGGTGCGCGAGCAGCTCATCACCTTCAATGCGCCCAGCCGGCGCGATGTCTGCATCCCCGACTTCGACGCGCTGGCGCTGTTCGTGCAACGCCGCGCGGCGAGGGATCTCCATTGAGATCCCGGCACTAGCGCGCCAACGCAGCACCGCCGCAGGGAGATAACACATGAAGAACTCGAACAGCGGTCCTGGCAAGGCCGCCCCCCCGACTGCAGCCCACATCAAGGGCTACAGCGCCAGCCTCAGGCAACAGATCCAGCGTCGAGCGCCGTCCGCACTGGCCCTGGGCTACGGCGGTTTCGGCTTGGCGTGGATCGTCTTCTCGGACCAGCTGCTGCAGCGCGTCGCGCCCGACGCGGCGATCCTGTCGGCGGTGGGCCAGGGCAAGGGCATCGCCTTCGTGCTGGCAACGAGCTGCCTGCTCTACGTCGTCGCCACCCGCCGCAATGCCCCGGTGGCAGACGGCGCCAACGATGCGCCGCCTTCGCCCGAAGCCTCGCAGAGCCCGCTGTTCTGGGTGTTCGCGCTGTTGTCGGCCGCAGTCGTGCTCGTGAGCCTGGTGGGCTACGCCGCGTCGGCGCACAAGGCCCATGAACAGCGGGTGGGACAGTTGCGCCAGGAGGCCGAGTTGAAGGCCGGCGTCGTGCAGGGCTGGATGGAACGGCGTGGCGCCGAGGCGCGCGCACTCGCGGCGGACCCCTTGCTGCGCGACAGCGTGGGGCGCTGGCAGCGCAGCCCCGATGAAGCCGCAACGACGCAGATGCGCAGCCTGCTGCAGATGCTTCTGGCCACCGGGCATTACGCGGACGTGCAACTGCGAGACGAGCGCGCCGGGCTGCTGCTGGCGGCCGGCACGCAGCCGCTCGCCGCCGACGCGGTGATGGCGCGTGCCGTGCAGGCTGCAGTGAGCCGCCGCGAGGTGACGAGCACCGACTTGCGGGCAGAGGACGGCGACGCGTCGGGCGCGCTGGCGTTGGATCTGTTCGTGCCCCTAATCAGCGAGGGACACGACGCCGTGGTCCTACTCCTGCGCACGGCGCCTCGACGCCAGCTGCCACCCCGCCTGCTGGCCCGGCCAGACGGCGAGATGACCGAGACGCTGATCTTCCAGCCGCGCACGACCAGCATCCTGGCGGTCGGCCTTGACGGCGCTGAGACGCTGCGCACCTGGCCCGCCGACCCGTCCGAGCCCTCGTTGGCCTCGCTGTCCGAGCGGCCTTCACTCGCGGGTTCGCTCGTGGCCGGCCTGCGCCGTGGCGACAGCCCGGTGCGGGCCATCGCGGCACCCATCGGCGGATCGGCCTGGTTCGTCGCCGTCCAGGCACCGCAGGCCCAGTTGCGGGGCATGACCTGGCCGGGCGCGCTGGCGCTGGCCCTGGTCGACATCCTGGTGCTGCTGTGCGCCGCCGGCGCCCTCCATGCAGCGCAGCAGCGCCGTGAACTGCGTGAGCTGTCGCGGGCGGCTGCAGCCCGCCAGGAGAACGAGCGCGCATGGAAGATCGCCCAGGCGATCGCCAACTGCTCGACGGACGCGATCTTCGCCAAGGACCGGCAAGGGCGATTTCTGTTCGTGAACCGCGAGCTGTGTCGCGTGCTGGGCCGCAGCCCGGAGCAGTTGATCGGCTTCGACGCGGCCACGGCCGTGGCGGCCGCGCAGGTGTGTCATTTCGCAGCGGACGATGCGGCGGTGCTGCGCTCGGACAAGCCGGTCAGCTTCGAGGCACGGCTGACCACGGCTGACGGCGAGCGCATCTACGCGTGCACCAAGGGCCGGCTCGACGATGACGGGCAGACCCTGGGCATCTACGGCGTCTGCACCGATGTCACCGAGCGGCTGGACCTGCAACAGCGCATGCGCCAGTGGGCCACGGCCTTCGAGGATGTCCGCGACGGCGTCATCATCACGGACGCACTGGGCCGCATCCTCTCGGTCAACCGCTCCTTCACCACCATCACCGGCTACGAGGCGCAGCAGGCCGTTGGCTCGACGATGCAGCTGCTGCGCTCGGGCCGGCACGACGCCCAGTTCTATGCGCAGATGTGGGCCGCCATCAACACCAGCGGCCACTGGCAGGGCGAGATCTGGAACCGCCGCAAGAGCGGCGAAACCTACCCCGAGTGGCTGACCATCAGCGCGGTGCGTGACGACAACGCCACCGTCACCCACTACGTCGGTGTGTTCACCGACATCAGTCGCATCAAGCACAGCGAAGCCCAGGCCGAGTGGCTGACCCACCACGACCCGCTGACCCACCTGCCCAACCGGGCGCGCCTGCAGCGCCGGCTGGAAGAGGCGCTGGACCGCTCGCAGCGCCGCGAGAGTCGGGCGGCGCTGCTGGTCATCGACCTGGACGGCTTCAAGACCGTCAACGACAGCCTGGGCCACCCCGCCGGGGACGAGCTGCTGGTCTGCGTGGCCCGGCGCCTGCAGGCCCGCCTGCGCCAGGAAGACTTCCTCGGCCGCCTGGGCGGCGACGAGTTCCTCGTCATCGTCGAGACGGGCAACGACAGCAGCAGCGTGGCCAAGCTGGCGCGCGACCTGCTCGCCACCGTCTCGCCGCCCATCCCGCTGTCCTGCGGCCAGGATGCCTACCTGACGGCGAGCATCGGCATCAGCATGTTCCCGGAAGAGGGCTCACCGAGCGCGGTCGAGTTGCTGCGCGACGCCGACACGGCGATGTACCGGGCCAAGGAACAGGGCCGCAACCAGTTCTGCTTCTACACGCAGGACATGACGGCCGAGGCCCGCACCAAGCTCGACCTGGAGTCCGCGCTGAGCCGCGCCATCGAGCGCGACGAGCTGCTGCTGCACTACCAGCCGCAGGTGGACGGGAGCAGCGGCACCATCACCGGGGCGGAGGCCCTGCTGCGCTGGCAGCGCAGCGGCAGCGGCCTGGTGGCGCCGGGCCAGTTCATCCCGCTGGCCGAGCGCAGCAGCCTGATCCTGGACATCGGCGCCTGGGTCATCGACGCGGCCTGCCGCCAGCTGCGCGCCTGGATGGACGACGGCCTGCCCATCGTTCGCGTGGCCGTCAACGTCGCGGCCCGGCAGTTCGCCGCCGGCGACCTGGACCAGGTCGTGGCCCGGGCGCTGCAACGCCACCGCATTGACCCGCAGTGGCTGGAGATCGAGATCACCGAGGGCATGCTGATCGTCGAGCCCGGCGCCGCCATCGCCATGCTCAAGCGCATCAAGGCGCTGGGCGTGAAGCTGTCGCTGGACGACTTCGGCACCGGCTACTCCAGCCTGGCCTACCTGCAACAGTTCCCCATCGACTCGCTGAAGATCGACCAGTCCTTCACCCGCCGCATCGGCGAGCAGCCCGACGGCGGTGCGCTGGTGGACGCGGTGATCGCGCTGGCCCACCGCCTGAACCTGCGCGTCGTCGCCGAGGGCGTGGAAACAGCGCAGCAGAGCGACTACCTGCGCGAGCGGGGTTGCGACGAGATGCAGGGTTATCACTTCGGCCGGCCGGCGCCCGCCGAGACGCTGCAACAGAGCCTGGCCGCCCAAGGCGAGCCCCCACAACACGAAGGCCGCGCACTGCCGCGCCGAGGAGATTCCCATGCGTAACAACCAACCCGTCAGCCAGCGCGAGTACGTGCTTCCGACAGACCGCAACCTCGTCTCGACCACCGACCTGAAGGGCCGCATCCTGCATTGCAACGCCGCCTTCGTGGAGGTCAGCGGCTACACGCGCGACGAGCTGCTGGGCCAGCCGCACAACATGATCCGCCACCCCGACATGCCGGCCGAGGCCTTCCGCGACATGTGGGCCACCATCGCCGCCGGCCAGCCCTGGTCGGCGCTGGTGAAGAACCGCCGCAAGGACGGCGACCACTACTGGGTGCGCGCCAACGTGACGCCGCTGGTGGAAGACGGCCGGCCGATCGGCTACCTGTCGGTGCGCTCGCGGGCCACCCGGCAGCAGATCGAGGCCGCTGAGGCGCTCTATGCCCGCATGCGCGACGAACTGGCCTCGGGCCGGCTGGTCCATGTGCTGAACGCCGGCCAGCTGCAGCGCCGCAACTGGCTGGGCCGGCTGGCCGACCTGCCGGCCGCCCTGCCCTGGCTGCGCCATGCGCCGGGCTATGCGCTCGTGGGTGCCCTGGGGCTGGGCCTGGCCGGGCAGAACCTCTGGCTGGGCGCAGCCGCCGTCGTACTGGCCGCCGGTGCGGCGGCCGCCTGGGCGCAGCAGCGGCTGCGCCAGGGGCAGGCCCACGTGGAGCGCTATGCCAACCAGTTGGCCGCCGGCGACCTGGCCCGTGACCTGGCCCCCAGCGGCAGCGCGCAGAGCCGGCCGCTCGAGCAGGCGCTGGCGCAGCTGGCGGTCAACATGCGCGCGCTGGTGTCGGACACGCGGGCCGAGCTGGAGCAGATGAACCGCGTCAGCCGGGAGATCGCCGAGGGCAACCAGGACCTGGCCCAGCGCACCGAATCGCAGGCCGCCAGCCTGGAGGAGGCGGCGGCCAGCATGGAGCAGATCACGGCCACCGTGCGCCAGAGCAGCGACACCACGCACAAGGCTAGCGGCGTGGCCACGGAGCTGAGCGAGGTGTCGCGGCGCAGCGCAGCCGTCGTGCACTCGGTCACCGAGACCATGGGCGGCATCAAGCGCTCGTCGGAGAAGATCGCCGACATCATCCAGGTCATCGACAGCATCGCCTTCCAGACCAACATCCTGGCGCTCAACGCGGCCGTGGAGTCGGCCCGCGCCGGCGAGCATGGCCGCGGCTTCGCGGTGGTGGCCGGCGAGGTGCGCGCGCTGGCTCAACGCAGCTCCGCAGCGGCCCGCGAGATCAAGCAGCTGATCAATGCGTCCACCGAGCAGGTGCAGGCGGCCGAGCGCCAGTCGGACAGCGCGCGGTCCAGCATCGACACGACGCTGAAGTCGGTGGAGAGCTTCGCCACCATGATCGGCGACCTCGACCGCGGCGCGCAGGAGCAGCTGCTCGGCATCTCGCAGATGCACGAAGTCATCCAGCACATGGACGGCTTCACGCAGCAGAACGCCGGCCTGGTGGAGCAGCTGGCCGGCTCGGCGCAGCAGATGCTGGCGCAGTCCGAGGAAGTGACGGCCGCGCTGCGCGTGTTCAAGCTGGAGCGGCAGCCGGCCACGAGCCGACAGCCCGATGCCGTGGGACTGCGGCAGGCGGCGCGGCGGCGCGCCGCGTAGACTTGGCGTTAGTTGTTCAGCACCCGAGCGATCGCCTGCGCCAGCTCGCCACGGCGGTAGGGCTTGGGCAGCAGCTCCCAGCCCGGCGGTGAATCGCGGTCGGCGTCCAGCAGCTCGGCCGAAAAGCCCGACATCAGCAGGATGGCCAGCCTGGGCAGGCGGGCCTGCGCCAGCCGCGCCAGCTCGGTGCCGCGCATGCCGGCGCCCAGCGCGATGTCGGTCAACAGCAGATCGAAGGGCGCGTCGGGCGTCAGCAGCAGCAAGGCCTGCTCGGCCGTGGGGCTGGTGGTGACCTGGCAGCCCAGCGTGTCGAGAAACTGCCGCGCCACGGCGCGCACCTCGGCATCGTCCTCCACCAGCAACACCTTCAGGCCCTGCGGAATGCTGTCGACATCGCGGCCCGGTTCGGCGTCGCGGATCTGCTCGGTCCAGGGGCGCGGCAGGTACAGCGAGATCGTCGTGCCCGCATCCGGCGCCGACGCGATGGCCACCGCGCCACGCGACTGCTTGGCAAAGCCGTAGACCGTGCTCAGGCCCAGCCCGGTGCCGCGGCCGACCTGCTTGGTGGTGAAGAAGGGCTCGAAGGCGCGCTCCTTGACTTCCTCGGGCATGCCCGAGCCGGTGTCGGCGATGGCGATGCGCACGAAGCGCTCGTCCTGCGCGCTCACGTCGTCGATCTCGCGCCGCACCGGCGCCGGCAGCGCGCCGGCCAGGCCGGCCGTGAAGCGCAGCGCGCCGCCGTCGGGCATGGCGTCGCGGGCGTTGATGGCGATGTTGAGCAGCGCCGCCTCCAACTGGCCCGGGTCCGCCAGCACGGCGGGGCAGTCATCGGCGAGCTCGACGCTGATGGCGATGCGCTGGTCCAGCGTGCGGCGCAGCATGTCGGCCAGCGAGTGCAGCATCACGCCCACGTCGACGGCCGTCGGCTGCAAGACCTGGCGCCGCGAGAACGCCAGCAGCTTGGCCGTCAGCTCCGCACCGCGCCGCGCCGCGCGCGTGGCCGCGCTGACGAGCTGCTGGCCAACCTCCGCGCCGGCCAGCGCGGGCAGCTCCTCCAGCACCTGCAGGTTGCCCTGGATGACGGTCAGCAGGTTGTTGAAATCGTGCGCGATGCCGCCCGTCAGCTGACCCACGCTCTCCAGGCGCTGGGCGTGGTTGAGGGCCTCCTCGCTGTGCGCGCGCTGCAGGCAGGTGGCCAGCAGGTTGGCCATGGACTCCAGGAAGCGCGTCTCGTCCTGGCCGAACTGCCGCGCGCTGCGCGACTGCACGCACAGCACGCCCACCATGCGGCCCCGGTCCGTCAGCGGCACGGCCAGCAGGCTGGTGATGCCGGCGTCCAGGTAGATGGCGGGCACCTGGAAGCGCGTCTCCAGCCCGAGGTCGTCGACGCTGACCGGGCGGGCCAGGGACAGCACGTAACCGGCCGGCGTGTCGACCCGGTTGGCCATGCGCGCGCCCACCGGTTCGCCGGCCATCTCGCCGAAGCGGCCGACGACGTTGAACTCCAGCCGGTGCGCCTCCAGCAGCAGCACGCTGGCGAAATCGACCTCCAGTGCCTGCGCCGCAATGGCCGGCACCTGCATCAGCAGCTGCTGCGGGTCGCGCTCATCCACGGCAATGCGGCCCAGCTGCGCGAGGTGCTCGCTGTAGCGGGCACGCAGCAGCGCCTGCTTGACGCGCGGGTAGGCGCCGATGCCGCGGATGGCCGCCACGACGAAGGGCAGGCCGTGGCTCTGCAGCGGGCTGAGCGCAATCTCCACCATGACCTCGCTGCCGTCACGGCGCTTGGCGACCAGCTCCATCTGCGTGCCCATGGGCCGCGCCTTCGGCGCGCCGGCATAGGCCTGTCGGTAGGACGCGTGGCGTGGCCGGATGCTGTCGGGCACCAGTTCGTCCACGCTCAGGCGCAGGAACTCGTCGCTGGCATAACCCAGCAGCGCGGTCGCCGCCGGGTTGGCCAGCACGATGCGGCCATCGCCGTCGACCAGCAGCAGCGCGTCCGGGTAGGCGGCGAACAGCGAGCGGTAGACCGTCAGGTCGTCCACCGCCTGCGGCGTGCCGGCTGGCGTTGCCGGGGCCATCAAGGCAGCGGCCCGGCCGGCGTGACCGGCGGGATGAAGATGTAGCCGGCACCGCGCACCGACTTGATGATCTGCGGGTTCTCGGCGTCCGCCTCCAGCTTCTTGCGCAGCCGGCCGACCTGCACGTCGATCGTGCGGTCGAAGGGCGCCGCCTCGCGGCCGCGCGTGTGCGCCAGCAGGAAGTCGCGCGACAGCACGCGGCCCGCATGCTGGGCCAGCGTGGCCAGCAGCTCGAACTCGCCGGTCGTGAGCCGCACTTCGCTGCCCGCCGGGTCATCGAGGCGGCGGGCCGCCAGGTCCAGCTGCCAGCCCAGGAAGCACAGGCGCTGATCACTCGAAGGCGGCTCGACGGCCGCCGGGGCGACGGGCGCGACCGGCGCGATGCGCCGCAGCACGGCCTTCACGCGCGCCACCAGCTCACGCAAGTCGAAGGGCTTGGTGACGTAGTCGTCGGCGCCCACCTCCAGGCCCACCACCTTGTCGACAGCATCGCCGCGCCCCGTGATGATGACCAGGCCGCAGCGCCAGTGCTCGCGCAGCTGGCGGGCGATGGCAAAGCCGTCCTCGCCGGGCAGGCCCAGGTCGAGCAGCACCAGCTCGGGCGGGTCGCTCGCCATCAGCGGCATCAAGGCGTGGCCCGAGTGGAGCTGCGTGACACGGAAGCCATGTCCGGCGAAGTAGTGGGCGAGCAGTTCGGTGATGGCCGATTCGTCGTCGACGACGGCAATGTGCTGGTGCATGCGGCACAGCTGAAGCGTTATTGAGTCGGGCGATTCTTGCACCGATCACCGGCCCGCCCGGCCGGCATCAGTAGCTGGTCTGGAGCTGGGAGTCGCCAGCGACGCTCATGGGCAGATGGATGCGGAACACCGCGCCGCCACCGGGGCGGTTGGCGGCGACGATGCGGCCGCCGTGGATGTCGATGATCTTGCGGCAGATCGCCAGCCCCAGCCCCGTGCCACCCGAGCCGTCCTTGGTCTGGCTGGACTGCACGAAAGCCTCGAAGACGGCCTCCAGCTCGGCGGGCGGGATGCCGGGGCCCTGGTCGGCGACGCTGATCGCCAGTTCGCCCTGGGGCGTGGCATCGCAGTCGATCTGCAGCTCCCCGCCCTCGGGCGAGAACTTGATCGCGTTGGCCACCACGTTGCGGATGGCCTGGTGGATGCGCGTCGGGTCGAGCTTGCCGACCAGGGGTTCGTCGGGCAGGCCCAGCCTGAGCTGCAGCCGGCGCTGGCCCAGCAGCGGGTCGAGCTCGCGCAGCACCGCCTGCACCAGCGTGCGCACATCGCAGCGCTCGAGGTGGAAGGTGCCCACGGCGCTCTCGATCTTGGAGACGTCGAGCAGGTCGTTGACGAGGGCCAGCATGCGCTGGCCGGAGTGGTGGATGTCGTTGAACATGCCCGCCAGCCGGGGCGCCGCCTGGCCGCGCGCAACGCCCAGCTCCGAGTAGCCCAGGATGGCCTGCAGCGGCGTGCGCAGCTCGTGGCTGATGTTGGCGATGAACTCCGACTTGGAGCGGGAGGCCTCCTCGGCGGCATCGCGCGCCTCGCGCGTGGCGCGCTCGGCGTCGCGGAACTCGCTGACGTCCATCAGCGTGCACAGGATGCCGGCCGGCGCGCCGCCCGCGCCGGGCACCAGCACCTTGGTGATCAACATGTCCCGCCTCGAACCGTCGCTGTGCAGTACCTGGGTCTCGTAGCGCAGCCGGCCGCCGCGCGTCATCAGCTGCTCGTCATAGGCAGCATGCAGGTCCGCGTCCTGATGCGACAGCAAGCGGCCGACGCGGGTACCCACCACCTGCGACCGGCTGCAGCCCATGAAGTCCTCCCAGGCCTGGTTGACCATCACATAGCGGCCCTCGGTGTCGAACATGGACACCGGCAGCGGGCTGATCTCCAGCAGCAGGCTGGTGAAGGCCGACTGGTGCTGCAGCTGCTGCTCGGACGCCAGGCGTTCGCTCACGTCCATCGCGCTGCCGGCGAAGCCGACGATGCGCCCGTCCCCGTGCAGCGGCACGACGGCGACCAGGAAGTGACGCGCACTGCCGTCGGCCGCGGGCACGCAGACCTGGGCCTGGCGCACGCCCGCACGGTCGTCGAGGCGGAACAGCGCCTGCGTGCGCTCGTGATCGGCGGGCACGACGAGGTCGGCCAGGTGCTGGCCCTTCGCCTGCTCCATGCGCTCGCTGCTGATGGCGGCCCAGCGGGCATTGACGAAGGTGATGGCGCCGGCCGCGTCGGTGCGGAAGATCAGCTCCTGCACGCTCTTGAGCAGCACGCTGAGTTCGCGCTCGCGCTGCGCGACCTGCTCGTGCGCGCCGTCGAGCGCATGGCGCACCTGGTCGCGCGCGGCCATCTCGCGCAGCAGCGCCGCCAGGCCGCCGGCAATCGCCAGCAGCGCCAGCAAGCCCATCGCGCCCAGCCAGCGCAGGCGGCTGCGCCAGGTCTGCAGCACGGCCTGCTGCGACAACTCCACCAGCACCACCAGCGGGTGCGAGCGCGACGCGCGGTAGGCCACCAGCTGCGTGCCGGGCAGCAGGCCGGCGCCGACATAGCGGCCATGCTCACGTTCGCGCAGTCGGCTCTCGAACACCGGATGCGCGGCGATGCGCGCGCCGGGCTCCAGCGCCAGCGGGTCGCTGGCGGCGATCAACCGGCCATCCCAGCTGCTCAGCAGCGCCAGGCCGCCCTGCTGCGGCAACGCGTCCTGCTGGAAGTTGGCCAGCGCGCCGGGATTGATGAGCGCCACCAGCAACAGCCGCCGATCGCCGGGGCCGCGCACCATGCGCAGCAGCGGCAGCATGCCGACGCCGGCGGCACGGGGGTCGCGGGCGCCGGTGGCGAGGGCCGCCAGACTGCGCCCGGGGAGCAGCGGCAGCAGCGCCTCCTGGCCGTCACGCGGCAGCTTGCCGAACTCGCGCAGGTCGATGCGCAGGCCTTGCTCGGCGGCGATGGAACTGGCGAGCACCAGGCCCGCCTCGTCCAGCACCGCCGCGCTGCGCAGGAAGGGCAGGCTGCGCAGCAGCGGCTGGGCGAGCAGGGTCTGCAGGCGCTGCGGCTCGACGGCCGCCTGCTGCGCGACGCCGTCGCCCAGCGTCTGCAGGATCAGCGACGCGGACCCGACGGTGCGGGTGACATGGTCCTCCAGCGTGCGCGCGATCAGCTCGGCGCGCTCCTGGGCGTTGGCCAGCGCCTCGCGGCGCTCGAACACGGCCAGCGCTGCAAGCGCCGCCAGCACGGCCAGGCACAGCAGTGCGGCCAGCGCCTGGGCCATCAGGCGGGCCCGGCCCAGCATGCGCGGCGGCGGCGCGGTGTGCTCCCGCATGGGCTAGCGCGTCTCCACGATGTCCGCCAGGCCGTGCCGCCTGGCGGCCGCCAGCAGCCGACCATCGCGTTTGATGGCGGCCACGAACTCGTCCAGGCGCGCCAGCCATCGGCTGTCGCCCTGCTTGACCGCATAGCCATAGGGCAGCACATGGAAGGGCCGGGGCGGCGCGATCAACCGCGCCCAGTCGGCGTTGTCCAGCAGGCGGCGGCTGTAGGGGTAGTCGGTCATGAAGACGTCCACCCGGCCCGCCTCCAGTTCCTGCTCGCGCGTGGCGGGCGGGCTGATGACGACCAGCTTCGCGTGCTTGAGTGCGTCGCGCATGACGGGTTCCATGAAGGTGCCCGCCTGCACCGCCACCATGACGCCGGCCTGGTCGATCTCGCCCCAGTGACGCACGGTGCGGTTGGCCCGCGTCGCCACGCCATAGACATCGCTGCGCAGATAGGGTTCCGTGAATGCCAGCTTCTCCTTGCGGGTGGGCAGCATGGCGACGGCGAACATCGCCACATCGCAGCGCTCGGCGTCCAGGTCGGCGATCAGCTGCGGGAACGAGGTCTCGACATACACAAGACGCAGGCCCAATTCGCGGGCCAGCTCCGCCGACAGGTCGACGTCGATGCCGCCGAGCTGCTGCGTCCGCGGGTTGCGGTAGCTCACGCCGTAGTAGTCGGGCCAGATGCAGACCCGCAGCGTGCCGCTGGCACGCAGGCGCTCCAGCGTCTGCGCCGGCGCCGCGGTGGCCGCCAGCGCCAGCGCGGCGGCCACCGCGGCGGCCCTGATCCATAGCAAGCACAGGTTCATGGCGTTCACTCCAGGTCTGCCAGCGCTTCGAAGCTTGGCGGCTCGTGATTGATGCGATCGCGCAGCGCCACCATGGCGGCGGCGTGGTTCACGAAGGTGTCGACGACCAGCGGGTCGAAGGCCAGACCGCGCTGCTCGCGCAGCATCTGCAGGGCGAGGTCATCGGCGAAGGCCTTGCGGTAGCAGCGATCCATGGTCACTGCGTCGAAGAAGTCCACCACCGCGACGATGCGGCCCGACAGCGGAATGGCCTCGCCACACAGGCTGCGGGGGTAGCCGCTGCCGTCCCAGCGCTCGTGGTGTGTCCAGGCGACTTCGGCGGCCAGCTGGAACAGCGGCACGCGCGAACGGCCCAGGATGTCCGCGCCCATCTTGGGGTGCTCGTTCATCACCAGGCGGTCCTCGGGGGTGTATCTCCCGGGCTTCTTCAGGATGGCGTCCGGGATGCCGACCTTGCCGACATCGTGCATGGGCGCGGCCCGGCGCAGCATCTGGGCGAATGCCCGGGGCTGCCCCAGCGCCAGCGCCAGCGCCTCGGCCAGGTAACCGATGCGCGCCATGTGCACGCCGGTGTCGTCGTCGCGGTACTCGGCCGCCAGCGCCAGCCGCAGCAGGGCTTCGTGATGGGCGCGCGTGACCTCGCGCAGCGCGTCGTTGCGCTCGCGGTACATGCGGCGCAGGTCCACGACGATGCGCTCCATCTGCGCCGCCGCTGCGTCGTCGAAGCTGCGGTCGGCGCAGGCCGTTCCGTCCAGGTTCGTCATGGCGCCGCCCTCACACCACCGCCCAGAGGTCGGCGATGCGGTCGATCAACTGCAACGGGCTGAACGGCTTGACGAAGTAGGCATCGGCGCCTGCGCGCAGGCCGGCCTCGCGGTCGCAGGCCTGGCCACGGGCGCTCAGCATGATGATGCGCGGACGCGCCTGCCCGGCAGCCTCGGCCCGCAGGCAGCGGCAGACCTCGAGCCCGTCGATGTGGCCCGGCATCATCACGTCCAGCAGCACCAGGTCGGGTTGCCATTCCAGGGCCATCAACAGCGCGGTCTCGCCGGTGGCGGCCTCGCGCACGTCGTAGTCCTCGAACTCGAGGCTCATCCGGATCAGGCGGCGGATGTCGGAGTGGTCGTCGACGATCAGGATCTTTTTCATGCTGCGGCTACCGTCTTTTGCGATAGTCAAAGTGTCATTTATATCAATTTAATCGTCTACATCGTCGGTGCCACTTCCCGCCGCAAGCGGTAAAACTGCTCGATTGCCGCGCACCGTCACCCTGGTACGACCCCACCGCGCCCTCCACAACGCGGCAGTCCGGCGGGCAAGTCGCATGACTTGTTCCAATGTGAGCGGGACAAAACCAGGGTAGGCGCGCGCCGATGAGTGCGGCGCTGCGGGCGCATCGCCGCCACCTGCGCGAACTTTCGCACGTTCGGTCCCACGCAAAATCACAAATGTCGTTTGTATCACTTACGATCGTTTGCATGTGACCGGGCTTCAGGATCAACCCATGCAGACTTTCGACCGACGCGCCGCCCAACCCAGGCCGGTGCCGGCAAACAGCGGCTTCTTCGTCCATCACGGCCCCTGGGCCATCGGCGTGCGCCTGTTCCGCAAGCTGCAGTTCGCCGCCAAGGCGGGGCTGATCTCGCTGGCCTTCCTGGTGCCGCTGATCGTGTTGACGGCGGCCTACATCCGCACCAGCCAGGCCACCATCGACTTCGGTCGCCATGAACTGGCCGGCGTGAGCGTGATCGCCAAGCTGGAGCCCTGGCTGATCGAAGCGCAGCGGCAGCGGCGCCTGGTGTTGTCCGGCGACGCGCCGAACGTCGACTGGGATGCGATCGAGCGCCTGCAGCAGGAGTTGCACCGCCTGGTGGACACCCTGCCCGACGGCATGGACCTGCGCGCCGACCTGGCACCCATCGAGAACCGGCAGAAGGCGCTCAAGGCCTTGTCCGCAAGTGACGGCGCCGATGAGCTGGAGGCGCCCATGCAGGCCTACGTCGATTCGCTGCGCCAGTTCCGCACCGTGGTGCTGGACCGCTCCAACCTGACGCTGGACCCCGACCAGGACACCTACTACCTGATGGCCTTGTCCACCGACATCGTCTCCGATGTCATCGAATCGAACTCGCGCAGCCGCGCGCTGGCGGGTGCCGCCGCGCGGCGCGGGTCCAGCAGCCCCGCACAGCAGCGCGAGCTGTACGGCATCTGGCACTTGGGCAACGAGCGCGTCGCGGCGATCACGCTGGCCGCGGGCAGGGCCGCCGAGGCCAACCCCGCGGTGCTGGAGCGCCTGAAGCCAGAACAGGCGGTCGCGGCGGCAAGGGCCTTCTTCGATGCGTCGGCCAAGTCCTGGTTCGCCGATGAATTCCGCCCCGACGTCCAGGCGCTGTCGCAGCCCGGCCAGGCCGCCGTGGACAGCTTGCGCAAGCTGGGCACACAGGCCAACCAGATGCTGGGCGAACTCATCCAGGCCCGCATCGACGCCACGGCCGATGCCCGCAACCTCGTCCTCGCGACCATCGCCGTCTGCCTGCTCGTGGCCGTCTATCTGTTCTACGCCTTCTACCTGGTCATGAACGGCGGGCTGAAGGAAGTCAGCCGCCACCTGGCGGCGATGACCGACGGCGACCTGACGACATCGCCCCAGCCCTGGGGCCGCGACGAGGCGGCGCAGCTGATGCTGATGCTGTCCCACATGCAGCAAAGCCTGCGCCGCATGGTGCAGAAGGTGCGCACGTCGGCGGACGGCATCGTCGACGCCAGCACCGAGATCGCCGACGGCTCCAACGACTTGTCGGCGCGCACCGAGCAGACGGCGGCCAACCTGGAGCAGTCGGCAGCGGCGATGGAGCAGATCAGCGCGACGGTGCGCCAGACCTCCGACCACACGCAGGAGGCCACGCGCATCGCCTCGCGCAATGCCACCGTGGCCGGCCGTGGCGGCGAGGTCATCCAGTCCATGGTGGCGACGATGGAGGACATCCAGGCCTCGTCGCGCAAGATCAGCGACATCATCGGCGTCATCGACAGCATTGCCTTCCAGACCAACATCCTGGCGCTGAACGCCGCCGTCGAGGCGGCCCGCGCGGGCGAGCAGGGGCGCGGCTTCGCGGTGGTTGCCTCCGAGGTGCGGGCGCTGGCGCAGCGCTCGGCGGGCGCTGCCCGGGAGATCAAGGGGCTGATCTCGACCAGCGTCGAGAAGGTCGAGAACGGCACGGAGATCGTCCGCGAGGCCGGCTCGACGATCAGCGACATCGTCACCAGCGCCGATCACATCAACGCGCTGCTGGCGCAGATCGCCACCGGCTCCAACGAGCAGAGCCAGGGCATCGGCCAGGTCGGCAGCGCCGTGCAGGAGCTGGACCGCGCCACGCAGCAGAACGCCGCGATGGTCGAGCAGACCGCCGCAGCGGCGTCCGCCCTGCGCGACCAGGCGCAAGACCTGGCCGCCGAGGTGGCGCGCTTCAAGCTACCCGCACTCGCCTGAGCGGGCGCGGCCGCGAGTCGCGTTCAGCGCGGCACGGCCGCCACCACGTTGCCCGGCTGCGGCAGCACCAGGCGGTTGTCGACGCTGCGCACGCCGTCGGGCGCGGCGGCCAGCATGGTGGCACGGGCCTTGGCGGCCTCATCGGGCGCCGGGCCTTCCAGGCGCACGACGCCGTTTGCCGTCTGCACCTCGATGCGCGACGCGCTCAAGGCCGGGTCCACCGCCAGCGCGGCCTTGACCTTGGCGCTGATGCCGGTGTCGTCGATGGCCGTGGCGACGCCGTCCAGCGCCGTGCGCGAGGCTTCAGCTGCGGCGCTTTGTGAATCGGCGACCGTCTGGCCGGCCTGGTCGCCCATGTTCTTCACGCGGGCCACAGCGTCGTCGACCTGCGTGCCGAGGCTGCGCGAGTCCTGCATCGTCACGATGGCCACCACCGCGATGGCAGCGCCAACGCCGAGCGCCAGCAGCCAGGCCAAGACGCCGGTGCGCCGCTGCGGTCCGGGCGTCACCACGCGGGCGCCGGGTCTGGTTTCGGCGACGCGCAGGCTGCCGTCAGGCGCGATCAGCGAACGGGGTTCGCGTTCTTTGGCGAAGAATCTCATGGGGTCTCCTTGACCAATCCGCGTTCAGGCGCGGCTTGGTGGCTACTTCGGTTCAGCTGTTGCGGGCGACCACGAGCTTGTTGTCGACCGAGCGGACGCCGTCCACCGCCTGGGCCAGCGTCGCGGCACGGGCCTGCGCATCGGCGGTGGGCGCGGTGCCGGTCAGCGTCACGTGGCCGCCCTTGGCGTCGACGTCGATCTTGATGGCCTTGAGCTGGTCGTCCACGGCCAGCGAGGCGTTGATCTTGGTGACGATGGCCGCATCGGTCACGGCGTCGGAGGTGGCCTGCGCCGCCTCCTTCATCTTGGCCTCGGCGTTGTCGGCGGTGCGGCTGGCGTCGGCCTGGGCCTCGGCGCCCGCCTGCTTGGCGTCGGCGATGGCGCCGTCCAGCTTCTGGCCGGCGGTGCGGTCGTCTTCCTGCTTGCTGCAGGCGGTCAGCGCGCCGGCGAGCGCCAGGGCGATCAGGGAAACGCGGGAGAGGGTGCGGGTGGTGTTCATGGGGGCTCCTTGAGACGGCCCCGAGCCATTCAGAGCCTTGAAGAGACTCTCGCTTCCCGCAGCGCCTCTCGGCATCGGCAGCGGCGCTGCGCGGCTGTCGGACAGCGCCTCACACCGCTTCGAGCGCCAGGCCGGCCTGCTGCCACGCGTCGATGCCGCCACGCAGCACGCGCGCCTGATGGCCCCGCGCCTTCAGCCACTGCGCGGCGCGCGCGGCCGAGACATCGTTGGGGCAGGCGCAGTAGGTGATGAACTCGGCCTCCACCGGCCAGCCGGCCAGCGCCGCGTCGCCCAAGGCGCCAAGGTCCAGGTGCCGCGCGCCGGGGATGCGGCTGGCCGGCGGCCCGCCGCGCACGTCGACGAAGACGATCTGGCAGCCCTGCTGCTGCAAGGCCGCCACGTCGGCCGGTTCCAGGCGCTCGAAGCCGTTCAGCTCACGCCGCACGACGGCACGCCGCCACAGCCGCCAGGCCAGATAGGCCGCCACGACGGCCACGCCCAGCGCGATGGCCGCGCTGCCCAGCCGGGCCAGCTCGCGCAGCAGCGCATCGATCTGCGCATGGAAGACCCGGCCGGCCGCCAGCCCCGCAGCGGCCCACAGCGCCGAGCCGAGCAGGTTCCAGGTCAGGAAGCGTCCCGCCGTCATGCCCAGGGCGCCTGCCAGCGGCGGCGCAAGCATGGACAGCCCCGGCACGAACTTGGCGATCAGCAACGTCAGCGCGCCCCGGCGGGCGAAGCTGATCTCGTTCTGGCGCACGCAGCTGTCCGGCGAGATGGAGACGCGGCACAGCGCCGCCAGCACGCGCCGCCCCAGGCGCCGGCCGGCCCAGAACCACAGCAAATTGGCCACCATCGCGGCCCCGGTGATGGCGGCAAAGGCCTGCAGCGCAAAGCCGTCGCGCGAGACCGATTCCGCGCCCAGCAGCAACAGCAGCGGTGTGGACGGCAGCGGCGCGCCGAGCTGATGCAGCAGCACGGCAATGGCCACGGCGATGAGGCCGTGGCGGGAGAAGAGGTCGGTGATCAGGTCCATCGCGGTTTGGCCGTGAGGATAGTCGGCCGCGTTTGCCCACGCCGGCGTCGGCCCATCGCGATGTAGTTGATTACATTACGCCTCCATGCCCGCCGATCTCTGGACCCAGTTCGACGCCGCGCCGCTCACGCTGACCTTGCGCGTGGCCGGCGTGGCGACGGTGCTGGCCCTGCTGTTCGGCGTGGCGCTTGGCTGGGTGTTCGCCCGCACGCGGCTGCCGGGGCGCGGGCTGCTGGAGGCCATCTGCATGCTGCCGCTGGTGCTGCCGCCCACGGTGCTGGGCTACGGCATCCTGGTGCTGATGGGCCGGCGCAGCGCCCTGGGCGGCTGGCTGCGCGAGCACTTGGACTACACGGTCATCTTCAACTGGCATGGCGCCGTCATCGCCTCCACGCTCGTCGCGCTGCCGCTGGTGCTCAAGGGCGCGAGCAGCGCCTTCGCGCAGGTGGACCGCAACCTGGAAGCCGCCGCGCGCACGCTACGCCAGTCGCGCTGGAGCACCTTCGTGCGCGTGACGCTGCCGCTGGCTTGGCCCGGCATCCTGGCCGGCACGCTGCTGGCGTTTGCGCGCGCCATGGGCGAGTTCGGCGCCTCGCTGATGGTGGCCGGGTCGATTCCCGGGCAGACGCAGACGGCGTCCATGGCCATCTACGACGCGGTGCAGGCCGGGCGTGACGACCTGGCGCTGATGCTAGCGCTGGTCGTGTCGGCGGTGTCGGTCGCCATCCTCGTGTTGTCCAATCGCTTCCTGCAACGGGCCGCGCCATGAGCCGCCTGCTGCTCCTGCTCGCCGCCCTGCCCTTGCTGGCCTCGGCGCAGCAGCTGACCGTCTCGGCCGCCGCCAGCCTGACCGATGCCTTCAAGGAGATAGCCCCGCGCTTCGAGGCCAGCAAGCCCGGCGCCACGGTGCGCTTCAACTTCGCCGCCTCGGGCGTGCTGCTGCAGCAGATCGCCCATGGCGCGCCGGTGGACGTGTTCGCCAGCGCCGACCAGGAGACGATGGATCGGGGGGTGGCGCAGAAGCTCATCGCCACCGACACGCGGCGCGACTTTGCGGCCAATGGCCTCGTGCTGGTCACGCCGCCCGGCGGCACCGTCAGGAGCGTGCGTGACCTGACCCTCCCGGCCGTGAAACGCATCGCCATCGGCAAGGCGGCCTCCGTGCCGGCGGGCCGCTACACGCAGCAGGCGCTGGAGAACGCCCGGCTCTGGGCGCCGCTGAGCCCGAAGCTGGTGTTTGCCGACAACGTGCGCCAGGTGCTGGACTACGTGTCGCGCGGCGAGGTCGAGGCCGGCTTTGTCTACCGCACGGATGCGGAGTTAGCCAAAGGCAAGGTCGTCATCGCGATGACGGTGGGCGGGCATGCGCCCATCACCTACCCGGCGGCCGTGGTGGCGGACAGCAGGCATGCGGCGTTGGCGTGCAGCTTCGTGGCCTTCCTCGGCGGCAGCGAGGCGCAGGCCATCCTCGCCAGGTACGGTTTCGAGAAGCCTTGATCGACGTCTCACTACAACTCTCCGTCAGCGACACCCGCCGTCGCTTCGACCTGGACGTCGCCTTCGCCACCAACGCGCCCTTCGTCGCCCTCTACGGCCCGTCGGGCGCCGGCAAGTCGCTGACGCTGCAGGCCATGGCCGGGCTGCTGCCGGTGCGCACGGGCCATGTGAAGCTGAACGGCCGCGCGCTGCTGGACACCGCCGACGGCATCAACTTGGCCACCGAGGCGCGCGGCGTGGGCTATCTGTTCCAGCACTACGCCCTCTTCCCCCACCTCAGCGTGCGGGACAACATCGCCTTTGGCCTGACGAGCTGGCGCCGTCGCTTGAAGGCCGAGGACGCAGCGCGCGTGGACGAGCTGATCGAGTCCTTCGGCCTGACCGCCATGGCTCGCAGCAAGCCCGCCACGCTCTCCGGCGGCCAGCAGCAGCGCGTGGCGCTGGCGAGAGCGCTGGCCTGCAACCCGCAGGTGCTGTTGCTGGACGAGCCCTTCGCCGCGCTGCACAGCGCGCTGAAGCGCGAACTGCGCGCCGAGCTGCAGCGCGTGCTGGCACAGCGGGGCATCCCGGCCGTCATGGTCAGCCACGATGCCGACGACGTGCTGGCGCTGGCGGACGAGGTCGTGCTGGTCGAAGGCGGCCAGGTCAGCCAGCGTCTGCGCGCCGACGACGCCGACCTGCGCGCCCGATTGCTATGAGCACGACCGACCACCCGCTGCTGCAAGGCGATCTACGCCTGGCCGGCCGGCTGGACTGGCGCTTCTTCGACCTGCTCGCGGCGCTGGCCCTGACCGGCTCGCTGCAAAAGGCCGCCAAGGCCGCCGGCTACAGCTACAAGGGCGCCTGGCTGGTGCTGGACGCAGCGACTGCGCTGACGCATGCGCCACTGCTAGCCAAGTCCGCCGGCGGCACCGGCGGCGGCGGCACGACGCTGACGGCCGAGGGTCAGGCCTTGCTCGTCGCCTGGCGCGAGCTGCAGACGCGCCACGCCGCCTTCCTGCATGAACAGGCCGCCTGGCTGGCCACGCAACCGGCGCTCGACGCGCTGCTGAAAAGGATGAGCATGAAGACCACCGCGCGCAACCAGTTCTTCGGCCGCATCGCCGCCGTGACCGCTGGGCCATCGACGACGACGGTGCGTGTTGCGCTGGACGGCGGCCAACAGGTCACTACCTCGCTGACGACCGAGGCCGCGCAGGAACTCAAGGTCAAGAAGGGCCAGGAAGCGCTGGCGCTCGTGAAGTCCAGCGAGGTCGTGCTGGTGACGGACTTCGGCGGCTACAGGCTGTCTGCGCGCAACCAGCTGGCCGGCACGGTGTCGCGCGTGGAGCGGGGTGCGGTGTCGTCGCTGGTGGGCTTGACCTTGCCGGGCGGCACGGTCGTGACGGCCAGCGTGACCAACGATGCGGTCGACGGGCTGGCGCTTGCCGTGGGCCAGCAGGCGACGGCCGTGTTCAAGGCTTACGCGGTGATGCTGGCCGTGCGGGCGTAGGGCGGGTCGCGACCCGCCGTTTTGGGGGTGTGGTGCCGCTCTACCTCGCGACCCGCCGTTTGGTGGTGTGGTGCTGCTCTGCCAAGCGGCGGGTCATGACCCGCCCTACAGGCCCAACTCGCTCAAGCTCGGATGCTCATCCGGCCGCCGACCCAACGGCCAGAAGAACAGGCGCGCCGACTCCGCAATCGGCAAGTCGTTGATGCTGGCAAAGCGCCGCCGCATCAGCCCCTCGTCGGTGAACTCCCAGTTCTCGTTGCCGTAGCTGCGGAACCAGTGGCCGGAGTCGTCATGCCATTCGTAGGCGAAGCGCACCGCGATGCGATTTCCGCCAAACGCCCATAACTCCTTGATCAACCGGTAATCCAGTTCGCGCGCCCACTTGCGCGTCAGCAGCGCATGCACCTGCTCGCGGCCGACGGGGAACTCGGCGCGATTGCGCCAGACCGTGTCGTCCGTGTAGACGCCGACCACACGGTCCGGGTCGCGGCTGTTCCACGCGTCCTCGGCCATGCGAACCTTCTGCACCGCACTCTCGTGCGTGAACGGGGGCAGCGGCGGCTTCATCAGCGGCGCCCGGCCGCCCGAAGGCGCTGATGCGCCCCCTCTGGGGGCAGCGAGTGAAACGAGCGTGGGGGCTTCATGATTTCAATACGTCTTGTAGGGCAGGAACTTGCCGCTCATGACGATGCTGACGCGGTCGCCGGCCGCATTCGGCTCGCGCTGAAGGTCCATCTTGAAGTCGATGGCGCTCATGATGCCGTCGCCGAACTCTTCATGGATCAGCTCCTTGAAGGTGGTGCCGTAGACGCTGATCAGCTCGTAGAAGCGGTAGATCAGCGGGTCGGTCGGCACGCTGGTCGGCAGGCTGCCTTTGTAGGGCACGACCTTGAGCCACTGCGCCTCGGCCTCGGTCAGGTCGAAGTGCTTGGCCAGCTTGGTGGCCTGCTCGTCGTTGAAGGTCATCTGGCCCAGGCAGCCGGCGGTGACCCATTCCTTGCTGAGGCCGATGTCGGCGGCGACGTCGGCCCACTTGATGCCTTTGGCAACCTTGGTGGCGATGATCTTTTCGGTGACTTCGAGGCGGCTCATGCGGTGCTCCTGTGAATGGCGGGGTTGGTATCGAGAGGGATGACTTCGGCGGTCTGCGACAGGCCGGGACGCACCTCGGGCGGGTGCTCCGGCGCGCGGCCGTGCGACAGCGTGGCGCTGCGCTCGACGAGGAAGTCGACGAGGTGGTTGCGGATGCGATAAAACTGCGGGTCGTGGTGCAGCGAGGCGCGCTGGCGGTCGCGACTCATCGTGTTGACGACGATCTCCGCCACGCGCGCCTGCGGGCCGTTGGCCATCAGCAGGATGCGGTCGGCCAGCAGGATGGCTTCGTCCACGTCGTGCGTGATCATGAAGACGGTCTGGCGCGTGGCGGCGCAGATCTTCAGCAGCTCGTCCTGGATGGTGCCGCGCGTCAGCGCGTCCAGCGCGCCGAAGGGCTCGTCCAGCAGCAGCATGCGCGGCTCGATGGCGAAGGCGCGGGCAATGCCGACGCGCTGCTTCATGCCGCCGGAGAGCTGGCTGGGCTTCTTGTCCAGCGCCGGTGTCAGGCCGACGAGAGAGACGTACTTCTCGACCTGTGCATCGACCTCGGCGCGCTTCCAGCCCGGCCACTTGCTGCGCACCGCGAAGGCGATGTTCTGGCGCACGGTGAGCCAGGGCATCAGCGCATGGCCCTGGAAGACGACACCGCGCTCCAGCCCCGGCGCATTCACCTCGCGCTTGGCCATGAAGACGTGGCCCTCGCTTGCTTGCTCCAGCCCGGCCAGCACGTTGAGGATGGTCGTTTTGCCGCAGCCGCTGTGGCCGATGATGCAGACGAACTCGCCCTCGGTCAGCGTGAAGTTGACGTTATCGAAGACGGTCGCGTCGCCATAGCGCTTGGCGAGGCCTTGCACTTGCACGAGTTCAGTCGACATAGGTGATCGCCTTCTGGGCGCGGGCAAACAGCAGGTCCAGCGCCATGCCCACGAGGCCGATGACGAGGATGGCGAAGATGACGTTGGGCAGGCTGAGGTTGTTCCACTCGTTCCAGACGAAGTAGCCGATGCCCGTACCGCCCACCAGCATCTCGGCGGCGACGATGACCAGCCAGGCGATGCCCATGCTGATGCGCATGCCCGTCAGGATGGTGGGCGCTGCGGCCGGCAGGATGACCTCGAAGGCGCGGCGCAGCGGGCTAACTTCTAAAGTGCGCGCCACGTTCAGCCACTCGCGCCGCACGCCGGCCACGCCGAAAGCCGTGTTGATCAGCATGGGCCACAGGCTGCAGATGAAGATGACGAAGATGCCGCTCGCGGCCGAGTCCTTGATCGTGTAGAGCGCCAGCGGCATCCACGCCAGCGGCGAGATGGGCTTGAGCACCTGGATGAACGGGTCGAGCGCCTTGTAGACCAACGGGCTCATGCCGATGACGAAGCCCAGCGGAATGGCGACCAGCGCTGCCAGCAGATAGCCCACACCCACGCGGCCCAGCGAATAGGCCAGTTGCAGGCCGATGCCCTTGTCGTTGGGGCCGCGGTCGTAGAAGGGCTCGGACAGGTGGTGCACCACCGTGCGGCCCATGACCGCCAGCGTCGGAAAGCCACTCTTCGCGGCCACCGGCGTCGCGTCCACCGGCTTGCCCATCAGCTTGGCGTACTCGATCTGCTCGGGCGTCATCGCCGCCGGCGCCGCAGCCTGCATGCCGCCGAGCGTGGCGAGATGCCACAGGCCGAGCAGGCAGCCCAGCAGCAGCAGGGACAGCAGGCCGGCGCGGAAGTTCAGGGATTTCTGCATGGAAATAGGAATTCAGAAATGCAACCACGGAGGCACAGAGGCACAGAGGAACA
This sequence comes from Pelomonas parva, assembly GCF_043555835.1. NCBI lineage: Bacteria > Pseudomonadati > Pseudomonadota > Betaproteobacteria > Burkholderiales > Sphaerotilaceae > Roseateles > Pelomonas parva. The sequence goes on along the minus strand of NZ_JBIGHV010000012.1, from coordinate 144,117 downwards.
ACAGCCGCAGAGTTTTCTCTGTGTCTCTGTGCCTCTGTGGTTGCCTTTGATTTGGGAGTTCAAGCCCGTTTGATCGCGAAGCTGGACAGATAGGCGTCGGGCTTGGCGGGGTCGAACTCCTTGCCCATGACCTTGAACTTCGGATACCCGCCCGCCTTGTCCTCGGGCGCGGCCTGGCCCAGCGCCTTCATCTGCTTGCGCGCATCCGTCAGCAGGAACACCTTCTCGGCGATCTGCTTGTAGTTCACGTCGCCCTTCAGATAGCCCCAGCGCTTCATCTGCGTCAGCATCCACACGGCCATGCCCTGCCAGGGCATGGGGTCGAAGTCAGCGCGGTCGGGCACGACCTTGACGTTGCCCAGGCCGTCGGCGAACTTGCCCGTCAGCACCTGGGCAATCACCGTCTCCGGCTGGTTCAGGTAGGCCTGCGGGGAGATGACCTTGGCGATCAGCTCGCGGTTCTTGGCTTCACGCGCCATCGCCGCAGCCATCAGCACCGCGCGGTAGAGCGCGATGAAGGTGTTGGGGTTCTTCTGGATGAACTCGCTGCTGGTGCCGAAGGCGCAGCAGGGGTGGCCGTTCCAGAGTTCCTTTGTCAGTACGTGGATGAAGCCCACCTCCTCGTACACCGCGCGCTGGTTGAACGGGTCAGGGCCGAGGAAGCCGTCGATGTTGCCGGCGCGCAGGTTGGCCACCATCTCGGGCGGCGGCACCACGCGGATCTGGATGTCGCGGTCCGGGTCCAGCCCCGCTTCCGCCACGTAGTAGCGCAGCAGGAAGTTGTGCATCGAATACTCGAAGGGCACGGCGAACTTGAAGCCCTTCCATGTCGCCGGGTCGCGCTTGTCCTTGTGCTTCACGCTCAGCGTGATGGCCTGGCCGTTGGTGTTCTGGATGGTCGCCACATTCATCGCCGTGGCCGGCGCGCCCAGGCCCAGGCTGATGGCCAGCGGCATCGGCGACAGGAAGTGCGTGGCGTCGTACTCCTTGTTGATCATCTTGTCGCGGATCAACGCCCAGCCCGCCGTCTTCACGACCTCCACGTTCAGCCCCTGCTTGGCATAGAAGCCCAGCGGGTGCGCCATGATCAACGGCGTGGCGCAGGTGATGGGGATGAAGCCGATCTTCAGGTCCTTCTTCTCCAGCGGGCCGGTCGTGCCCTGCGCCATCGCCTGTAGGCTGGCCAGCGGCAACACGCTGCCGATGGCGGCCATCGCGGTGTTGCGCCCGACGGCCCTCAGGAAGCGGCGGCGCAGCGCGTCCTGCGGGAACAGCGCCTTCACGAGCGTGGCTTCGACGAAGTTCGCGGATTCGGCCTCGAAGTCGGCTGATTCGCTGCGGGTGCGCAGCTCGGCGGCGGCGTGGTCCGCAGCGCTGGCGTGCTGGCCACAGGCGCAACGCATCAGCAGGGGGCGGTCGGCGTCGTAGGGATCGTGGGTCATCGAGTGCTCCTCAGGATGGGAGCGACTCTAGGAATCCACACGCCGTCGCGGAATCGTGGGGGGCGGCGAGTTTTTGTAGGGGTGGAACTACGAGGGAAAACGTGGGGACTCAAGGGTTGGGGCGGCGGGGCGAAGGCCAGCGTCGCTGGCATCATGACCCGTCAACTGCAACTAACGAGAAGACGTCGCCTGACAAGCTAGGCGCCGCCTCACATTCCAGACTGCAGATAACGTGAACTCCGCAGACATCTCATTGCGAACCGCCCTACTCGGGCAAGCGGTCCTGTTCCTTTGCCACATAGTTTTCCTCATGGTGTTTCTCGGGAGACCGCTCCTGTCCCCGTTGCAAAGCTACGCCACCATCGTTCTCGTTGTGGCCTTCTTTTATGTGCTTGCGACGCGCTCGATTCAATCGCGCGTCGCGTCGTCGCGTAAACCTCTAGGCGAACGTGCCTTCAAGCATTGGCGCCCACGCCTTCAGTTCCTAGTCGGAACCTGCGCACTGAGCCTACTCATCGGGGCCGCCATGAGGCGTGGCTAACTGCCGGTCTGGCAAGCTGGGATTAGCCCGGTAGGTTGGGGTGAGCGAAGCGAACCCCAACGCCGTGATACCGACCGCATCAGTTGGGGTTCAGTGCCTTCACCGCAACCTACGCCTGGGGCCATCGCGCCGGACCCTGGCTGGCCCACCACCGGCCTCTCCGCCGCGATCACCTGATCGCAGGCGATGCGGTTGACAGGTATCAAATACGACACTAGCCTGCAGCCAAGCATCGTATTCAATACTTTCAGCCGCCGTGAATGACTTCGAATCTACCGTCCAGGCCATGGGCGCCAAGCTCAAGGAGATGCGCCAGGCGCGCGGCCTGCGTCTGGTCGACGTGGCCGAGCGCGCCGGCATTCCAAGGCTGAAGGTCATCCACGTCGAGGCCGGCCGCCCCGGCGTGGCGGTTGCGTCCTATGCCCGCGTGGCAGCGGCCCTCGGTGCGCAGTTCCAGCTGGTGCCGGCACAGCGGCCGACGCTGGAGGAAGTGAGCGCCTTGCTGGGTGATGAGCATGGCTGAGCAGGCGCCGGCCGTGCTCGTGAACACGCCGCAGGGCCTGGCCGGGCGGCTGCAGCGCGAGGGCGACTACGTCTTCACGTTTGACCCGCAGGCCGGCGACCTGGCCGCACCGGCGCTGGGCATGCCCCGCCGCATCAAGCCCTATGTGCACCCCTCGCTGCACCCGGTCTTCCAGATGAATCTGCCGGAAGGCTATGTGCTGGAGCAGCTGCGCCAGCGCCTGGCCAAGACGACCGGCATGGACCCGCTGCTGCTGCTGACGGTCATCGGCTCACAGGCGCCGATCGGGCGGTTGCGTTTCTCGGCGGAGGGCGCGGCGCGCGTGCCGGATGCGCCGGGCGAGCGCCTGGCGGACCTGCTCGCCAGCCAGGGCTCGAAGGACTTGTTCGCGCGGCTGGTGGACACCTACCTGATGCGCAGCGGCCTGAGCGGCGTGCAGCCCAAGGTGCTCGTACCGGAGGCGCCGGCCGGCCTGCCCTCGCCCGAGTTCAAGGCCGCGCTGGCGACGCCGGAGCTGATCGTGAAGTCCGGCCTCGGCGAGTTCCCCGGCCTTGCCATCAATGAGTTCTTCTGCATGAGCGTGGCCCAGCGGGCCGGCATCCCGGTGCCGGAGTTCTACCTGTCGGAGGACGGCGAACTCTTCGTCATGCGCCGGTTTGACCGCCCTGCCGATGGCCGCGTCCTCGGCTTCGAGGACATGCTGGTGCTCGCCGGGCGGGATGCCGACCAGAAATACGCAGGCAGCTACGCCCTGGTGCTGAAGCTGCTGAGCCTTTACTGCAGCCCCGAACACTGGGCCGCCGCGCGCGCCCAGCTGTTCGACATGGTGGCGCTGTCGTGCATCCTCGGCAACGGCGACGCCCACATGAAGAACTTCGGCGTGCTGTACGAGCAGGTGAGCGGCCAAGTGTGGATGGCGCCGGCCTACGACATCGTCTGCACCCGGCTCTACATCCCCGAGGACTCGCTGGCGCTGGAGCTGGCGGGCAACAAGAGCTTCTTTGCGGCAAGACAGGGCCTGCTGGACTTCGGCCACCGCTGCAGCCTCCCGAAAGCGGCGGTGCACGCCCGCCTGGCTGCGCTCGCCGACATCACGCTGCAGGCCCTGGACGACCTGGCACCGCTGGTCGAGAAGCTGCCCCGGCTGGCCGACGTCGTCGGGCAGGAGGCCAGGCGCTACGTCGAGACGTTTCGCAGGTAGGCGGCTGTCGGGCTTCGCTCACCTCAAGGGCAGCCGACTGAGGGGATGGCGCGGATCTGCGCCGAACGCACCCGGGATAATCCACCCCTTCGCTGGCCCTGACCTTCCGCCCCCCGTGACCACCTCCGCCCCTGACGGCCTCGTCCTGCGCGACGGCCCTGCCCTGCCCCCGCTGTCCCACTTCAAACTCGCCGCCTTCGACATGGACTCGACGCTGATCGGCATCGAGTGCATCGACGAGATCGCCGCGCTGGCCGGCAAAGGTACGGAAGTGGCCGCCATCACCGAGGCCGCCATGCGCGGCGAGATCACCGACTTCAAGGACAGCCTGCGCCGCCGCCTCGCCATCCTGGCCGGCGTGCCCGCCAGCGTGCTGGACCGCGTGCTGGCCGAGCGCCTGACCTTCAACCCCGGCGCGCGCGAGCTGTGCGCCGCACTGAAGGCGGCCGGGCTCAAGCTGGTGCTCGTCTCCGGCGGCTTCACCTTCTTCACGCGCTATGTGGCCGCCGAGCTGGGCATGGACTTCGTGCGCAGCAACGAGTTGGAGATTGCCGACGGCGCCCTCACGGGCCGCGTCGTCATGCAGGACTGGGGCGACATCTGCGACGGCGAACAGAAGCGGCTGATGCTGCTCGCGCGCTGCGCAGAAATCGGCTGTCGCCCGGACCAGGCGATCGCCGTGGGCGACGGCGCCAATGACCTGCCCATGATGGGCGCGGCAGGCCTGTCGGTGGCATTCCATGCCAAGCCCAAGGTGCGCGAGCAGGCGCGCGTGGCGATCAACGCGGGCGGACTGGAGCAGTTGCTGACGCTGCTGCGCTGAGCGCACGGTCGGCCTGGCCCAGCAGCTCCGCAAAGCCCTGGCGCTGCGCCAGCTCCACCGCCTCCAGCAACAGCGGCCGGGCCTCATCCACCGGCAGGCCGCGCGCCTGCAGCAGCAAGCCCTCAGCCAGCGGCTCCAGCAGGCCGGCTTCTCGCGCGATGGCAACCTGGCGCGCAGCCGCCGCCGCATCACCGGTCAGCAGTTCCAGGCGCGCCAGGCGGATGCGCAGCAACGGGTGCTGGCTGCGCTGCGCCATCTCGCGCACGCGTGCCGTCAGCGCCGGGTCCGCCGGCAGCCGACGGGCCTCGCGCAGCAGGCCGCGCAGCCAGGCCAGGTGCGACACGCGCAACGGGTCGCGGCTGCCGGCCAGCAGCGGCTCGGCGGCGTCCAGGTCGGCCTCGGCGAGGTCGATGCGGCCGCTCTGCCAGTACAGCCGCGCCCGCCGCACCAGCGCCTCGGCTTCGAACAGCGCCGAGCCCTGCTCGCGGCCCAGCGTCAGCGCGCGGTCCAGCGCGCCGCGCGCCTCGCCGTAGCGGCCGGCGCTGGTCAGCGTCAGGCCCAGCATCAGCAGCGACAGCGTCTCCGTGTGCGCCACGCCGGCCCAGCTCACCAGGCTGCGCCGCGCCATGGCTTCAGCCCGCTCCAGCTCGCCCAGCGCCTGCAGCATGACGCCCAGGTCGCTCTCTATCGTCAGGCCGCGGCAGTAGTCGGGGTGGCGCTCCAGCAGCAGCTCGAAAGCGTCGCGCGCGGCGCGCACCTGGCCGCCGAACCAGTGGATCTGGCCCTCGTAGCTCAGCAGCGACGGCCGCGCTGGTGCCAGTTGCCGCAGCTGCCCCAGCAGCGCCCAGGCGGCCGGGATGTCGGGCTCGCGCATGGCCAGCTCGATCAGTACCTCGCAGGCATTGCAGCGCTCGGCCAGCGCCAGGCGCGGCAGCAGCGGCCGCAGGCGCGCGGCCAGCGCGGCGGCGGCGGCCAGGTCACCGGAGAACACGGCGTTGTCAACCAGCCCGGCCAGCGCCTGGCCCTCGATCTGCTCGCGCTGCGCCGGGTCGGCCACGGCGCCTGCCAATTCCAGCACCTGCTGCAGCGCCTGGCGGCCGGTGGGCAGGTCATGGAGCAGCGCGCATTCGGCCAGGCTCAGCCGCGCCTGCAGCGCCAGCGCCGGCTCGCGCGATTCGGTGGCGATGCGCTGCCACAGCGCCTGTGCCTCGTCATAGCGGCCACGCAGCTTCTGCTGGGCCGCACCTCGGTGCAGCCAGGCCAGCGCAATCTGCGCCTCGCCGGCCGCCTCCCACAGCGCCGCGACGGCCAGCGGCTCAGCGGCGCCTTCCGCCCGCGCGCCCAGCGCCAGCGCGGCCCGCTGACGCAGCGACTGGGCCTCGAAGGCCGGCAGCAGGCTCAGCACGGCCTCGCGCACCAGGTCGTGCCGGCATTGCAGCGTGCCGTCCGGCTCCTCGCGCAGCAGCGCGGCCTCCAGCGCCTGGCGGGCGGCGGGCAGCAGCTCGGCGTCGGGCACGGCGGCCACATGGCCCAGCACCGCCAACGGCAGCGGCCGGGCCAGCACGGCCGCCGCGCCGATGAGGCCGCGCGCCTCGGGGGTCAGGGCTTGCCAGCGGCGCAGCAGCAGCTCGCGCACGCGCGGCGACACGGCCACGCCGTCGGCCCGGGCGCGCAGCAGCTCGCCCAGCACGAAGGCATTGCCATGGCTGGCCGCCAGCAGCGCGGGCGCGTCGGCGGTGTCCTGACCGGCGCGGCCCAGCAGTTGCTGCACGGCGGCCAGCGCCAGCCCCGGCAACGCCAGGCTGCGCAGGCGCTGGCCGTCCTGCTGCCCGGCCAGCCACTGGCGGTGCTCGGGCGGCAGCTCCTCGCCGCGCGCGGCGCCGCGCCAGCGCAGCCGGCCGCGGTGGCTCAGCAGCGCCAGCAGCTCCAGGCTTGGCAGGTCCACCCACTGCAGGTCGTCCACCAGAAGCAGCGGGCCCAGCGCCTCCAGCACGCGGGCCAGGCCTTCCAGCAGGCGGGCGCGGGCGCTCAGCGCATCCAGCGGCGGCAGGGCTTCGTCGACGGCCAGCTCGGGCAGCAGCCGCGCCAGGTCGAGCCGGTAGGCGGCCAGCCCACGCTCGGGCTGGCGCAGCAGCGCGCGCAGCGTGTCCAGGCGCGGCAGCAGCAGTTCGACGACGGGCCGGTAAGGCATCTGCGCCAGACCCTCGCGGCCCTGCAGCACGGGCGCGCCGGGGAAGGCGGCCTTCAGCAGGCTGGTCTTGCCGACGCCGGCTTCGCCCAGCAGCACCAGCGCCGGCGCGGTCTCGCGGCGGATCTGGCCCAGCCACTCGGTGCGGCCGCACAGCGTGTCGTCGGCATCGGTCGACGGGCTGGTGTCGGGATCGAGCAGCGCACGCAACGGCGCCTGCCAGGGCGCGTTGCCGCCACGTTGCAAGGCGCGCCGCGCGGCCTCGTCCCAGCGGCGCTGCAGCAGCGCGCCATAGTCGTCGGCCCAGCGCCAGAACTCATCGAAGCCGGCAAAGCGGAAGCCTTGCAGCCAGTTGGCCGCCGGCCGGGCCAGCAGTGCGGCGCCGTCGGCCTCGGCGCAGGCCGTCTCCAGCAGGTTCAGGTCATGCGGCAGCTGCAGGCGCACGCGCTGGCGCTCGGCCAGCAGCGCCTCGCCGTGGCCCAGGCCGTCCAGCAGCTGGCGCAGGCGGTGCAGGTTGACGCGCAACTGGTGGCGCGCCTGCTCGCGGTCGGCGTCGGGCCAGTACAGCGCCGCGAGCTGGCCGCGCTCCACCCAGCGGCCCAGGCAGGCCAGGTGGATCAACAGGCAGGCCGGCAGCGTGGTCGGCAGCGGGAGTTCGGCGGCATCGGCCTGCCAGGCCGGCGCGCCCAGCAGCTTGAGCATGGCAGGAGTGTGCTTCAGACGCGGGAGGCAGGACATGGCGCGGACCCAGGCAGCTGAAGACCTGGCGCACTCTGCGCCGCCCGCGTCTCCTGACCGTCTCAGCGGCCGCGACCGGGTGAGCGGCGAGATACTCCAGGCACCACCTGCCCGCCTGGAGCCCGCCCATGAAAGCCTCGGCACTGCTTCTCGCCTGCGCCCTGCCCTGGCAGGCGTGGTCGGCAGAGCCGCCGCTGCGCTTCATTGCGCCGCTCAACCACGCGATGCCGTTCGGCGGGTTCGAGAAGGACAAGCTGGCCACCGGCATCGTCAAGGACCTCAGCGACGCCATCGCTGCGCGGCTGGGCCGGCCTGCCGAGTACATCTCCGTGCCGCCACGGCGGGTGGGGCAGGTGCTGGCCTCAGGCGGGGCGGACGGCGTCTGCTATGTGGCGCCGGACTGGATCGACGGCAACTTCCACTGGAGCCCGCCGGTGCTGGAGCAGCAAGGCGTGGTGGCAGCCCGGCCGCAATCGCCGCCGGTGACCCGCCTGCAGGACCTGGCCGGGCAACCGCTGGGCACGGTGCACTCCTACCGCTACCCGCAGTTCGAGCAGGCGCTGGGGAGCAGGTTTGTGCGCGACGACGCCCCCACCATGTTGATCAACCTGCGCAAGCTGGCCGCCAAGCGCACCAACTACGCACTGACCGAGCAGATCACGCTGGAGTTCCACAACAAGCTGCAGCCGCAGGACGGCTTGAAGGCGGCCTTCCAGACCACCCGCTACCGCACGCACTGCGCGTTCACGCTGGCGCACCCGCTGCCACTGGACCGCCTGGATCAGGCGGTCAGGGACATGGTGCGCGACGGCAGCGTGGAGCGCATCCTGGCGCGCTACCGCTGAAGCTTCAGCCGCGCAGGCGGCGGCGTGCGAGGCCGCCCACGACGGCCAGGCCGGCCAGCATCAGCGCGTAGCTGCCGGGCTCGGGCACCGGTGCGGCCACGATGCTGAAGTTGCCCGCACCCACGCCGGCGGCGGCGCCGGCCGTCAGTTGCTCCTGCACGCTGCCTTCCAGCAGCACCAGGCTGCGCAGGCCCGAGACATTGCTCGGGTCCTTGGACCAGTTGGCCATGTCGGCGATGGCCAGCTTGTACTGGGCCGCCGTGAGGCCCGTCGTCGGGCCGCTGTACCACTCGGTGCGCTGGACGGCGCCATCGCCCGTGCCGCCGTTGGCAGCGGCGTAGTTGATGTTCTGGACGAAGCTCAGGCCCGCCAGATGCGGGTTGTCCGAGCCCGAGGACGGCGGCGCCGTGTAGTTGTTCAGCGCGCCGATGAAGCTGCTGCCCTGGCGCGCATAGAGGACCTCGCCGCTACTGGAGAAGTCGAGGTTGTAGCTGCCGCCCGCCAGCGTCGGTGCAAAGCTGAGCGAGCCGCCGGTGACGTTCTTGGCACCCTGCCCCGAGGAGCCGCCGCTGGTGCTGCCGGCGGTGGCGTTGTAGTTGCCGCCGTAGACGACGATCTGCGTCCCTGCGGCCACGTCGGCGGTGGCGGTCCAGGTCCAGACGTTCTCGTTGTTGGCGCCCGCCTTGAACGTACCGGCTGAGTTCAGCCCCAGGTCGGTGAAGCTGATGGTCGTGCCGGCGGTCATGTCGACGAACGACACGAAGGACCAGCCGCCATAGGACGATTCACGCGCGAAGCCGGTGAACCAGAGGTCGCCGTCGGTCAGCGTGGTGGCGGCAGGGGCCAGGCCGCCGGTGGCGAGCAGCGCGAGTGCGAGGCAGGTGTTGCGGATCTTCATGATGGGGTCTCCTCAGGTGTTGGATGGGCGGCGGCGGGCGGCCGTGCCGAGCAGCGCGAGGCCGCCCAGCAGCAGCAGCGCCGACGCAGGCTCGGGCACGGGCGCGGCGGACAGCACCAGGTTGTCGATGGACACGCCGTAGTGCGGGTCCGCGTGGGTCAGCGAGAAGCCGGCGATGTCGGCCGCGCCGCCGCTGCGGGCGAAGGCGACCTGGCCGTCAGCGCGGCCGCTCAGGTCCACGGCCTCGATGAGGCTGCCGTCCAGGCGGTACAGGCTCAGCGTGATCGCGCCACCGTGGAGGTCGCGCAGCTGCAGGCCCAGCGCCGACACCGGCAACGCAAAGCGGGCCGAGATGGCGCCGAAGCCGTCGCCATTGCCGGGCTGCGGGCCGACACCGAACAGCGCCGCGCCGTCGGCATCGCCGTAGTGGTAGGCGCCGAGGTTGGCGCCGGCCGCGCCGGCCAGCAGCGTCAGGCCCGCGGTGGGGGCGCCGTTGCTGAGGTCGTCGAACCAGTCCTGGGCCACCTCCTCCTCGCCCGGGCGCGGCGCCTTGTGCTCGGCCAGTTCCTGGCCGGCAAAGCGCTCCCCAAACAGCACGCCGCCGCTGCTCAGCAGGCCGTCGAGGGAGGCGACGTCGAAGGGGTTGGCCACCAGCTCGATGAAGCTGACAGTGGGGCCGGCGAGCGCGGTGTAGGCCACCTCGGTGGTCGCGCCGGCCTGGGCCTGCGTGAAGGCTGCGCCGAGCAGCAGCGCTGCCAGGGTGTGGAGTCGGAACTTCATGGGGTGTTCTCCTCGTTCAGCGGCCGCCGCCGACGATGCTGACGTTGTCGAAGTCGGCCGTGACGGCCGTGCTGTTGCTGCCAGACGAGAGCGCCAGGCCGACGTAGAGCGTCGACACGGTGGTGCTGTAGTTGGTCTTCTCGGCCCAGCTCACGCCGTCGGTCGACGCGGCCGAATAGACCGCGTTGCCGCGCCGCTGCACGCGCACCCAGACCGGCGGCGTCGACGCAGCGAAGCCGGTGAGGTTGGAGCGGTTGTTGCCGTTGGTGGCCGCGCGGATCTCGCCGGTGGACGCATAACGCGCCGTCCACGCGTACAGCGGCGTGCCGGTCACCGCCTCGGCCGCGACGACGCCGGCCCGGCCGGAGCTGCCGCTGCCGCCCTGCGTGACGACGCGCGCCGTGAACGTGAAGTCACCCACCAGCGGCGTGTACTTGAAGTTGAAGGCGTAGGACGTGCTGGTGGCCACGGCACCGGCGCCCGACAGCGTGTAGGTGCCGGTCTCCTGCGCGTAAGCGGCCGCCGGCAGCACGGCGGTGATGGCCGCGCTCATGGTCCCCTCGCCGCTGCCGCTGCCACAGGGCAAGGTGACGGTGCAGGCCGTGCCGGGGATCAGCGGCGGCACGGGCGTGGGTGCCGGGCCCGGCGCGGGCGCGGGCGGTGGGGGCGGAGGCGGAGGCGGCGGCGGTGTGGGCGTCGGGGTCGGCGCCGGGCTGGGCGCGGGCGAGCTGGGCAGCGGCGGCGGCAGCGGGCCTTGCACGGCGAACAGGCCCAGCCTGCCGGCACCGGCCGACTGCTGCACGGCGGTGCGGATCACGTCCGCGTTGCGCAGCGTGTAGGCATAGGGCGGCACCCAGTTCTGCGCCACCGGCAGGCCTTCGCAGCCTTGCAGTTGCACGTCGATGACGCCTGCCATCGGCTTGCCGTCGTCACCCTTGTCGCTGATGAAGCGGTGGCCCGAGCTGCGGAAGCTGATGGCCTGCTTGCCGCCGGCCAGCTTGCCGCAGACCTCCTTGGGCTTGAGGCCGGTGAACTCGTAGAAGTTGTTCTCCGACAGCACATCGGACTGGTAGCGCACGTCCAGGCCGGAGGCGAACTTCTTGTCGTCGTCATCGGTCGTCGTGCTGCCGGTGACGAGGTTGTTGTACAGGTGCAGCTGGCCGAAGCGCACCAGCGGCAGGCGGCTGTAGGGGTGGTCCCACCAGTTGCCGGTCATGGTCACGTGCAGGCGGCCGGCGTCGCTCCAGGCGCGGCCGGAGTCGCCATTGCCCACCAGCGTGGTCTTGTGGTGCTTGGTGAAGACGCTGCTCGACACCGTCACGTAGTCGCTGCCGCGGATGATGTCCAGCGCGCCGTCGTGGCGGGTGTCGCTGGCCAGCGAGTCGGGCGTGTCGCCGTCGCTGATGGTCACGTGGTCGACCCAGATCTGCTGGCCGCGCGTGATGGCGATGCCGTCCATGTAGGCATTGCCGCTGTCCTCGGGGTTGACGTCCCAGGGCGTGTCGATGGCAAGGTTGCGCAGGATGATGTTGCGCGTCCAGGTGGGGAAGAGTTCCGGGTCCTTGCCGTCGGCCACCCACTTCTTGAAATCGGCCTCGGCGCCGGCCGACGTGGTGGCGGCCTCGATGCCGATCAGGATCTGCGTGCCGGTGATGCGCGCCGGGCGGCCGTTGCTGTCGTTGATGCCCACCAGCGTCGTGTTGGACGGTATGGAGAAGCTGCCGCCGTTCTTCTGGTCCAGGAAGCCGGTGTACTCCTCGAACACCGTGTTGCCGTCGCGCCAGCGGAAGTCGATGTGGCCGACGATGCGGATGATCTTTGGCTGGTTCTTGGCCTCGCGCAGCGCCGCCAGCAGTTGCTCCTTGTTGAACACCGTGTAGACGCGGTTGGCGGCCGCCGACGAGCCGCCGGTGACGCGCACCTTGCCCTTGCGCGACTGGCCATGCCAGCCGATGTCCGGCGCCGTCTCGCGCTCGAACGTGAGCACGCCGTTGGTCGGGTCCACCGTGGCGAACTGCCAGGCCGGCAGGCGCGGTGCGGCGCGGTAGTTGGCCGGGTTGTGCAGGCCACTGATGGTGGTGGGCGCGGCATAGCTGCGGTTGCCGGTGTCGAACAGCAGTGGCGCGTTCGGGTCGGTCAGGCTCAGCGCGTCGATGACCGGCGCGGGCGGCGGTAGCACGGGCTTGGCCGGCCGGGCGGCCAGCGCCCTGGCGGTGGGTGTTTCCGCCGTGGCCGTGGCCGCATCGAGACGACCGGCCGAGGGCTGGCCGGCAGACTGGGTGGCGGCGAAGTTCGCCGGGTTCTCCTGGCCGCCACCGCAGGCCAGCAGGCCGAGCGAGATGGACGAAGCCAGCAGGCCCCGCTTGGGCATGCTTGAAATCATGGGCTGTCTCCTGGGCGCGCTCGTGGGGCGCGCGGGTCGTTGTGCATGACCGCCAGCCGACCTGCGGCGTCAAAGGCAGGCACAGGCCCACCCGGCACCCGGCCCGTCAGGGGTCGGGCGCGCGAAGCGCACGGCAGTCAGAGGGCGGGGATTCGGCAGCAGGCCGAGAGGGGCTTGGCACCCGCGCGGCACCGGCTCGCGAGGGCGTCAATCAGGGGAGCGGGCACGGCAGGCGCACCGCACTGCGTCGGCCGACGAGCCGCCCGGATGCCCGGCGGCATCTGGGTGAACTCGGATCAGCGAGCAGTTGGAACAGTGTTTCGTTTTCGCTTCCCCGGGTCAACGCCGGGCTATCCCTGAACACCCCCGAATGCGGGAGCGGGTCTGCCCTGAGGCAGCGTGGGGCGTCAGGCGGGCGCGACCACGCGCACCCGCTGGCCGCCGAACTCGACGACCTGGCCGGCACGCATCTTGGCGGTCTTGCGCAGCTCGACCTGGCCGTCCACGCGCACCTCGCCGGCGCTGATCAGCGCGCGCGCCTGGCCGCCGCTGTCGGCCAGGCCGGTGGCCTTCAGCAGCTTGTCCAGCTCGATGTAGTCACCGCGGAGTTCCAAGTCGACGTCTTGCATACGCCGCATTCTGGCAGGGCAGGGGGGCCAGGTGCTCGGGCCAGATCAGCAGGTCGCAGCGCAGCTGCTGCAGCAGCCGGGCCGCGGTGCAGCCCAGCAGCAACTCCAGCCAGGCCGGCCGCCGGCCCTGCCCTGCGACCACCAGCTCGGCCCGGCCGTAGTCCTGCTGCACCAGGATCTGCTGCGCCGGGTCGCCACGGCCCAGCGTGTACATCAGCCGGTTGCGGCGCGCGTCCAGCGTGTCGCTGAGCCGCCGCAGATGGCGGTGGCCGTGGTCGTCCAGCACCTGGCGGTACTCGCGCAACGAGCGCCGCGTGGTCTCGGCGGCCAGCAGATGGGTCTCCTGCCGCGTGTCGATGACGTGGAACAGCTCCAGCTCGGCGTCGGGCGCCAGTTCGGCCGCCGCGCGCAGCAGGCCGGCGGCCGCTGCCGGCGACGGGCCCAGCGCGACCAGCAGCCGGGCATAGGCCCGCGTGGCCGGGGCCCGCACCACCAGCAACGGGCAGGCCAGGCGCCACAGCAGCCGCGCCGCGAGGACGCTGCCTGACCAGGGCCAGCGGCGCGCCGCTGGCGGAGGCCAGCCCATCACCAGCAGGCCGGCCTGGGCCGCGGCCGCCTGGCGCAGGCCGGCCAGGTCGAGCGAGCCCAGCAACCGCACCGGCAGGCGATGGCGGCGCGCCAGCATGGCCGCGTAGCGCGGCAGGCGCTCGGCCACGTCGGGCGGGCCGCTGCCGGCCAGATGTGCGAGCAGCAGTTCGCTGCCGCGCTGGCGGGCCAGCAGCACGGCGCGCTGCGCGGCCGCCTCGGCGGCCTGGGAGAAGTCGGTGACGATGAGGATGGCATTGGGCATGGAGGGCTCCTGGAGGGTGGGCCGCGCAGGGGCGGCTCCAGCCTGTCGCGGCAGGCTGCACACGGGGGATGGCGGGGATCAGCGGGCGAAGTCGCCACTGGCCTCGGGCTGGTAGGGCAGCGCCTGGATCAGCAGGCTGCCGACGGCACCGTGGCCGGCCTGCCAGCTGACCTGCTCGCCGACGGCGCGGCCCAGCAGGCTCAAGCCCACCGGCGACAGCACCGAGATGCGGCCCAGCTCGGGTCGCGCGTCGGCCGGATAGCACAGGGTCAGGCGTTGCCGCTGGCCGGGCCGGGGGCCCAGCACCTCGACCTCGGAGTTCATGGTGACCACATCGGCCGGCAACTGCCGCGACGGCAGCAGCTCGGCGGCATCCAGCAAGTCGTGCAGGGCATGGCCCGGCAAGCGGCTCAGGCGGCGGTGGTCAAGCTCGCTGAGCAGGCGTTCGCCGGCCTGGGCGATGGCGGAGAAGGAAGACATGGCAGACCTAGGTCAGGGCCGTGCCCGCGCTGGCGCAGGGGCGCTGGCGGCACGGCTTCGCGCGGGGTGTGGGCCCGGCGATCGAGGTTGCGCTGAAGAAGGGAAGAACGGGGATCGCCGGGCTCAGGAATCTGCGGCCGGGCACTGGATGGCCACGGCCGCACGCAGGCCTGCCACCGTGTCGGTAGCCGGGGTGCTGCGCTGCTGGCGGGCGGGGTTCTTCATGACGGGCCGCATTGTGCCCCAGGGGCCTCAGCCGCCCTGCCCCAGGCGCTGGCTGGCCGCCTCGCGGATGGCGGTCAACGTGGCGCGCGAGGTGGAGACATCGCTGGACAGGCGCAGGTGCAGCAGCGCCGGCCGGCCCGCCTCGATGGCCGCGTCCAGCGCCGGGCCGATCTGCTCGGTGGTATCCGCCTTGAACGCCGCGAAGCCGAAGGCCTCGGCCAGCTGGGCGAAGTCGGGGTTGAACAAGTCGCTGCCCAACACGCGGCCCGGGTACTCGCGCTCCTGGTGCATGCGGATGGTGCCGTAGGTGCCGTTGTCGACGACGACGACCAGCAGCTTCTTCGCGCCATAGCCGGTGGCCGTGGCCAGCTCCTGGCCGGTCATCAGGAAGTCGCCGTCGCCGGCGATGTTGACGACCCAGCGGTCCTGCAGCAGCGCCGCAGCCACGGCGGCGGGCACGCCGTAGCCCATCGCGCCCGAAGTCGGCGCCAGCTGCGTCTTGCCGAAGCGGTGCAGTGCCGTGTAGCGGTGGAAGCGGTGCAGCCAGCCGCTGTAGTTGCCGGCGCCGTTCGTGAAGATCGTGCCTTCGGGCAGCTTGGCGTCGAGGAGGTGGATGACCTCGGCCATGTCCAGCGGCGCGACCGGCGTGGGAACCAGGTTGACCTGGTAGTCGGCGTTGGCTGCGGCGGTCCAGTCGCGCCAGGGGATGGCGGCGGGCGGCGCCAGCAGCGCGAGTTCGGGCGCGGCCTGGCTCATGCTGGCGTTGATGAGCAGCTCGGCCGTGTAGACGCGGCCCAGCTCCTCCGCGCCGGCATGGATGTGGATGAGCTGCTGCGCGGGTCGCGGCGCCTGCAGCAGCGTGTAGCCGCCGGTCGTCATCTCGCCCAGGCGCGGGCCGATGGCGAGGATGAGGTCGGCCTCCTTCACCCGTGCAGCCAGCTTCGGATTGATGCCGATGCCGACGTCGCCTGCGTAATTGGGGTGGGCGTTGTCGAACAAGTCCTGGAAGCGGAAGGCGCAGCCGACGGGCAGGCACCAGGCCTCGGCAAAGGCCTGCAGCGCGGTCGTCGCCTCGGATGTCCAGCCACCGCCACCGGCGATGACCAGCGGCTTCTTCGCCGCCGCCAGCCGCATGCGCAACTCGGCCAGCGCGGCTGGCGTCGGCGCGGCTTCCGCCGGGCGCGCGGGTGCGACGACAGGCGCCGTGATGGGCTGGGTCAGCATGTCCTCGGGCAGCACCAGCACGACCGGCCCCGGGCGGCCCTGCATGGCGGTGTGGAAGGCACGCGCCACGTACTCGGGCAGGCGCTCGGCGTCATGCACCTCGCCCACCCACTTGGCCATGCCCAGCGTGCCTGGGCCGAACATCTGGCGGTAGTCCACCTCCTGGAAGGCCTCGCGGTCGCGCTGGTCGCTGGCGACCTGGCCGATGAAGAGGATCATCGGCGTGCTGTCCTGGAAGGCGGTGTGCAGGCCGATGCTGGCATTCGTCGCACCGGGCCCGCGCGTGACGAAGCAGATGCCGGGCCGGCCGGTCAGCTTGCCTTGCGCCTCGGCCATGAAGGCGGCGCCGCCCTCCTGGCGGCAGGCGATGAAGCGGATCTGGTCCGCGTACTCGTGGAAGCCGTCGAGCACGGCCAGGAAGGATTCACCAGGCACGCCGAATGCGGTGTCGACGCCCTGGGCCAGCAGCGCCTCGACCAGCTTGTGGCCGGCAAGACGTGGGGAGGTAGCTTGTCTAGTCATGTTGGCACTTTAGCCGTCAGCGCACCCCGTCGATCGCGCGCTCCATCATCTTGTCCTTGAGCGTGGGCTCCTGCTTCACGTCCAGCGCCTGGTGCAGCAAGGGCGCGCTGCTGGCCTCGACCGGCTTGCGCACGGGCGTGGCCGGCAGCACGTTGACGGGTGCCGCCGTCACGGCCTGTTCCTTGTGGCCGGGCGGGCATGGGGCGTTGGTGTACGTCACCTGCTGGCCGTTGACGCATTTGCGCAGCGGCGCCGCAGCCGGTGCGGCCGCCGTCTGCGCCGACCGGGCCCAGGCCTGCAGCGGCTCGCGCTTCTGCCAGGCCAGGATCAGCGCGCCCAGGCAGGCCGCTGCGATGACGACAGCGCGAAGCGACATCGCCCTCAGCCCCCGGTCGGGCCGTCGGCTTCGGGCTGCTCAGGCGCCGCCACGGCCTCTTCCCGCGCCGTGGCAAACAAGTCCCACCCCGCCATGAACATCGCCGCGATGACCGGGCCGATGACGAAGCCGCTGATGCCGAAGACGGACATGCCGCCGATGGTGGAGATCAGCACCAGGTAGTCGGGCATCTGCGTGTCCTTGCCCACGAGGATGGGGCGCAGCACGTTGTCCACGAGACCGATCACGAGCACACCGTAGGCGATCAGCGCCACGCCCTGCCAGATGGCGCCTGTGGCCAGGAAATAGAGGGCCACCGGCAGCCAGATCAGCCCCGCGCCGATGGCCGGCAGCAGCGACAGGAAGCCCATCAGCACCGCCCACAGCAGCGCCCCCTTGATGCCGAAGAACCAGAACGCCAGGCCGCCCAGCGCACCCTGCGTGGCCGCCACCAGCACATTGCCCTTGACCGTCGCGCGGATGACGGTGATGAACTTGCTCGCCAGGTGCTGCCGATGCTCGGGGCCCAACGGCACGGCAACGCGGATGCGACGGCTCAACGCGGCGCCGTCGCGCAGCAGGAAGAACGCCAGGTAGAGCATCACGAAGAAGCCGACGACGATGTCCAGCACGTTCTGACCGGCGCTGTAGACCTGGGTCGCGATCGCCTGGCTGCCGCGGCCGATGGCATCGGTGATGCGGCTCTGCAGTTCCTTGACATCGGTCAGCCCGAAATGCGCCAGCAGGTCGTGCAGCCAGCCCGGCAGCACCGCGACGACCTTCTCGAAGTAGAGGACGAAATTCGTCTCGCCCGACTGCACGCGCTGGTAGAGCGCGGCACCCTCCTTCACGAGCATGCCGGTCAGCAGCGTCATCGGCAGCACCACCATCAGCACCACCAGCAGCAGCGTGGCGAGTGCCGCCAGCGTGCGGCGCTGCTTCCAGCGGCGCAGCAGCCAGACATGGACAGGCATGAAGACCATTGCGATCACCACGCCCCAGAACACAGCGCCGCTGAAGGGCAGCAGTATCCACACGAAGGCCAGGCTGACCGCGATCAGCAGCGTCAGGAAGGCCTTGTGCTCCAGTGCGGGAGAGGTGACGAAAGTCTTGAATTTCATGCGGCGCGGAGATCAGCCCAAGGGTGGGCGGTGTCGCAGATGGTACGGGCGACCCGCAACTCGGGTTCAGTCGCCTGGCGCCTCGATGCCCAGTGACGTGCGCCGCGCGAGCTGGACTTTCATCGTCTGCGACTGCTCGGGCCGGTGGCCTTGCCAATTCATCACTTGGCCTGGCTGCGGCAGGTCATCGAGTGTGGTCGCCACCGGCCGGTCGGCGCGGGTCTCTCGCCGGCTGGCAACTCGGCCTTGCCGCCCCCCCGGCCACCGACGTTCAGCGGCTGCGCGCCACTTAGGGGTGCTCGCTCTTGGGCCGTGCGAGGTGCAGTCGGCACAGGCATCCGGCCACCTCGAGATTGTCGTTGCTGGTGATGTCGAGAAACTTTACGAATGGAGGTTTCACAGTTCCTGGCCTCTACGGCGCAATGCGCCGAGTTGCGCCCCGCTCCCAGGGCGAAGCGCCCGGCGGCCACGCCAGGCACCTGATGGGCCTGGATATTGCGTAGGCACTGCCCACCCACATCCACAGGAGCAAGCGATGAAGTTCAAGCACATGGCCCTGAGCCTGGGCCTCGTACTGACGAGCCCTTTTGCAGCCGCCTCGTTGATCTACACGTTCAGCTATGACGCGGTGGGCAACTACGCGGCGGCATCCATCAACTTCAGCAGCGCGGGGTTTGCACAGAACACAGGCGACGTGCTCACCTACGTCAGCGGGGACATCAACGGCTGTTCGCCGACCTCCATCGCGGTGGACAGCCTCAATGCGTTTGCCACACCGGTTTTCGGGCTGGGCTCGTGCGGCGACGGGACCGGCGTGGATGTGGATGGGCTGTTTTTCCGGCCGGACGTGATGCCACCGATGAGCTTGGGGACGTTCTTTTCCACGCAAACGGCCGGTCGCCAGTTCGAAAGTGGCGGCGGCTCCAACTTCTACGTGTATTCGTCAGGGTTGTTGACGATCCGCGACGCCGGCGACGTTCCCGAGCCAACGTCGTGGGCTCTGGCCGGCCTCGCACTGGCTTTGGCCGCCGGCACGCGCGCCCAGCGTCGCACCAAGTAACCCGGCTGACCCGGGGCGAGTGTTCAGGCCGGCACCGCGGCTGCTGACCGGCGCGACAGCCCCAGCCCCACCAGCCCCGCCGACGCGATGCCCAGCATCAGCGCAGCGGCCGAACCTGCGAACACGCCGCGCGGCATGCCGTGGTCCAGCAGCGCGCCAAACACCGGTGCGGCAAGCGCGAAGCCGATGTCCAGCCCCGAGTACACGGTGCCGTAGACGCGGCCGGTCGCGCCGGGCGGCGAGGCGCGCTTGATCAGCATGTCGCGCGATGGCCCGGCGATGCCAGTGCCGAAGCCGGCCAGCGCGGCGACCGCCGCCGCCAGCCCGCCGGGCAGCCAGCCGCTGGCCACCATCAGCAGCATGGCCGCCGCGAAGGCCATGGCGATGGCGATCGTGCGCTCCAGCCGCTCGGCCCGGGCGACCAGGAAGCCACCCACCACCATGCCCGCCGCGCCCGCCAGCATGTAGCCGGTGACGACATAGGCCGTCAGCGCCAGCGGCAGGCCGTAGATAGCATGCAGTGCCGGGCTGGCGAAGCTCTGGATGGCCGACAGCGCCGCCGTCGTCCAGAAAAAGAACGAGAAGCACAGCCAGACCGACGGCAGCTTCAGGAAGGCCATCGGGTGCTCCGCCTTGGCGCCGACAGCCGCCTTGGCATGACCCCAGGAGCCCTCGCGGTCGTCGATCGCCGAGCGCTGCCAGAACAGCAGCGCCATGACGGCCAACGCCACCAGCGCCGTGCCCAGGTAGGCGTAGCGCCAGTTGCCGGTCGCCTGGGCGATGCCGATGGTGAACACCGGCGCTGCCGCCCAGCCCAGGTTGCCGCTGATGCCATGCACCGAGAAGGCATGGCCCAGGCGCGGCTGCGACACGCGCTTGTTCAGGATGGTGAAGTCGGCCGGGTGGAAAGGTGCGTTGCCGACGCCGGCCAGCGCGGCCGCCAGCATCAACCCGCCAAAGCCCTGGGCCAGGCCTGCAGCCACCGAGGCGAGGAAGAAGCACGCCATCGCCGCGAACAGCACCGGCCGCGCGCCGATGCGGTCGACCAGGAAGCCCGACGCCGCCTGGCCCGTGCCCGAGATGACGAAGAAGACCGTCACCAGCAGGCCCAGCTCCGAGTAGCTGAGCCCGAACGCCTGGATGAAGGCCGGGAACAGCGGCGGCAGCAGCATGTGAAAGAAGTGGGAAGTGCCGTGGGCGACGCCGATGGTCGAGATCGTCGTGATGTCGCTGCGGCGCTGGCGGCCGGCATCAAAGGAAAGTGCGGAGTCCATGGCCGTCACTGTAGGAAGCCATCGACCGGCGCAGTTGCGATGGTTCGTCAATTCCTGTTGAAATCCGGCCATGGCCAGCCGCACCAGCCTCCCCGCCCTGTCGCCCGCGCGTTTTGCGCCAACGCCGCAGCGCCCGCTGCGCGCCAAGGCGCGCCTGCTGGAGCACCTGACCGACATCCAGCCGCACCGCCACGACTGGGCGCAGCTGGTGTTCTCGATGACGGGCGCGGTGCGCGTCAGCACCGAGGGCGCTCACACGGCCACCTACATCGTGCCGCCGTCGCGAGCGGTTTGGATTCCGCCCGGCATCGTCCACGCGGTGACGGCCATCGAGCGCTGCGACCTGCGCACCGTCTACCTGGCCGCTGAGCTGCTGCCCGGCGACGCCTGGCGGGAGGGCCGAGTGCTGGAGGTCTCGCCCTTGCTGCGCGAGCTGGTGGCGGCGCTTCCCGGCGAGCCCGACCCGCAGCCGGCCGAGACGCCGGACGAGGCCGAGCGCCGGCAGGGCATCGAGCGCCTCGTGCTGGCCGAGCTGAAGCGCGCCCGCCCGCTGGCGCTGGGCGTCGCCCTGCCCCAGGACGCACGCCTGCGCAAGCTGTGCGAGGCCATGCTGCGCGAGCCGGGGCGGCATGCCGGGCTGGACGACTGGGCGGCCGAGGCCGGCGCCAGCCCGCGCACGCTGAGCCGGCTGTTCCGGGAGCAGCTAGGCACCAGCTTTGCGCAATGGCGCTCCCAGCTGCTGCTGGCCCACGCGCTGACGCTGGCGGCGCGCGGCCGGCCCATGAGCCTGATCGCCAGCGAGCTGGGCTATGCCAGTGCCAGCGCCTTCAGCGCGATGGTGACGCGCACGGTGGGCATGCCGCCAAGCCGGTTCTTTGCGGAGGCGTGAGGACGGCCGCTCTGCGCGACACTTGCGGTGCACAGCCGCCACACCACGATGTCCCAGACCCTCTTCGACTACACCAAGCAGGACGCCGCCGGCGCCTGCTCCACCGCCTTCGCCTGGGCCAAGGTGCCGGCGCCGCTGACGCCCACCGAGCGCAACGCGCTGGCCGAGCGCGCCGCCGCACTGCTGAAGAAGCACAACGCCGTGCTCGTGGCGCACTACTACGTCGACGGCGCGCTGCAAGACCTGGCCCTGGCGACCGGCGGCATCGTCTCGGACTCGCTGGAGATGGCCCGCTTCGGCCGCGACCATGCCGCGCAGACGCTGGTCGTCGCCGGCGTGCGCTTCATGGGCGAGACGGCCAAGATCCTCAGCCCCGAGAAGCGCGTGCTGATGCCCGACCTGGACGCCACCTGCTCGCTGGACCTGGGCTGCCCGGCCGACGATTTCGCGGCCTTCTGCGACGCCCACCCGGACCGGCAAGTCGTCGTCTACGCCAACACCAGCGCCGCCGTGAAGGCCCGCGCCGACTGGATGGTCACCAGCTCCTGCGCGCTGGAGATCGTGGCCGACCTGCATGCCAAAGGGCAGAAGGTGCTGTGGGCGCCGGACCGGCATCTGGGCCGCTACATCCAGGAAGAGACCGGCGCCGACATGCTGATGTGGAACGGCGCCTGCATCGTCCACGACGAGTTCCGCGGCCTGGAGCTGGAGCTGCTGCGCGAACAGCATCCGGGCGCGCTGGTGCTGGTGCATCCCGAATCGCCGAAGGGCGTCGTCGAGCAGGCGGACGTGGTCGGCTCCACGTCGGCGCTGATCAAGGCCGTCGTCGAGGGCACGGCGCCGGCCTACATCGTTGCGACCGACAACGGCATCCTGCACCGCATGCGGCAGCTGGCGCCGGGGAAGACGCTGATCGAGGCGCCTACGGCCGGCAACAGCGCGACGTGCAAGAGCTGCGCGCACTGCCCGTGGATGGCGATGAACGGCCTGGCCAATCTGGTCGACTGCCTGGAGAGCGGCCAGCCGCAGATCCACGTCGAAGAAGACATTCGCGTGAAGGCCCAGGGCTGCATCAACCGCATGCTGGACTTCGTCGCCGCGAGAAAGAAGTCCGCTGCAGGGATGACTCCCAACATTGGCGCGGCGTGATGGCGCTATAAATCGGCACCCCATTGGAGGCCCGCCATGAATGCCGATTTCAGCTCCCTCTACAACCACCACGAGCGCGAGGTCTTCGGCGCGGTGATGGATGCGTCCAAGGACTTCCCCGACATCGCCGCCAGCAACGACCTGCTGTGCGACGTCTGCTGCGTGGCCCTGAACCGCCTGCCGCCGCGCTACATCCGCCATGAGGTGGACTTCAGCTTCTACCTGACCGAGCACGAGCGCCTGGAGATCGACAACGCCATCAACGAGGCCGTCACCTACGCCTTCAACTTCGTGCAGGCGCGGACGGCGTTGAGGGCGCGCAAGTAGGCCGTTCAGCCGATACGCACGAAGCGTCGGTGGCCGAGGTTGGCAAGCGCCTCGAGCAACTGCGGAACCAGCTCGAGCAACATCGCCAGCTGGTTCGAGTGCGCATCCAGCACGATCACCGGCACAGGCAAAGCTTCGTTCTGCTGGTAGCGCAGGTTCTTGTCGACGGTGATAACACATCGAACTCGCCGGCTGCCAAGGCCAACAACTGGCCGTTCTTCACGCCGGACCAGCCTTGCTGGACGACGGTCGCAACCTGATGGTCGGTCAGCGCCCGCGCCAGCCGGGCCGGTACGCACTCATCAAGCAGCAGCCGCATCGGCGAACAACTGCAATCGTGCAGCCTCCAGCACGGCCACGGCGTGGTCGCGGTCGATGGCAGGGAAGTCTTCCAGGAAGTCTTCCAGCGTCGAACCGTTCTCGAGGTAGTCGAACAGATGCTTCACCGGCACGCGTGTGCCAGCAAAGCACAGCGCACCGCTCATGATTTCCAAATCACGGGACATGATCTGCATGGCTACCTCAGCTGCTGTCGATCAGGCAAGTTTAGGCTGCCTCAGCGCCTGCGCCGCTCGCTGATCAACACCGTCGGGAAGCTCACCGGCAGCGTCTGCGGGTAGTCGCGGCTGTAGTGCAGGCCGCGGCTCTCGTGGCGCAGCAGTGCCGACTTGACGATCAGCTCCGCGCAGTCGACCAGGTTGCGCAGCTCCAGCAGGTCGCGCGTGACGCGAAAGCTGCCGTAGTAGTCGTCGATCTCGCCGCGCAGCAGCTGGATGCGGTGCAGCGCCCGCTCCAGCCGCTTGGTGGTGCGCACGATGCCGACGTAGTTCCACATCAGCAGCCGCAGTTCGTCCCAGTTGTGGGCGATGACGACTTGCTCGTCGGCGTTCTCGACCTGGCTCTCGTCCCAGGCCGGCAGCGGCGCAGGCTCCTGGATGGGCTGCTGCAGGATGTCGACGGCGCAGGTCTGGCCCAGCACCACGCATTCCAGCAGCGAGTTGCTGGCCAACCGGTTGGCACCGTGCAGGCCGGTGTAGCCGGTCTCGCCCACGGCATACAGCCCGGGCAGATCGCAGCGGCCGCTGAGGTCGGTCACCGCGCCGCCGCAGGTGAAGTGCACGGCCGGCACGACGGGGATGGGCTGGCGCGCGATGTCGATGCCCAGCTTCAGGCAGCGCGCGTGGATGGTGGGGAAGTGCTCGATGAGGAAGGCTTCGCCGAGGTGGGTGGCGTCCAGCAGCACGTAGTCCAGGCCGTGCTTCTTCATCTCGAAGTCGATCGCGCGGGCGACGATGTCGCGCGGCGCCAGTTCCATGCGCTCGTCGTGCGACGCCATGAACCGCGTGCCGTCCGGCAACTTCAGGTGCCCGCCCTCGCCGCGCAGCGCCTCGGTGATGAGGAAGCTGCGCTCCTGTGGGTGGTACAGGCAGGTGGGGTGGAACTGGATGAACTCCATGTTCGCCACGCGGCAGCCGGCCCGCCAGGCCATCGCAATGCCGTCGCCGGTGGCCGTGTCGGGGTTGGTCGTGTAGCGGTAGACCTTGCCGGCGCCGCCCGTGGCCAGCACGACGGCGCGGGCGGCCAGCGTCTCGACGCGCTGCGTGTCGATGTCCAGCGCATAGACGCCGTAGACGCGCGGCGGCTCGTCGCGCTGGGCGTGGCGCGACGTGATGAGGTCCAGCGCCATCCAGCGTTCGCACAGCTTGATGTTGGGGTGCTTGCGCGCCACGGCCAGCAGCTGGTCGTGGATGGCCTTGCCGGTGGCGTCGGCCGCATGGGCGATGCGGCGCACCGCGTGGCCGCCCTCGCGCGTCAGGTGCAGGCCCATGGGGCCGGTGTCGTCGGTCGTGAAGGGCACGCCCTGCTCCACCAGCCAGCCCACGGCGGCGGCGCTGCGCTCGGCGATGAAGCGGGCCGTGGCCTCGTCGACCAGGCCGGCACCGGCGTCCTGCGTGTCGCGCACATGGCTGTCGATGGAGTCGTCGCTGCCCAGCACGCCGACGATGCCGCCCTGGGCCCAGGCGGTGGCCGCCTCGGTCAGCTCGCGCTTGGCCAGCACGACGACGGGCACGGTGTCGGCCAGGTGCAGGGCCACGGTGAGGCCGGCAAGGCCGGCGCCGATGATGACGACGGGGGCGTCGTCGGGGGGGGCAGCAGTCATGGCGGGGCATTGTCCAGCAGCGCCGGCAACGGCTCGCGATGGTGAGGATTGCCGATTCGACGACCCTGCCTACACCCGGCCTGTCCTATGCTGCGCGCCGCTGCCAGAGAAGCAGCGGGAGGACACAGGGAATGCACAGAGGGATTTGGGCCGGCCTCATCGCCGCCGGCTTGCTGGCCGCGCTCACCGCGCTGGCCGCGCCGCCACCGGCCGAGGTGTTTTTTAAGCAGGCCGACGTTGCGGACGTGCAGCTGTCGCCGTCCGGGCGCCAGCTGGCCATCACGACGGTGCGCGGTCACAAGCGCGCGGGGCTGGTGGTGTTCGACCTGGGCAGCGGCAAGATGTCGCGCGCCGCGCACTTCGACGACGGCGACGTCACCCGGGTGCGCTGGGTCAACGACAACCGGCTGCTGTTCAGCCTGGAGGACTTGTCCGAAGGCAGCGGCAAGTACCCGGGCCTGCTGGCCGTCAACCCGGATGGCAGCGACATGCGCCGGCTCGTCAGCCGCTCGGGCGGCGGGATCGCCAAGGACCGCTTCAGCCGGCTCGAACGGCTGCTGAGCTGGAACCACCTGCTGCTGCGCGTGCCCCTGCCTCGCAGCGGCGAATCCGCCGACGAGGTGCTGATCGCGCGCATCAGCCTCGACGAGGATCGCATCGCCACACCGCTGTGGCTGGACACCCGCACCGGCATCACGCGCAAGACCTACGCCGACGCGCCGGCCCACACCATCGGCTGGCTGACCGACAGCCGCGGCGAGCTGCGCGCGGCCATCACGGAACACGCGGGCCGCCGCGCCGCCTACTGGCGTGGCCCCGGCCAGAAGGACTGGCGGCAGCTGTACGAGAGCGGCCTGTTCGACGCGCCCTTCCAGCCGCACTCGGTGGACGCCGCCGGCCAGCTCTACGTGACCGCAGCACTGGCCAAGGACAAGGAGGCCGTGCTGACGCGCTACGACTTCGAGCGCGGTGCGCCCGACACCCAGGCCCTCGTCGAGACGCCCGGCTTCAGCTTTGCGGGCCAGCTGCTGGACGAGGGCGGCGGGCCCGCTTTAGGCGTGCGTCTGCTCATCGACTCCGAGACCACCGTGTGGTTCAACCCCGCGCTGCAGGCCTTCCAGCAGCAGGTGGACGAGCACCTGCCCGGCCGCGTCAACCGCATCCAGTGCCGGCGCTGCGGCGAGCCCGACATGACCGCGCTGGTGCTCAGCTACAGCGACCGCGACCCCGGCCAGTTTTGGGTCTACCAGGCCCAGCCCCCGGCGGGCGAGCAGCGCTGGCTCGCTGTGGGCCGGGTGCGCAACGACATCCAGACGGCGGACACGGCGCAGATGGACTTCCACCGCATCCGCGCCCGCGACGGCCGCGACCTGCCGGTGTGGGTCACCAGGCCCGCCGACGCCAAGGGCCTGCTGCCGGCCGTCGTGCTGGTGCATGGCGGGCCCTGGGTGCGCGGCAATGTGTGGGGCTGGCAGGCCTGGGGCCAGTTCCTCGCGTCGCGCGGCTACGCGGTCATCGAGCCCGAGTTCCGTGGCAGCACCGCCTATGGCGACGCGCACTTCCGCGCCGGCTTCAGGCAATGGGGCCAGGCCATGCAGGACGACGTGGCCGACGCGCTGAAATGGGCGCAGGCGCAAGGCCTGGCCAGTGACAAGGCCTGCATCGCCGGTGGCAGCTATGGCGGCTACAGCACGCTGATGGGGCTGGTCAAAGACCCCGACCTCTACCGCTGCGGCGTGGCCTGGATGGCGGTGACCGACCTGGATCTCTACCTCAGCGGCTCCTTCTGGGTGCGCGACAACATCTCCGAGACGGGCCGGCAGTACAACCTCCCCGACCTGGTGGGTGACCCGGTGAAGGACGCCGCCATGATCGCCGCCCATTCGCCCGTCAAGCAGGCCGCGCGCATCAAGGCGCCTGTGCTGCTGGCCTTCGGCGAGAGCGACCTGCGCGTGCCCCTGGCCCACGGCCAGCGCATGCGCGACGCGCTGAAGGAGGCCGGCAACGAACCGGCCTGGGTCACCTACCCCGGCGAGGGCCACGGCTTCAGCATGCTGAAGAACCGCGTCGACTTCGCCGAACGCATGGCCGCCTTCCTGGCCAGGCACCTGCAACCCTGACGAGACCGAGGCCCGCCATGGCTGGATTTCTGCAACGCGCCGCGCTGGCGCTGACCTTGCTCGCTGCGGCCGCACAAGCCGCGCCGCCGCCGGCCGAGCTGTTCTACAAGGATGCCGAGTTGCTGGACGTGGTGCTGTCGCCCTCGGGTCGCAAGCTCGCGTTCACGACATCGCGCGGCACGGACCGCGTGGCGCTGGTGGTCATGGACCTGGACCAAGGCGGCAAGCTGAACGCGGTGGCGCGCTTCAAGGATGGCGACGTGCACGACGTCCGCTGGGTGGACGACGAGCGGCTGGTCTACGGCGTTGTGGACTTGTTCGACGGCAGCGCCCGCTACAGCGGCGCGCCGGGGCTGTTCGCCGTCAACGCCGACGGCAGCAAATTCCGTCAGCTCGTGCGTCGCCAGTGGAAGCCGGTCATCAGCGACGGCAGCGGCGACAAACGGCTGCTGGACTGGCACCACCGGGTGATCAAGGTGCCGCGCATGAACGCCGGCGGCAGCAACGACGAGGTGCTGGTGGCCGAGTTCTCGCCCGGCGCCGACGACGACACCGAGGTCCCCAAGTGGCTCAACACCCGCACCGGCCTGACCCGCAACGTGGACTTCACCGAACCCCAGGGCGCGGTGGGCTGGATGGCCGACAGCCGCGGCGACATGCGCGTGGTGTTCACGCGCAGGGAAGGCCGGCAGGCTGCGCTGTGGCGGGCGCCGGGCAGCAAGACCTGGACCCCGCTGTACGAGAGCGACCTGCTGTCGTCGCCCTTCAACATCGAGGCCGTGGACGACGCCGGCGGCCTGTACGTCAGCGAGCATGAAGGCGCCGCCGGCCAGGCGACGCTCAAGCGCTACGACTTCGAGCGCAAGCGCCCGCAGGAGAAGGCGCTGGTGGCCACGCCGGGCTTCGACTTCGACGGCGGCCTCGTCATCGACGAGACCAACGGCCGCGTGCTGGGCGTGCACCTGCTGGTGGATGCGCCCACGATCGCCTGGTTCGACCCGGCGATGAAGGTCTTCCAGGACCGCGTGGACAAGCTGTTCCCGGGCAACGCCAACCTCGTCAGCTGCCGCCGCTGCGGCACGCCGGACATGGTGGCGATGGTGCGCAGCTTCAGCGACCGCGACCCCGGCCGCTTCTACCTCTTCCAGGGCAAGCCCGCCGCCGGCGAGAAGGCCTGGACGGACATGGGCGCCAGGCGCGAGGGCGTGAAGCCGCAGGAGATGGCCAGCGTCGACCTGCAGCGCATCAAGGCCCGCGACGGGCTGGAAGTGCCGGTGTGGATCACGCGGCCCGCCAACACGACGGGCGCACTGCCGGCAGTGGTGCTGGTGCACGGCGGCCCCTGGGTGCGTGGCGGCACCTGGGGCTGGGATGCCGACGCGCAGTTCCTCGCCTCGCGCGGCTACGTCGTCATCGAGCCCGAGTTCCGCGGCAGCACCGGCTATGGCGACGCGCACTTCCGCGCCAGCTTCAAGCAATGGGGCCTGGCCATGCAGGACGACGTGACCGACGCGCTGCGCTGGGCGCAAAAGCAAGGCATCGCCAGCGACAAGGCCTGCATCGCCGGCGCCAGCTACGGCGGCTACAGCACGCTGATGGGCCTGGTGCGCGACCCCGACCTGTACCGCTGTGGCGTGGCCTGGCTGGCCGTCACCGACCTGGACCTGTACGCCGCCGGCTCCTGGTGGGTGCGCGACGACATCGGCGCCACCGGCCGCCGCTACACCATTCCCGAGGCCGTGGGCGACCCGGTCAAGGACGCCGCGCTGCTGGCCGCCAACTCGCCAGTCAAGCAGGCCGCGCGCATCAAGGCGCCGGTGCTGCTGGCCTTCAACGAGGGCGACCGCCGCGTGCCCATGGCGCATGGCGACCGCATGCGCAAGGCGCTGCGCGAGGCCGGCAACGAGCCGGTCTGGGTGACCTACGCCGGCGAGGGCCACGGCTTCGGCAACGTGAAGAACCGCGTGGACTTCGCGCAGCGCATGGCGGCCTTCCTGGCCAAGCACCTCGGAGAAAATCCTTGACCCTGTTCAACCGCTGTGCCGGCCTCGTTGCCGGCCTCCTGCTCTGCGCCGCTGGTGCGCAGGCCGCGCCCCCGCCCGCCGAGGCGTTCTACCGCGACGCCGACACCCAAGCGGTGCAGTTGTCGCCGTCCGGCCGCTGGCTGGCCATGACCGGTGCGCTGGGCACCAAACACCCCTCGTTGCTGGTGTTCGACGTGCTGGCCGGTGGCCAGCCGCAACGGGTGGCGCAGTTCAAGGACGGCGACGTCACCCAGGTGCGCTGGGTCAACGACACGCGATTGGTGTTCGGCGTGCAGGGCCGCGAAAGCGGCAGCGACCGCCCCCGTGGGGCCCTGGGCCTGTACGCCGTCAATGCCGACGGCAGCCAGCGCGTGCAGCTCGTGCGCAACTTCGGCAGCCGGGTGGTGAATGACGCGGCCCGCCCCGGGCTGCTGTCGTGGAACCACCGCCTGCTGCACGTGCCGATACCGCGCGAAGGCAAGGACAACAACGAGGTGTTGATCGGCCGCATCACCCTCAACGAACAGCGCACCGTGACGCCGCTGTGGCTGGACACGCTGACCGGGCGCACGCGCCCGGCGGTGTCGCAGCCGCCTGCGGACGTGGTGCACTGGGTGGCAGACCCCTTCGGCGAGCCGCGTGCGGCCATCGCCGTGCAGGGCACGCGCCAGACCACCTACTGGCGCCCGCCCGGCAGCGACGACTGGCAGGAGCTGCAGGAAAGCCTCATCGACGAAGCCCCTTTCGACGTGCATGCCGTGGACGCCAACGGCACGCTGTTTGTGACGCAACAGCGCGGCGACGCGGGCCATGCGGTGCTGACGCGCTACGACTTCGAGCAGCGCGCGCCGGCCGAGCAGGCGCTCGTCGTCACGCCGGGCTTCGACTTCCGCGGCGGCCTGCGGCTGGGCGACGACGGCCGGCTGCGCGGCGTGCGCGTGCTGGCCGAGGGCGAGTCCACCGCCTGGCTGACCGAGCGCATGCAGGCCATCCAGGCCGATGTGGACGGCACGCTGCCCGGGCGCATCAACGACATCACCTGCCGCCGCTGCGGCCAGCCCGACATGGTGCTGCTGGTGCACTCCTACAGCGACCGCGAGCCGGGCGAATGGTGGGTGCACCGCAGCAGCCCTGCGGGCGGCAAGGCCTGGCAACACGTGGGCCGCGCGCGCGCCGAGCTGAAGCCCGAGGACATGGCCACACTGTCGCTGCAACGCATCCCGGCCCGCGACGGGCTGGCGCTGCCGGTGTGGATCACGCGGCCGGCCAACGCCAAGGGGCCGCTGCCCGCCGTCGTACTGGTACACGGCGGCCCCTGGCTGCGCGGCAACCTCTGGCGCTGGAACGCGGAGGCGCAATTTCTCGCCTCGCGCGGCTACGTCGTCATCGAGCCCGAGTTCCGCGGCAGCACAGGCTATGGCGAGGCCCACCACCGCGCGGGCTTCAAGCAATGGGGCCAGGCCATGCAGAACGACGTGGCTGACGCGCTGAAGTGGGCACAGCGGCAAGGCGTGGCCAGCGACAAGGCCTGCATCGTCGGCAACAGCTATGGCGGCTACAGCGCGCTGATGGGCCTGGCCAACGACCCGGCGCTGTACCGCTGCGGCGTCGCCGGCCTGGCCGTGACGGACCTGGAGTTGCTGGTGCGCGGCTCCTGGTGGGTGTCCGACGATGCCTCCGAGCTGACCCGCTCCTACGTCATACCCAAGATGATCGGCGACCCGCAGAAGGACGCCGCGATGATCGCCGCCCACTCGCCCGTGAACCTGGCGGAGAAGATCAAGGCGCCCGTCATGCTGGTGTTCGGCGAGGAAGACCAGCGCGTGCCGCTGGCCCACGGCGAGCGCATGCGCCGCGCGCTGCGGGATGCCGGCAACGATCCCGTCTGGGTGACCTATGCCCAGGAGGGCCACGGCTTCGGCCTGTGGCAGAACCGGGTCGACTATGCGCAGCGCATGGAGGCCTTCCTGGCCCGACACCTGAAGCCGTGAGGCCCGCTACTCGCTGAAGCCGTTGGAATGCCGCCGCCACTCCGGCGGCTTCCACAGGTGGGCCAGACGCAGGCCCCACGTCTTCTCGTGCGCCATGTCGCGGAACATCGAGCGCCACTCGTGGGCGTTCAGCCAGAACAGGTTGTGCGTGGGAAACGGGTGCTCCAGGCCGTAGTCCACCGGCTCGCGCTCCGGCTCGAACGTGCCGAACAGCCGGTCGAAGACGATCAGCGTGCCGCCGAAGTTCTTGTCGATGTACTGCGGGTTGCGGCCGTGGTGGGCGCGGTGGTGGGAGGGCGTGTTGAAGATGAACTCGAACCAGGCCGGCATCCTGCCCACCCAGGTCGTGTGCACGAAGAACTGGTAGCCCAGGTTCAGCGACAGCGCGAACAGCACCCAGCGCGGCTCGAAGCCCAGCCACACGGCCGGCAGGTAGAACAGCCAGTTGCCAGCGACCGGGTAGAACCAGCTCTGCCGCAGCGCCGTGCCGAAGTTCATCTTCTCGGACCCGTGGTGCACGACGTGCGCGCACCAGAACCAGCGGATGCGGTGGCTGCCGCGGTGGAAGCCGTAGTAGAGAAACTCGACGAGCAGGAACAGGCCGAGGAAGCGCCACACCGTCACGTCGATGGTGAAGAGCCGGTGGTCGTAGACCCAGCCCATCGCCGGCAGCACCAGCATGGCCAGCAACACCAGGTCGGCCACCAGATAGCTGCCGCCGCTGTTCATGCTGTCGAACGTGTCGCGGAAGTCGAACACGCCGGTCTTGCGAAAGCGCCAGGCTTCCAGTGCGAGGAAGATGCCGAAGACGGGCGACAGGATGACGAGGGTCAGGTCTCGCCAGTCGAAGTGGCGTTGATAGAGGTCGAGCAACACGTCCATGGTGAGATATTGGCGCCAAACCGGCACCGCCTCCCGGCGGCAAAACCCGCATGTCTCCCGATCTGAAACCCGCGCCCGACACCGTCGTTCTCGACGGCCGGCCCGCGCATGGCCGCTACGCCGGGCGCATCGCGCGCATGGACTGGTCGGCGCTGGACCCGCGCCCCGGCTGGCTGTGGCGGCGGCTGCACCACAAGCGCTGGCACTACGTCGGCCTGGGCAACGCTGCCGTCTTCATCGGCGTGGCCATCGTCGATGTCGGCTGGGCCAGCAGCGCCTTCGCCTATCTCTTCGACCGCGAGAGCCGCAGGCTGCTGGCCGACTGGCGCCAGGACGGACTGCCGGGCCTGCAGGCTCACGTGGGCGATGCACCGCTGGCCGGCGCGCACGCGTGGTTCCGCGGCCCCGGCGCGCGGCTGTCGCTGCGACATGAGGCCGGCGACCGCCTGCACCTGAACGTCACCACGAGCGCGCTGCGCGTCAAGGCCGAGCTGGACCTGGCCGCCATGGCGCCGCCGCTGCTGGCCATCGGCCCCATCGCCGGCGGCCTGGCCCACGCGACGCAGAAGACCAGCGCCCTGCCCGTGCGCGGCTGGGCCGAGGCGGGCGGCCGAAGCTTCGATCTCGACACCGCCTGGGCTGCCGTCGACGCCTCCAACGGCCTGCTGGCCCGCGACACCGCCTGGCGCTGGGCCAGTGCCCACCGTCCCGGCATCGGCTTCAACCTGCAGCAGGGCTATTTCGGTGGCCAGGAGAACGTGCTGTGGCTGGACGGCCAGCCCATTGCGCTGGGCGCCGCGCAGTTCGATTTCGACGCCACCCGCCCCCTGTCGCCATGGCGGGTCGCCACCGACGATGGCCTGCTCGACCTCGTCTTCACACCCGAGGGCGCGCGGGACGCCGACAAGCACCTCGGCTTCGCCGCCAGCCGCTACGTGCAGCCCATCGGCTGCTTCAACGGCATGGTGAACGGCAAGGCCGTCACCGACTTGCTGGGCGTGACCGAGGACCACCGCTCCCGGTGGTGAGGCCGTCGCGGCGACGCCTGCCGTGACAGATGCCCATGACACCGCCACTCGTCAAGCTTAAAGTGCCCGGCACAACGAAAGAGGCCAGCCGCGTGCGCTACGAACTCAGCAACCCCAAGCTGCTCATCGCCGGCATCGCGCTCACGCTGGCGGCCGTGGCGAGCGTCGAGTTCCTGCCCGCCCGAACGCTGGAGCTGACCGCGCCGGGCCTTGCCAACGGCCCTTACCTGAACACCTCCGACGGCAACCAGGCCAATGCGGCCGTGAAATGGGTGAATGTCAAAGACAAGCACCTGCGCTGCCACTACGCCACGGCGGCAGCGAACTACCTGGGCTGTGGTCTCACCTACGTGCTCAACGGCGCCGACCCCAGCCTCGGCCGGGACCTGAGCGGTTTCGACACCATGGAACTGGACCTGGCCTACAAGGGGCCCTCGGCGTTCGTGCGGGTGGCGCTGCGCAATTTCGATCCGCGCTTTTCCAAGGCGGAGGACAACAACAGCTCGCGCTTTCACTCCATCAACCTGAGGCCGCGCGACATCCAGCGGCCCGTGGAGCTGGAGTTGAGCGAGCTGACCGTGCCGGAATGGTGGGTCGGCCAGTACAACCTCGCCCGCGAATACAACCGGCCGGGTTTCGAGAACGTGACCGCCCTGTCCATTGACCTGCCCGTGGTACAGGCCGGCGAGGAACACGAGCTCCAGCTGCGGCGCGTCACGTTGAAGGGCCACTGGGTCAAACGGGACAAGGTCTACCTCGGCATCCTGTGCGCATGGATGTTCGGCGCGCTGTTGATGGTGCTGAACGGCTGGGCCCAGCTGCGGCGCAGCCACCTGCGCCAGCAGCGCGAGATCGATGCGCTGACGGCACGCACCCGCCAGCTGCGCGTGGAGCAGGAAAAGCTGCGCCGCCTGGCCACGATCGACGAACTGACCGGCGTGCTGAACCGCCGCGGCCTGGAGCAGTCGCTGGAGGACTTCGAGGACTCGGCCCGGGGCATGACGCTGGTCACGCTGGACATCGACCACTTCAAGCACATCAACGACCGCCATGGCCACGACTGCGGCGACGAGGTGCTGCGCCGGGTTGCGGCGGTGGTCGCCGCGAACCTGCGGGCCAGCGATGTCTTCGGTCGCTGGGGTGGTGAGGAATTCCTGATCGCCGGCCAGGGCACGCGCCTGCGCGAGGCCACGCGGCTGGCCCAGAAGCTGTGTGACCGCATCGAGGAGAGCGAGATCACCGTCTCGGGCCATCGCATCGCCGTGACGGCCAGCTTCGGCGTCGCACTTGCCCCGCCGGGCGGCTCGACGGCAGACGCCCTCAAGCGTGCCGACGAAGCCCTCTACCGCGCCAAGGAAGCTGGCCGCAACCGGGTCGAGATGGACAAGACCCTCGAGGGCACGCCGACCACAATATGACCCCTCGTCCAGCCTCGCTTCGCTGCACGCGAGCGAGTCTGGCCGGTCTTGCAGACCGCGCAGCCGACGGAGCGGCTGCTCTTCGGCAGGCACGACAAGTCCTCAGGACTTGCCGTGTCCGGCCTCAGCCCCCGAGGGGACGGCGATGCTCGCGGGGCGTGCCCCGCTCGCACATCGCCACACGGGCCGGCTTGGGAGCGGCCCGGCGCGCGGCCCAAATACCCACGTTTCACGGGTGGCGGGTGCGT
This sequence comes from Pelomonas parva, assembly GCF_043555835.1. Taxonomy (NCBI): domain Bacteria; kingdom Pseudomonadati; phylum Pseudomonadota; class Betaproteobacteria; order Burkholderiales; family Sphaerotilaceae; genus Roseateles; species Pelomonas parva. The sequence continues at coordinate 109,757 of NZ_JBIGHV010000012.1, read as the reverse complement.
CGTCAGTGCACGACCCGCCCGAACGAGAACTCGCCACCCTCCACGTCCACCGGGATCACATCCTTCGGGCCGAACTTGCCCTCCAGGATCAGCTTGGACAGCGGGTTCTCCACCCGCTGCTGAATGGCCCGCTTCAGAGGCCGTGCGCCGAACACCGGGTCGAAGCCGACCTTGGCCAACTCGTCCAGCGCCGCCTCGCTGATGTCCAGCTTCATCTCCAGCTTCTCCAGGCGCGTCCCAAGCAGGCACAGCTGGATGCGGGCGATGGACTTGATGTGGTCGGCGCCGAGCGCGTGGAAGATGACGGTCTCGTCGATGCGGTTCAGGAACTCGGGCCGGAAGTGCGCCTTGACCTCGCCCCACACGGCCTCGCGGATGACCTCGTCGCTCTCACCCGACAGCGCCATGATGTGCTGCGAGCCGAGGTTGGAAGTCATGACGATGACGGTGTTCTTGAAGTCCACCGTGCGGCCCTGGCCGTCGGTCAGGCGGCCATCGTCCAGCACCTGCAGCAGCACGTTGAACACGTCCGGGTGGGCCTTCTCGACCTCGTCGAGCAACAGCACGGAATAGGGCTTGCGGCGCACGGCTTCGGTCAGCGTGCCGCCTTCCTCGTAGCCGACATAGCCGGGCGGCGCGCCGATCAGGCGGCTGACCGAATGCTTCTCCATGAACTCGCTCATGTCGATGCGCACCATGTGGTCTTCGCTGTCGAACAGGAAGCCGGCGAGCGCCTTGCACAGCTCCGTCTTGCCCACGCCCGTGGGGCCGAGGAACAGGAAGCTGCCCAGCGGCCGGTTCGGGTCGGACAGCCCGGCACGTGAGCGGCGGATCGCGTCGGAAACGGCCTGGATGGCCTCGGCCTGGCCCACCACGCGCTCGTGCAGCTTGCCCTCCATCTGCAACAGCTTCTCGCGCTCACCCTGCATCAGCTTGGAGACCGGGATGCCGGTGGACCGTGCGACGACTTCGGCGATTTCTTCGGCACCGACCTGGGTGCGCAGCAGGCGCGGCCGGGCCGAGCCCTTGCCCTTGCTGCTGGCTTCCTTGTCCTGCGCCTCGTTGAGCTGCTTTTCCAGCTTGGGCAGGCGGTCGTACTGCAGCTCGGCAAGCTTGTTGAAGTCGCCCTTGCGCTTGAGTTCCTCGATCTGCTGCTTGATGCGGTCGATCTCTTCCTTGACATGCGCCGAGCCCTGGGCCTGGGCCTTCTCGGCCGTCCAGATTTCTTCGAGGTCCTCGTACTCGCGCTGCAGCTTCAGCAGCTCGTCCTCGATCAGGCCGAAGCGCTTCACCGAGCCCTCGTCCTTCTCCTTGCGCACCGCCTCGCGCTCGATCTTGAGCTGGATCATGCGGCGGTCCAGCCGGTCCATCGCCTCGGGCTTGGAGTCGATCTCGATCTTGATCTTGGCCGCCGCCTCGTCGATGAGGTCGATGGCCTTGTCGGGCAGGAAGCGGTCGGTGATGTAGCGGTGGCTCAGCTCGGCCGCAGCAATGATGGCGGGGTCGGTGATCTCCACGCCATGATGCACCTCGTACTTCTCCTGCAGGCCGCGCAGGATGGCGATGGTGGCCTCCACGCTGGGCTCGTCCACCAGCACCTTCTGGAAGCGCCGCTCCAGCGCCGCGTCCTTCTCGACGTACTTGCGGTACTCGTTCAGCGTCGTCGCGCCGATGCAGTGCAGCTCGCCCCGTGCCAGGGCCGGCTTGAGCATGTTGCCGGCGTCGATGGAGCCTTCGGACTTGCCGGCGCCCACCATCGTGTGGATCTCGTCGATGAAGAGGATGGTCTGGCCCGCATCCTGGCTGACCTCCTTCAGCACGCCCTTGAGGCGCTCCTCGAAGTCGCCGCGGTACTTGGCGCCGGCCAGCAGCAGCGCCATGTCCAGCACCAGCACGCGCTTGCCCTTGAGGCTGTCCGGCACCTCGTCGTTGATGATGCGCTGCGCCAGGCCCTCGACGATGGCCGTCTTGCCCACGCCCGGCTCGCCGATCAGCACCGGGTTGTTCTTGCTGCGCCGCTGCAGCACCTGGATGGTCCGGCGGATCTCTTCATCGCGGCCGATGACCGGGTCCAGCTTGCCCAGGCGGGCGCGCTCGGTCAGGTCCAGCGTGTATTTCTTGAGTGCCTCGCGCTGGCCCTCGGCCTCGGCGGAGTCCACGCTCTGCCCGCCGCGCACCGCCAGGATGGCCGCCTCCAGCGCCTTGCGCGTGAGGCCATGGCCGCGCACGACGCCGGCCAGGTCGGTCTTGGCGTCGGCCAGCGCCAGCAGGAACATCTCGCTGGCGATGAACTGGTCGCCGCGCTTGCCGGCCTCCTTCTCGGCCGCCTGCAGCAGCGAGACGAGATCGCGCCCCGCCTGCACCGTCTGGCCCGAACCGCTGACCTGGGGCAGGCCGGCGATCAAGCCGTCCAGCGCCGTCTTCAGCGCCGGCGCCTTGACGCCGGCACGCTCCAGCAGCGCCCGCGGGCCGTCGTCCTGGGCCAGCATGGCCGCCAGCACGTGGGCGGGCTCGATGTAGGGGTTGTCACGGGCGATGGCCAGACTCTGGGCGTCAGCCAGCGCCTCCTGGAAACGGGTGGTGAACTTGTCGGCACGCATGAGCAGTACTCCTTGGATGGAGCCGCACGTGGGATGCTTCCGGCCGAATTCAAGTTGCGCCAGATCAAACGATGAACCTGTGGACTCCCGCCCTCCTGTCGCTGCTGACCGTGCTGGCCAGCCCCGCCGCCGCCCAGCCCACCACACTCGCCGCGCTGTGCCCGCCGGCGCTGGAGCCCATGCCGGCCGGCCTGGACCCGGCAGCGGCTCAGGCCCGGCTGCTCGACCTGCAAGACCGCGCCGACCCCGCCAGCTTGGCACTGGCCTGCCAGCTCCGCGACCGTGCGGCGGCGGAGCACGGCCCCGGGTCCCGGGTGGCCCAGCAAGCCCAGGCCGGCGTGCTGGCCAGCCTGCTGGCGCTGCGCCAGCCGGCGCCGGTGCTGGCGCTGGGCCCCGACCTCTACCGCCAGCTGCTGGCGCAGACGCCGCCCCTGTTCGCCCCCGCAGGGCAAGTGGCCGGCCTGCTGGCCACGGTTCACAACCAGCGCGACGAGTTCGATGCCGCGCTGGCCTGGTCCGACAAGGCGCTGGCCGCCCAGCAGGCCGACCCCGCCGCCAGCGACGCGATCGACCCGCGCATGCGCTGGACCGAGCGGATCAACCACGGCATCTACTTGAATCAGTTGCGCCGCTACGACGCCGCCGAGCAGGAGCTGCGCGCCCTGCACCAGGCCCTGCAAGGCCGGGACGACCTGGCCGCCCAGCAAGCGTTCGTGCTGCGCGGCCTGACCGTCAATGCCCAGGCACTGGGCCGCCGCGACGAGGTGCTGAGCCTGGCGGAGCAGGAGGTGGCCCTGCGCCGCGCCCGCCTGCCCGACGACCGGCTGCGCCTGGCCGGCGCGCTGCAGGGCGTGGCCGCGATGCTGACCTTCAAGGCCCGCTTCGAAGAGGCCGACGCGATCTACCAGCAGGCCCTGAGCCTGCCGCGCGCCGACGACCCCGACCCCTTCCACCAGATGGCCGGCATCTACGAGAACTACGCCTCCCTCTGCCTGGCACGCGGCAAGCCCGCCGAGGCGCTGCAGGCCGCCCAGGCCGCCGCCACCCGCATCGCCCAAAGCCCCGAGGCAGGCAGCCCCCGTGCGGCGCGCTCACTGCGGCGCATGGCGTCTGCCCAGCAAGCCCTGGGCGACTGGGGCGCGTCCGTGCAGACCTCGCGGCGTGCCCTGGCCCTGCTGAAGCAGAGCGGCCAGAGTGCCGACCAGCAGACCAGCCTGGCCCTCCACCTCGGCTACGGCCGCGCGCTGGTGGTGCTGGGCGACGCGCAAGCGGCACAGGCCGAGCTGGAGCTGGCCCGCCTGGAGCTGGCGCGCGCCGGCAACCCCGCCGGGCAGCGCCTGCACTGGCTGCTGCTGCAGGCCAGCGTGCTGGCCGCCACGCAAGACCTGGCCGGCAGCGAGCAGGCCCTGGCCGACGCCGCCGAGCTGATGAGCAAGATCTACCCGCCCGAGCACGACCTGCGCCTGGGCACCCAGGCCAAGCGCTGCCAACTCAACCCGGCGCAGTGCGCGGCCCTGGCCCCGTGGCTGGGCCTGTCGCCCGCACAGCCGCCGCTGTCACCCGACACCGAGGCCGACGTCGCCCTGGCGCTGGCGCGCGACGCCCGCCTGGCCGGCCAGGCGCCGCTGGCCCGCAGCCGCGCCACCCGGGCACTGGCGGCCGCCTACGCCAGCACCTTGCCCAACCTGCAATGGCAGGCGCTGGACGAACTGGCCCAGGGCGAAGCCACCCAGGGCCGCCGGGCCGACGCCATCGTCTACGCCAAGCAGGCCGTGCTGACGCTGCAGCAGATGCGCGCCGGCCTGGCGCCGCTGGGCAGCGGCGCAGCCGCCGCCGACAGCGGCTTCATGCAGAACAAGCAGGAGCTGTACCGACGCCTGGCCGCCTGGCTGCTGCACGAACAGCGCCTGGCCGAGGGCCTGCAGGTGCTGCAACTGCTGAAGCTGGGCGAGCAGGACGACTTTCTGGAACGGGCCGGCACCGCCTCGCTCGGTGAACTGAGCCTGACGCCGGGCGAGCAAGCACGGCTGGCCGACCTGACGCGCTTTGTGCAGGCGCAAGCCAGCGCGGCCACGCCCGAACAGGCGCGCCTGCGCCGCCTGCAATCGGCCGACCGCCTCAGCGCCAGCGAGAAGGCCGAACTGGCGGCCTGGCGGCAAAGCGAAGCCACCCGCCTTGCGGCCCTGCAACAGGCGCTGGCGCAGTTGCTCACGGCGACCCCGCCCACCACCACCGCGCGCGCCGCCCCAATGGCCCTGCCCCGCCCCACCCAAGCCCACGTCATGCACGCCCACCTGGTGCTGGGCGAGCAGCAGTTGAGCGTGCTGACACTGGGCCCGCACAGCCAGCGCCTGGATCGCCTGCCGCTCAGCCGCGCCGCCGTGCACCAGGCGATTGCCGCGTTTCTCGACGCCATCCAGCGCCGCGCCGAGGTGCGGCCCCAGGCCCAGGCGCTCTACGCCCAGCTGGGCGCCGCGCTCGACGCCGCCGCCCGCCGCCAGGGGGCGACGCGCATCCAGCTCTGGCTGGACGGCGGCCTGCGCTACCTGCCCTTTGGCGCCCTGCATGACGGCCAGCGCTACCTGGCGCAGAAATACCAGCTCGCGCTGGTTGCCCCGGTTGGGCCCCGCTTGGCCAGCGCGCCCGCCGGCGCGCCGACCCGCCTGCTCGCGCTGGGCCTGAGCCAGGCGGCCGCCGGCATGCCCGCCCTGCCCGGCGTGGGCGAGGAGCTGTGCGGCATCGTCAGCGGCCCGGTGCGTGGCCTGAGCGAGCCGGCGCCGGGCTGCCTCCCATCAGCCGCAGCCATGCAGGGCAGCGGCCCCATCGGCGGCCAGGCCGACCTGAACCAGTTCTTCACCGAGAAGAGCCTCAGCGACATCAGCCCGGCGGGCGGCAACCTGCTGCACATCGGCACGCACTTCATCCTGCGCCCCGGCAACGTCACGCGCTCGGCGCTGCTGCTGGGCGACGGGCAGGCACTCAGCCTGGCCCGCCTGCGCACGCTGCCCGCCATGGCGCCGCAGCGCCTGGTCGTGCTGTCGGCCTGCCAGAGTGGCGTGCCGGTGCTGGGGGCGGACGGGGTCGAGCTGGACGGCCTGGCGGCCAGCTGGATGGCGCGCGGTGCCGAGCGCGTGCTGGCCAGCCTCTGGCGCGTGGACGACCGCACCACCGCGCCCTTCATGCGCCGCTTCTACCAGGCCCTGGCCGCGCGCCCAGGCGACTACGGCGCGGCGCTGCGTGCGGCACAGGGCCAGCAGACGGACAGCCACCCCTACTTCTGGGCCGCCTTCAACCTGATCGAGCGCAGCCCTTGAAGGTGATGCGGCGCGCCAGCCATCAAGTTTGGCGACCCGTACTGACGTTTTTGCAGGGCCGCCGTCTTGGAGGGAACACCGACCGTTCCCCAGCCAAGCCGTGCCCACCCCCACCGCACCCGCCCAACAGCCCCAGTTGCTGCCCGAGCTGCCGGGACTGCCGCCGGTCGCCAAGCTCCGGCTGGACGCCGACCAACAGGTGCTGGCCTATACCGCATCGGCCTGCCGCATCATCCACGCCAATCCGTGCAGCCTGACGCTGAGCTGCGGCCGGCTGCGCCAGCATCCCGACCCCAAGCCACTGCGGGACGCCCTGCGCTGGGTCTGCGAACCCGGTAGCGCCGGCCGCCGCGAGCGCGCACTGAGCATGCAGCGGGTCGGCGCCGCGCCGCTGACGCTGCGCCTGTCACGCCATCACGAACCCGGCACCGGCGCCATGCATGCCGTCGTCTGGCTGGCAGATCCCGACCAGTTCCACCTCGACGAAGCCGGGCTGCAACAAGCCTTCGAGTTCACCGCCACCGAGGCCCGCGTGGCCGTGGGCTTGGCCGCCGGCGCCAGCGCCGCCGAGCTGGCGCAAGCCTGGGGCCTGCGCGCCAACACCGTGCAGATGCACGTCAAGCACCTGCTCGCCAAGACCCACACATCCCGCCAGGCCCAGCTCGTGGGCCTGCTGTGGCGCAGTGCCGTGCTGCGCCTGCCGACACCGCCTGCGGAGGCAGCGGGGGCCAGGGTTTGCCCAAGTCACGCCTCTACCCAAACGGGTAGCGACGGCGAGGGCGGCGCCTCTCAAACTCTCACGCAAACGGTTCAACCCCACTGACCACACGCCAACCACAGAGGAACCCACATGACCAAGACTGCCGGTATTTCTCGTCTCCATCGCGGCTTTCGAAAGGCGGGCCTTGCGCGGCTGCGCCCGGTACCTCTGGCCCTGCTGCTGGCCGGCGGACTGGCCACGCCGGCCAGCGCGCTGGACTACACGTGGCTGGGCGGCACGGGCAATTGGCATGACAGTGCCAAATGGTCCTTGCTGGGGGTGCCGGGCGCTGGCGACAGCGCCACCATCAACGGCAGCAACCATGTGCTCGTACTCAGCGGCACCCGCAGCCTGGCCAGCTTGTTCATGACCAACGGCTATCTGGGCGGCAGCGGGGTGCTCAACACCGGCAGCGCCAGCTTCGGCAGCGCAGTGCTGGGCTTGGCCGACACCACGGACGGGGTCATCAACGTCAGCGGCAACGCCAGCTTCAACGGTGCCAACAACCAAAACCTGCGCTACGGCCAGATCGTCAATCTGAACGGCAACACCACCTGGAGCGCCGGCAATGGCCGCATCGAGGTGGATCAGGCCTATGCCGGCAACAGCAGCACCAACCCCTACGGCGTCAGCCAGCTCAACATCGCCGCCGGCACCACCTTCACGGACGCCGGTGCGGCTGCGGCCGGCGGCACCAAGCACATCGGCTACAACGGCGGCCAGGTCAACAACGCCGGCACCTATGTGCGCAACGGCCTGGGCACCACGCTGGCCAGCTACGGCTTCAACAACACGGGCACGGTGCAGATCAACAGCGGCACTTTCGGCCTGACCGGCAACAGCAGCCTGCGCGGCCAGTCCAGCGGCTTGATCAACGTGGCCGCCGGCGCCGTCTTCAACCTCGGCGATGCCGACATCACCGACGGCAGCATCAGCAATGCCGGCCTCGTGAAGATGACCAGCAGCAGCGTGGCCACCATCGCAGCGGCCGCCAGCATCAACGGTGCCTGGGAACTCAACCACTCCAGCGCCGTGCTTCAGCACAGCGGCACCCACAGCGTCAGCTCGCTCGCGCTGACCAGCGGCTATTTCGGTGGCAGCGGCGTGCTCAACACCGGCAGCGCCAGCTTCGGCAGCACGGTGTTGGGCCTGGCCGACACCACGGACGGAGTGATCAACGTCAGCGGCAGCGCCAGCTTCAACGGCGCCAACAACCAAAACCTGCGCTACGGCCAGATCGTCAATCTGAACGGCAACACCACCTGGAGCGCCGGCAATGGCCGCATCGAGGTGGATCAGGTCTATGCCGGCAACAGCAGCACCAACCCCTACGGCGTCAGCCAGCTCAACATCGCCGCCGGCACCACCTTCACGGACGCCGGCGCGGCTGCGGCCGGCGGCACCAAGCACATCGGCTACAACGGCGGCCAGGTCAACAACGCCGGCACCTATGTGCGCAACGGCCTGGGCACCACGCTGGCCAGCTACGGCTTCAACAACACGGGCACGGTGCAGATCAACAGCGGCACTTTCGGCCTGACCGGCAACAGCGGCCTTCGCGGCCAGTCCAGCGGCTTGATCAACGTGGCCGCCGGCGCTGTCTTCAACCTCGGCGATGCCGACATCACCGACGGCAGCATCAACAATGCCGGTCGTGTGGCGATGACCAGCAGCAGCGTGGCCACCATCGCTGCCGCCGCCAGCATCAACGGTGCCTGGGAACTCAACCACTCCAGCGCTGTGCTTCAGCACAGCGGCACCCACAGCGTCAGCTCGCTCGCGCTGACCAGCGGCTATTTCGGTGGCACCGGCGTGCTCAACATCGGCAGCGCCAGCTTCGGCAGCGCGGTGCTGGGCTTGGCCGACACCACGGACGGAGTGATCAACGTCAGCGGCAACGCCAGCTTCAACGGTGCGAACAACCAGACGCTGCGCTACGGCCAGATCGTCAACCTGAACGGCAACACCACCTGGAGCGCCGGCAATGGCCGCATCGAGGTGGATCAGGCCTATGCCGGCAACAGCAGCACCAACCCCTACGGCGTCAGCCAGCTCAACATCGCCGCCGGCACCACCTTCACGGACGCCGGCGCGGCTGCGGCCGGCGGCACCAAGCACATCGGCTACAACGGCGGCCAGGTCAACAACGCCGGCACCTATGTGCGCAACGGCCTAGGCACCACGCTGGCCAGCTATGGCTTCAACAACACGGGCACGGTGCAGATCAACAGCGGCACTTTCGGCCTGACCGGCAACAGCAGCTTTCGCGGCCAGTCCAGCGGCTTGATCAACGTGGCCGCCGGCGCCGTCTTCAACCTCGGCGATGCCGACATCACCGGCGGCAGCATCAACAATGCCGGCCGTGTGGCGATGACCAGCAGCAGCGTGGCCACCATCGCCGCCGCCGCCAGCATCAACGGGGCCTGGGAACTCAACCACTCCAGCGCCGTGCTTCAGCACAGCGGCACCCACAGCGTCAGCTCGCTCGCGCTGACCAGCGGCTATTTCGGTGGCACCGGCGTGCTCAACGCGGGCAGCGCCAGCTTCGGCAGCGCGGTGCTGGGCCTGGCCGGCACCACGGACGGAGTGATCAACGTCAGCGGCAACGCCAGCTTCAACGGCGCCAACAACCAAAACCTGCGCTATGGCCAGATCGTCAACCTGAACGGCAACACCACCTGGAGCGCCGGCAATGGCCGCATCGAGGTGGATCAGGCCTATGCCGGCAACAGCAGCACCAACCCCTACGGCGTCAGCCAGCTCAACATCGCCGCCGGCACCACCTTCACGGACGCCGGCGCGGCTGCGGCCGGCGGCACCAAGCACATCGGCTACCACGGTGGCGAGGTCAACAACGCCGGCACCTATGTGCGCAACGGCCTGGGCACCACGCTGGCCAGCTATGGCTTCAACAACACGGGCACGGTGCAAGTACACGCCGGGACGTTCGCTGTCGACGCCCACTTCAACAATGTCGGCGAGGTTCGCATCGACGCCGGCGCCAAACTGCAAGCCCAGAGCGATAGCTTCAGCAACGACGGGCTGATGGGTGGTGAGGGCACCATCCAGACCCGCAACCTGAACCAGGCTCTCGTCAACGCCGGCACGCTGACCCCCGGCGGGCTGGGCACCGCCGGCAACCTGCTGCTGAACGGCGACCTGAGCATGGCCAGCGGCGGTGCCCTGCGTTTCGACCTCACGGCCGATGCCCATGACCTGCTGACCATCACCAGCGATGTGACCTTTGGTGGCACGCTGCAGCTCTGGGCAGACTCAGCGCTGGGCCTGCACCTGGGCGACAGCTTTGTTGTGGCCACCTACGGCCAGCGTCTGGCAGGGTCGGCCTTCAGCAACGTGCAGTGGCTGGGCAGCGGGGCCAACCCGTTCAGCGTCGAGTACGGCGACAGCGCACTCACGCTGCGAGTGACCACCGCCGTGCCCGAGCCCGAAACCTGGGCGCTGTGGCTGCTGGGCGTCTCAGCCCTTGCCGCCTGGCGCACCCGGCGCACGACCCGCGCAGCGGCGTAGTCGCCTCTCCACCACGAGCGCCACCCGCAGGCAGCCGCAGACCAGCTGCCTGACGGGTCACCCCACCCAGCGCTGCACCACCAACATCCCCAGCGCAGCCGCAGCCAGGCTCCCCACCACGTGGGCCAGCGTGTGCGCCAGCGCCAGGCCGAAGTCGCCACGCTGCAGCAGCGCCAGCGACTCGCCCGAGAACGCCGAGAAGGTCGTCAGCCCGCCCAGGAAGCCGGTCACCAACAGCAGCTTCAGCAGCTCGTTGGGCTGGCGGCCGAACCACGCCAGCGCCATGCCGATCAGCAGCCCACCGACGACGTTGACCAGCAGCGTGCCGAGCGGGAAGCCGGCCCAGCGCGCGTTGAACAACAAGCCCGCTTGCCAGCGGGTCAGTGCGCCCAGAGCCGCGCCCAACGACACCGCCAGCGCGTTCACGCCGCGTTCTCCGCCGTGATGCCCCAGCGCGCCAGTGCCGCGTCATCCGCCACGCGGGCGTCCACCCAATGCGCGCCGTCCGGCGTGTGCTCCTTCTTCCAGAACGGTGCCTGGGTCTTCAGGTAGTCCATCAGGAACTCGCAGGCCTGAAAGGCCTGCCCTCGGTGCGCGCTGGTCACCAGCACCAGCACGATCTGCTCGCGCGCCTGCAGCGTGCCGACGCGGTGGATGACCTTGGCGGCGCGGATATCAAAGCGCGCGAACGCCGCATCCACCATGGCCTCGATGGCCGCCTCGGTCATGCCGGGGTAGTGCTCCAGCTCCATGCGGCTGACCGCCTGACCGCTGCTGTGCTCGCGCACGGTGCCGACAAAGGCGACCACTGCGCCGACGCCGCCGTCCTCAGCGCGCAGGGTGTCTGTTTCGGTGCCGACGTCGAAGTCTTCGGTCTGGATGCAAACTCGGGCCATGGCGCAGATTCTCGCCGCCGGCTGGGTGAGATTCACCTCATTGGGGCAGGAAGCCCCCGGTTGGCGGCCGATACTCGCTGCCGAACATCACTCACCGCACGCAGGAACCGACATGGCCCTGATGGATTTCATCAAGAAGCAGTTCATAGACGTCATCCAGTGGACCGAGGATGCCGACGGCACCTTGGCTTGGCGCTTCCCGATGTCCGGCATGGAAATCCAGAACGGCGGCCAGCTCGTCGTGCGCGAATCGCAGGTCGCCGTCTTCGTCAACGAAGGCCAGGTGGCCGACGTCTTCGGCCCTGGCACGCACCGCCTCACCACGCAGACGCTGCCCGTGCTGACCTACCTGAAGAACTGGGACAAGCTGTTCGAGTCGCCCTTCAAAAGCGATGTCTACTTCTTCAGCACGCGCCAGCAGATCGACCAGCGCTGGGGCACCAGCCAGCCGGTGTCCATCCGCGACAAGGACTTCGGCGCCGTGCGCATCCGCGCCTTCGGCAACTACGCCTACCGCATCCAGGACGCCAAGGTCTTCCACAGCCAGATCTCCGGCACGCGCGAGCGCTACACGGTGCAGGAGCTGGACGGCCAGCTGCGCGGCGTGATGTTGCAGCACATCAGCGACGCCGTGGCCAGCAGCGGCACGCCCTTCCTGGACCTCGCCGCCAACCAGATCGAGTTCGCCGCCGCGCTCAAGGAAGCCACCGCGCCCGCCTTCGCCGGCCTGGGGCTGGAGCTGCTGTCGGTGACGATGCAGAACGTGTCCCTGCCCGAGGAGCTGCAGAAGATCCTCGACCAACGCATCGGCATGGGCATCATCGGCCAGAACATGGGCCAGTTCATGCAATACCAGGCGGCGCAGGCCCTGCCGGAGATGGCCAAGGGTGGCGCGGGTGGCGGCAGCGGCATCGCCGGCGAGGCCATCGGCCTGGGCGCCGGCGTGGCGCTGGGCCAGACGCTGGCGCAGACGCTGAGCCAGGGACTGGCCGGCGTCGGCACTGCGGCACCCGCACCGGCCGCCAGCAAGCCCGAGGACATCGTCTCGCTGCTGGAGAAGCTCGGCGACCTCAAGGCCAAGGGCATCCTGACCGACGAGGAATTCGCCGCCAAAAAAGCGGACCTCCTGAAGAAGCTTGGCTGAGCAGACGCCAGCCACCCAACGCCGCTGGCGCGCGAGCTGCCCCAACTGCGGCGCGCCGGTCGAGTTCGCCAGCGCGGCCTCAAGCAGCGCCGTCTGCGGTTTCTGCCGCAGCACGCTGCTGCGTGATGGCGAGACGCTGAGCCAGATCGGCCAGAGCGCCGAGATCTTCGAGGACTACTCGCCGCTGCAGCTCGGCGCCACCGGCCGCTGGATGGGCGCCGGCTTCGCCGTCGTCGGCCGCGTGCAGCGCGGCTCGGAGCTGGGCAACTGGAACGAATGGCATCTGCTCTTCGACGCCAGCGGCGACACCCCGCGCGTGGCCTGGCTCAGCGAGGACAACGGCCAGTTTGTCCTCAGCCTGGAAGCGCCGCTCAACGAGACACTGCCGACAGAACCCCAGGTCGGCCTGCCGCTGACGCTCGCCGGCCAGCGTTGGCAGGTGGCCGCCGTCGTCGACGCCGCCTTGCGCGCGGCCGAGGGCGAGTTGCCGCGCCCGCCCAAGGCCGGCCGCGTCATCGAGCTGCGCAATGACCAGGACGAGGTGGGCAGCCTGGAACTGCGCGCGGACGGCAGCCCGGTCTGGTCCGTCGGCCGCGCGGTGCAACTGGCCGACCTGGCCCTGCAAGGCCTGCGCACGACGGCCGAGGGCGAGTCCATTGCCGAGGCCAAGTTCAAAGGTCGCAGCATCGCCTGCCCCAGCTGCGGCTCGCCGCTGGAACCCAAGCTCTCGCAGAGCAAGAGCATGGTCTGCGCGCAGTGCCAGGCGCTGGTGGACCTGCCCGAAGGCGATGCCAAGGCGCTGGGCTTCACCGCGCAGTCGCCCGAGAACCCGCCGCTGATCCCGCTAGGCCGCACCGGCACGCTCGCCGTGAATGGCGAAAAGGCCCAGGCCTGGCAGGTCGTCGGCTACCTGGAGCGCTGCGACATCCCGGAAGACGCCGAGGACGAGCAGAGCTTCTGGCGCGAGTACCTGCTCTTCAACCGGCTAGCCGGCTTCGCCTTCCTCGTCGACACCAACGAAGGCTGGAGCCTGGTGCGCACACTGACCGGCGCGCCCAGCTCGTCGCGCGACAGCTTCAACTGGAAAGGCCGGGCCTACGAGAAGCGCTGGACCTACCAGGCCAAGACCACGCATGTGCTGGGCGAGTTCTATTGGCCGGTGCGGCTGCATGACCTCGTGCGCGTCACCGACTACGCCAGCGCCGATGGCCAGCACCTGCTGAGCCGCGAAGAGCAAGGCCCGGAAGTCACCTGGAGCGGCGGCCAGACGCTGACTGCCGACGCCGTGCGCAAGGCCTTCGGCCTGACGGCGCCGGCCGCGCAGTTCGGCCGCGACGCCTCAGCCTTCAAGAACACCAGCGGCACGCTGCTGCGCAATATCGTCATCGGCCTGTTCCTCATCGTGCTGCTGTTCTCGATGCTGCGCAGTTGCCGCAGCGACGACTGCCAGCAGTACAAGAACAGCTTCGGCGAGAACAGCAACGAATACCGACAATGCCGCGCCAACACGCGCGGCAGCGGCGTCTACATCCCCAGTGGCGGCAGCTATGGCGGCTACAGCAGCGGTGGCGGCAGCCACAAATAGAACGCACAAGGAGCGCTCATCATGACCCTCGACTGGCTCAAACCCGAAGTCATCCTCGGCACGACGATGTATGCCGTCATCGGTGTCGTCATCTTCTGGCTGTGCTTCGTCATCGTCGACAAGATCACCCCCTACAAGCTGTGGGAAGAGATCGTCGAGCACAAGAACCTGGCCCTGGCCATCGTCGTCGGCGCGATGTGCATCTCCATCGGCAACATCGTCGCTGCGGCGATTCATGGCTGAACGGGGCCCGGTCGAAACCGCCCCGTCATCGGCCGGTGCCGCGCTAGGCGAGGCACCCGCATCCAGGCACGGCCCCAGCCTGGCCGAGCTGCTGCTGCTCGCCAGCGTCTTCGTCATCGCCGCCTGCGGCCTGGTCTACGAGCTGGCGGCCGGCGCGCTCGCCAGCTATCTGCTCGGCGACTCGGTGCTGCAGTTCTCCACGGTCATCGGCGTCTACCTGTTCGCGATGGGCCTGGGCTCCTGGCTGTCGCGTTTCGTCGAGCGGCAGCTGATCGGCGTCTTCCTGCAGGTGGAGCTGCTGGTCGGCGTCATCGGCGGGCTGATGCCGGCGGCACTGTTCATCGTGCACAGCCTGCTGCCGCCGGGCGAGGCGACCGGCTTTCGCGTGCTGCTCTACGCACTGGTGCTGCTGGTCGGCACGCTGGTGGGGCTGGAGATCCCGCTGGTCATGCGCATCCTGAAGCGCCACTTCAGCGCGCGCTACGGCTTGAAAGACCTGGTCTCGCAGGTGCTGACCTTCGACTACCTCGGCGCGTTGCTCGTCGCGCTGGCCTTCCCGCTCGTGCTTGTGCCGCATCTGGGCCTGGTGCGCACCGGCGTCGCCTTCGGGCTGCTGAACATCGCCGTGGCGATCTGGGCGCTGTGGCTGTTCCGCGCCGAGCTGCGCGCCTTTGGCGCGATGGCGGTGGCCTGCGCGCTGTCGGCCGTGCTGCTGCTGGGCGCCCTGTTCAGCGCCGAGCAGGTGACGACCTGGGCCGAGGACCGCTTCTACGGCGAGCACATCGTCTTCAAGCAGAGCAGCGACTACCAGCGCATCGTCGTCACCGACGGCGGCGCAGGCACGCGGCTGTTCCTGAACGGCAACCTGCAGTTCCATTCCAAGGACGAGTACCGCTATCACGAGTCCCTCGTGCAGCCGGCGATGGCGGCCCACGGTGCCCCCAAACGCGTGCTGGTGCTGGGCGGCGGCGACGGCATGGCCGTGCGCGAGGTGTTGCGCCACGCCAGCGTGGAGCAGGTGACGCTGGTCGAACTGGACCCGCAGATGACGGCGCTGTTCCGCGACTCGCCGAAGCTCGCCGCGCTGAACGGCCATGCGCTGCGCTCACCCAAGCTGCGCATCGTCAACGCCGATGCCTTCGGCTGGCTGGAGCAGCAGACGGAAGTCTTCGACGTCATCGTCATCGACTTCCCCGACCCCTCCAACTTCGCGCTGGGCAAGCTCTACACGGCCAGCTTCTACGAGTCGGTCGACCAGCACCTGAGCGCCGGCGGCTATGCCGTCGTGCAGACCACATCGCCGCTGATCGCGCGGCGCAGCTTCTGGACCGTCGTTACGACCATCGAGTCCACCGGGCTGACCGCCACGCCCTACCACGCGCATGTGCCGAGCTTCGGCGAATGGGGCTTCGTCCTGGCATCTCGCCGGCCGTTCCGGCTGCCAACGCAATTGCCGCCCGGGCTGCGCTTCCTGACCCCCGAGGGCATGCCGGGCATGCTGCAGTTCCCGCCCGACATGGCGCGGGTGCCGGCTGAGGTGAACCGCCTGTCCAACCAGGTGCTGGTGCAGACCTTTGAAGAGGAATGGGGAGCGGCACATTGAGGCGGCGCGAGCTGCTGCTGGCTGGCCTGGCCGCCACCGGCTGCACCCCGGACGCGCCAGCCTTGCAAGGCGGCTGGGTCGGCACACACCCCGAGCGCGGGCACCGGCTACGCGGTGAGCTGCCCAAGGCCGATGGGCCATTGCGACAGACCGGCCTCCTCATCGTCGGCGCCGGCATCGCCGGGCTGGCCTGCGCGCGGGCACTGACTCGGCGCGGCGTCGACGACATCGCGCTGCTCGACCTGGAAGATCAGGCCGGCGGCAACAGCCGCAGCCATGTGCTGGCCGGCTCGCCCTGCCCGCTCGGCGCCCACTACCTGCCGGTGCCCGGTGCGGAGGCCCGCGAGGTCTCGCAACTGCTCGCCGAATTGGGCCTGTCCCGCCAGGTACTGGGCCGCACCGAGTGGGATGAGCGCCATCTCTGCCACAGCCCCCAGGAGCGCCTGTTCATCGATGGCGAATGGCATGAGGGCCTGCTGCCGCCCGCCGAATCGCCCGCCGCGAGCGACGAGTACCGGCGCTTTTCGGCGCTGGTCGCCCAGGCCCAGCGCGATTTGGGCTTCGCCATGCCCACGCGCCGCGCCCGCTGGACGGCCGGCCACGCCGTGCTGGACGCCCAGACGTTTGCCAATTGGCTGGACGCGAATGCGCTGACCAACACCCGCCTGCGCTGGTACCTCGACTACTGCTGCCGCGACGACTTCGGCGCCAGCGCCAACGGCGTGTCTGCCTGGGCCGGCCTGCACTATTTCGCCAGCCGCCATGGCTTCCACGCGCCGGGCGACGAGACCGCCGAGCGCGAGCCCGTGCTGACCTGGGCCGAGGGCAACGGCTGGCTGTCAGACCGCATTGCCGCGCCGCTGCGCGAGCGCATCCACCTGGGCCGCAGCGTGCTGCGCGTGACGGAGGGCAAGCACGGCGTCGAGTTGCTGGCCTGGAACGAAGCCACAGGCGCCCCCGAGCGCTGGCGAGCCCGCGCCGTCGTGCTGGCCACGCCGCTGTTCGTCAGTGCCCGCCTGCTGGCCACGCCGCCCGACGCCTTGCAAAGCGCCGCCAGACAGCTGAGTTATGCCCCCTGGCTGACCGCCAACCTGGCGCTGCGCGAGCCCCTGCTCATCCGCCCTGGCGCGCCACCGGCCTGGGACAACGTGCGCTACGGCACCACGGCGCTGGGCTATGTCGATGCCCGCCACCAGTCGCTGGACCCGCTGCCCCGGCCACCGCTGCTGACGGCCTACTTCGCGCTGCCCGCCGCCCAGCGCGGGGAGTTGCTGAAGCAGCCCTGGGGGCACTGGGCGCGCCTGGTCACCGACGAGCTGGCGCAGACCCACCCCGACCTGCCGGGCAAGCTGGAGCGCATCGACCTGTGTCGCTTCGGCCATGCGATGAGCATCCCGACGCCGGGGCTGCGCGGCTCGGCGGCGCTGGCGGCGCTGAACGAAGCGCGCGGCCGCGTGGTCTTTGCGCACTCGGACCTGGCGGGGTACTCGGTGTTCGAGGAGGCCTACACGGCCGGGGTCGAGGCAGCGGCGCGGCTGAGGCTCTGACGGTTCACTGCGGCCGGCGCGAAGGCGGCGATCAACGCGGCCATCAGCGTCTCGGCCTTGGCGCTGTTGTCCGCGCCGTAGTTGCAGACGTAGACATCCAGCGTCACGCCACCCAGCTCGGGCCAGGTGTGGATGGCCAGGTGGGATTCGGCAAGCAGCACGACGCCGGTGATGCCGTTCTGCTCGTCGGCGGCGCCGAAGCGATGGAAGAGTTCGGCCACGCCGCTGAGGCCCGACAGCCGCACCGCCTCGCGGCACCGGGCCGCCAGGGCCTCGGCATCGCGCATCAGCGGCAGCGCCGGGTCCACGCCGCGCAGGTCGGCCGTGATGTGCAGGCCTTGCACTCAGCCGCCTGTGACGGGAGGGAAGAAGGCCAGTTCGTCGCCGTCCGACAGCAGCGCCGATTCGGCGCACATCTTCTGGTTCAGCGCCGCGCGCACGGTGCGGCTGGAGGCCAAGGCCTCGGCATGCAAGCCACCGCGCGCCAGCAAGGCCTCACGCGCCGAGGCCACGCTGCTGCCTTCGGGCAAGGCCAGCGATTCGCCGTCGCCCAGTTTTTCCCGCAACGATGCAAAGAATCGGAGCTTGACCGTGATCACGCCAGCAGCTCCGCGAACGGGATGAAGCGCACCGTGTCTCCCGCCTTGAAGGCCTGACCCGACGGGTTGTCGAGCAGGCCGTCGGCCCAGAAGGCCGAGGTCAGCACGCCGCTGCTCTGGTTGGAGAACATGGCCAAGCCGCCCTCGTCGTCCAGCCGCACACGCAGGAACTCGCGGCGCTTGTCGGGCTTGGGCCAGTCGAAGCCGGCCACCAGCCGGTAGCCGCGTGGCGTGAGGCGCGCGGCGCCTTGCAGCTTCAGCAGCGCAGGCCGCACGAGGACGAGGAAAGTGACGAGGCTGGACACGGGGTTGCCGGGCAGGCCAATGAAGTGCGCGTCGCCAACACGGCCATACGCGAAGGGCTTGCCGGGCTTGATGGCGATGGCCCACAGGTCCAGCTTGCCCTCGGCCTGCACGGCGGGGCGCAGGTGGTCTTCCTCGCCGACGGACACGCCGCCCGAGGTCAGGATGACGTCGGCCTTTGATGCTGCCTCGCGCAGCGCGGCGCGGGTGGCTTCGAGGTTGTCCGGCACGATGCCCAGGTCGACGACCTCACAGCCCAGGCCGTCGAGCAGCGCACGCAGCGTGAAGCGGTTGGAGTTGTAGATGGCGCCGGGCGGCAGCGGCTCGCCGGGCATGACGAGCTCGTCGCCGGTCGAGAACACGGCCACGCGTGGTCGGCGGGTGACCGTCAGCTGAGCAGCGCCCGCCGTGGCGGCGAGGCCCAGCGACACGGCGTCCAGCCGCGCGCCGGCGGGCAGCACGACCGAACCGGCGCGCACGTCCTCGCCGCGCAGGCGCACGTTGGCGCCGGCGGTCACCGGCTGCGTGACGCGCAGCCGGCCGTCCACCAGCTCGGTGTACTCCTGCATGACGACCGTGTCCGCGCCCGGCGGCACATGCGCGCCGGTGAAGATGCGCGCGGCCTCGCCCTGCGCCAAGGGCATGGGCACGCTGCCGGCGGGGATGCGCTGCGTCACGGGCAGCAACGAGGTCATGTCGACAGCACGCAATGCGTAGCCATCCATCGCCGAGTTGTCCGCCGGCGGCACGTCCACCGGCGACACAAGGTCCGCAGCCAGTACCCGACCACGCGCGTCAGCGGTGGCCAGCGTCTCGACTCCACCCAGCGGCTCGATCTCCGCCAGCAGTGCCGCCAGCGCGTCGTCGAGCGGGATCAGGCCAGGCTTCTTGCCATCAGACATGGCTGCGGATGTAGGCCTTCACCTGGTCCACGTCGACGGGCATGACTTGCACGCGCTTGGGCAGGTCCTCGATGCCTTCCAGGCCTGCAGGCCGCGGCGGCTCTATGCCCAGGGCCTCGTGGATGGTCGCCGCGAACTTGGCCGGCAGTGCCGTCTCCAGCACCAGCATCGTCACGGCCGGGTCGCGCTGCTCCAGCGCCACCTTGAGGCCGTCGGCCGTGTGCGGGTCGATGACGATGCCGTGCTCGGCATGGCAGCGGCGGATGGTGGCGATGCGATCGGCATGCGTGCTGCGGCCGGAGCTGAAGCCGAAGCTGGCGATCTCGGCGTGCTCGCCGGCCGTCAGCGCGAACTGGCTGCCGCTGAAGTGCTGCTTCACACGCGCGCCGTCGCGGCCCAACAGGTCGAACACGAAGCGCTCGAAGTTGCTGGCCTTGGAGATGTCCATCGACGGGCTGGAGGTCTCGTGCGTGTCGGCGCTGCCGCGCACGCGGTAGGTGCCGGTGCGGAAGAACTCGTCCAGCACGTCGTTCTCGTTCGTCGCGACGACCAGCCTGGCGATGGGCAGGCCCATCTGGCGCGCGACATGGCCGGCGCAGACGTTGCCGAAGTTGCCCGACGGCACCGTGAAGCTGACCTTCTCGGCGTTGCTCTTGGTCGCCTGGAAGTAGCCGGCGAAGTAGTAGACGACCTGGGCCAGCAGGCGCGCCCAGTTGATGGAGTTGACCGTGCCAATGCGGTGCTCGCGCTTGAAGGCCAGGTCGTTGGACACGGCCTTGACGATGTCCTGCGCGTCGTCGAACACGCCTTCGATGGCAATGTTGTGGATGTTGGCGTCCTGCAGGCTGAACATCTGCGCCTGCTGGAAGGGGCTCATGCGGCCGTGCGGGCTGAGCATGAAGACGTTGACGCCCTTCTTGCCGCGCATCGCGTACTCGGCGGCGCTGCCGGTGTCGCCCGAGGTCGCGCCCAGGATGTTCAGTGTCTCGCCACGACGGGCCAGTTCGTACTCGAACAGGGCGCCGAGCAGTTGCATCGCCATGTCCTTGAAGGCCAGCGTCGGGCCGTTGGACAGGCCTTCCAGCGCGATGTGGTCGCCCAGCCAGGTCAGCGGCGTGATGGCGTCCGTGCCGAAGACTTCGGCCGTGTAGACCTTGCGCGTGATGGCATGCAGGTCGTCGGCCGGGATGTCGTCAATGTAGAGCGTCAGGATCTCGAAGGCCAGGTCCGCATAGGCAAGGCCACGCCAGCGCGTCAGCGTCGCCGCATCGACGCGCGGGTAGGTCTTGGGCAGGTAGAGGCCGCCGTCCGGCGCCAGGCCTTCGAGCAGGATGTCCGAGAAGCCGCGCTCGGTCTGATCGCCGCGGGTGCTGATGTACTTCACGCGAGTTCTTCCTTGCGGATGCGGACGATGGGCGCCAGCACGGTCGGCAGGCTCTGCATCTTGGCCAGCGCCTCGTTCATGCGGCCTTCGGCGGTGTCGTGCGTCAGGATGATGAGGTCGGTCTGACGCTCGCCCTCGGCGGACTCGCGTTGCAGCACGGCGTCGATGGAAATGTCGTGCTCGGCCAGGATGGTGGTGATGCGCGACAGCACGCCAGCCTGGTCGGCCACGACCAGGCGCAGGTAGAAGGCGGTCTGCACATCGGCCATGGTCAGCACCGGCGTGTCGCTCATCGCATCGGGCTGGAAGGCCAGGTGGGGCACGCGGTGATCGGGGTCGGCGGTGTGCAGGCGGGTCACGTCCACCAGGTCGGCGACAACGGCCGAGGCGGTCGGCTCGGCGCCGGCGCCCTTGCCGTAGTACAGCGTCGTGCCGACGGCATCGGCCTGCACGACGACGGCGTTCATCGCGCCTTCGACGTTGGCGATCAGCCGGGTCGCCGGGATCAGCGTCGGGTGCACGCGCAACTCGATGCCGTTGTCACGACGACGCGTGATACCCAGCAGCTTGATGCGGTAGCCCAGTTGCTCGGCGTACTTGATGTCCGTCGCCTGCAGGCTGCTGATGCCTTCCACATGGGCCTTGTCGAACTGCACCGGAACGCCGAAGGCGATGGCGCTCATGATGGTCAGCTTGTGGGCGGCGTCCACGCCTTCGATGTCGAAGGTCGGGTCGCTCTCGGCATAGCCCAGGCGCTGGGCCTCCTTCAGCACGGTGGCGAAGTCCAGGCCCTTGCTGCGCATCTCCGACAGGATGAAGTTGGTCGTGCCGTTGATGATGCCGGCGATCCACTCGATGCGATTGGCCGTCAGGCCTTCGCGCAGCGCTTTGATGATGGGAATGCCGCCGGCCACGGCCGCTTCAAACGCAACGACGACGCCCTTCTCGCGCGCCGCTTCGAAGATCTCCGTGCCGTGCAGCGCCAGCAGCGCCTTGTTCGCGGTCACGACATGCTTGCCGTTGGCAATCGCCTGCAGCACCAGCGTGCGCGCCGGCTCAATGCCGCCGATCAGCTCGACGACGATGTCGATGGCCGGGTTGTTCACCAGCTCCTGCGCATCGCCCGTGCAGGGCACGCCGTCACCGACGACGGCCTGGTAGGCCTTGGCGCGCTCGGCATTGCGGGCAGCGACCATCGCGATCTCGATGCCTCGCCCGGCGCGGCCGCGAATCTCGGCCTGGTTGCGCTGCAGCACGTTGAAGGTGCCGGCACCGACGGTGCCGAGGCCGATGAGGCCAACTTGGATCGCTTTCATTGCAGGGCTCTCAGGAATAACGCCGGCGATAGCCAGCCAGAAATCGTTCGATGCGGCCGATGGCCTCGCGCAGGTCATCCACGTTGGGAAGGAAGACGAGGCGGAAATGGTCGTGCGCGGGCCAGTTGAAGCCAGTGCCCTGAACGATCAGCACCTTCTCCTCGGCCAGCAACTGGTAGGCGAAGTCCTGATCGTCGGCGACCGGATAGATCTTGGGGTCCAGGCGCGGGAACATGTAGAGCGCGGCTTTGGGCTTGACGACGCTGACGCCCGGAATCTGCGTCAGCAGCTCATAGGCTAGGTCGCGCTGGCGGCACAGTCGACCGGTGGGCGCCACCAGGTCGTCAATGCTCTGGTAGCCACCCAATGCCGTCTGGATGGCGAGCTGGCCCGGCGTGTTGGAGCACAGGCGCAGGGACGCCAGCATGTTCAGCCCCTCGATGTAGTCGCGGGCATGGCGCTTCTCGCCGCTGACCACCATCCAGCCGGCGCGATAGCCGCAGGCTCGGTAGTTCTTGGATAGGCCGTTGAACGTGATGAACAGCACGTCGTCGGCCAGCGACGCCATGCTGGTGTGCGTGTGGCCGTCGTACAGCGTCTTGTCATAGATCTCGTCGGCGAAGACGACCAACTGGTGGCGGCGGGCAAGTTCGATGATGCCCAGCAGCAGGTCCGTCGGGTACAGCGCGCCGGTCGGGTTGTTCGGGTTGCAGACCATGATGCCGCGCGTGCGCGGGCTGATCTTGGACTCGATGTCGGCCAGGTCGGGCAGCCAACCGGCGCCCTCGTCGCACAGGTAGTGCACCGGGCGGCCGCCGGACAGGCCGACGACGGCCGTGTAGAGCGGGAAGTCCGGCGCAGGGATCAGGATCTCGTCGCCGTCGTTGACCAGCGCATTGATCGACATCTGGATCAGCTCGGACGCGCCGTTGCCCAGGTAGACGTCATCCACCGTCACGCCCTTGACGCCCTTTTGCTGCGTGTAGTGCACCACCGCCTTGCGCGGTGCGAACAGGCCCTTGCTGTCGGTGTAGCCGCCGGCGTCGCCAAGGTTGCGGATCATGTCCTGCACGATCTCGTCCGGCGGCGTCAGCCCGAATACCGCCGTGTTGCCGATGTTCAGCTTGATGATCTTGTGGCCGTCCTCCTCCATCTGCCGCGCCTTGTCCAGCACGGGGCCGCGGATGTCATAGCTGACGCTGGCGAGCTTGCTGGACTTGGCGATGGGCTTCAAAAGGGGCTCCGGAAGCAGCATTCGCTGCGGTACAGGGGAACCCCGAAGTTTAAAGGGCCGAGCATGCCCAACGCGTTCTGGGCGACACTCGCGCCCCGATGAAGTTCCAGCTCGACGAGCCGCAAGGCGGCAACAGCATTTCACGCCACGACGCCAGTGGCGTCTGGGTCAACGGCCGGCCCCACACGGCCAGCGTGCTCGTGCCCTGGAGGGGCGACGTGGCCGCCTGGGCGCCTTCGCGCTTCGAAGAACTTCAAGCCTCGCATTTCGAAGCGATCAAGGCACTGAACCCGGAGCTGGTCGTCTTCGGCAGCGGTGCGAAGCTACGCTTTCCGAGCCCGGCCTTGTGGCGCGGGCTGGTGGAAGCGCGCATCGGTTTCGAGGTCATGGACCTGGCGGCGGCATGCCGCACTTACAACGTGCTGGCCAGCGAAGGCCGCAATGTGCTGGCGGCGCTGCTGATCGAGGGATAAGCTGCCCGACCCCTGGGTAGGACAAGGCCCTATAATTGCTGGCTATTGCATGCGGGCGCCCGCGTGAATTGCTGCACACGCAGCAGTCACGACCCGGAGACCCCGCAAGCCCAACTTGCCGCACCCCCCAATGACGCCTGCGCTCAACAAACCCCTGCCGGAAATTGAGGCTCAAGCCACCGGCGGCGTGAAGTTCACCGCCAACGCCTTCCTGGGCAAGTCGGTCGTGCTGTATTTCTACCCGAAAGACAACACACCCGGTTGTACCACCGAGGCGATGCAATTCCGTGATCGCCACAAGGACTTCGTGAAGGCCGGCGCCATCGTGTTCGGCGTCTCGCGCGACAACATGGCCTCGCATGACAAGTTCAAGCAGGCGCTGGAACTGCCGTTCGAACTGATCGCCGACACCGAAGAAAAGCTCTGCCATATGTTCGGCGTGGTCAAGAACAAGATCATGTACGGCAAGAAGGTCAAGGGCATCGAGCGCTCGACCTTCCTGATCGCGCCAAACGGCATCCTGGTGGGCGAATGGCGCGGCATCAAGGTCGCCGGCCATGTCGATGAGGTGCTGAAGGCGGTCAAGGGCCTGAAGAAGGAAGCTGCCTGACCAGCGTTGTTCTCTGACACGGCGGGTGCCCGCAGGATGTGCATAATCAGCGCATGCCCCGGGCCGAAACCTTGTCTCAGACTGCAAAGCCGCACTCATCCTGTGCGGCTTTTTGCTTTCTGGAGCCTGGATCGCAGGGGGTCCACCTGTCGTCACTCCGCCGTACATGCCACTGCCTAAGCCTCCTGCACAACGCGCCAGCCGCCTCGATGCCACTGCTTACTCGGCCGATCTGACCCCCAGCAAACCGCGCGCCGACCGGCCGCACATCGCGCCCGTCGTTGCGCCGGCCTCCGCGCCGGCTGCGGCGCCGACAGCCGAAGTGCTGCGCCTCCCCACCCCCGCCTCCAGCCCCGCCGCCAAATCGGCGCTGCCGACCAAGTCGGCGAGCAAGGCGCCTGCCAAGACCGCCGCGCCCAAACGCACACGCAAGCCGGCCGAGGCGGCCAAGCTCTTCGTGCTGGACACGAACGTGCTGATGCACGACCCGATGTCGCTGTTCCGCTTCGAGGAGCACGACGTCTTCCTGCCCATGATCACGCTGGAAGAGCTGGACGGGCACAAGAAGGGCATGACCGAGGTCGCCCGCAACGTGCGTCAGGTCAGCCGTGAACTGGACCAGCTCGCGGCCAGCCTGAAGACCAGCGGCATCGAGGAAATGTCCAAGGGCTTGTCGCTGGCCGGCACCGGCCACCGCGAGGCCGAGGGCAAGCTGTTCTTCCAGACCGAGCTGATCGACACGCCGCTGCCCCAGGGCCTGCCGCAGGGCAAGGCGGACAACCAGATCCTCGGCGTCGTCCAGGCACTGAAGAACCGCCACCCGGGCCGCGAAGTGGTGCTGGTGTCCAAGGACATCAACATGCGCATCAAGGCCCGCGCGTTGGGTCTGCCGGCCGAGGACTACCGCAACGACAAGACGCTGGAAGATTCGGACCTGCTCTACACCGGCGTGCAGGCGTTGCCGTCGGACTTCTGGGAGCGCCATGGCAAGACCATGGAGAGCTGGCAGCAAGGCGGCACGACCTTCTACCGCATCAGCGGCCCGCTGGTACCCACGCTGCTGATCAACGAGCTGGTCTACCTGGAGGCGCCGGGCGCGACGCCGCTGTATGCCAAGGTCACCGAGATCACCGGCAAGACGGCGGTGCTGCGCACGCTGAAGGACTACGGCAACCAGAAGCATTCCGTCTGGGGCGTGACCTCACGCAACCGCGAGCAGAACTTCGCGCTCAACCTGCTGATGGACCCGGAGTGCGACTTCATCACGCTGACCGGCACCGCAGGCACCGGCAAGACGCTGATGACGCTGGCCGCCGCGCTGGCGCAGGTGTTCGATGACCGCCGCTACAGCGAGATCATCGTCACCCGCGTGACGGTGCCGGTGGGCGAGGACATTGGCTTCCTGCCGGGCACCGAGGAAGAAAAGATGGGCCCCTGGATGGGCGCCCTGGACGACAACCTCGAAGTGCTGGCCAAGGGCGGCTCGTCCGCCGGCGAGTGGGGCCGCGCGGCCACCCAGGACCTGGTGCGCAGCAAGATCAAGATCAAGAGCCTGAACTTCATGCGCGGGCGGACCTTCCTGAACAAGTTCGTCATCATCGACGAGGCCCAGAACCTGACGCCCAAGCAGATGAAGACGTTGATCACGCGCGCCGGCCCGGGCACCAAGATCGTCTGCCTGGGCAACCTGGCGCAGATCGACACGCCCTACCTCACCGAGGGCAGTTCGGGCCTGACCTTCGCCGTCGACCGCTTCAAGGGCTGGGCGCACAGCGGCCATGTGACGCTGGCACGCGGCGAGCGCTCGCGGCTGGCGGATTTCGCTTCGGAAGTCCTCTAGGCCCCAGGCCCGCAAGGGCCTGTTGTTCGCGCTAACATTTAAAGACCGCACGCCCTGCCGGCGCGCGGTTTTCTTTTTGGGACCGCACATGATCTATCGCCCCCTCGGCCGCACCGGCCTGAACATCTCCTCGATCGGCTTCGGCGCCTGGGCCATTGGCGGCACCTGGGGCGACACCGACGACACGGCAGCGATGGCCGCGCTGCACCACGCGCTGGACCGTGGCGTGAACTTCTTCGACACGGCCGACGTCTACGGCGACGGCCACAGCGAGCGCCTGCTCGCCCGCCTGAAGCGCGAGCGCCCGAGCGACGCCTTCCATGTCGCCACCAAGGCCGGCCGGCGCCTGAACCCGCATGTGGCCGAGGGCTACCTGAACCTGCGCCCCTTCATCGAGCGCAGCCTGCAGAACCTCGACACCGACGCCATCGAGCTGCTGCAACTGCATTGCCCGCCCAGCGCCGTCTACACGATGCCCGAAGTCTTCGGCGCGCTGGACGACCTGGTGAAGGAAGGCAAGCTGCGCCACTACGGCGTCAGCGTCGAGCGCATCGACGAAGCCCTGGCAGCGCTGAAGTTCCCCGGCGTGCAGTCCGTGCAGATCATCTTCAACCTGTTCCGCCAGCGGCCGGCCGAAGTCTTCCTGCCGGCGGCGCAAGCGGCCCAGGTGGGCGTGCTGGCGCGGCTGCCGCTGTCCAGCGGCATGCTCAGTGGCAAGTTCACGCGCGACAGCAAGTTCGCCGCCGACGACCACCGCGGCTTCAACCGCCAGGGCGAGGCCTTCGACAAGGGCGAGACCTTCTCGGGCGTGGACTTCGAGCAAGGCCTGGCCGCCGTCGAGGAACTGCGCAAGCTGCTGCCCGAGGGCGTCAGCATGGCCCGCCTCGCGCTGCGCTGGATCTTGATGCACGAAGCCGTCACGACCGCCATCCCCGGTGGCCGCACGCCGGCTCAGGTGGACGAGAACGTCAGCGCCGCCGACATCGCCGCCCTGCCCGCGCCGTTGATGGACGCGCTGGCCGACCTCTACCAGCGCCGCATCGCGCCGCAGGTGCACGGCCTGTGGTGAGGGCAGGCCCTACTCGCCGCGCTGCACCTTCGCCGCAAAACGCCTGACCACCGCATCCGCCGCCACCGCGCGACGCGCGGCGGCGACGAGCTGGTCGATCTGTTCGGCCGGCAGCTTGAGCCGGGTCGGGATGGCGTTGAGTGCTGCCTCTTCCGCTTCGGGCAGGTCGGCGAAGCTGATCTGCGTCACGTCGAAATGGATGTCTTCGCAGCGCCAGTCCGGGTTCAGCGCCACCAGCGCCGCCTTGCGGTCGTCCGGCAGCGAGCAGCGGTAGGTGACGATGTCGCGCTCCCAGTTGCGCACCATGGGCACGAAGTAGGCGTAGCTCATGCGCATCGTGCTTTCGATGGCCGTGTCGACCGCAGCGGTGGCGATGTCCAGGCCGGAAGGCCCTGCCACCTCGCGGCCCCAGTCGCCGCTGGGGCCCTGGCCGGCGTCGACGACGATGAACAGCGTGCGCCGCATCGACACAGCGTCCCGCTCACTGATCGGGCCATAGGGCGTGTTCAGCAACACGCGGCTTTGCAGGATGCTGACGAGGCCAAGGTTGTCCGTCACGCCGCCATCCACCAGCTTCAGGTAGCGGCCGGCCTTGGGGTCGCGAAAGTCCCTGAGCGCGCGCTGCAGGGCCAGGCGCAGGCGGTACTGGTCATCGCGGACCATGTCCCGTGGCGGCGCGGCCGCCGGCAGCGGAGTGGGGCAGGCCTCGGGGAACTTCTCCAGCACGACGGGCGCGAAGAACAGCGGCACGGCCATGGACGCCGCCACCGCCTCGGACACCGGGAAGCTCGCCAGGTCGCTGCAGATCGCATCGAAGGCGCGCTCGTGGAAGGCAAAGGCCAGCCGGTACTGGGTGTTGCTGGCGTTGATCCAGACGACCGGGCGCTGGCGGCGGAACAGATCGGCAAAGGTCGCGCCACGGAAGACATCGCGGTCCAGCCAGTCGTTCAGGTTGCTGCGGTCGTTGAGCCCGCCAGCAAACAGCCGCATCAGGTTGGTCGGGTTGAGCAGGCTGAAGCGCAGGCCGGCTTCACCGTCGCGCTGCAGCACCTTGTTGCGGAACTCGCCCATGCCAGCGGGCCCATGCAGGCCGAAATAGGCCGCCGTCAGCGAGCCGCCGGACACGCTGGTGATGAAGCTCACCTCGTCCAGCAAGCTGCGGTCGCGCGCGGACGGCTGATCCTTCAAGCCCTCCAGCACACCTTGCGCGAAGGCAGCCGCCCGCAGGCCGCCACCGGAAAAGCTCAGCGCGACGAAGGTGTCGCTGTCCAGCGCACCGGGCACGCGCCGTACGGGCTCGGCCACGGCGGGCTTGTTGCGCGGCGGGTTCAGCGGCGAGCCGGCGCAGGCGGCGAGCAGCAGCGCCGCCAGCGCGAGCAACAGGCGGCGACCCAAGGTCGCATGGGAGGGCAAGGTCGCTTCGGGCATGGCCGTCGATTGTGCCGAGTCGCCATCACGCGCCCATGAAAAAGCGGCCCGCAGGCCGCTCGTTGTTTGCGCACGCAGCGTCAACTGCGGCGGCGGCGCGCCAGGCCCAGGCCGGCCAACGCGACGCCGACAAGCGCCATCGACGCCGGCTCGGGCACGTGGACCGTGATGTCGGTAGAAGCCAGCGTCGCACCGGTGGCGCTGGTCACGAACAGGCGGAAGTCCGTCGAACTGGGCATGTAGGGGTTGAAGTTGAAGCCCGGCGTCGTCAGGAAGGACATCTCCAGGTTCCACGACTCCGCCAGCATCGTCGGCAGGCCGAAGGAGAGCAGGTCGATGTCGGTGTAGCTGACGCCGGCGCTGCTGTCGGTGTCGATGCCCAGCCAGACCTTGCAGCCCTGGCAGCTGCGGATGTCGTAGACGAAGTCGAAACTCCAGTTCGCGTAGTTCTTGCCGTCGGGCGCGTAGACGCCGTTCTGCGCGTAGAAATTGCGCTCGCCGTCGTTCGGCAGGTAGGCGCTGTTCTTGTAGGCGTGGGCGCCCATGGCGACCTTGACGCCGTTGTCTTCCACCGCATTGAACAGCACGGCGCCCAGGCCGGAACTGCCGACGGGAGGCCAGCCGTCCGCCACCGTCAGCGTCGTCAGCGCAGCATTCGCCGTGAACGGCGCCATGGCCGCGAACGCCGCTAGCGCAAACATCTTCTTGATCATTTATGTCTCCTGTTGTGGCTTTGGTTGCCGGTGCCTATGGGCCTCGCCATCAGCTGCTGGGCACCGAGCAATCGACTGGTGCATAAGCCGTGCCACAACGCAGACAGGTTGGCGTCAGCTCCAGTAAGACAGACCGTCCCCGATTTCCGCGACACACCTCCCACGTTTGAAGGTGGCAACTACCCCGACACCATGGAAACCCTTGCCACCACGGGCTGGCCGGCCAATCGCCGGCACGTTTCGATCATTTATGACCGTTGATCCTGAGCAGCCTGCTGCCCCTCCGTGTCAGCACCCCCGCCGACAATCTCGACCCCATGCAGCAGCCACCCCGCTGGATCGCCCACCTCGACATGGATGCCTTCTACGCATCCGTCGAGCTGCTGCGTTATCCGCAGCTCAAGGGCGAGGCGGTCGTCATTGGCGGGCGGCGGGCGGATGCGCCACGGCAGCTGGACGACGGCAGCTGGCAGTACGCGCGGCTGCGCCACTACACCGGGCGCGGCGTCGTCACGACCAGCACCTATGCCGCCCGCGACCTCGGCGTGTTCTCGGCCATGGGCTTGATGAAAGCCGCCCTGCGCGCGCCGGACGCCATCTTGCTGCCGGCCGACTTCGAGGCCTACCGAAAGTATTCGCGGCTCTTCAAGGCGGCCGTGGCCGAGGTCGCGCCGGTCATCGAGGACCGCGGCATCGACGAGATCTACATCGACCTGAGCGACGTGCCCGGCGTGCGTGACGCGGTCGGCCACGACCCGCTGGGCGGCGCCAAGGCGGTGGCGCGCGAGATCAAGAACTCGGTCGGCCGCGCGACCGGCCTGACCTGCTCCATCGGCGTCACGCCCAACAAGCTGCTGTCAAAGATCGCCAGCGAGCTGGACAAGCCCGACGGCATCAGCGTGCTGACGCTGGAGGACATCCCGGCCCGCATCTGGCCACTGGCCGTGCGCAAGATCAACGGCATCGGGCCCAAGGCCAGCGACAAGCTCGTCAAGCTGGGGCTGGAGACGGTGGGCGACATCGCCGCCGCCGACCCCGCCTGGCTCGTCGCGCAGTTCGGCGAGAGCTACGGCCAGTGGCTGCACGCCGCCTCGCACGGGCGCGACAGCCGCCCCGTCGTCACGCACAGCGAGCCCGTGTCCATCAGCCGCGAGACCACCTTCGAGCGCGACCTGCACGCCGTGCATGACCGTGCCCTGCTCGGCGGCATCATGGACGAGCTGTGCGAGAGCTTGTCGCGCGACCTCGCCCGCAAGCGCTACGCCGGCAAGACGGTGGGCATCAAGCTGCGCTTCGAGGGCTTTGTGACCGTCACGCGCGACCAGACGCTGAAGGCCCCCATCACCAGCGCCGCCGACATCCGCCACGCCGTGGGCCTGTGCCTCAAGCGCGTCAAGTTCGACAAGCGGCTGCGGCTGATGGGCGTGCGCATCGGCAACCTCGTGCATGCCAGCGAGGCGCTGGCGGCACCGGCAGCGGCCCGCGCCGAGACAATGCCTGCGCCCGACAACCTGAGCTTGTTTTGAGCGCCTGGACCTACACCGTCTCGGTCCGCAGCCTGTGCGAGTTCACCGCCAAGCGCGGCAGCCTGGACCGCCGCTTCACGCCCTCGGCCACCGCGCTGGAGGGCCAGGCCGTCCAGCTGGCCGTGCTGGCGCGCCGCTCGCCGGGTTACGAGATCGAGTTGCCTCTGGAAGCCGTGCACGGCAACCTGCGCGTGCGCGGCCGGGCCGATGGCTATGAGGCGGACGTGAACCGGCTGGAGGAGATCAAGACCATCCGCGGCCCGGTCGAGCTGATCCCCGAGAACCGCCGCGCGCTGCACTGGGCCCAGCTGGAAACCTATGGCGCGCTGATCGCCGCCGACCGCGGCCTGGCCGAGCTGGAGCTGGCCCTGGTCTACGTGGACGCCGACACGCAGCACGAGACGGTGATACGCGAGAAGGTCAACGCCGCCGCGCTGCAGGCCGCGTTCGAGGCGCGCTGTGCGCAGTTCGAGGCCTGGGCCGCGCAAGAGGCCGCTCACCGCAGCGCGCGCAATACGGACTTGAGCACGCTGCCCTTCCCCTTGCGCGAGCTGCGCCCGGGCCAGCGCCTGCTGGCCGAAGCCGTCTACCGCGTCGCCGCCCACGGCCGCCACCTGCTGGCGCAAGCGCCCACCGGCATCGGCAAGACGCTGGGCACGCTCTACCCGCTGCTGCGCGCCATGCCCGGGCAGCGGCTAGACAAGATCGGCTACATGACCTGCAAGGGCACCGGCCGCCTCACTGCGCTGGAGGCCTTGCACTCACTGCGCGAGGCCGCACCGACGAAGGCGCTGCGCGTGCTGACGCTGGTGGCCAAGGAGCAGGCCTGCGAGCACCCCACCAAGGCCTGCCACGGCGACGCCTGCCCGCTGGCGCACGACTTCTACGACCGGCTGCCTGCTGCCCGCGCCGAGGCCGTGCAGGCAGGCTGGCTGGACGCGCCGACCCAGCGCCGCGTTGCGCTCAGACACGACGTTTGCCCCTACTACCTCGGCCAGGAACTGCTGCGCTGGGCGGACGTGGTGGTGGGCGACGTGCACCACGCCTTCGACCC
The DNA here is from genome assembly GCF_043555835.1 of Pelomonas parva. NCBI lineage: Bacteria > Pseudomonadati > Pseudomonadota > Betaproteobacteria > Burkholderiales > Sphaerotilaceae > Roseateles > Pelomonas parva. The sequence goes on along the minus strand of NZ_JBIGHV010000012.1, from coordinate 78,086 downwards.
CCACGGCCAGCTCTACGGCCTGGCCCAAGCCCAGGGCTGGAAGCTGGCACTGCTGGTGGACGAGGCGCACAACCTCATCGACCGCGCCCGCGACATGTACAGCACCAGCCTGAGCCTGGAGCGCGTGCGCGCGGCCATTGCCGAAGCGCCGGTCAGCCTGCGCGCGCCGCTGCGGGGCCTGGCCAAAGAGCTGGCCACGCTGGGCCAGGCCCAGGCCGCCGACTACCAGCCGCTGCCGGCCGTGCCCGAGGCGCTGGGCGAGGCGCTGCAGCGCGTCAACGTCGCCTTGGGCGAGTATGTGCAGAACCACCCGCTCGAAGTGGGGCCGATGCTGGAGTTCTATTTCGAGTCCTTCAACCTGCAGCGCCTGCTGGACCGGCTGGACACGCACTCGCTGTGCGACCTGCAGCGCAGCGCGGCCACGCGGCCAGCGATGGATGCGCCAGCCAACCTCTCGCTGCTGGAGGACGAAGACGAGGGCAGCACCGACGTGCGGCTCTCCGTGCGCAACATCGTGCCCGGCCACTTCCTGAAGGAACGCTTCGAGGGCTGTCACAGCGTCACACTGTTCTCCGCGACGCTGGGCCCGCCGGACTACCCGCGCCACCTGCTGGGCCTGCCCGACGACACCGCCTGGATCGACGTGCCCGCACCCTTCCCGCCCGAGCACCTGACCGTGCAGGTGGCCAATCTGTCGACGCGTTGGGAACACCGCGAGGCCTCGCTCGATGCGCTGGTGGACGTGCTCGCCACGCAGTACGGGCAGCACCCCGGCAACTACCTCGCCTTTTTCAGCAGCTTCGACTACCTCGACAAGGCCGCCGCGCGGCTGGCGCTGCGCCACCCGGACGTGCCGCAATGGAGCCAGGCCCGCGCGATGGGCGACGCGGCGCGGCGCGGCTTCCTCGATCGCTTCGTGGAGGGCGGCCGCGGCATCGGCTTCGCTGTGCTGGGTGGCGCGTTCGCCGAGGGCGTGGACCTGCCCGGCACGCGCCTCATCGGCGCCTTCATCGCCACGCTGGGCCTGCCGCCGGTGTCGCCGCTGCAGGAGCAGGTGCGCGAGCGGCTGGACACGATGTTCGGCGCCGACCACGGCTACGCCGACCTCGTGCCTGGCCTGCAGAAAGTCGTGCAGGCTGCGGGCCGCGTGCTGCGCTCCGTCGACGACAAGGGTTATGTCTGGCTGTTGGACCAGCGCTACCGGCGGCCGGAAGTGCGGGCGCTGCTGCCGGCGTGGTGGCAGGTCTGATCGGAGGTCATGACCTAACGGGGTATTTGCTAGTCAGACAACGTTGTCAGCCTGGCTAGCATCAAGACCTGGCCCTCAGGCACTCCCGTGATGCAGCCCAATTCCATCCCCTGGCTTCGCGCGCTGATGCGCGCTTGTGCGGCGTGCCTGTTCGCTGCGCTCGCAGCCTGCGGCGGCGGTGGCGGCGGAACCAGCGCCGAGACCGTGACCCCGGTGGCCACCCCTGCGGCCCCGGCGGCTTCCGCAGCGCAGCCCCCCACGTCTGCGGCTTCCGCCGCCACGGCCAGCCTGAAGGTGGATTGGCCGCCCATCCCGTACGACGTGACGGCCGGCTGGCCTTTCGACATCGGCCTCTACGTCGTCGGGGGGGACGGCAAGGAGACGTGGACCGTCAAATGCAGCGCCCACATCACCTGCGCCATCACCGGAGGCAGCAGGCTGGTGGTCACCTCACTCGCCGAGGACCAGCCCGTTGAGACCACCATTGCGCTGTCGGCGACCAACAGTCAGGGCCACAAGGGCAGCCTGACGGTGCCCATGATTGCCTGGCCCAAGTCGCTGAAGCTGACCTCCCTGCTCGGCGCCCGGGACAGCCCCGGCATCCACCTGCTCATCTTGAACGACGGCTTCCTGCCGGCGGACATGGGTCTCTACCGCGACGCTGCCACCGGCGTGCTGAACGAGCTTTTCAGCCGCCCCGAGATCGCCGCCCATCGCGACGCCTGGAACGTGCACGTGGCCGAGCTCGTCGTGCTCGACGACGCCACCGGCCAGGCCAAAGCCTCGCCCCTGGGCGCCCGGCTCGGTTGCTCCGGCGTCGCCCGTGCCATCTGCTTCGAGGACGGCCTGGTCAAGCGTGCCGCGCTGGCCCACCTTCCCCACTACAGCTCGATCGTGCTCATCCTCAACAGCACCGCATTCGGTGGCAGCGGTGGCTCCGGCGTCGCAGCCGTCACACGCCAGCCGAAGTCTGCGGAAGTCGCCGTGCATGAACTCGGGCACGCCTTTGCCGGCCTGGCGGACGAATACACGCAGGCCCCTGACACCACCCCTTTCCGTCAATTCAATTCACCCAACCTCACCCTCAAGACCGACAGGAACGAGATCCCCTGGCGGCACTGGATCGCTGCGGACACGCCCCTGCCGTCGCCGGTGAACGCCTTGACGATGCAGCCGGATGTCGTCGGCCTGTTCGAAGGCGGTGGCTACGTCTCGAACGGCATCTACCGCCCCACCTTCGACAGCTTCATGCGCTCCGACACCAAGCTGCTGGGCCCGGTCAATGCCGAGGCCTGGGCGCTCAGCGTCTATGCCAAGGGCGGCGCCTGGCGCCGCATCGCCCCGGCCGTCGGCGCCACCCTGACCCGCAACGCACAGCCCGCCGAAGGCTGGCTCTTCGAGGCCCAGCCGCTGCTGGGCCGATCCATTGCCGAGACCCGCTGGTACGTCGACGGCGTCGAACGCACCGACCAGCGCGGCGCGGGCCAGTTGCAGGTGAGCACGCCCGGCGCCCTGCAGGTGCGCGTGGACCTCGTGGACCTGACCGGCCGCGTGCGGCTGGACCAGGGTGTCGTGAACTCCTTGACCTGGACCGTGCCATGAAGCCTTCGCCCCTGCACGTCACACTGGCCCTGGCGTTGTCCTGCGCCGCCTGCGCCGCAACGGCCGGCGAGTTCGTGACCCTGCGGATGCGCGTCACGCCCGACGGGCACGAACTGCTCGGCGCTCGGCGCTTCCAGGCACCACAGGCCACAGCAGCTGCGTGGAACGTGTCCACTGGCAGCCCGCTCGGCTGGCAGATGCTGGACAGCCAGGGCCAGGTGCTGTGGCAAGGCAGCGTCGACGATCCGCGCATCCTGCGCGGCCCGCTGGAGCCCGGCGGCGGCCATGCCATCGTGGTGCGCCCCTCTGCGGAATACATCCTGCGCGTACCGGCGGATGCGCGCGCGACGGACCTGCAGCTGCAACGCCTCGCGCCCGCGCGTGCGGCGCCGGGCAGCCAGCCCAAGGCGCTGCACGCGCAGGGCGAGACGACCGGCGTGCCGGCCCAGCGGCTCGACCTGCGGGGTGTGACGCGCAGGGAAGGCGACGGCGGCCGCTGAACCCAGGATCTGGGCAAACCCCTCCGCGCGCGGTCGGCCAGACAGGGCGTGCCCCATTGGATGCCATGGGTCATGCCGGGCAGCGTCAGGGCGCTCCGGGCAGGCGGGGGAGCAGGCATGGCCCCTGCTTCTTGCCGTAGCCCCCCGCATTCAGGGCCCGTTGCCGCAAAGCGCGGCGGGAGCCTGGCCGAGAATCTAGGGATACGCCTTGCCCACGCGCGCCATCGACCTGCCCGCCGGATGAACACCCCGACCACCCCCGCACTCACCGCGCCGCCTGTCAACCCGCTGGAGCACGGGCTGGCCCTGTTCCACAAAACGCCGCCCGACTACGAGCGCGCGGCAGGCTGGTTCCGTGCCGCGGCCGACAGCGGCGACGGCGAGGGCATCGCCATGCTGGGCCTGTGCCTGCTGGAAGGCCTGGGGGTCGCGGCCGATGCCGTGCAGGCGCGTGCCCTGCTGCAGAAGGCCGCCGCGCGGCGCAGCGCCCTCGGGCGCTTCCAGCTCGGCCGTGTGCTGATGACCGGCCGTGGCGGTCCGGCCGACGAGACGGCCGGCCTGACCGCCTATGTCGCGGCCGCCTCCATGGGCCATGCCGAAGCCACATACAACCTCGCCAACTGCCTGTTCGCCGGTGTCGGCTGCCTGCCGGACCGCCTGGCCGCCAAGGCGCTCTACCTGCGCGCCCGCACGCTGGGTTGCACGCTGCGCCCCCAGGGCGTGCGGGTGCGCAGGCGCGAGCTGAAGGCCGTGCGCGTGCTGGCAGAACGCTTCGCCGACCCCAACCGCCTGTTCTTCCTCGTGCAGGAGCGCCAGCATGAGCTGGCCCTGATGCAGGCCGTCGTGCAGCCGCGCCAGATGCAGGCCCAGTCCAGGGCGAACGCCCAGACGCGCTCGCTCCGCCATGCCGGCCGCCTGGCCGCCGGCGTCGTGGCCGCCATGGCGGGCACCCTGGGCGAGTACCTCAGGCCCACGTCGCGCGACGCCGGACCGACGACGCTCAGCTTCTGAGCGCCCCGCCCACCCGAGCCTCGCGCGCGCACCGAGACAAAAGTCGCACGATCGCCGGTGGCCTGGGGCCAGTTGTGTGGGGATGTTGCCGCCCGTCTGGCGTGGCAGCACGCGGTAACCGGCACCGAGCCCGGCTGTGCCACGCTGGTGCCCTATGAGTTCCTTGCGCCGCACCACCCCCGCACCTTCCCACACCCCGACGGCTCGACTTGCCTGCAGCACCCCGCGCGCCGCGCCGACCGCAGCACTCGCCCTTGCCCTCGCATTGGCTGGCTGCGGTGGCGGCGGTAGCGAAAGCAGCAGCGCCGCGCCGAACAGCCCGGTCGTCGCCGCGCCGTCTCCCACGACGCCAGCGCCCGCGAACGCTGGCACGCGCATCACCTGCAACCTGCCCGACTTCCAGGCCGACATGCTGGCGGCCGTCAACGCGCATCGCCGCGCCGGCGCCACCTGTGGCGCGCGGGGCGCGTTCCCTGCGGCCGCCGAGCTGACCTGGAACGCCCAGCTGACCCAGGCCGCCGTGGTGCACAGCGACGACATGGCTGCGGGCAACTTCTTCAGCCACACGGGCAGCAACGGCAGCAGCGCCGGCGACCGCGTCACCGCGGCCGGCTACGCCTGGCGCGGCGTGGGCGAGAACATCGCCGCCGGGCAGACCAGCGTGGCGCAGGTCGTGGACGGCTGGATGAAGAGCGACGGCCATCGCGCCAACCTGATGAACCCGGCCTTCCGCGACATCGGCGTGGCCTGCATCGCGGGCAGCGCCAGCAACACCTATCGCACCTATTGGTCTCAGGAGTTCGGCACGCCGAGGTAGGTGGCCGCGCGCCGGTCAGCGACGCGGCTTGAACAGCAGTGGTTTCAGCAGTACAGCGGCGAATACGGCAATGAGCGCAGCCGACGCAAAGCCGCCGAGCGCGGCCATCGGCCCCTGATTGCGCGGCGGGATGGCGGCGAGCAGCTGATTGCTCAGCACGCAGAAGAACTGGCGGCTGCCGCTGCATTGGGCGGGCTTGAGTTCGCCGACCTGCAGCAGCCCCAAGGCTTGCATGAAGGTGAAGCAGGCCATCAACGCAAGAAGCGCGGCGCCGAGCACGCGAAAGACCGGGCGGACGCTGTAATCAGGCGGTGCAGGCTTCAACCAGGGTTGGTTTTGCATAGCGGTGCATTGTGCACGCCTGGCCAGGCCGCAAGCACCGCCTGCGCGGTGTCGCGCGCGCTGGCGACGGCGATCCCCTCGCCGCTCTTCATCGACCCGCTGCCCATGCAGAGCGGGTACCAGCGGCGCGAAGGAACGCACCACCACTGAGGGCGTTCTGCCCCAATCTGAGGCAACACGCCCCGCGGCGCTGCCGCTGGAAGCGCCGCAGGGCAGGCACCGCAGCCGGACAGACGCCGCGCGCCATAGGCAGCGCGGGGAGCCCACGCCGGCGCATCACAACTGGCACGCTTGATGCTGGAATCCCGATTGGTATACCAGTCCGTGCACCTGATGCGAGCAGCCAGCCAACCGGCCTGCCGTATCGGCACGTCCCCACCCATCCAGGAGTTGAAGATGCCCCATTCGCCGTTGCTGAAGACCCAGCGCCGCACCCTGCTGGGCGCGGCCGCCGCCGTGGCCACGCTGGGCGCGCCCGCCCTCGTGCGCGCCCAGACGCCCAAGATCCGCATCGGCTACTGGCCGGTGGCGGCCGGGCTGCCCTTTTACGCCGCCATGGAGAAGGGCTACTTCAAGGAAGCCGGCCTCGACGTGGAGGCGCTCAAGTTCGCCGGCGCGCAGCAGGTGATGGAGGCCATGCTGGCCGGCCGTTGCGACGGCAGCTCCAACGGCACGGGCTCGGGCAACCTGGGAGTGGGCGAGATCGCATCGCCCGGGCTTTTCAAGATCATCGCCACCAACCCGAGCAATCAGAAGTACGTGCTCGACCAGTTCCTCGTGCCCAAGGACAGCCCCATCAAGACGCTGGCGGAGCTGAAGGGCAAGCGCGTGGCCAGCGGCCCCGGCATCCAGAACAAGGTGCTGGCGATGGCCGTGCTGGAGCGCGCGGGCGCGGCCGGCACATCGGTGACCGAGCTGCCCATCGGCCAGCACGTGGCCGCACTCGCCGCAGGCCAGGTGGACGCCGTCTACACGCTGGAGCCCACCGGCACCGTGGGCCGGCTCAATGGCACGACACGGGTGCTGGAAGCGGGCGTCATCGCCAAGTACATCCTCGGCGACCCGCTGGCACCGTGGCACGGCGGCTCGGCCACGCTGACGACCGAGTTCATCAAGAAGCACCCCGTCGAGACGAAGAAGTACATCGCCGCCTATGCGCGCGGCATCGACCTCGTGCGCAAGGACCCGGCCCAGGCGCGCGCCTTCCTGAAGGGCTACACCGCCATCGAAGGCCCGCTGACTGGCGAGGTGCCGCTGGCCTCCTACATGCTCTACAACGAGTTCACGCCCAGCGACGTGGCGCACTTCCAGAAGTTCTTCGACCTGTTCACCGAGAAGGGTGTGTTCGGGAAGAAGCTGGACGTGACCTCACTCCTCTACAAGGCCTGAGCCATGGAACAAGCTCCCGCCGCCACACCGCCCTGGCAGAAAGCCGACAGCCAGCCTGCCGTGCGCGCGCCGCGCTTCAACGTCGCCAGGCTGCTGCCCTTCATCGGCCCGCTGATCCTCTTCGTCATCTGGGACCTGGTGGTGCGCTTCGGCCTCATCCGCCCCATCCTGCTGCCGCCACCGCTGGACACGCTCGGCACCCTGGTCACCGGCCTGGCCGGCGGGCCGCTGCTGCTGGACTTCGCCGTCACCGTGTGGCGCACGGTGCAGGCCTTCCTGATCGCCGCCGTCATCGGCATGCCGCTGGGCGTGCTGCTGGGCAGCAACGAGCGCGCCTACCGCAGCGTCGAGTTCCTGATCGACTTCTTTCGCTCCACGCCGTCGTCGGCGCTGATCCCGCTGTTCCTGCTGATCTTCGGCGTGTCGGACATCAACAAGGTCGCCATCGCGGCCTTCGGCGCCTTCCTGATCGTCGTCTTCAACAGCGCCTACGGTGTCATCAACGCGCGCAAGCAGCGGGTCATGGCGGCCAAGGTGATGGGTGCCTCGCGCTGGCAGATCTTCAAGGACGTGCTGGTGTGGGAGAGCCTGCAGCCCAGCTTCGTGGGCCTGCGCTCGGCGGTGTCGATGGCGCTGGTCATCGTCGTCGTGGCCGAGATGTTCATCGGTTCGGACAACGGCCTGGGCCACCGCATCATCGACGCCCAGCAGGTGCTGAACGTGAAGACCATGTACGCCGCCATCCTGGCCGCCGGCATCCTGGGCTATGTGCTCAACATCCTGTTCCTGGTCATGGAACGCAAGATCGTCCATTGGAGTGGAAGATGAACGCAGTCCTGAACGCCCCCGTCGTGGCCGATGTGCCGGTGCGCCCCTTCCAGCCCGGCCCGGCCGGCACCCACATCACCATCCGCGGCCTGACGAAATACTTCGCCGGCTGGCCGCTGTATGAAGACTTCAATCTCGACATCCCGAAGAACAGAATAGTCTCCGTCTTCGGCCCCAACGGCTGCGGCAAGAGCACGCTGATCAACATGATCGCGGGGCTGATTCCCATCGACTCGGGCCAGATCCTGTTCGACGGCAAGAGCCTCAAGGACACCAAGATCGGCTACGTGTTCCAGAACTACCGCGAGGCGATGTTCCCGTGGATGCGCACCATCGACAACATCGCCTACCCGCTGAAGCTGGAAGGCCGCAGCAAGGCCGAGGTGGACCGCCGCATGGCCGAGCTGGTGGAGAGCTTCGACGTCAAGTTCGACCTGAACCGCTACCCGTATGAACTCTCCGGCGGGCAGCAGCAGACGGCATCCATCATGCGCGCGCTGGCGCCCGAGCCCGAGGTGCTGTTCCTGGACGAGCCCTTCTCGGCACTCGACTTCGAGATGACCCTGTTCATCCGCGAGAAGCTGCAGGAGGTCTTCATGCAGACGGGCACCACCATGATGCTGGTCTCGCACGACCTGGAGGAGGCCGTGTATCTGGCGGACGAGGTGCTGCTGCTGACCAAGAGGCCCACCAAGGTGGCCGAGATCCTGAAATACGAGGACCCGCGGCCGCGCACGGTGGCGACCTTGTCGGAGCCCAGCTTCGTCAGCGCCAAGAAGCGCAGCCTGGAGATCTTCCAGCGCGAGGTGCGGCGTTGACCCTGCGCATGGGGGCGCCGCTCTCGGCTCGCTAACATCGGCGCCATGCGGGTTCCCCTTGATCCTTCCTCCGCGCCCGCCACCGGCGCCGTGCGCGCCAACCTGGCCGAGCAGGTCTACGCCCGGCTCAAGGCCGAGCTGAACGACTTCCAGCTGGTGCCGGGCGATCGCTTCTCCGAGGCCGAGCTGGGCCAGCGCCTGGGCGTCAGCCGCACGCCGGTGCGCGAGGCGCTGTTCAAGCTGCGCAACGAGGGCTTCCTCGACGTGGAGGCCAAGACCGGCTGGTCGGTCCGGCCGATCGACTTCGGCCGGCTGGAGCAGCTCTACGACCTGCGCGTGATCCTGGAGCTGGCGGCCGTGGCCAAGCTGTGCGCGCACACCGGCGCGCCGTCACCGGAGCTGGAGTCGCTGAAGGCCATCTGGCTCGTCCCGGCTGCCGAGCGGCTGAGCGACGCGCGCGAGGTGGGGCAACTGGACGAGGCCTTCCACGCCACGCTGGTGCGCGCCGCCGGCAACGCCGAGATGGCGCGCGTGCACTGGGACGTGACCGAGCAGATCCGCATCATCCGGCACCTGGACTTCACGCGCGGCCACCGCATCGAGGCCACCTACGCCGAGCACGCCAAGATCCTGCGCGCGGTCATGCAGCGCAAGGTGGACCAAGCCCAGCTGCTGCTGCGCAGCCATGTCGAGCAGAGCAAGGCGGAGGTGCGCAAGATCACGCTGGCGACGCTGCACGAGGCGCGGGAGCGGTCGGCGGCCGGCCGCTGAGCAAGCCCTGTCACCATTGCGGTCAGTGGGTCAGTGGTATCGCGAAGCATGGTCTTCCCTAGCTAGCCAATTTCCGGTTGCAGCGGCGAGCCCCCGTGGCTAGGATCGCCCGCAACAAAGGGAGGGTTACATGAACAAGCTTCTGTGCACGATCCAGCTGAGCGGCTCGCTGCTCATTGCGGGGCTCGCAACGGCCGCCACCCATGACGGACCAGCAAATGATGTGCCGGCGGTGCCTGGCCAGGCCTTGACCGCCGCGGCCGGACAGGCCGTCATCCAAGTGAAGCGCTCATCGGGCGTCGCAGGCGGCGCTTGCGACGTGTCCATCTTCGTGGACGGTTCGCCCGTGGCGACGCTCGCAAGAGGCGAGTTCACGCAGTTCACCGTACCCGCGGGCGAGCGGGAAGTGAAGGCGCGATTTGCGCTGAGTGACTTCTGCCCTGTCAGCGTCCGCAGCCTCAAGGTCACGGCAACGGAAGGCAGCACCACCCAGCTTGTCTACAACGTGGCTCACTTCGACCGGACCACCTTTCACGAGGTCCGGTAGGCAGGCCTCATCGAGCGCGTCGCAACGGCGCGCTGGTGACCCCGTCGGCGCCCCACTTGATGTCCTGCGTCGCGCCAGGCAGGGTCATGGCGAAGTCGGCCAAGGCTTTGACGCTCATCGTCGTGGTGCGCCACGTTCGGTGGCACATTCCTGCCTGCGATGACCGCCGCCCGTCTTCCCTCACTTGACGCATTGCTGGCCTTCGAAGCCTGCGCCCGCCTGGGCAGCTTCGAAGCGGCCGGCGGCGAACTCGCGCTGACCGCCAGCGCCATCGCCAAGCGACTGGCCGGGCTGGAAGAGCGCCTGGGCCAGGAACTGCTGAGCCGCAGCACCAAGGGTCTGAGCCTGACGCCCACCGGCCACGAATACCTGCCCCAGGTCCGCCAGGCACTGGCGCTGCTGCAGGCCATCCCGCTGCACCAGCGCGCCAGCCAGCAGCGCGAGCGGCTGCGCGTCAGCTCCACACCCACCTTCGCGCGCCAGGTGCTCGTGCCCGCCCTGCCCGGCTTCACGGCGGCGCATCCGCACATCGAGCTGGAGCTGACGCTGTCCGTGCCGCTGCTGGCCGAGGGGGATGCAGGCGCCGACGCCGAGATCCGCCACGGCGCGGTGCCCGGCGATATCGCGCCAGCCCAGGTGCTGCTGCACGACCGCCTGACGCCGCTGGCGTCACCCACGCTGCTGGCCAAGCACGCGCCACTGCAGACGCGCGCCGACCTACTCGCGCTGCCGCTGCTGCGCACGCCGCTGCAGCCCTGGGCGCCCTGGCTGCAGGCCGCCGGCCTGGCCGATGCCGCCGAGCCCGACGAAGGCCCGCGTTTCGTCGACCTGGGCCTGACGCTGGCCGCCGCGCTGGCCGGCCAGGGCGTCGCGCTGGCGCGGCTGAGCCTGGCGCGGCACGAGCTTGCCGATGGACGCCTCGTGCAGCCCTATGCACTGACGGTGCCGGCCGAGCGGCAATACGGCCTCATCTGTCACCGCGCCAGCGCCGCCACCGAAGCCTTCGCCGCCTGGCTGCACGCCCACTGCGCCACGCTGGCGGAAAACTCTTCCGCCACCGCCTGACGCTTTTTCCGGGACAGGCGCCAAGCGCCGGCCTAGCATCGCGGCCTTCTCCAAACAGGCCCACGCCATGCCCGTCATCACCTGCGTCGAAGACCTGCGCCAACTGGCCGAGAAGCGCGTGCCGCGTATGTTCTACGACTACGCCGACTCCGGCTCCTGGACCGAGACCACCTACCGCGCCAACGAGAGCGACTTCCAGGCCATCAAGCTGCGCCAGCGGGTGGCCGTCAACATGGAAGGCCGCAGCACGGCGGTGAAGATGATCGGCATTGACGCCAAGATGCCCGTGGCCATCGCGCCCGTGGGCCTGACCGGCATGCAGCACGCCGACGGCGAGATCCACGCCGCGCGCGCGGCCGAGAAGTTCGGCATCCCGTTCACGCTGTCGACGATGAGCATCTGCTCCATCGAGGACATCGCCGAGAACACCTCGTCGCCGTTCTGGTTCCAGCTCTACATGATGCGCGACCGCGAGGCCATGGCGCGCATGATCGACCGCTGCAAGGCCGCGAAGTGCTCGGCGCTGGTGCTGACGCTGGACCTGCAAGTCATCGGCCAGCGCCACAAGGACCTGAAGAACGGCCTTACCGCGCCGCCGCGGCCCACGCTTGCCAACATCCTCAACCTGGCCACCAAGCCACGCTGGGTGCTGGGCATGGCGGGCACGAAGCGCCACACCTTCCGCAACCTCGTGGGCCATGTGAAGGGCGTCAGCGACATGCGCTCGCTGTCCGCCTGGACGAACGAGCAGTTCGACCCGCGCCTGTCCTGGGCCGACATCGCCTGGGTCAAGGAGAAGTGGGGCGGCAAGCTGATCCTGAAGGGGATCATGGAAGTCGAGGATGCCAAGCTCGCCGCGCAGGCGGGGGCCGACGCCATCGTCGTCAGCAACCACGGCGGCCGGCAGCTGGACGGCGCGCCCAGCAGCATCCATGCGCTGCCGGCCATCGTGGCCGAGGTGGGCCAGCAGATCGAGGTCTGGATGGACGGCGGCATCCGCTCCGGCCAGGACGTGTTGAAGGCATGGGCGCTGGGCGCGCGCGGCACGATGGTGGGCCGCGCGATGGTCTACGGGCTGGGTGCCATGGGCGAGGCCGGCGTCACCAAGATGCTGCAGATGCTGCACAAGGAGCTGGATGTGACGATGGCCTTCTGCGGCCACACGCAGCTGCAGAACGTGACGCGCGAGATCCTGCGCTCAGGCACCTACCCGACCGTTTGAGCGGAGGCCCGGCTCAACGCGGCTTGAGCGTGACCTCAAGCTTTTCAAGCAGCGTCCGGTTGCCTGCCGAAGGTGTGCCCGTGAACTGCACACCGAAGCCCCCCACGGTGCTGGTCACTCGGGGCAGCGTCGCGCTGAAGTGAACTTCGTGGGGCAGCTTGTAGCCGGCCTGTGTGCCGGTCTGCGGCGACCGGGTAGTCACGTCCGCCGACAGCACGTTGCCCACCAGCTTGAACAGCACTTTCGCGCCCGGCATGAACACCGAGCTTTCGACGTAGGCGCCGGGCAGGAGCGTGCGGTTGCCATTGACGACCTCCCACATCGAGACCCGCACCGAGTTGCCCGAGGACGGGATGGGCTGGTTGCCGTTCAGTGGGTCGCTGGACAGCCGCTGAAAGCGCAGCGCATAGCCGGTGCGGGTGACCGGGTCCCACTTGATGTAGACCTCCAGGTACTGGCCCGTCGCGCTGCCGAAGCCCTGTCCGGCCACCTTCTCGGGCGTCAGTTCCAGCGCCAGTGCCATGTCTGAGTACGCCCCCTGAGGCTGGTAGAGCAGGCGCGCGCCCTGGGTGGAGGTCACCAGCCCCGGCACGCCCACGGCGCCGTCCCGGTCACCCACGGCGTAGGCCCACGGTGCTGCGGTGGAAGGCTGCCAGCCCGCAGCCACGTCGGCGGGCTTGATCGTGTCGGCATACCAGACATCGGGCTGGTTCAGCGCGTGGCCCGCCCAGGTGATGCTGGCGAAGTCGGTGGCGACAACGTGGGGCTGCGGCACGTCGGCGGCGGCGATGGCGCGCGGGCTTGCCACCTCGATGACACCGGCCGCCGCGCTGAACTCGTAGCGAGGCAGCACGACGGCGGTCAGCCAGTGGCCCACATCGCCGCCCGACAAGGCGTAGTGGCGCGTCTTCACAGCCACTTGCACCGCCTTGTCGCCCGGCCCCTTGCCGCGATACCAGGTGATGGTGGACGCGTCGGTGAATGCCGGCTGGTCGTAGGCAAGCTGCAACCTGGCGACGCCTGAACTCAGCGCGATGGCCGGCGTGCCCATGACCACGGGCGGCCTGACTGAGGCGGGCAGCACGCGCAGCGTCACCTGCGCCACCAGGCCGTTGGGCGCCGTGGCGCTGACGACCGTGTCGATGATGCGGCCGGTGGCATTCAGCTTCGCGCGCAGGTGCAGCTTGCCGTCGCCGCTGTCGAGCAGCCGCGTGAACAGCAACCGGTCGATGTCGAAGCGGATTGCGTCGAACGCGAACGCATTCGCGGGCGTGAAGGCGGGCGTGATGGCGACCTCGTTGGCCGGGTCGTCCGAAGGCAGGCTGGCGGCGCTTGCGGTCAGCGTCAGCTTGAACGCACCGTCATGCCTGGCCTGCTGGCCCGAGGGGTTCCAGCCGTCGCTGCCCTTGAGCAGGTTGTGCACGTTGTACGTCGCGCCGATCTTGAAGCTCTTCAACGCCTCGGCGCTCAGCGGCTGCGTCACCTGCGGGTGTTGCGGGTCGAAGACGACCGGCGTGCCGTCCGCGTAGCGGTTGTTGTGGACGTAGTGCTTCACGTCGCGGCGCTGGACGTTCTCCCAGCGGATCTCCTCCTTCGGGCCCACGAAGCGGTTGTCGATCAGCGCCCAGCTGCCGCCGCTCTTGGCGAACCAGAAGACCGGGTTGTCGTTCAGGAAGTTGAAGGTCGAGTTCAGGAACACCGCCATCGTCGACGAGCCGCCCCAGGACGGGTGGCTGCCGTGGAAGTCGAACGTGCAGTTCTCGAACACATTCAGCGTGCCGCCGGCAATGGCGTCGTCGGTCAGCTGGAAGTACGAGTCTTTGAAGTAGGCGCGCTGGGGGCCCACGGCGATCAGGTTCAGGAAGCTGACGAAGCGCACGTTCTCGAAGTGCAGCCGGTCCAGCGGGCCACCGGCCGAGGTGATCGTCTGCGCCTGCACGCGCGCGTCGCTGCGACGACGGAGGTTCTGCGACGGGTCACGCGGGAAGACCAGGTCGACCGAGGCGTAGTTGCCAAACGTCAGGTGGTAGGCCGAGAAGCGGGTGCCGATGGCGATGACGTTCCAGTTGCCGTTGGAGCCCACGGTCTGGCCGCGGTTGCCGGCGATGCGCACGTCGTCTGCATTCGACGTCAGGCCCTTGAATGTCAGGCCGGCCTGCGGGAAGGCGATGCCCACCAGCCCCGGGTGCTCGGGTGTGTTGGCGTTGTGCGGGTCCTTGTAGTCGTCGGTCCAGTAGACGCCCGGCGTGAAGTTCACGGTCGTGCCATCGGCAATGTTGGCGGCCTTCAGCTCCTGCAGCGTCCTGAAGGTGAAGGCGTTGCGCCGGGCTTCGTCCAGGTAGGCATCGACGACGACATTGCCCGCCGACAGCGGCACGAACTTGGGCCTCAGCGCGACGCCTGCCTTGACCCGGTCGCGCGCGAAGTCCCACATCTGGCCCTCGCCTGCGTCGGCCAGGAACCAGCCGACGAAGTAGTTAGCAGGCCCGCGCTCGGGCCGGGCGGGGGCCGGCAGCAAGGCCTGGTCGGCCACCCTCACCTGGGTGAGGCGGCCATCGATATCGAAGGTGACCAGGTGCGGCGCGGTCGTGACCGGCGGCACGGTGCCGCAGGCCGCCAGCAGCGTAAGGCAGGCGAGGATCAGCCCGGCAATCAGGGCGGTGACGGTGTGCTGCGTCATGGGCGTCTCCACGGCAAAAAGGGCCGTGCGGCCGGGACTGTAGTTCTTGCCCACGCGCCGAACTTGCCTCACGGCCCCAGCCATGCGCTACTGCGGCGCATGAAGCCCCTCGCCGCCCTGCTGCTCTTCTCGTCCCTGGCCGCCACGGCCCAGACCTGCGCGCCGCCCACCGGCCTCAAGACCGAGGCCGACGCCGCGCGCATCCAGCAGCAGGCCATGGCGCTGCTGCCCTGCCTGGCGCACCCCGACCCCAGGCTGCGCGACGACATCGCCTTCGAGCAGCTCTCGGCTTGGTCGCGCGCTGGCAAGCTTGACGCGGCCACGCTGCTGCGCCTGCGCGCCGAGCTGGTGGCCGTGCTGGACGCCAAGCCCGATGCGGCCGGCGTGCACCAGCCCTTCGCCGTGCTGGCGCTGGCCGAGGTGGCGCGGGCCGACCGGCTCAAGCCCTTCATGACTGCCGAGCAGCGCGCCGACCTCGTCGACCATGCCGTGCGCTATCTCAGCGGCGTGAGCGACTACCGCGGGCTCATTGCCGGCGAGGGCTGGCGCCACGGCGTGGCCCACGGCGCCGACCTGGCCCTGCAGCTGGGCATGAACGACGCACTGAGCGCGCCCCAGCGCCAGGCGCTGCTGGACGCCGTCACCGCGCAGGTGCTGGCCGACCACCGCCACGCCTACCGCTTCGGCGAAGGCCAGCGGCTGGCGCGCGCGGCGCTGCAGCTGCAGCTCAAGCTCAACCCCGATGCCGCAGCGTGGCAGGCCTGGCTGGACGGCCTGCTGGCACCGCTGCAAAAGGCCAAGGCCTGGGACGAGGCCACCTTCACGGACCTGCACAACCTGCGCGGCTTCCTGTGGCCGCTGCTGGCCGGCGTGCTGGACGTGGCCGACGCCGAGCAGCGCGACAAGCTGCAAGCGCCCCTGCAGAAAACCATGCGCCGCCTGCCATGAAGCAACGCGCCGCCGCCCTCCTCGCCGCCCTGCCGCTGTTCGCCGCTGCGGCGCCCATCCCCGACCACGCCGCCATCGACACCGAAGTCGCGCGGCTGATGGCCGCCTCGCAGGCGCAAGGCCTGGCCCTGGCCGTCATCGACGACGGCCGCGTCACCCACGTCGGCGCCTACGGCAAGCGCAACGCGGCGGGCGAGCCGCTGCAGCCCGACACCGTCATGTACGGCGCCTCGCTGACCAAGGCCGTGTTCGCCTACTGGGTCATGCAGTTGGTGGAAGACGGCAAGCTCGACCTGGACCGGCCGCTGGCCGCCTATCTCGGCAAGCCGCTGCCGGACTACCCCAACGACCCCAAGTCCGGCCCCTGGCGCCACCTGGCGGACGAGCCGCGCTGGCGCCAGCTCACCGCACGCATGCTGCTGACGCACAGCAGCGGCTTCGCCAACTTCGCCTTCCTGGAGACCGACCGCCGGCTGCGCATGCACTTCGACCCCGGCACGCGCTACGCCTACTCGGGCGAGGGGCTGATCCTGCTGCAGTTCGTGCTGGAGCACGGCCTCAAGCTGGACGTGGGCGCCGAAGTGCAGCACCGTGTATTCACGCCGTTAGGCATGACGCGCACCAGCCTGATGTGGCGGGCCGACTTCCGCCCCAACCTGGCCGACGGCTGGAAGGAAGACGGCAGCGTCGAACCGCACGACGAACGCAGCAAGGTGCGCGTGGCGGGGTCGATGGACACGACCATCGCCGACATGGCGAAGATGGCCGCCGGCTACGTCAACAGCGCCAACCTGGCCACGCTCACCGCGCCGCATCTGCCCATCACGACGGCCACGCAGTTCCCGACGCTGCAAGCGGAACTGCCGCCCGAGAAGCGCCGCGCGGACCTCGCCGCAGGCCTGGGCGTCATCGCCTTCACCGGGCCGCACGGCGCGGGCTTCTACAAGGGCGGGCACAACGACAGCACGGGCAACACCTGGGTCTGCGTGAAGCAGGGCAAGCGCTGCGTCGTCATCCTGGCCAACGACGTGCGGGCGGAGCGGGCCTTCCCACGCCTCGTCGAGTTCATCCTTGGCGAGACGGGTGTGCCGTGGCGGTGGGAGTACGGGGAGATGGTGTTCGTGCGCTGATCACGCGGCCGCACGCGGCCCGAGCATGATGACGGCCATGCCCGCAAGGCACAACGCCACGCCGACCCAGTCGGTCATCGTCGGCTTGACCTTGTCCACCACCATCAGCCAGACGATGGCCACGCCGATGTAGACGCCACCATAGGCCGCATAGACCCGCCCCGCCGCTGTCGGGTGCAGCGACAGCAGCCACGCGAACAGCGCCAGGCTGGCCGCGCCCGGCAGCAGCAGCCAGACCGAGCCGCCCTGCTTCAACCACAACCAGGGCAGGTAGCAACCGGCGATCTCGGCCACGGCAGTGACGACGAAGAGGGCGAAGGTCTTGAGCAGGTCCATGGGGCCCATCCCCTCAAGGCGCCAGCGCGGGCACCAGCCGCACCAGCCGCTTCTCGCGCTTGGGGCTGTCGCGCACCGCGCCGCCAGGCTGCTCCACCATCCAGCCCGTCTGCGGAGACAGCCGGTCGACCTGCCGCTCCGTCGTGCCCCGCTGCACGTTGCCGTAGCTGTACTTGTTCACCGCTTCGCTTTCGATGCGGACGGTACTGCTCCAGTACCAGCCGCTGGGCGCATCGGGCAGCAGCGCGGCGGCCTGCCGCGCGTTGCCGAGGTGTTCGGGCAGCCGCTTCAACTCCTGCGCACGCGGCACACGCCAGAGGCGGCCGTCGGCCTCGCTGCGCGCACGCGCCAGGGCCAGTGCTTCGGCGTGCGTGGCCAGCTTGATCTCGCCGGCGCAGCGCAGGCCATCCCAGGTCATGCCCTCCACGCAGCGCGACCAGACCAGCCCGGTACCGGCGTCGATCAGCTCCCGGCCATCGGCGCTGACGGCGGGCTTGGCGGCAGCGTCCTGCGCCATCACGGCGCCAGGCGTGGCCAGGGCAAGGGCCAGGGCGGCCATCAGGCAGGTTCGCATGAGGTCTCCTTCAACGTGCGGCGGCGAGCACGAGCGCGCTCGCCTCGGCGGGCGTCACCGGGCCCTCGCCCGGCAGCTCCACGACGATCAGATAGCCCGCCAGGTCTTCACGCGCGCTGGCCGCCGCGTAGGCCTGGGCCAGCGTCAGTTGCCGGCTGGCCAGCAGCCGCCCGGTGGCGGGGTCCCAGCTCTCGCTGGACACCATGCAGCCCTGCTGCGGCGTGCCGGGGAAGTAGCTCGTGCCGGCGTAGTAGGCCGGGTTGACCGTGGTGCCGTGGATGATGATGTCGTCGCGGCCGGCGCGGCCGGCGAGCCAGGCTTCGTGGATGGGCAGCCAGCGGCGCCAGCTCTCGGGCAGGAAGCTGCCGTAGACGGCCTCGCTCCAAGCCGCCGCAGGCGCCGCGTCGGCATGCTCGAACTCCGCCACCGTCGCCTCGACGGGCAGCTTGCTGTGCAGGTAGGGCGTGGGGCCGATGCTGGGGTTGGTGGCCGTGCCGGCGCCGACGATGGTGAACAAGCCCTGCGGCGTGTTGCCATTGGTGATGGTGCCGGGCAGACTAGTGCGCGCCAGCGCGAGCTGGGGCGACGTGAAGAGCTGGCCGGATGCGTCACGCACGAAGCGGCCATCGGCCCCGCGCACCAGCGCCAGGCCCATCTGCAGGCGGCCGGGGCGCTGCAGGCTGTAGACGACGGCGAAGCCCGGCCGCAGCGGCGCAGCGAGCAGGTCGGGCAGCGGCGGCTGCGCGGCGGCCGAGGGACGCAGGCGCAGCATCAAGGCAGTCAGCCGCGCATCGTCGGCCCAGCCGGGGAACTGGCGCTGCACGAGGTCGAGCAGCCGCGGCACGGCACCGGGGTCGGCCTGCAACAGCGTGTAGGCCGCGATGGCGAAGGGCTTGCTGGCCGTGAGCTGCGGCAGCAGCGGCCAGAGCAGCGGCGCGGACTCGGCGGGGTACAGCGTGTGCGCGGCGGTCAGCAGCGCGCGCTGATATTCGGCGTCACGCTGGCCCAGCGTGGGCAACGCCTCCAGCAGCAACGTGCGCGCGGCTGAGACCTCGGCGTTGTGGTGAGCAACACGCCCGAAGAGTTGCGGCAACGCGGCGTCGCGCTCCGGGCCGGGCGGCAGTGAGAGCACCGCGCGGATGTCGGCCAGCGCCTGCCCGCGCAGCGCGCGCTCGCCTTCCTGCGACGTGGCCGGCCAGGCGAAGTCGGCCGGCTGCAGCGCCAGCAACTCGGCGGCGGTGTAGCGCTTCTCGGGTGGCTTCTGCGGCGGTTGCAGCGGCGCGCAGGCGGCGAGCGCGAGCGTCAACAAGGCGAGCAGTGGGCGAAGGTTCATGGCGCGATGATGGCTCCTGTCGAAATCGTGCGGCCTGCTTCGTCATAGTGTCAGGCATCCCTTTCCCCTCTCAAGAAGCCCAGATGAAACACCTGCTGTTGCTCGCGGCACTCGCCACCTCGCTCGCCCAGGCCGCGCCGGTCACCTACGACATCGATCCCACGCACACCTACCCCAGTTTCGAAGCCGACCACATGGGCTTGTCGGTCTGGCGCGGCAAGCTCAACAAGAGCAGCGGCAGCATCGTCTACGACAAGGCTAACGGCAGTGGCAGCGTGGACGTGCAGATGGAGCTGGCCAGCATCGACTTCGGGCTGGACGCAATGAACGCCTGGGCGCGTGGCAAGGACTTCTTCAATACCGAGAAGAACCCGAGCGCGACGTTCGAGGGCCGCTTCGACGGCGCCAGCGGCGGCGTGCCGAACAAGCTGGTCGGCGAGCTGACGCTGAACGGCCGCAGCAAGCCGATGACGCTGGTCATCCACCAGCTCAAGTGCATCCCCCACCCGCTGCACAAGCGCGACCTGTGCGGCGCGGACGCGTCGGGCAGCTTCAACCGCGAGGACTTCGGGCTCGCGGCCGGCAAGGACTGGGGCTTCAAGATGGATGTGCAGTTGCGCATCCAGGTGGAGGCCGTGGCCAAGGAGTAAGCACCCCTTGGCCCGGGGCGGCTTACTTGACACCCATCTCGTCGAGCAGCCGCGTCGTCTTGTCCACCACGCTCATCTGCCACAGCATGTAGCGCGAGTCGACGCTGATGCTGCGGACCATCTTGGGGTTGAAGTCCCAGTCGGAGATGACGGCGTCCAACGTGCCGTCGAACAGCAGGCCCACGACCTCCGCGCGCTTGTTCAGCACCGGGCTGCCGGAGTTGCCACCCGTGCTGTCCAGCGTCGACAGGAAGTTGACGGGCACCGAGTCCAGCGCCTTCACGCCGTAGGGACCGAAGTTGCGCGCCTTGATGGCGGCCAGCTGCTCGGCCGGCGCGTTGAACTCGCCACCGGCCTCCACCGGGCCCTTGTGCTTGGCGACGATGCCGCGCAGCGTCGTGAACGCCGTCCAGTTGCTGCCGTCAGTGCCGGGGCTGCGCGCCTGCACCTTGCCGAAGCTGATGCGCAGCGTGCTGTTGGCATCGGGGTAGACGGCTTCGCCACGGCTGGCGTGGTAGTCGATCAGCGCCTGCTGCGTACCGGCATAGGCCTTCTGCAGCTTGCCGCCCAGCTCCTTGTCGCGGTTCTCCAGCCGGCGGTCGTCGTCGTACAGCGCGACGGCGGCCTTGATGAAGGCGTCGTCGCTGGCCTTGAAGGCGGCCACGTCCTTGTCCAGCCAGGACAGGCGGAAGGCCGTGTCGGCCAGCTTGCTGCCGGCATAGACCTTGTCCAGCTGGGCGCGGATGGCCGCCTCGTCCTGGCCGGCCTTCAGCCCGTAGGCCTGGACCCAAGCGGGGTTCAGCGAGCCGGCCGGCTGGGCCAGGTACTGCGCCAGGAAGTGGGCCGCCACGCGCTTGTCAGACGGCTCGTCATAGCGGCGCTCCAGCGACTGCTGGCCGGCGCGGATGCGCGGCAGGTCGCGGTCCTGGTAGCCGGACTTGCGCTCGGCGTCGGGCTTGGCGCGCTCGTGCGCCAGCAAGTAGAGCTGGCGCGCGGCGCTCAGCAGCTGCGGGGTCATGAAGGGCGCCAGGTACTCGGCGCGCTGGATGGCCTCGCGCTCGGCCAGCAGGCTTTCGGTGGCGGCGATGTCGGCGCCGTAGCGCGCCCTGCGCTCGGGCGAAGCGTTGACCCAGGCCTTGAGCCGCTCGTAGCCGGCCTGGCGGCGGGCCAGGATGTCGCTGCCGTCGAAGCTCTGCTGCTGGCCCTGGTAGTTCTTGTAGGTGTTCTGCAGGCCCGCGATGCGGTCGGCCACCTTGATCTCGCCGTCGCGGCGGCCGGCGGTTTCGGCCTTGATGAGGTCGATAGCTTCGCCCATCGCCTTGGCGCGCGCCGGCTGCTGCCAGCCGAAGGCGAAGTCCACCTCACGGGGCAGGCGGTGGCGGGCCGTGGAGCCCGGGTAGCCGGCCACCATGACGAAGTCGCCCTCGTTCAGCGGGCTGGTCAGCGGCGAGGCGAACTTGAGGTGGTGCCTGGGCGTGTAGGGCTTGTTGTCCTTGCTGAACTCGGCAGGCTTGCCGTCCGCGCCCACATAGGCACGGTAGAAGCTGTAGTCGCCGGTGTGGCGCGGCCAGACCCAGTTGTCGGCATCGCCGCCGAACAGGCCCACGCCGGTGGCCGGCGCGTGCACCAGCCGCACGTCGCGGATCTCCATCTGCTTGATGAGCTGGTATTGCAGGCCGCCGAAGAAGGCGTAGACGTTGCAGCGGTGGCCGGCGTCGGCCTCGCAGGCAGAGACGAGGCGCTTCTGCGCCGCCTCGATGGCGTCGGTGCGGACCTTGCCGGTCAGCGCCTGTGTCTGCGCGCTCAGCACCTCGGCCGTCACGTCCTTCATGTCGACGGTGACGAGCACGCGGGTGCCGGGCGCGGCGGGCAGCTCGTCGGCCAGCGTGGCGGCGTAGAAGCCGTTCTTCAGCAGGTCGCGGTCGGGCTTGGAGTTGTACTGGATGCTGCCGTAGATGCAGTGGTGGTTGGAGACCACCAGGCCTTGCGCCGACACGAAGCTGCCCGTGCAGCCGGGCAGGCCGACGACGGCGCCCATCGGGAAGGCGGTCAGGTCATTGAGCTTGGCCGGGTCCAGCGCCAGGCCGCCGGCCTTCAAGGCCTTGGCGATCTGCGGCAGCTGCTTGGGCATCCACATGCCTTCGTCGGCATGGGCAGTGGTGGCGGCCAGCGACGCGGCAGCCAACAGCGAAAGGGAGAAACGGGTCATGGCGGGTTCGGCTGAAAGGCGAAACCGCGAGACTACCGCGAGAGGCTCAAACTCCCCGAGTGAGGAAAGACAGGCTTCGGCCTGGACAAACCCTCAATGGGCCAGGCCGATCCATTCGCCGGCAGCCTGGTAGGCCTCGAACAACTCCAGCGCCAGCTGACGCAGACCCGGGTGATCGCTGGCATGGCCGTCCGCCAGGCGCTCGTAGGCGTAGTGGCGGTCGTACAGCATGCGGGTGGGGTTGATGGCCAGGCCGGCGTCGTTCATCAGCTGGCCGAAGCGCAGCAGGCTGCCGGTACCGACTGGGCCGTTCGCCGTGCCCACCCCTGTCAGCCCCAGCGCGCGGATGTCGCCCAGGTGCACGCCCTGCGCGATCGTCAGGCCGGTCCAGGCATGGCCCGGGTCGTCCGCGCCGCGCGGTTCGTCGGCGGGGACGGGGATCAGGTGCAGGGGGATCAACATGTCAGCCCCGCCCGGCCGTCCGAAGGTGCTGACGCGCCCCCTTGGGGGGCAGCGAACGGAGTGAGCGTGGGGGCTTTTGCATGTTTGCCTCGGCGGACTTCTGTGTGAAGCCATGGTGCCGAGGCCTCGGCAGAGCTAAGGCCGGATAAAGCCCGAAATGACCCGGCTAACCGCCTTTGATGCCGCTCAAGTTCCGTTGAACTGCAGATCCAGGTCGCCGTGCGCGTAGATGATGACGCCCGTGTCCGTCTCCGTGATGCGGTGGCCGGTGCCGGCCGGGGCGAGCTGGTAGTCGCCCTGCTGAAGCAGCACGTCGTCCAGGAACAGCTCGCCCTGCACCATCAGGCATTCCTCGTCATGGCCGTGGCCGTGGCCGGGCACGCTGGCGCCGGGGTCGGCGCGGTACAGCAGCGCGGCCTCGCCACCGGCCGTCCACAGCACGCGGCGGGCGATGCCCGGCGCGAACTCGGGCCAGCCGGCCTCGCGGTCGCGCACCAGCGTGCGCTCGGCGCCGGGGCCGTCCA
Source organism: Pelomonas parva (assembly GCF_043555835.1). Classification (NCBI taxonomy): domain Bacteria; kingdom Pseudomonadati; phylum Pseudomonadota; class Betaproteobacteria; order Burkholderiales; family Sphaerotilaceae; genus Roseateles; species Pelomonas parva. The sequence continues at coordinate 55,079 of NZ_JBIGHV010000012.1, read as the reverse complement.
TCTCGCGCACGAACAGATGCGCGCCGTCCGCGCTGCCGAGCTGCGGCGCGCTGCCCGCCGGCAGCAGCAGGAAATCGCGCAGGCTCAAAGCCTCGCCGTCGACCTCGGCGCTGCCGCGCAGCACCAGGAACTCGCGCGACCCGCCGGCCGGCAGCGTCAGCGTGGCGCCGGCCGCCAGCTCGATGACGCTGACGGCGCGCGGCTCACCGGGGCGCGCGGGGCGGTCGGTGGGCGCACGGTAGAGCGGGCGCTGCAGCACGCCGTCGGCCAGCGGCAAGGCGTCGGACTTGCGCCGGCGCACAGTCACCATGCCTTGCTCGGCCTGCAGCGACCGTGCCAGGCGCTCACCCAGCCGCTCGCCGAGCCGACCGGGCAGGCCGGTCGCCGGGGCGGCCCAGGCGCGGGCGAAGGGTTCGCTGAGCAGCGGGCTCATGTCGTCGCCGTCGTTGGCGTCTTGGGATTCGGGGGTAGTGGGCATCGTGTTCATGGCTCGCCCCTCAAGCCGGCAGCGCGTGGGCGCCGGTGTCACCGAGCGACTCGCGCAGCGTGATCAGCGCGCGGCGGATCTGGGATTTGACCGTGCCGAGCGGCAGATGCGTCTGGCTGGCGATCTCCTCGTGCGACAGGCCGTTGAAGAAGGCCAGCGCAACGAGCTGGCGCGGCTGCGGTTTCAGCAGCAGCAGCGCGCGGTGCAACTCGGCATGGCCCTGGGCAACGGCCAGCAGCTCGTCGCCCGACTCGGTGGCCGGCGCCGCCACGGGCGAGGCCCCCTCGTCCAGCTCCTCATGCTGGAAGCGCGCCTCGCGGCGGATGGCGTCGATGGCGCGCGAGCGCGCCATGCCCAGCAGCCAGGTCAGCGGCCGGCCGCGCTGGGGGTCGAAGCGCGGCGCCTGGCGCCAGACCTGGAAGAAAACGTCCTCGGCCACCTCCTCGGCCAGCTGGCTGCGCCGCACCAGCCGCAGCACCAGCCCGTAGACGCGCGACAGCGTCGCCTCGTACAGCGCCAGCAGCGCGCGTTCGTCGTGGTCGACGATGCCGGCGATCCAGGCTTCGAGCTGGGCGTCGTCGACCGACACGCCTGCGCACTTGGGCGCCAGCGCCAGACCAGGCTCCTCGGCCTCGTGCAGGTCGACCTCTTCGAACAGCAAAGCCGCCTCGGCTGGCGGGTCATCAGTCTCGTTGGGTTGTGGAAGTGCCATGTCTTGCCTCAAACCAGCAGTTGGTCCGCATGCGGCTCGGCGCCGCGCAGAAAAATGGTTGCGCCCGTCTCGGTGCTGATGCTGGCGTGCAGGCTGCCGGCGCGCGCGAGGTGGTAGCCGCCGGGGCCCACCTCCGTGCGGCTGCCGACCTTCAGCACGCCTTCCAGCACCACGCACTCCTCATCCACCGGGTGGCGGTGGGCCTCCAGCCGGGCACCGGGAGCGAAGCGCAGCAGGTAACTCAGCGTACCCTCGTGCTCATGCAGCACCTTGATCTGCAGACCGTCGCCGAACGGCTGCCAGCCGGACGCGCCGGGCGGCACGGTCAGGTGGCTGTCGTCGGTGTCGGCCACGCGCTCCAGCAGGCGCCGGCGGATGGCGCGGGCCTGGGCGGGGGTCGTGGAAGACGAGGGCATGAGGAGGTGTACGCAGCGTGAACAATTGTGGATGCAGCGTACTCGTTCGCATCCACCTAGCCCGGCCGAGGCGTATTCCTGTCACATGACCCAGACCGCCTATTTCGATCTCGTCAGCCACTGGCGCCTGGAAGCGCCGGTCTCCCACGTCTGGCGGGCCATCACCGAAACCCAGCACTGGCCGCGCTGGTGGCCGGGCGTGGTGGGGGTGCGCAAGCTGCGCAGTGGCGATGGCACGGGGCTGGGCGTCATCGAAGAAATCACCTTCCGCACCGGCCTGGGCTACCGGCTGCACCTGCAGCTGGAAGTGACCGAGGTGTTGAAGGAAGAACGCCTGCGCGCCAAGGCGGCCGGCACGCTGGCGGGGGAAGGCATCTGGCTGATGAAGCAGGCGGCACCCGAGGTGGGCGCGCATACCGACGTTACGTTCGTGTGGCGCGTCACGCTGCCGCCGGGCATCCTGCGCTGGACGGCACCGCTGCTGGGGCCGCTGTTCCGGTGGAATCACAAGCGGGTGATGCGGGCGGGCCGGATGGGGTTGATTCAGTATCTGGCGTTGATGGGTGGGTGATGGCGATGGCGATTTGGAGCGTCTGGACAAACGCGGATGACAGCCAGATCTCGCTGACGCCCGGCGAGGGGCCGCCACGGTTCGGTAACGGCACGAGCGATCCTGGCGCCACGACGCGGCTGTGGCTGATCGAGGCCGCAACCTACGAGGAGGCCGCAACGATCCACCACCTGCGCCTGGGCTGGGGCACCTACAAGCCGATGGGTGAAGCGGCCCCCTGCCTTCGCTGCGGCGCGCTGTTCTGGCCTGAAGGCAGCGGCGTGTGCCAGTGCGACGACGCTGCCGCCTGACCGGGACGGACCGGTTGGTGGCATGCTGCGCGGCGCCGCATCACCTCAACTGCTGGAGCCGCCCCCATGAAGATCAACGGAGCCTGCCACTGCGGCGCCATCGCGTTCGAGGCCGAGATCGACCCGTCGCGCGTCGTGGTCTGCCACTGCACGGACTGCCAGGTGATGTCTGGCGCGCCGATGCGGGCCATAGTGCCGGCTCCCGTCGGGCAGTTCTCGTTGCTGCGCGGTGAGCCGAAGAGCTACATCAAGGTCGCACAGAGCGGCAACCGGCGGGCCCAGGTGTTCTGCGCAGACTGCGGAACTGCGCTATGGGGTACGGCGCCCGAAAACCCGGTGGCCATGATGATCCGACTGGGTTGCATTGCGCAGCGTGACCAGCTGAAACCGGGCTTCCAGCTCTGGCAGCACTCCGAGCAGCCGTGGGCGGGTGAACTGGGTGACGTGCCTGGATCGCCTCAGCAGTAGACGGCGCCACGAGTCATCACATGAACCGCCTTCTTCTTGCCTGTCTGATCGCGCCGCTGGGCCAGGTCGCCGAGGCCGCGCCCATGCCCCGGCTCGACAAGGCCGCGCCGACACTGTGTCCGGCGACCGACAACGGCACCTGGAACCCATCGGCCGCTCAGGTGGCCGCGCTGGAAAAGTCGCTACCGGCCTTCTTCGCCGCCTCGAAGGCAGCCTCAGATCAGCTGCCGGATTCCCGGCATGTCTACCGCTGGCAATACTCGGGCTATTCCTACCGCGGCCAGCGCCGCATCTTCGCCAGCTTCTATCCCGCCGCCGATCCATTGACGGCAGCGATCAAGCCCGGCACCTGCATGAGCTTCAGCGACGGCGGCAATGCGTTCTGGCACCTGGAATTCGACCCACGCTCCGGCAAGGTCGTCAGACTCCAGGTGAACGGCGTCGCCTGAACTCAGGTCTTCGGCAACGTCACCCCCACCTGCCCCTGGTATTTCCCGCCCCGGTCCTTGTAGCTGGTCTCGCAGACCTCGTCGCTCTCGAAGAACAGCACCTGCGCGCAGCCTTCGCCCGCGTAGATCTTGGCCGGCAGCGGCGTGGTGTTGCTGAACTCCAGCGTCACATAGCCTTCCCACTCGGGCTCGAACGGCGTCACGTTGACGATGATGCCGCAGCGGGCGTAGGTGCTCTTGCCCAGGCAGATCGTCAGCACGTTGCGCGGGATGCGGAAGTACTCCATCGTGCGCGCCAGCGCAAAGCTGTTGGGCGGGATGATGCAGACGTCCTTGTTGATGTCGACGAAGCTGTTCTCGTCGAAGTTCTTCGGGTCCACCACCGTCGAGTGAATGTTGGTGAAGACCTTGAACTCGGGCGCGCAGCGGATGTCGTAACCATAGCTGCTGGTGCCGTAGCTGACGATCCGGCGGCCGTCCTGCTCGCGCACCTGGCCGGGCTCGAAGGGCTCGATCATGCCGTGCTGCTCGCACATGCGGCGGATCCATTTGTCGCTCTTGATGCTCATCTTTGAAGTCCTCTTCTTGCGGGGTCTATCGGGGCAGAACCCCGTCGAAATACGTGCTGCCGTCCAGCTCCATGACGAAACCCTTGACCGCCGCCCGCATCGGCACGGCCAGGCGGCCGTAGGCGATGGGGGTCCAGGGGAGCTGCGCCATCGCCAGGCGCTGGGCCTGGGCGTAGAGAGGCTTGCGCTCCTCGCGCGGCAGCACTTGGCGGGCCTCGGCCAGCAGCTTGTCGTAGGCCGGGTTGCACCAGAAGCTGCCACTGGCCGCGCCGCAAGCGAGCTGGCCTGCGGTGCCGGCCGGCTCGGGGTCGCCGTTCCAGCCACCGAGCGCAGCGTCATGGTCGCCGGCGTCGATGCGGCGCAGGTACTCGCCCCATTCATAGGTGACGATGCGCGCCGTCACGCCGACCTTGGCCCAGTCGGCCTGGATCATCTGCGCCATGCGCTGGCCGTTGGGGTTGTAGGCCCGCACGACCGGCATGGCCCACAGCGTGATGTTCAGCGGCAGCACGCCGGCCTTCTGCAGCAGCGCCTTGGCCTTGGCGGGGTCGTGCGGCGCGGGCTTCAGCGTCGCGTCATGCGCCCAGCTGGCGGCCGGGATGGGGCTGGTGGCCAGCGTGCCGGCCTCGCCGTAGACGGCACGAACGATGGAAGCCTTGTCGATGGCCATGTCCAGCGCCTGGCGCACTTCCGGCTTCGCGAGCGCCGGGCGCTTCGTGTTGTACGCCAGGACGCCCACGTTCAGACCAGGCGCCGTGGCGATCTTGATGGCGCGGTCTTTCTGCAGCTCGGCCAGCTCCGCTGGACCCACGGGCGCGGCGATGTCGCACTCGTTGCGCTTGAGGCGCTGCGCGCGCACGGTCGCATCGGGCGTGATCGCGAAGACCAGCTGGTCGGCGCGCGACACCTCGGCCTGGCGCCACCAGCCTGGGTGCTTGACGTAGCGGATGACGCTGTCCTGGCGAAAGCTCTTGAGCTGAAAGGGCCCGGTGCCGACGGGCATCTGCGCGATGCGCTGCGGCGTGCCGGCGCGCAGCAGCTGGGCGCCCTGCTCGGCCGACTGCTGGCTGGCGAAGGGCTGTGTCAGCGTGGACAGGAAGGACGCATCGCGCTCGGCCAGCGTGATGCGCACCTGGTGCGGGCCCAGCTTCTCGACCTTGCGGACCAGCTTCTCCCAGCCGAAGGAGACGACATACGGCGACACGCCGGGGAAGGCCTTGGCAAAGGCGCTGTCCCGGCTGAGCAGCCGGCCGAAGCTGAAGAGCACGTCGTCGGCATTGAACTCGCGCGTGGGCTTGAACTCGTCGCTGGCATGCCAGGCCACGCCGCGGCGCAGCTCGAAGGTGTAGGCCAGGCCGTCGGGGCTGACGGCCCAGCTGCTGGCCAGGCCGGGAATCAGCTCGTCGGTGCCGCGCCGGGTCTCGACGAGGGTGCCGAAGAGGGGCAGGTGCGAGATGTGGTCGATGCCGCTGTCGGTCATCAACGGGTCGAAGGTCTTGGTGTTGCCGGCGGCGCAGAAGCGCAGCGTGGTGTTGGCGCCGGCGAGCAGCGGCACGGTGAGCAGCAGGGCGGCAATGCGCTTCACTTGATGATCTCGGCGGCTGGGACGAAGGGCAGCACCCCCATCGCTTGGTAAAGCGCAGCGGGGGACAAGGCCTTGTCCCCCTGGATGACCAGCGCCACCCGCCGGATGGCGCGGATGTCGGCCACCGGGTCGCCGTCGACCAGCATCAGGTCGGCCCGTTTGCCGCGCTCGATGCTGCCGATCTCGTTCAGCCGGTCGCTGTACTTCGCGCCGTTCCAGGTGGCTATCTTGAGCGCCTGCGCGGCCGGGATGCCGGCTTGTACATACAACTCCAGCTCGCGCTGCAGCGCAAAGCCCGCGGTCGCGTCGGTGCCCGCCACCAGCGGGATGCCGGCCGCGTGCATGCGGTGCAGCAGGTTCATCATGACCTTCCAGCTCGCACTCCAGCGCCTGGCCTTGGTGTCGTCCATGTCGACCTCGGCCGACAGCAGGCCGCGCTGCATGACGGCCGGCAGGTTGGCCGACACCATCGCATAGCTGGGGTTGGGCTGGCCCTGGCGCTGCGTGTACTGGGCCTCGAAGGCGGCCATCGTCGCGTCGACGACGGTGCCCTTCTTCTTCAGCAGCGCGATGAAGTTCTGCGTGCGGCGGTCGTTGAGCTTGAGGTCGGCCGCCTTGTCGCCGACGAGGTTGAAGCGCAGCAGCGTGCGCGTGTCGTCGGTCTTGCTGACGAGGAAGTTCAGCGTTACCTGGTTGATGTGGTGCAGCTCGTCGAAGCCCGCCTCGACCGCCTGGCTGGCCGTCATGAAGGCCGGCACATGGCCGCCGGTGCGCAAGCCCAGCGACCGCGCATGCGCCACCATGGGCTTGACCCACTCGGGCTTGATGGAGTTGTAGAGCTTGAGCTGACGGTAGCCGTGGGCGGCATACCAGTCGATGGCGGCCAGCGCATCGGGCAGGTTGTCGGGCACGAAGTCGGCCTGCGACGAGAACGGGCTCTTGCCCTCGATGAAACCGTTGGCCGAGATGCGCGGCCCCAGCACGTCGCCGCGCTCGATGCGGCCGCGCAGTTCGGCGATGTCGGCCTTGCTGTTGCCGACATCGCGCACCGCCGTCACGCCGGCCGCCAGATGCAGCAACAACTCGGGCGGCGTGAGATGGACGTGCATGTCGACGAGGCCCGGCAGCAGCGTGCGGCCCTTGCCGCTGATGCGCTGGGCCGGCGCGGCATTGCGCAAGCTGCCGGGCTTGGCGATCGCTGAGATGCGGCCGTCGAGCAGATAGACGTCTGACGGCCCGCGCAGCACGGCCGCCTGGGCATCGAACCAGCGCACGCCTTCGATGACCGTCAGGCCCGGCAGCGGCTGCGGCAGCTCGCGGGCCAGGCGCTGAAGCTGGGCCAGCTCAGCGGTCTTCTGCGCATCTGACAGGCGGTCCACCTCGGCCTCGAAGCCCTGCAGCACGGTGCCGCCCCAGCCCGGATAGACCTGGGCGAACAGCGCCCGGTTGTCCTCGCGCAGCCACACATAGCTGGGCGACAGCTCCAGGCCGGTGACGGCGTACAGGCCGATCTCGAACGGCTGGCCGGCCAGGCTCAGGCGCTGCACGCGCTCGATGGACAGCCGCCCCACCGGCAAGGCCTCGGTGCGCGGGGTCTTGGCCGCGAGCAGGCTCTGCGCCAGCCGCGCCGCCAGAGCCGGCGTGGCCTGCAGCGGCAGGTAGACGGCCTCACGGGCCGCACCGGCCTGCTCGCCGCGGTCCACCGACGAGCGCCAGACGGCCTTGCCATCGGCCTGGCGCTCGAAGCTTTCATCGATGCGCGCGCCGTAGGTGGCCACGCCCTCGGTGCGGTAGCTCAGCCAGGCGCCGTCGGCGGCGAAGGTCGCCACCTCCTTCTGGTCGGGGCCGCGACCGTTGTTGCGGTAGCTGTAGTCCGTCTCCAGCCGCTCGGCGCTCGCATTCACCCCCAGGTGGCCGCAGGCCGTCTTCACGCAGACGACCGTGTACGTCTGGGCCTGCGCAGCGCCGGTCAGCAGCAGCGCGGCGAGCAAGGTGGGCAACAGCTTCATGGGCGATCCCCGGGGACGTTTAGGTGGAACGCACTGTACTTAGCGTGGCACGCCCTTGTTCGCCAGCATGTCGGCGCGCTCGTTGCCCGGGTCGCCGGCATGGCCCTTGACCCAGCGCCACTCCACCTTGTGCAGCTTGCGCAGCGCGTCCAGCCGCTGCCACAGGTCGGCGTTCTTCACCGGCTTGCCGTCGGCCGTCTTCCAGCCCCGGCGCTGCCAGTTGATGATCCATTCGGTGATGCCCTTGCGCACGTACTCGCTGTCCAGGTAGACGACCACATCGCAGCTGCGCTTCAGCGAGGCCAGCGCCTCGATGGGCGCCATCAGCTCCATGCGGTTGTTGGTGGTTTCGCGCTCGCCGCCGAACAGTTCCTTGTCGTGGCCGGCGCTGTGCAGCCAGGCGCCCCAGCCGCCGGGGCCTGGGTTGCCCTTGCAGGCGCCGTCGGTGTAGACCGTGACCTGAGGGCGCTTGATGGCCAGTGCGGGTTGAGCCGGTTGAGTGGTTTCCGTCATTCTTTTTTGTGATGGTTGTTCAAAGCGACCGCGGCTGCCTTTTTGGCCGCCGCGCGCTGGTTCCTGGCCAGGCCGATCATGCGCATGCCGTGCACGCGCTTGACCGCCTGGATGAAATACACCGCGCCCAGCACCGGCCACCAGCGCGAGCCCACGCGCTCCGTCCACTGCCAGCGCTGCAGCCAGACGTCGCTGCGCAGCGGCGGCCGGTAGACGCCGAAGCGCGCCGCCTCGACATCGAAGCTCAGCAGCTTGAGCCAGTCGCGCAGCCGCCAGTAGCCGATGAATTCGCCATCCGGCCCGACATCGGGCAGGTACGGCTGGCCGCCCCGCCGCAGCCGGCCCAGGTTCTGGCGCAGGCCCCACAAGCTGGCCGGGTTCAGGCCGAAGACGATGAGCCGCCCCTCGGGCCGCAGCACGCGCTCCACCTCGCGCAGCAGCGCATGGGCGTCGACGGCCAGTTCCAGCGCATGAGGCAGCAGCACGAGGTCCAGGCTGGCGCTGTCGAAGGGCAGGGCCTCGAAATCGCACTGCAAGTCGCGGCCGGCCAGCCAGCGGTGCGGCATGCGGTTGGCCTGCAGGCCGTCCAGCTCGGGCATGCCCAGCTGCAGCGCATGGAAGCCGAACAGGTCGGCCACCACGGCATCGACCTGGGCCTGCTCCCAGGCCAGCAGGGTGCGGCCGGGCGGGGACTGCAGCCAGGCTGCCAAATCTATACTCGGCGCTTTATCTGTCATGGGTTCTGCGCCTTTGACGCTCACGCCTCTACCCGCTTTCGACGACAACTACCTCTGGCTGCTGGACAACGGCCGCGAGGCCGTGGTCGTCGACCCCGGCGATGCCGCACCGGTGGCTGCGGCGCTTGACGCCCGTGGCCTGACGCTGGCCGGCATTCTATTGACCCACCATCACGCCGATCATGTCGGCGGCGTCGACGCGCTGCGACCGCGCCTGGCGGGCCCCGTCTACGCGCCTGCCAACGAGAAGATGCCCGAGCCGGTGACCCGCGTGCATGGCGGAGACACGGTCGAACTGCTGGGCCTGCGCTTCGCCGTCATGGACGTGCCGGGTCACACGGCGGGCCACATTGCTTACTTCGTATCTGAGGTGACCGGTGGCGACCCGCTGCTGTTCTGCGGCGACACCTTGTTCAGCGCCGGCTGCGGTCGCCTGTTCGAAGGCACGCCGGCGCAGATGCACGCCTCGCTGCAGTCGCTGGCGGCGCTGCCGGCCGAGACGCGGGTCTGCTGCGCCCACGAATACACGCTGTCCAACCTGCGCTTCGCGCGTGAGGTGGACCCCGCCAACGCGGCGCTGGCCGCCTACACCGCCTGGTGCGAGGCCGAACGCGCGGCCGGCCGGCCGACGCTGCCCGGCCGCGTCGGCACCGAGCGGCAGGTCAACCCCTTCCTGCGCTGCGCCGAACCCGCGCTGCGCGAGGCCGCCCGCCGCCACGCCCCCCTGCAACTGTCGACCGCGCCCAGCCCGGTCGACGTCTTCGCGACCTTGCGCGAATGGAAGAACGGATTCCGATGACCCTGATCCACCGACTCACTCCGGTCGCGCTGGCGCTGCTGCTCGCCGCCTGCGCCACCACCACCGCCCCGCCGCCTGCCGAAGCCCCGGCGCCGGCCGCCCTCCCCGCCCCCACCCCTTCTATTGAAGCCGCCCCGGCGCCCGAAGCCGCCGCACCCGCACCCGTGCGCGCCATGGCCGCCGAGCTGCTGGAAGACAACCTGCGCCCCGGCCAGAAGATCGACCTGGACGCACCCGACGCCAGCACCGACCTGTGGGCGCGCGTGCGCCAGGGCTTCCAGCTGGAGGACCTGGACGACGACTGGGTGCGCAAGGCCGAGGCCTGGTACAGCGCCCGGCCCGACTACGTCGAGCGCATGACGACGCGCGGCAGCCGCTACCTGTTCCACATCGTCGACGAGGTCGAGAAGCGCGGCATGCCCACCGAGCTGGCCCTGCTGCCCTTCATCGAGAGCGCCTTCGTCACGCATGCCGTGTCCAGCGCCAAGGCCACCGGCATGTGGCAGTTCATGCCCGCCACGGGCCGCGACTTCGACCTGAAGCAGAACATCTTCCGCGACGACCGCCGCGACGTGCTGGCCTCCACCCGCGCCGCGCTCGACTACCTCGGCCGCCTGCACAAGATGTTTGGCGACTGGCATCTCGCGCTGGCCGCCTACAACTGGGGACAGGGCAATGTGCAGAAGGCCATCGCGCGCAACCAGCGCCTGGGCAAGCCTACCGATTACGCCAGCCTGAAGCTGCCCAACGAGACGCGCTACTACGTGCCCAAGCTGCAGGCCGTGAAGAACATCGTCCTGCACCCCGACCGCTATGCGCTGACGCTGCCGGCGGTGGCCAACCACCCGTATTTCCTGAGCGTGAAGATCGAGCGCGACATCGACGTGGCACTCGCCGCCCAACTGGCCGGCCTGACGCTGGAGACCTTCCAGCAGTTCAACCCGCAGATGAACAAGCCGGTCATCCTGGCCGCAGCCACCGAGCAGGTGCTGCTGCCCTATGACCAGGCCGGCGACTTCGCCGAGAACCTGGCGCGGCACACCGGCCCGCTGGCCACCTGGACCGCCTGGGTCGTGCCCAAGACCATGAGCCCGTCGGAAGCCGCCAAGCGCACCGGCATGGCCGAGTCGGCGCTGCGCGAGATCAACCGCATCCCGCCCCGGATGGTCGTCAAGGCCGGCTCCACGCTGCTGGTGCCGCGCGCGGCGCACATGCAGGATGACGTGTCCGAGCGCCTGGCCGACACCGCCAGCCTGAGCCTCGCGCATGACGCGCCGCCGCTGCGCCGCGTCAGCATCAAGGCCGGCAAGGGCGACACGGTCGCGGCCATCGCGGCGCGCTACAAGGTGCGCGCCGAGCAGGTCGCACAGTGGAACAAGGTCGGCGCCAAGGCCCGTTTCAAGCCCGGCCAGGCGGTGGTGGTCTACACGGCGTACAAGCCATCGGTGAAATCGGCCAAGGCCACGAAGGCTGCCGGCACCAAGGTGGCGTCGGTCAAGAAGAGTGGCAAGAAGACGGCACGCGCCGCCAAGCCGGCCGCACCGCGCAACGTCGCCAAGGACCGTGGCGGCAAGGGCCGCAGCAACGTCGTCGCGGCGGCGGCGCCGTAGCGCTCAGCGCACGAAGAACAGCGCTGCGCTGGCGCCCAGCCCGGCGACCCAGAGAAGCGAGCGCAACGAGGCCTGGTCGGCGACGTAAAGGCCGATGTAGCCCAGGCGCGCCGCGATGAAGCCCAGCGCCAGCGCATCGACCGTGCCCTGGGCCGCCTGGTGCTGGTGGGCGACGAACAGGCCGGCGATGAAGACGGGCAGCGCCTCCCAGCTGTTGGCCTGCGCCGCATTGGCGCGCGCCTGCCAGCCGTCCAGCTTGGCCAGCCATTCGCGGGGATGGTTGTTGTCGAAGCCGCCATCACGCCGCCGCTTGCCGAAGCCCTTGGACTTGGCCAGCGAGGCGCAGACCACAGGCAGCGCGCAAGCCACGAGAAGGCAGAGTTGGCTGATCGTCAATTGCGTCATCGGGCTGTCCTTCAGCGTCGGTCGGTCAAGGCATGGGCGATGGTGCCCAGGTCCACGTACTCAAGCTCACTGCCCACTGGCACGCCGCGCGCAAGACGCGTGGACTTGATGCCGCGCGCCTTCAGCGCCTCGGCCAGCACATGCGCCGTGGCCTCGCCCTCGGCGGTGAAGCTGGTGGCGAGGATGACTTCCTCCACGCTCTCTTCCGCAGCGCGCGCCAGCAGCTCCGCCGCGCCGATCTGGCGCGTGCCGATGCCGTCCAGCGGCGACAGCCGGCCCAGCAGCACGAAGTAGTAGCCACGATAGGACGCGGTGCGCTCCAGCGCGGCCTGGTCGGCCGGCGTCTCGACGACGCACAGCAGCCGCGCGTCGCGCTCCACATCTGCGCAGACGCCGCAGATCGGCGCCTCGCTGAAGGTGTGGCAGCGCTCGCAATGCTTGATGTTCTCGCCGGCCGCCGTCAGCGCGTCGGCCAGGCGCGGCATGGCCAGCCGGTCGTGCTGCAGCAGGTGGTAGGCCATGCGCTGGGCCGACTTCTGGCCCACGCCGGGCAGGCGCTTGAGCGCCTCGATCAGCGCATCCAGCGAGTTCAAAACGGGAATTTCATCCCCGGAGGCATGGGCATGCCCTGCGTCAGCTTGCCCATCTTCTCGCTGCTCGTCGCCTCGGCGCGGCGGGCCGCGTCGTTGAAGGCGGCGGCGACGAGGTCCTCCAGCATGTCCTTGTCGTCGGCCAGCAGACTGGGGTCGATGGTGACGCGGCGGACTTCGTTCTTGCAGGTCATGACGACCTTGACGAGGCCGGCGCCGCTCTGGCCCTCGACCTCGATGGTGGCGAGTTCGTCCTGCGCCTTCTTCAGGTTGTCCTGCATCGCCTGGGCTTGCTTCATCAAGCCGGCGAGTTGGCCTTTCATCATGGTGTGTTCCTTAGGGGTTGATCAGGGGTTGGACCGAGCCGGGCAGGATGCGGGCCGAGGGGAACTGGGCCAGCAAGGTGCGCGTCATCGGGTGCTGCACGGCAAGGTCTTCGGCCGCACGCTGCTGGCCCTCGGCGCGGGCGACGGTGCGCAACGCGATGGAGTCTTCGGCCACGCCGGCCTCGATATCGAGCCGGGCGTCGAGTGCCGCTTCGAGCTTGGCGACAAGGGTGGGCTGGCGCAGCGACTCGCGCTCGACGCGCAGCGTCCAGACCTCGCGGCCATCGACCGTCGCGCAACCCAGCGCCTGGGCCTGGCGGGCCAGCTCCCCGGTCATGCCGGGCAGGTTGAGCGCGGCGATGCGCTCGGCCCAGAGGGCGCCTTCGGGCGTCTCGCGCAGCTCGGCGCGGCGCGGCGCGTCGGGTTCGCGTGCTGCGGGCGCTGCAGCCGCGGGCGCGTCGTCCGCGTCCATCCACGGCGGCGGTGCGTCGTCAGGAGGCGGGCCGTCCATCGCCATGTCGTCGTCGGCCTGCCCCCCTTGTTCGACGGGCTTGGGGCGCAGGCGGTCGCTGAGCTTGGGCACGGCCGGCTCGGCCGCAGTGGGCACAGGGGCAGCGGGCGCCGGCGAATAGGACTTGACGGCAACCGGCACCGGCACCGGAGGTGCCATCTTCGGCAGCGGCACGGCGACGACGGCCTTGGCCACCGTCTGCGGCCGCACCAGCGCCGCCGCCTTCACCGGCTTTGCCACCGTGCCCGCCGGGCGAAACGCCAGCATGCGCAGCAGCACCATCAGCAGGCCGGCGTATTCGTCCGGCGCCAGGTGCAGCTCGGCGCGGCCGTGCAGGGCCATGCTGTACATCAGCTGGATCTCGTCGGCCGGCAGCGCAGCGGCCAGGCGGCGGATCTCGGCGGTCTCGTTGTCGGCATCGTCCAGCGCCGTGGGCGCGGCCTGCGCCAGCGCCATCTGCTGGAACAGCGTGGCCAGGTCTTCCAGCGTGCCGGCAGCGGACAGGCCCACGCCACGCAACGCATCGGCCTGGGCGACCACCGCCTCGCCGCTCGCCGCCGCCAGCGCATCGACGATGGCCACGACATGGCCGCGGTCCACGCTGCCCAGCATCTGGCGCACGCCGGCTTCGGTCAGCGAACCGGCACCGAAGGCGATGGCCTGGTCGGTCAGCGACAGCCCATCACGCATGGAGCCCCGCGCCGCCCGCGCCAGCAGCCGCAGCGCGCCCGGCTCGGCCGGCACGCTCTCCGCGCCCAGCACATTGCCCAGGTGCATCTGCACGTCCGCCGCTGCCATCGGCCGCAGGTTGAACTGCAGGCAGCGCGACAGCACGGTGACCGGCACCTTCTGCGGGTCGGTCGTGGCGAGCACGAACTTCAGGTAGTCGGGCGGCTCCTCCAGCGTCTTCAGCATCGCGTTGAACGCGGTGTTCGACAGCATGTGCACTTCGTCGATCATGTAGACCTTGAAGCGCCCGACCACCGGCTTGTAGACGGCCTGGTCCAGCAGCTGCGAGATCTCTTCGACACCGCGGTTGGAGGCCGCGTCCAGCTCCACGTAGTCGACGAAGCGGCCCGAGTCGATGTCGCGGCAGGCGTGGCAGACGCCGCAGGGCTGGGCCGTGATGCCGCCCGTGCCGTCGGCGCCGACGCAATTGAGGCTCTTGGCCAGGATGCGCGACACCGTCGTCTTGCCGACGCCGCGCGTGCCGGTGAACAGGTAGGCGTGATGCAGGCGGCCTTGCGTCAACGCATTGGCGAGCGCCTGCACGACGTGCTCCTGGCCGACGAGTTGCTCGAAACTCTGCGGGCGGTATTTGCGGGCCAGGACCTGATAACTCATGGCGGCAATTCTATGGGTGGGGGCGCCGGGGATAATCCCGCCCCATGACCTCGCAAGCCCCCCTCACCTACGACCAAGCCGGCGTCAACTACGACCTGATCGACCCGCTGAAGATCACGGCCCAGCGCGCCGCCGCCGCCACCGCCTCCCACCTCGCCGGCCACGGCTTCAGCGAAGTGAAAGCCTCGCGCGGCGAATCGGCCTATGTCGTGGACGTGGGCCCGTTCTACATCGCCTCCATCGTCGAATGCCTGGGCACCAAGACGCTGGTGGCCGACGAGATGGCCAAGTTGACGGGCAAGAGCTTCTTTGCCGGCATCGCCCAGGACACCATCGCCATGGCCGTCAACGACCTGATCACCGTCGGCGCCACGCCGCTGGTCGTGCAGGCCTACTGGGCCGCCGGCGGCAGCGACTGGTTCGGCGACGCGCAGCGCTCGCAGGCCCTCGTGGCCGGCTGGAAGGCCGCCTGCGACACCTGCCAGGTCGCCTGGGGTGGCGGCGAGACACCGGCACTGGCCGGCATCGTCGAAGACGGCCGCATCGACCTGGCCGCGTCCTGCACCGGCCTCATCAACCCCAAGGAGCGCCTGTCGGTCGGCGACAAGCTCGGTGCAGGTGATGCCATCGTGCTGCTGGCCTCCAGCGGCATCCACGCCAACGGCCTGTCACTGGCACGTAAGCTGGCGGAACGGCTGCCTCAGGGTTATCTGACCGAGATCGAACCCGGCGTCACCTACGGCGAGGCGCTGCTGGCGCCCACGGCGCTGTACTCGCCCGTGACCGAAGCGCTGTGGAAGGCCGGCATCGCGCCGCACTACTGCGCCAACATCACCGGCCACGGCTGGCGCAAGCTGCTGCGCCACCCTAGCGCGCTGACCTACCGCATCCACACCGTGCCGCCGAAGACGGCCGTGCTGGAGTTCATCCAGCAGCAGGCCGGCCAGGACGACCGCGAGGCCTACTCCACGCTGAACATGGGTGCGGGCTTCGCCATCTTCGTCAAGGCCGAGGACGCCGAGCGCGCGGCCCAGGTCGCACGCGACTGCGGCATCGAGGCCTGGGTGGCCGGCACGGTCGAGGCAGGCGAGAAGCAGCTGCTGATCGAGCCGCTGGGCATCCGCTTCAGCGAGGACGACCTGGCATTGCGCTGATCTCGGCGCAGAGCCAGCCATGACCTGGTTCTATTCGGAGATGGTCCAGTGGCATGTGCTGCTGGCCTGGTGCAGCGTCGGAATGTTCTTCGTGCGGGGCCTGCTGTTCCAGTTCGGCACGCCGCAACTGCAGGCCATTGCCAAGGACGCGCGGCTCATGGTGCTGGTGTTCGGCGTCAACGCCTGTCTGGTCGTCACCGGATTGAGCCTGTGGGGAGCCATCGGCTACAACCCGTTGCGGGCCACTTGGCTGGCCATCAAGCTCGTCGCGCTGGTGGGCTACATGGTCTGTGGGCACTGGGCCTTGAGCCAGCAGCGCTTGCACCTGCTGGGCTATCTGACCGCGCTGGCGCTGCTTGCGCTGGCGATGGACCTGTCCATCAGACGGAGCTTCCTCGGTCTCGCTTAGAATGCGCCTCGACGGGCCTCCCCGCATGGAAGCGCGCCCAACCGGGTCAGGTGGGGAACCAAGCAGCCCTAAGCGTTGCAACCAGTGCCGGGGTCAGGCTCGTCACCCTTCCCTCTCAAAAGCAATCGGCCGGAGCCAGCACGAATGCCGGGTCCAGCCGAGGGGAAGAGGCCAGCGCCTCCCTACCGTCAATGCGTCGTCAGTTGCCCGGCGACTTCGGGATGTCGGTTGAGCGAACGGTCAGCGTCTTGATCTGGCCGCCACCGCCCACGCTGCCTTCCACCACCCCTTCACGTACACGACGCTCGCACAGGCTGCGCTCTTCACCGCTCTGCGCTTCGCAGCGTTTGAGCGCATTGCGTGCCAGCTCTGAGGGCTGCTCGCCCGGCGTGGCCAGGCGGCCCCGGCGGGCCAGCGCGTAGGCGGCGCTGGCTTCGCGCAAGCAGGCCGCGCGCGGCTGCTGCGTGCGGCCGGTCGTGCAGTCGGCCTTTTCGCGCTCGTACTGCAGGCGCAACGGGTCGACGTTGCCGGCAGACTGCGCAGCGCCGGTCAGGGCCAGCAGGCCGGCGGCCAGCCAGGCGCTTCGTGAGGTGTGGGTCATCCCGATCTCCTTGGCGCGGATCAACTGCGCGCGCGAACCGGCTGGTTGTCGTTCGAGATGTAGACCTCGACGCGGCGGTTCATAGCACGATCCGACGTGCTGGCGTTGCTTGCCACCGGGTGTTCCTCACCATAGCCACGGGTCGCGACGCGGGCAGGGTCGACACCCTGGGCGCGCAGCGCATCGGCAACCGCTTGCGAGCGACGCTGCGACAGCGTCATGTTCATCGCATCACTGCCGGTGCTGTCCGTAAAGCCTTCGATCAGCACGCGGCGGTCGGCGTGCTGCTTCAGGTAGTTGGCCAGCTTGGCGATGGAGGCCTGGGCCGCCGGTCGGATCTCGGCACGGCCGGTCTCGAACAGCACGTCGCCCAGCGTCACCAACATGCCGCGGTCGGTCTGCTTGGCTTGCAGGTCGGCCAGTTCGCGCTGCAGGTCGGCAGCCTGGGCCTGAGCCCGGGCGGCGTCGGTCTGCGCCGCAGCCGCCTGCTGGCGTGCCGCATCGGCGTCGGCGCTGGCGTTGGCGGCCTGAGCCTGCGCGGTGCTGGCCTGGGCCTGCGCGGTGGTGGCTTGTGCCTGGGCCGCGTTGGCGCGCCTGGCGTTGGCGTCGGCACGGGCACGCTCGCGGTCGGCCTCGGCGAACTTGATGGCCTCTTCATCCGTCTGCGCCTTGGCCAGCGCCAGGGCGGTGCGGGCTTGCGTGGCGGCCACGTAGGCGGTCGAGTTGATGTCGGCCAGCGACTCGCGCTGCACGCTCAGCTCGTCGGCGCGGCGCAGCGTGTCGGTGGCCTTCTTCAGCTCCAGCGGGGCGTACTTGAGCACCGCCGGGTCGTTCTGTGCGCTGCTGACCGTGCTGCGTGCCTGCTGCAGTTCCGGCGAAACCGTCGGGGTGCTGGCGCAGCCTGCAACCAGGGCGGCAGCGGCTGCCAGCGCGGAAAGAGTAGCGATTCGAGTGATTTGCATGATGGGTTTTTCCTTCTTATGGGTGTTCAAGAGCGGTTGAGCTGCGTCTGCAACTGCTGGATGCTCTGGCGCACTTCGGTCAATGCACGGCTGGAGCGGGCGGAGCGGGCGCTGGCCTGGGCCAGGGCGGCATCGGCGGCCGCTTCTTCGGCGAGCTGGCGGGCCTGCACAAACTCCTTGCGGGCCATCGCGGCGTTGGCCCGCGTCAGCTTGTCGCGGGCTGCGGCGAGTTCGGTGGCGGCGTCAGCGGAACTGCCGCTGGCCTGCTCGACGGCGGCGTTAGCGACAGCCATCTGCTCCTTGGGCTCTGGCGTGGACGCGCAGGCGCCGAGGAGGACGGTGGCGCAGGCCAGCAGAATGGCAGCGCGGGATTTAGACATCGGATTCATCACGACTCCTGTGGATGGAATGCCCGAAGGCGCTTGGCGCAGACGGGGGTTTTTGTGTGATGGAGTATTTGGCGCAGCGGCAATGCGCAGCGTCAGCGGCGGCCGCGCCGCCTGTGGGCAGGCAGCCTCAAACCTTGTGGGAGGCGCCCTACAGCCCTGCAGGTGCCAACCGCTCAGCCAGCAGCCTGGCGGAAGGCCATCACGGCCTGGTTGCGCAGCGTGCGCAGCAAGGAGAGTTCCTTGTCGCCCAGCTGCACGGCGCCCGCTTCGGCGTGGTCGGCGTAGATGAGGCCTAACGGCGCGCCCTTGAGCACCAGCGGCAGCAGCAGGAAGCTCTGCGCCTGCATCTCGGTCTTGAACCAGCCCGGCAGGCGTGCCGCGATGTTGGCGGCGCGGGCGTCCTGGATCAGTGTGTCGGCGCCCTTGATGCAGACGGCGGCGAGCAGGTCCGGCGGCTGGCGGGTCAGGTCCACGCGCAGCAGCGGCGCGAGGCGCTCGATGTCGTCGCCCACACCCAGGCGGCCGGTCAGCGTCTGGCCACGCGCGTCGCGCAGGCAGAAGATGACGCGGCGCAGGCGCAGCGCGCGGTAGATGGTCTCCAGGATCATGCGCAGCACGGCATTGAGCTGGAAGCTGTTGACCATCGCGTCGGTGATCTCCTGGACACCGGCGGCGAGGATCTCGCTGGTCTGCGCCGGCTCGCGCGGCGTGACGACCTCGGTGCGCTCCAGCACCTGCGTGGCCAGGTCGTGCTCGGCCAGCGAGTCATGCGTCGACGGGGTCAGCGGCGCCAGCAGGCGCTGGGCGCGGGCGTTGGGCGGCAGGTGCAGGTCCAGCGCCTCGGTCACCTGGGCCAGGCGTTGCCGCGCCACGTCGGCCGCCTGCTCGAAGCGCTCGACCTGGATGCCCAGCGCCCGCGCATGGCGCTGCGCCAGCGCCTTGACCTTGGCGTGGGCCTGTTCGGGCGGCGTGTGCAGGATGAGTTCGGCCATCTCGTTGGACGCGCGGGCCAGCCAGCGCTGGCGCTCGGCGGCGTCCTCGATGAGCTTGGGCGGCGCCTCGCCGCCGGGGCGGCGCATGGCGCGCTGCAGGCTGTCGGGCAGGCCCCATTGCCGCGCCACGCCCAGGCCGAGCGCCTCGTAGCTCATGCCCAGCACCTGGGCAGAGGCCGTGGCCTCGCTGATGGCCTGTCCGTCGTCCGTCGGGCTGACGAGCCGGCGCACGGCCTCGGCTTCTTCCGGGAAATAGAACTCGGTCAGCGTGCGGCCGAGGTGGTGCAGCATGGCGCCGAGGAAGGCCTCCTCGGATTCGCGGTCGTTCATGCACAGCTCGCGCGCCAGCGACGCGGCCATCAGCGAGCGCAGGAAGTCCTCGCGCAGCCGCTGGGCATGGCCCTTGTTCTCCATGCGCTCCAGCAGCACCAGGCTGAGCGCCAGGTTGCGGATGCCGGCAAAGCCGATCAGCGCGACGGCGCGCGACACGGTGCTGATGCCGCCCCCGCCCGTGTGCCGGTAGGCGGCCGTGTTGACCAGGCGCAGCAGCTTCTGCGTCAGCGCCACGTCCTTGAGGATCTCGTTGGACAGGCTGGACAGGCTTTCGTGCTCGGACTGCGTCAGGCGCTGAATGCGCTGGATGGCGTCCGACAGCGCCGGGAAGTCGCTCTTGTGACGCATGCGGCGCAGCAGGAAGTCCAGCACCGGCGCGTCCTGCGCTTCGGCGTCGGGCTCGGCAACGGGCCGCAGCCAGGCGGCCAGCGCGTCGCGCATCTGCGCGGCGCTGGGCCAGCGGGCGGCCGGCTCGCGCGCCAGGCCGCGCTGCACGATGGCGCGCAGCGCGTCGTCCACGGCGGGGTCCAGGCCCGAGGGCAGGACGAGGTCGGTGGTCTGCACGCGCTGCACGGCGCGCCAGGGGTCGGGGTCGTGGTTGAGGCGCTGGCCGCTCAGCATCTCGGCCAGCATGACGGCCGCCGCGAACACGTCCATCTGCGGATGCGGCGCCGCGCCGCGGGCGGCCTCGGGTGAGATGTAGCCCGGCGTGCCGACGATGCGGGTCGGCGCGTTGGTTGCGGGGGATACGCGCGCCGCGATGCCGAAGTCCATCACCCGCGCCCGGCCGCGCGCGTCGATGAGGATGTTGCTGGGCTTGAGGTCGCGGTGCACCAGGCCGGCGGCATGGGCGGCGGTCAGCCCATCCAGCACGCCCAGCATCAATGTGACGGTCTCGGCGGCGGTCAGCTTGGGACCAGCGCGCAGGCGCTCGCTCAGCGTGCCGCCGCTGACGTATTCGAAGACGAGGTAGGAGCGCCCGCCCTGCGTGTCGGCCTCGAAGACCGGCACGATGTTGGGGTGGGTCAGGCGGCTGACGGCGCGGGCCTCGTGCAGCCATTCGTCGACGGTGCCGGGCTCGGCGGTATCCAGCGCCTGGGCCTTCAACAGCTTGACGGCGACCTCGCGGTCCAGCAGCGGGTCGTGGGCCAGCCAGACGGTCGCCTGCGCGCCTTCGCCGAGGCGGCTCAGCAGCCGGAAGCGGCCGAGCTGGGGAGGCAGTTCAACGGCCATGACTGGGCGAGGCTGGATCAAGAGCGGCCGGCGAGGCGGTTGCGCAGCGAGCCCGGCGCGGCGGCGGGAGCCGCCGCTGGTGCCGGCGCCTGACCCGGGCGGTGCGCGCCGGGGTTGAGCGCCTCCATGACCTCGCGCAGGCCCAGGCCCAGCGGCTTGGCATAGCGGCGCGTGACGGCCTCCACGCCGGGCCGGCGCTTGGCCTCCGGCAGCGCCAGCGCCTCCAGCAGCTCGTTGGCCAGGCTGCAGGTCAGGCGCAAGGTGTCGGCATCGTTGCGCGGCGTGTGCACCGGCCCGTCCAGCGGCTGGCGGCGGATCATCTGCAGCAGCTCGTCGCCCAGGCCCCAGTGGCGGGCCACGGCGGCGCCCAGCGCGTCCAGGTCGCAGCCCAGCACGGCATAGGCGGCAGCCTGCTCGCTCAGGGACGGCGGGTTGGCCTGGTCCTCGGTCGGCTCGGGCGGCTGCATCAGCTGGCGGATCTGCTGGGCGTCGTCCGGGAAGTGGTATTGCAGCAGCAGCCGGCCCAGGTTCTGCATGACCGTGATCAGGTGGACGACCTCGCCGTCGTAGCCGGCCGGGCGCAAGGCCTGGGCAATGGTGGCGGCCTTGGTGGTGCGCGCCATCACCTGGCTCAGCATTTCGGCGGCCACCGGCTGCAGCGGGCCGGGCCAGGGCTTGAGCGAGTTGGCGGCCAGTTGCACGCCGTCCAGGCCCAGCATCTGGATGGCGCGCTGCATGTTCAGGATGGTCTCACCGGCATGGCCACTCTGCCTGAGCGCGTTGTTGACGCGGCGCACTAGCTCCAGCGTCAGCGCCATGTCCTTCAGCACCAGCTGCGACAGCGCGCTGGCGTGCTGCGCCTCCATGCCGGCGCCGCCGGTGAAGCGATGCATGCCGGTCGTCGTCGTCGGCAGGTGGCCGATGCGCTGCAGCTTGTCCAGCAGCAGCACGACGGGGCCGCCGTTGTCGTAGGCAGCGGCCTGGCGCCAGCCGTCCAGCGCGCGCAGGAAGCTGCGCGCCAGGTGGTAGCGCTGGCGCAGCTGCCGGTCGGTCGCGCGGTTGCAGATGGCGCGCAGCGGGTCGGGGATGGGGTGGGGTGTCTCCCAGCCCAGCCGCACCAGCTCGCGACCGATGGGTTGCATCTGCTGCACCACGTGCTGCAGGTCGCGCTCCTCCAGCACGGGCTTGCCGCTGAGGATGCGGTTGAGCAGCAGGCCCACGCAGAGCACGTCCTCCTCGGCCGACTCGCGCACCGCGCGGCGGGTCACGGCGGTGAAGTCCACGGTGGCCGGGAAGACTTCCTGCGCGACCTCGATGCCGATGAGGCGCACCTTGTCGTTGGCGTCGATGACAAGGTTGGCCGTCTGCAGGTCGCGGTGGGCGTGGCCGGCCTCGTGGGCGAAGGCCAGGCCTTCCAGCAACTGGCAGACCCAGCCGGCCGCGTCCAGCGGCAGCGGCGCGTTCTGGCGCGCCAGGCGCTCGTCCAGCGTCTCGCCCAGGGCCCGGTCATAGGCGACGTAGGGCCAGTTCTCGACCTGGCCGATCTCGAAGACGGGCGCCAGGTTGGGGTGATGCACCCGCTCGCCGGCCTGGGCCATGCGCAGCCAATGCTCCAGCGCCGGGGCGCTGTTGGGCTTCTCGCGCGGCATGCACAGCATCAGCTCCTGGCCGTGGCGGGCGTCGAAGACACGCCAGATCAGGCTGCGCGCACTCTTGGACAGCAGCGCACGCAACTCGAAACGACCGAAAGTTCTCAGCGGTGAAGCGACAGGGCTGGTTTCAGACACGACAGAAGTGATGGGGGCAGTAACACTTGTTATCCGTGCATTGGACTCCACGCCAGCGGGGGCCAAGCCGAAAGAAGCGTCGAAATGCGACTGATTTCAGCCTGTTCATTCTGCAATCGTGGCTTGTGTGCATCAGCACACGAACGATGCGTCACCCCACCAACTGAGACCAGACCTTGTGGCTTCGACATAACTTGCCTGCGGCAAGTGAGTCTGCGCTGCAAAGTCCGGTTCAGCTTGTCAGCTGACTCCAGACTTTGTCCAGCCGCTTCACGCTCACAGGCTGCGGCGTGCGCAACTCCTGCGCGAACAGGCTGACACGCAATTCCTCCAGCTGCCAGCGGAAGTCGTCCAGCCGCGCGTCGCGCACACCCTTCAGCTCAGCCACGCGGCGCGTGTAGCGCTGCTCCAGCGGCCTGACCTCGCCCATCAGCTTGGTGTCGCGGGCCGGGTCGGCGCGCAGCTTGTCCAGGCGCGTGGTGATGGCCTTCAGGTAGCGCGGCAGGTGTTGCAGCTGCGCCCAGGGCGTGTCGAGTGCAAAGCGTTTGGGCACCAGGCGCTGCAGTTGCGCGGTGATGTCATCGCTGACTTCCTTGGTGGGCCGCGAGTCCTTGAGCTTGCGGGTCGCGTTAGCCAGCTCCTGCAGCACGGCGTGGACGGCGCGGGCGACTTCCTGGGCGATCAGGTTGAGGCGGCTGCGACCTTCCTCGATGCGCCTCTTGAAGGCGAACTGATCGGTGGGGAGCGGGTCACCCAGGAAGGCGCGGTCCAGCGCCACGCCGATGACCTGGTCGCGCAAGTCCTCGGCCGTCCCCAGGCCCATGTAGAGCACGGACATGCGCTGCAGGTCGGGGATGTTCTTCTCGAGGAACTTCAGCGGCTCCTTCAGCTGCAGCGCGATCAGACGGCGCAGGCCGGCGCGGTGCTTGGCGGCCGCCACCTCGGGCTCGTCGAAGACCTCGATCTCGACGTGGACGCCCTTGTCGATCAGCGCCGGGAAGCCGATCAGCGTCTGGCCGCCCTTCTTCACTTCCAGCAGCTCAGGCAGCTCGCCGAAGGTCCAGTCGGTGTAGGCCTGGCTGGCGTCGCGAGCCGGCGTGGCCGGCTTGACGATCTCGGCGCGGATGCCGCGCTCGGGTTGCGGCCTGGGTGCGGGCTCTGCAGCCGGCAGCTTCAGCGCGGCCAAGGCCTGGAAGGCCGACCTCGCCTGGCCGCCCAGTTCGGCCTTCAGCGCGGCGAGCTGGCGGCCCTGGCCGAGCTGGCGGCCATGCTCGTCGACGACGCGGAAGTTCATGAACAGGTGCGGCGCCAGCAGCTCCAGCTTGAAGTCGTTGCGCTGCACGGCGATCTGGCTGCGCTCCTTGACGGCTTTGAGCAGCACGTCGACCAAGCCGCCCTGGCCAAAGGGGTTCAGCTCGACGAACTCGGCGACGAAGTCCGGCAGCGGCGTCAGGCGTGCGCGCGGCTTCTGGTGCAGGCTCTTCAGCAGCGCCGTCACCTTGGCGGCAAGCATGCCGGGCACCAGCCACTCGGCGCGCTCCTCGCTGACCTGGTTGAGCGCAAAGATGGGCACCGTCACCGTCAGCCCGTCACGCGCATCACCGGGCTCGTGCAGGTAGGTCGCCGCGCAGTCCACGCCGCCCAGGCGGATGACCTTGGGGAAGGCCTCGCTGGTGACGCCCGCCGCCTCGTGGCGCATCAGCTCGTCCTGGCTGAGCTGCAGCAGCTTGTCATTGCCCTTGCTGGCCTCGCGCCACCACTTCAGCAGCGTCGCGCCGCTGAACACATGCGCCGGCAGCTTGTCGTCGTAGTAGGCGTAGATCAACTCGTCGTCGACCAGCACGTCCTGCCGGCGCGACTTGTGCTCCAGCGCCTCGACCTTGGCGATCTGGCGGCGGTTGTGGGCCAGGAAGGGCAGCTGCCGCACCAGCTCGTCGGGCAAGTCGTCGTTGACGAGCCCCTCGCGGATGAAGATCTCGCGCGCGGCCCTCGGGTCGACGCGACCGAAGTTCACCTTTCTGTTGCTGTAGATGACGATGCCGTACAGCGTCGCTCGCTCCAGTGCCACGACTTCGGCGGCCTTCTTCTCCCAGTGCGGCTCCAGCAGCTGGGTCTTGATCAGGTGGCCGGCGATGGGTGGCAGCCACTGCGGCTCGATGTTGGCGATGCCGCGGCCGTACAGGCGCGAGGTGTCGACCAGCTCGGAAGCGACGATCCAGCGGCCCGGCTTCTTGCTGAGGTGGGCGCCCGGATGGCGGTAGAACTTGATGCCGCGCGCGCCGAGATACCAGTCCTCGTCGTCGCTCTTCTGGCCGATGTTGCCCAGCAGGCCGGCGAGCATGGACAGGTGCAGCTGCTCGTAGGTGGCGGGGCTCTGGTTCAGGCGCCAGCCGTGCTCGGCAACGACGGTGTGCAGCTGTGAATAGACGTCACGCCACTCGCGCACGCGGCGCGGGCTGATGAAGTTCTCGCGCAGCAGTTGCTCGTGGCGGCGGTTCGACAGCTTGTGCTCGGCGCCGCCACCCTTGGACTCCTCCAGCCACTTCCACAGCTTGAGGTAGCCGCTGAACTCGCTCTTCTCGTCGTCGAACTTCTTGTGCTTCTCGTCGGCGGCCTGGGCGGCCTCCATCGGCCGGTCGCGCACGTCCTGGCCGGTGAGGGCCGAGGCGATGACCAGCACCTCCGACAGCGCCTCGCGGTTCTTGGCCTCAAGGATCATGCGGCCCACCCGCGGGTCCAGCGGCAGGCGCGACAGCTCGCGGCCCAGCGGCGTCAACTCGTTGTTGTCGTCGGTGGCGCCCAACTCAGCCAGCAGCTGGTAGCCGTCGGCAATCGCCTTCGGGCGTGGCGGCTCCAGGAAGGGGAAGCGCTCGACCTCGCCCAGGTGCAGCGCCTTCATGCGCAGGATCACGCCGGCCAGGCTGGACCTCAGGATTTCCGGATCTGTGAACTTGGGCCGCTCGTTAAATTCCTTCTCGCTGTACAGCCGAATGCAGATGCCGTTCGCCACCCGCCCGCAGCGGCCGGCGCGCTGATTGCTCGCCGCCTGGCTGACCGGCTCGATCAGCAGTTGCTCGACCTTGTTGCGGTAGCTGTAGCGCTTCACGCGCGCCAGGCCGGGGTCGATGACGTAGCGGATGCCCGGCACCGTGAGAGACGTTTCGGCCACGTTGGTCGCCAGCACGATGCGCCGGCTGCCGTGCGAGTCGAACACCCGGTCCTGCTCGGCCTGCGACAGCCGCGCGAACAGCGGCAGGATCTCGACGCCCGGCGGGTGGTGCTTGCGCAGCGCCTCGGCCGCCTCACGGATCTCGCGCTCGCCGGGCAGGAAGACCAGCACGTCGCCGCCGCCCTCGCGCCACAACTCATCCACCGCATCGGTGATCGCGTTGTTGACGTCGTACTCGCGGCTCTCCTCGAACGGCCGGTAACGCTGCTCGACCGGAAACAACCGGCCCGACACGGTCAGCACCGGCGCCGGGCCCTTGCTCGACGCGAAGTGGTTGGCGAACCGGTCCGCGTCGATGGTGGCCGACGTGACGACGATCTTCAGGTCCGGCCGGCGCGGCAGCAGCTCGCGCAGATAGCCCAGCAGGAAGTCGATGTTGAGGCTGCGCTCGTGGGCCTCGTCGATGATGAGGGTGTCGTAGGCCTTCAGCAGCGGGTCGCTCTGCGTCTCGGCCAGCAGGATGCCGTCCGTCATCAGCTTGACCGACGCGTTCTTGGCCAGCCGGTCCTGGAAGCGCACCTTGAAGCCGACCACCTCGCCCAGCGGTGTCTTCAGCTCCTCGGCGATGCGCTTGGCCACGCTGCTCGCGGCAATGCGGCGCGGCTGCGTGTGTCCGATCAGACCACCACCGTTGATGCGCCCACGGCCCATCGCCAGCGCGATCTTGGGCAACTGGGTCGTCTTGCCGGAGCCGGTCTCGCCGCAGACGATGACGACCTGGTGCTCGGCCATCGCTTGCGCGATCTCGTCGCGCCGCGCCGAGACGGGCAGCGATTCGGGAAATGAAATGGAAAGAGCCGGTTGAGGCAACCGGCTCTCGATGCGTTCTGAACTCATTGGACGCGCATTGTCCCGCAGCCATGGAGAATCCCGCCCCATGACCGGTCTTGTCTTCCCTCACACCTTCGTGCCCTGGTTCCGTTCCGTGGCGCCCTACATCCACGCCTACCGTGGCGAGACCTTCGTCGTCGGCATGCCGGGTGAGCTGGTCGCCGCCGGCAAGCTGAACAATTTCGTGCAGGACCTGTCCATCCTGCACGCCATGGGCATCAAGATCGTGCTCGTCCACGGCTTCAGGCCGCAGGTCAACGAACAGCTCCTCGCCAAGGGCCAGACGCCGCGCTACAGCCACGGCCGCCGCATCACCGATGCCGTCGCGCTGGACTGCGCCCAGGAGGCCGCCGGCCAGCTGCGCTTCGAGATCGAGGCCGCCTTCAGCCAGGGCCTGCCCAACACGCCGATGGCCAACGCCACCGTGCGGGTCGTCTCCGGCAACTTCCTGACCGCCCGCCCCGTCGGCATCGTCGACGGCGTGGACTTCCAGCACTCCGGCTTCGTGCGCAAGGTCGACGGCGCCGCCATCCAGCGCGCCATCGACATCGGCGCCATCGTGCTGCTGTCGCCCTTCGGCTTCTCGCCCACGGGCGAGGCCTTCAACCTGTCGATGGAAGACGTGGCCACGTCTGCGGCCATCGCCTTGCAGGCCGACAAGCTGCTGTTCGTCTGCGAGGTCGCTGGCGTGCCCGAGGACCCGGACGACCCCGAAAGCCCCATCGACACCGAATTGGCCGTGGCCGACGCCGACCGCATGCTGGCCAAGGCCGGCCCGTTTCCCGAGCCCACCGACGTGGCCTTCTACCTGCGCCACTGCGCCGAGGCCTGCCGCGCCGGCGTCGAGCGCACGCACATCATCCCGTTCACCGTCGACGGCGCGCTGCTGCAGGAGGTCTACACCCACGACGGCATCGGCACCATGGTCGTCGACGAGAAGCTGGAGAGCCTGCGCGAGGCCAGCGCCGACGACGTGGCCGGCATCATCCAGCTCATCGAGCCCTTCGAGCGCGACGGCACGCTGGTCAAGCGCAGCCGCACGGAGATCGAACGCGACGCCGAGCTGTACACCGTCATCGAGCACGACGGCGTCATCTTCGGCTGCGCGGCGCTCTACCCCTATGTCGAAGCGCGCACCGCCGAAATGGCCGCGCTGACGGTATCTGCCGAAGTGCAAGGCCAGGGCGACGGCGACCGGCTGCTGAAAAGAATCGAGCAACGCGCCAAGTCCATGGGGCTGGACAGCATCTTCGTGCTGACGACCCGCACCATGCACTGGTTCATCAAACGGGGATTCCAGCAGGTCGACCCCGATTGGCTGCCGGAAGAGCGCAAGCGCAAATACAACTGGGACCGGCGCTCGCTGGTGCTGGTCAAACGATTCAACTAGGCCCCACCGGGCGCATCCAAACGGCCCGCGCGCTAAAGTGCCGGCCGTTTTCCTTTCTCGCCTTTCAGGAGTCCCGCCATGCCCCGCACCGTCCAATGTGCCTATCTGAAGAAAGAAGCCGAAGGGCTGGACTTCCCGCCCTACCCCGCCCACACCGAACTCGGCAAAAAGGTCTGGGAATCCGTCAGCAAGGAGGCCTGGGCGGCCTGGATGAAGCACCAGACCATGCTCGTCAATGAAAACCGCCTCAACCTCGCCGACCTGCGCGCCCGCCAATACCTGATGCGCCAGGCTGAACAGTTTTTCTTCGGCACGGGTGCCGAAGCGGTGGCGGGCTATGTCCCGCCAGCGAACTGAGCGCAGCTCAGTGGAAAAACTGGGGGCGGCAGCCCGGCGCTGCCGGCTGGAAACTATCCCTGCCGTGCAATTGGCCACGAATACTGCTGGCGCCGCCGCACCCTGCACATGCCGGTCGCCGGCCTGCCGCACCCAAACTGGCGCCAGGCAAATGAAAACCCGTAGCCACCAGCCAACGAAAACTCTTGCATCAAACCCGGCATACGCGATTTAATTCGGCCACCGAGATATTCGTGGCTCAGGCCCCGGCCGGCTCCGAGGCTGCGACAGGCAACGTCGCAAGTCTCCCCGCTCAAATTGCAAGAGGAATAGCAACATGTCCAGTCTCAAAGATCTCCTGGCCCAACGCGCCGCGCTGGATGAACAGATCAACCAAACCAAGGACCGCGAGCGCAATGAAGCGATCAGCAAGGTCAAAACCCTGATGAGCGAATATGGCCTGTCGGTCGCAGACCTCAGCGTGCGCACACCCAAGCCGGTCAAGGTCTCCAAGGTCGCTGCCAAGTATCGCAATCAGGCCACCGGCGAAACCTGGAGCGGCCGCGGCCTGCAACCCAAGTGGCTGAAGGCGGCGATCGCCGGCGGCGCCAAGCTCACCGATTTCTCCGTTTAATTCCTCCTCGGGATTTCCCGCCCGCTCGCCGGGCGCACCCCACAAATCAGGGCCACCTTCGGGATGGCCCTTTTCTTTTGCAGCGAGGCGCCCCATAAACTCGCCGCATGGCTTTCGTCATGTCGTCACCGCCGCCGCTCCCCGGGTTTGACCCTGGGGCCGCCGCCTGCGCTCGTTCAGCGCGACGGTGCCTGGCCCGCAATGCGGCGCTTGGCTGAGCCATGGATCTGTTCTCCAGCGTGAGCGATGCGCTCGACAACGGCGGCGCCGGCGGAACCGCCGCCGAGCGGCCGGCCGCAGCCACGGCGTTGCCGTCCAGCCCGCGGCGCATCCACGACCGCCGGCGCGGCTGGCGCCGCTTGCGCCGCGTCGGCTGGGCCGCGTTGACGGGGCTCGGCGGCGGCCTCATCGCCGCCTGGGCGCTGGCCACCCCGGTCCTGCCGCCGGCGCTGCATCTGCCGCAGGCGCTGTCAGCAGTGCCAGCGGCCGAACTCTTCATTCCCATGCTGCTGGCCGCGCTCGGCCTGGCGGCGCTGTGGCGGCTAGGCGCCTGGGTGCTGCCCCTGGTCATGGCTGGCCTGCTGCTCGGCTGCGGCCTGCCACTGCTGATAGAACCGGGCGCCGACCCGCTGCAGCTGCTGAGGTCCGCCCCGCTGTTGAGCGCGCTGGCCCTGTTGCCGCTGGCCGCCGTCTTGAACCGCACGCTGCTGCGCCGCCTGGGCCTGACCGGCCGGTTGGCCAACCGGCGCGAGATGGCCAGGTTCGCGCTGCTCGCCGGGCTTGCCGCGCCGCTGCTGGCCGGTCTGCTGACCACAGGCGTGCTGCTGGCCGCCGGCCTGAGCCGCAATGCCGCCGTCGTCGGTGCGCTGACGCTGGCCGGCGCCTGGGCCATGGCCTTGCTGAGCACCGGCACCGCCTTGCAGGCCAGCGCCCAGCGGCCCCGGCGCAGCGGCCGCTGGACCGCGCCGATCACCGCCGTCGCCGCCATTGCCAGCCAGGCCGCGCTGAGCTGGCTGCCGCAGGCCGATGCCCTCTTGCTGGCGCCGCACCTGCTGCTGTGCCTGCACGCCCTGCAAGCCTCGCCGCGCAGCAATGCCAGCCTGGGCACCGCCCTGCTCGCGTTGTGGGCGCTGGGCACGACAGCCGGGCCGGCGGCCTACGCCACCGGCGCCTTGCTGGCCGTCCTGCCGCTGGCCGTCATCGCGCTGAGCCAGCACCAGGCCCGTGACCGCGACGGCTGGCGCAGCGCGCTGGACGCCCAGGGCCTGGCGCTGGCCGAATGGCGCCTGCCCGAGGGCCGCCGGCATGTCTCGGCCCGCTGGCTGGCACTGACGACGCCCGCCAACCCGGCCAATCCGGCTGCAAGCGCCGGCAGCGCACCGCTGGACTGGGTGCGCGCCGCCCACCCGCGCGACCGCGAGCGCGTGCGCCTCGCGCTGCGGGAGTTGCTCACCGTGCCGGGTGATGACCGCGTCGGCCTGTCGCTGCGCCTGGCCGCCGACGGCGGCGACTGGCGCTGGCACGAGTTGCAGGCCCACGTACCGCATCGTGACCCGAGAGGCCGGGCGCGCAGCCTCATCATGACGCTGGCCGACGTGAGCTGGCGCCACACCGCCGAGGAGCGCGAGCGCATGTCGGCCACGCTGTTCCAGCAAGCGGCCGAAGGGCTGGCCGTCGTCGACCTGCAGTGGCGCATCGTCGAGGTCAACCCGGCCTGCTGCGAGCTGCTGCACGCCTCGCGCGAGGCCCTCATCGGCCGCCCGGCCGCGCCACTGAGCCTGGCCAACCTGCAGCGCAGCGGCCACGACCCGGCCGAGCTGCAAGCGCAGCTGCAGACCGGCGAAAGCTGGAGCGGCCAGCTGCAAGCCGACCTGGACGACGGCGGCCGCCATGTCTTCGCCGCGCGCCTCAGCCCGGTGCCCGAAGCCCACGGCGCCCAGCCGCGCTGGCGGCTGCTGAGCCTGACCGACCTGGGCGAGAGCCTGCGCCAGCAGGAGCTGCTGCGCCGAAGCACGCGCTACGACAGCGCCACCGGCCTGCCCAACCGCGACGAGTTCATGCGCCTGCTGCCCCAGGCCATGACGGCCGCCAACCGCGACGGCTTCAAGCTCGTCGTCGGCATCATCGACCTGGACGACTTCGGCCGCCTCAATGCCGAGCATGGCCAGATCGTCGCCGACGCCGTGCTGCTGCAGCTCAGCGGCCGGCTGCAGGCGACGCTGCGCGGCGCGCGCGGCGCCTGGCCCGACACCGCCGACCAGCTCGCCCGCCTGCACGGTGACGAGTTCGCCGTGCTGCTGCGCGTGCAGACGCCCGAGGAGGCCCAACGCGCCGTCGACCGCCTGCTGGGCCTGCTGTCCACGCCGGTGGCCATCCGCGAAAGCCGCATCGGCAACGGCCTGGCACTGGAGATCGGCGCCAGCATGGGCGCCACGCTCTATCCGCTGGACGACGCCGACCCCGAAACGCTGCTGCGCCATGCCGGCCACGCGCTGTACCGCGCCAAGCATGCCGGCCGCAGCGTCGTGCAGTTCCACGACCCGACGCTGCACCAGCGCGACGAAGCCGGCCTGATCGCGCTGGCCCGCCTGCAGCAGGCGCTCGACGCCGACGAGCTGCTGCTGCACTACCAACCGCAGATCGACCTGCGCACCGGCCAGGTCATGGGCGTGGAGGCGCTGCTGCGCTGGCAGCACCCGGAGCGCGGCCTGCTGACGCCGGCGCACTTCCTGCCGCTGAGCGAGACCACCGGCCTGGCCGTACAGATCGGCGACTGGGTCATCGAACGCGCGCTGGCACAGATGGCGGCCTGGGCACGTGCCGGCCTCAACGGCGGACGCGGCCTGCCGGTCAGCGTCAATGTCGGTGCCCGGCAGCTGAGGCGGCCCGACTTCCCGCAGCGCCTGCAGGAACTCATCCAGCGCCAGCCGCCCGAGATGGCCCACCTGCTGCACCTGGACGTGCTGGAGTCCGACGCGCTGGCCGAGACGGTCGCCACACAGGCGCTGATTCAGCGCTGCGTGGCGCTGGGCGTGGGCATCGCGCTGGACGACTTCGGCGCCGGCTACTCCAAGCTGTCCTCGCTGAAGCAGCTGTCGGTGGACACGCTCAAGCTGGACCGCGGCTATGTGCAAGGCATGCTGGGCGATGCGCAAGACCTGTCCCTCGTGGAGGGCGTCATCGGCCTGGCCCGCAACATCGGCTGCAACGTGCTGGCCAAGGGCGTCGAGAGCCGCGCCCATGCCCGCGAGCTGCTGCGGCTGGGCTGCCGCCTCGGCCAGGGCAACGGCATCGCCGCCGCCATGCACCCCATGGCCTTGACCGGCTGGATGGACGCCTTCGCCAGGAGCGACTGGGCCAGCCAGTCCAGGGCGGCACTGCAGGCTCCTTAAACTCTCGGGGTGATCCCGCCCGGCTTTATCCACGACCTGCTGGCCCGCGTCGACGTCGTCGAGGTGGTGGGCCGCCATGTCGAGCTGAAGAAGGCCGGCATCAACCACAAGGGCCTGTGCCCCTTCCACGGCGAAAAATCGCCCAGCTTCATCGTCAGCCCCAGCCGCCAGACCTACCACTGCTTTGGCTGCGGCGTGCACGGCAACGCCATCGGCTTCCTGATGGAACACACCGCCGCGACCTTCGTCGAGGCCGTGGAAGACCTGGCCCAACAGGTCGGCATGGTGGTGCCGCAGGACGAACGCTCTCCGGAACAGCGCGAGCGCGCGAAGGCCGAGAAGGAGAAGCAGCACAGCCTCACCGACGTGCTGGCTCGCGCCGCCGATTTCTACAAGGCGCAGCTGCGCAAGTCGCCACGCGCCGTCGAATACCTGAAGGGCCGCGGCCTGACCGGCCAGGTCGCCGCCCGCTTCGGCCTGGGCTACTCGCCCGAGGGCTGGCGTTCGCTGTCCAGCGGCTTTCCGGCCTACGACGACCCGCAGCTGGTCGAATCGGGCCTGGTCATCAGCCCGGACGTCGAACCCGGCGAGGACGCCAAGCGCTACGACCGCTTCCGCGACCGCATCATGTTCCCCATCCGCAACGTGCAGGGTGAAGTGATCGGCTTCGGCGGCCGCGTGCTGGACAAGGGCGAGCCCAAGTACCTGAACTCGCCCGAGACGCCGGTCTTCAGCAAGGGCCGCGAGCTGTACGGCCTGTTCGAAGGCCGCCAGGCGATGCGCCAGCGCGGCTATGCGCTGGTCGTCGAAGGCTACATGGACGTCGTCGCGCTCGCCCAGCACGAATTCGGCAACGCGGTGGCCACACTGGGCACGGCCTGCACCGCCGAGCATGTCCACAAGCTGTTCCGCTTCACCGAGTCGGTCGTCTTCAGCTTCGACGGCGACGCGGCCGGCCGCCGCGCCGCTGTGCGCGCACTGGAGGCCGCCCTGCCCCACGTGACCGAGACGCGCAGCGTCAAGTTCCTGTTCCTGCCGACCGAGCACGACCCGGACTCCTATGTGCGCGAACTCGGCGCCGAGGCCTTCGAGCGCTGCGTCGAGACGGCCGTGCCGCTGTCCCGCCAGCTGTCCACGGTCGCCGCCGACGGCTGCGACCTGAGCACACCCGAAGGCCGCGCCCGCATGCTCAAACAGGCACACCCGCTGTGGAACCTGCTGCCAGACGGCCTGCTGCGCCGCCAGCTGCTGGGCGAGCTGGCCCGCCAGGGTCAGCTGCCGGAGGCCGAGCTGCAGGCGCTGTGGCTGGGCGAGCCGGCCGCCGCTCCCGCCGCCGCCCCGGCACCAGCCGAGCGCCCGCGCTGGCAACCCAAGGCGGAATGGAAAGGCGGCAAGGGCGACTGGAAATCCCGCCGCGACCGTGACGCCGAGCCGCGCCCGTCCGGCCCGCGCGCCGTGCCGTCGACGCCGACCGACAACGCCGTGCGGCTGCTGCTGCAGCACAGCGAGCTGTGGGAAACGCTGGCCGAAGAGGACCGCGCGCTACTCCACGAGCTGCCAGGCGTCCATGGCGAGCTGATCCATTGGCTGGAACGCCACCTGACCCACCACGGCGCCAGCCCCTGGGCGGTCATCCAGGCCGGCCTGGTGGCGGACGGGCATGGCGATGCGGTCAGCCGCCTCGTGGGCCATCTGCAGGCACTGGGCATCGAGGAGCTGGAACCGGCGGCCGACCTGGCCCGCGCCGTCACCCGCCTGCGCTCGCAAACCTCGACACCCCTGCCAGGCGGCAGCGGCGCGACCGACGACGAGCGCCGCCGGGCACTCGAAGCCCTGGCCCGCACGCGCGAACGGCACGGCATCCCGCCCGGCAAGATGCCCTGAATTTTGACCTCGCGATGAAACGCGTGGATAATCTTGCGTTTTCCGCGCGCGTCAACAAGAGTGACGGCAGAGAAATGCCGGACCCGGCCACCCAGCGACACTGGGCAACTCGCTAAGAGTTTTGATGGCCAAGATATCCGCCAGCTCTGCATACCAAACGATCACGCCAGCTTGTTCGCGCCACGCCAGGGTCCCTCACTGAAACCCTGACGGTGAAAGCCACCGCCCCCAGCCCCGCCGGATTGAGTCCGAGCCCGGGCCGGCTGCGGTGGCTGCTGCATTTCTGAATTGACCCGCGCAAACCCCTCGAAGGACCTGCATGACCGCCAAGAAGACCGCGACCAAGGCCAGCCCCGCCCCCGCCGAAGAACTCCAGAAGAAGACTGCCGTGAAGGCAGCCGCCGAGGCGCCGGCCAAGACCGCGAAGCCCGCCGGCAAGACCGCCAAGGCGGCCGGGTCAGACGAAGACAAGCCCAAGCGCGGCCGCAAACCCAAGGCGGAGACCGAGTCCAAGAAGGCCGGTGGCAAGAAGGTCGTCGAGGAAGACGTGGACCTGTCCGACGTCGACGCCGAGCTGGAGGGCGAGGTGGAAGCGGAGGTCGAGGAAGTCACCGCCGTGGCGGAAGACACGCCCAAGGCCAAGCCGCTGCGCATGAAGGTCAGCCGCGCCAAGGAGCGTGCGCTGATGCGCGAGTTCGGCCTGGAAGAGACCGCGCTGACCGAAGAGGAAGCCCTCAAGCGCCGCAGCGAGCTGAAGACCCTCATCAAGATGGGCAAGACGCGTGGTTTCCTGACGCACCAGGAAATCAACGACCACTTGCCCGAGAAGCTGGTCAGCGAGGAAATCCTCGAAGCCATCGTGTCCATGCTCAACGACATGGGCATCGCCGTGTACGAGCAGGCGCCCGACGCCGCCACGCTGCTGATCCAGGGCAACACGACGGCCACGTCGACCGAGGAAGAAGCCGAAGAAGCCGCCGAAGCGGCGCTGTCGACGGTGGACTCCGAGTTCGGCCGCACGACCGACCCGGTGCGCATGTACATGCGCGAGATGGGCACGGTCGAACTGCTGACGCGTGAAGGCGAAATCGAAATCGCCAAGCGCATCGAAGGCGGCCTGCAGGCCATGATGCTGGCAATCTCGGCCTCGCCGACGACCATCGCCCACATCCTCGAGTTCTCCACCAAGATCCGCGCCGGCGAGATGCAGATCTCTGAAGTCGTGGACGGCTTCGTCGCCGCCGACGAGGCCGACGACTATGTGGCCGAGGAAGACTTCGACGAATTCGACGAGGAGGACGACGACGACGGCAACGGCGGCTCCAAGGCGCTGACCAAGAAGCTCGAAGAGCTGAAGAATGCCGCACTGGTGAAGCTGGACACCATGTCCGTCGCCTTCGACAAGATGCGCAAGGCCTTCGAGAAGGACGGCTACAAGTCCCTCCCGTACAACAAGGCCCAGCAGGCCATCAGCGCCGAGCTGATGACGATCCGCTTCACGGTCAAGACCATCGAGAAGCTGTGCGACATCCTGCGCAGCCAGGTGGACGACGTGCGCCGCTACGAGCGTGAGCTGCGCAAGATCGTGGTCGACAAGTGCGGCATGCCGCAAGAGCACTTCATCAAGACCTTCCCGCCCAATGCACTGAACCTGAAGTGGGCCGAGAAGGAAGTCGCTGCCGGCAAGCCGTACAGCGTCATCCTGGCGCGCAACCTGCCGCCGGTGCAGGAGCTGCAGCAGAAGCTGACGGACATCCAGGCCAAGGCCGTCGTGCCGCTGGACGACCTGAAGGACATCAACAAGAAGATGAACGAGGGTGAGAAGGCCTCTCGTGACGCGAAGAAGGAAATGATCGAGGCCAACCTGCGCCTCGTGATCTCCATCGCCAAGAAGTACACCAACCGCGGCCTGCAGTTCCTGGACTTGATCCAGGAAGGCAACATCGGCCTGATGAAGGCGGTGGACAAGTTCGAATACCGCCGCGGCTACAAGTTCTCGACGTATGCGACGTGGTGGATCCGCCAGGCCATCACGAGGAGCATTGCCGACCAGGCCCGCACCATCCGCATCCCGGTTCACATGATCGAGACGATCAACAAGATGAACCGCATCTCGCGCCAGCACTTGCAGGAGTTCGGCTTCGAGCCGGACGCGCCGACGCTGGCCGAGAAGATGGAGATCCCGGAAGACAAGATCCGCAAGATCATGAAGATCGCCAAGGAGCCGATCTCCATGGAGACGCCGATCGGCGACGACGACGACAGCCACCTGGGCGACTTCATCGAGGACACCAACAACACGGCGCCCATCGAGGCCGCGATGCAGGCTGGCCTTCGCGACGTGGTGAAGGACATCCTCGACAGCCTGACGCCGCGCGAAGCCAAGGTGCTGCGCATGCGCTTCGGCATCGAAATGCAGAGCGACCACACGCTGGAAGAAGTCGGCAAGCAGTTCGACGTGACGCGTGAGCGCATCCGCCAGATCGAGGCCAAGGCGATCCGCAAGCTGAAGCACCCGAGCCGCAGTGACAAGTTGCGCACGTATCTGGACAACCTGTAAAGGTTGGCCAGGGACGTGGTTCGCGCCAGCGAACTGCCGCGTAGCGGCAACGCGACTTGCGCCCTGACTCGCACAGCGAGGCGGGGCACAAGCTGCGCGCGACACCGCAAGGCCGGCTTCGCCCGGCCTTTTTTGCGTCCTACACTGAACCCATGACCGCGATCAGAGAGCGCACCGTCCTCTTCGCCGACCTGCGTGGCAGCACCGGGCTCTACGAGTCCCTCGGCAATGCCGAGGCCAGCGGCCTGGTGACCCAGACGGTCAGCCAGATCAGCGAGGCCGTGCTGGAGAGCGGCGGCCATCTGATCAAGACCCTCGGCGACGGCCTGATGGCCGCCTTCGAGACGCCGCGAGACGGTGTGCGCGCGGCCCAGCGCATGCAGGAGATGCTGGAGCGCACCGTGCAGCGCGCGCGCCGGCTGAACAACCCCGCCATGCTGGCACTGCGCCTGCAGGTGGCGCTGGCGCGCGGTGAGGTGGTGGAGCTGAACGGCGACTGCTTCGGCGACGCGGTCAATGTCGCGGCCCGCCTCATCGACCACGCCGGCGACGGCGAGATCCTCATCACGGCCGAGGTGCTGGCCGGCCTGCATCGCGCCTCCAAGGGGCGCTTTCGCAGCCTGGACCGCATCTCCGTGCGCGGCCGCATCGAGCCCGTGCACGTCTACCGCATGGACGCCACCGTGCTGCTCGGCGCCGACGACACCGCGACGCAGTTCGGCGAGCCGATGCGCTCGGTCGACCCCGACGGCATGCGCCTGGTCTGGCAGGATCTGGACCGCGTCTTCGACATCGGCGCCATGCCCATCGTGCTGGGCCGCAGCGTGCAGGCCACCTACTGCATCACCGACGCCCGCGTGTCGCGCTCGCATGTGCGCATCGACTGGCAGGGCAGCAGCTTCGAGCTGACCGACCTCTCCTACAACGGCACCTATGTGCGCTTCGGTGACTCAGGCGAGTTGCTGAGCCTGAAACGCGGCAGTTGCACGCTGCACGGCAGCGGCGTCATCGGCCTGGGTGGCGTGCCGGGCGATGAACAATCACCCACCGTGCGCTTCGAGGTGCTGCACTTTGCAGACACGGAGCCCCAAGCTTTCGGTGGACCCCGCTCACGGCGCTAGACATGGAGCCCCTCGTCCAAGGACTACCTTGGCCGGTCCCCCGAGGGGCCGGCGATGCTTGCGGCGTTGAGCCGCAAGCACATCGCCCACGCGGGCCGGCTTGGGAGCGGCCCGGCGCTCGGCCCGCAACTACCGAGCACCTCTACTGACATGCCCTTTCTTCCCGAACCGCCGCAGCGCCACGGCGCCGCTTCTGCTGGCCCCGACACTGGCGTGCTGCTGTGCAACCTCGGCACGCCCGACGCGCCGACCGCACCCGCGCTACGCCGCTACCTCGCCCAGTTCCTCGCCGACCCGCGCGTCGTCGAGATTCCCAAGCTGATCTGGCTGGCCATCCTGCACGGCATCATCCTGCGCGTGCGGCCGGCCAAGTCGGCGGCCAAGTACGCCACGGTCTGGATGCCCGAGGGCTCGCCGCTCAAGGTCTGGACCGACAAGCAGGCCAAGTTGCTGCAGGGTGTGCTGGGCGAACGCGGCCAGCGCGTGCGCGTGGCCTATGCGATGCGCTACGGCCAGCCGGCCATTGCCGCCACGCTGGACGCACTGAAGCGCGAAGGCGTGAAGCGCGTGCTGGTACTGCCGGCCTACCCGCAATACTCGGGCGCGACGACGGCCAGCGTCATCGACGACGTGGCCCGCTGGGCGCTGCAGACGCGCCATCTGCCGGAACTGCGCTTCATCAACCGCTATCACGACGACGCTGCGTACATCGCGGCCCTTGCCCAGACCGTGCGAGAGCACTGGCAGCGCCATGGCCGCGCGGACAAGCTGGTCATGAGCTTCCACGGCATGCCCGAGCGCACGCTGCACCTGGGCGATCCCTACCACTGCGAATGCCTGAAGACCGGCCGGCTGCTGGCCGAGGCGCTGGGGTTGAAGGACGGCGAATGGCTGGTGACCTTCCAGAGCCGCTTTGGCAAGGCCAAGTGGCTGGAGCCCTACACCGAGCCCAGCCTCGTCAAGCTGGCCCAGGGCGGGCTGAAAACGGTGGACGTCATCTGCCCCGGCTTTGCCGTCGACTGCCTGGAGACGCTGGAGGAGATCGCCCAGGAGGCGCGCGACGCCTTCCTCGCCGCCGGCGGCCAGCGCTTTGCCTACATCCCCTGCCTGAACGACCACCCGGCCGGCATGCGCGCACTGGCCAAGCTGGCTGAGCGCCATTTGCAGGGCTGGCCGACCGACTCGCCCCACCCGGACACGCTGGCGTTGCAACACCAGAGGGCGCTGGCGGCCGGAGCGAAGGAATGAGCGAAGCGCCGGCGAGCATGCGCCTGGACAAATGGCTGTGGGCGGCGCGCTTCTACAAGACCCGGGCGCTGGCCGTCGATGAGATCAACCTCGGCCGGGTGCGTGTCGGTGGCGTGCCGGTCAAGCCGGCGCGGGACGTGAAGGTGGGCGATGTGCTGAGCATCCGCATCGGCGCGCTGGCCCGCGAGGTCTCGGTGCTCGGCTTGTCCAGCCAGCGCGGCCCGGCGCCGCAGGCGCAGGCGCTCTATGCCGAGACGCCCGCCAGCATCACCGCCCGCGAGGCCGCCGCCGAGGCGCGCCGACTGGCGCCGGAGCCGGCAGCCTCCATCGAGCAAGGCCGCCCGACCAAG
This sequence comes from Pelomonas parva, assembly GCF_043555835.1. Lineage (NCBI taxonomy): Bacteria > Pseudomonadati > Pseudomonadota > Betaproteobacteria > Burkholderiales > Sphaerotilaceae > Roseateles > Pelomonas parva. Next base: position 15,853 of record NZ_JBIGHV010000012.1, on the reverse strand, counting down.
CAGGACCGCCGCCGGCTGGCGGACTGGGACCGGTGGTCGGCCTCGGTGGATGACGAAGATCCGGGTTGACCCGGACAAATCGTTCCGAATCTCCCCTCTTGAAACCAGGGCATCGCGCCTCATGTCGAGGCGGTCACCCCTTTTTCTGCCATGACGACCGAACATCCCCTGCCCGAAGACGCAGCCGGCGAGCCGACGGCCGCCGAGTTGAACCCCGAAATCAAGATCGCCGAACTGGAAGGCCGCCTCGCCGAGATGAGCGACGCCTACCTGCGCGCCAAGGCCGAGGCCGAGAACGTGCGCCGCCGTGCCGAGGAAGACATCTCCAAGGCCCGCAAGTTCGCTGTCGAGAGCTTTGCCGAAGCCATGCTGCCGGTCATGGACAGCATGGAGGCGGCCATCGCCACGCCCAGCGCCAGTGTCGACACCGTGCTGGAAGGCGTGCACGCCACGCGCCGCCAGCTGTCCAGCGCGCTGGAGCGCAACCGGGTGGTCGAGATCAACCCGGGTCAGGGCACCAAGTTCGACCCGCACCAGCACCAGGCCATCTCCGTGGTGCCGGCACCGACCCAGGACGCCAACACCGTGGTCGCCGTGCTGCAGAAGGGCTTTTTGATCGCCGACCGCGTGCTGCGGCCCGCCCTCGTGACGGTTTCCGCGCCTCGCTAATGACTTGGGGACAGACCTTGGCGCGCAGCGACATGCTCTGTCCTCACTAGTTAACAGGCGCCACGCCCTTGAATCGGCGCCAGTTATCCACAACTCGAATACATCACCAAATCCTCAGGAGTTCCAAATGGGAAAGATCATCGGCATTGACCTCGGCACCACGAACTCGTGCGTGGCCGTCATGGAAGGCAACACCACCCGCGTGATCGAGAACGCGGAAGGCGCGCGCACCACGCCGTCCATCATTGCCTACCAGGAAGACGGCGAGATCCTCGTCGGCGCCTCGGCCAAGCGCCAGTCGGTGACCAACCCGAAGAACACGCTGTACGCCGTCAAGCGCCTGATCGGTCGCAAGTTCGCCGAGAAGGAAGTGCAGAAGGACATCGACCTGATGCCCTACACGATTGCCGCTGCCGACAACGGCGACGCCTGGGTGGAAGTGCGCGGCAAGAAGTTCGCGCCCCCGCAGGTGTCGGCCGAAGTGCTGCGCAAGATGAAGAAGACCGCCGAGGACTACCTCGGCGAGGAAGTGACCGAGGCCGTCATCACGGTGCCGGCCTACTTCAACGACGCCCAGCGCCAGGCGACCAAGGACGCCGGCCGCATCGCCGGCCTGGACGTCAAGCGCATCATCAACGAGCCCACCGCCGCAGCCCTGGCCTTCGGCCTGGACAAGCACGGCAAGGGCGACCGCAAGATCGCCGTCTATGACCTGGGCGGCGGCACGTTCGACGTCTCCATCATCGAGATCGCCGACGTCGACGGCGAGAAGCAGTTCGAAGTGCTGTCGACCAACGGCGACACCTTCCTGGGCGGCGAGGACTTCGACCAGCGCATCATTGACTACATCGTCACCGAGTTCAAAAAGGAACAAGGCGTCGACCTGACCAAGGACGTCCTGGCCCTGCAGCGCCTGAAGGAAGCCGCGGAGAAGGCCAAGATCGAGCTGTCGAACTCGTCGCAGACCGACGTCAACCTGCCCTACATCACGGCTGACGCGACCGGCCCGAAGCACCTGAACGTCAAGCTGACCCGCGCCAAGCTGGAGTCGCTGGTGGACGAGCTGATCGAGCGCACGATGGCGCCTTGCCGCATGGCCATCAAGGATGCCGGCGTGTCGGTCAGCGACATCGACGACATCATCCTGGTCGGCGGCATGAGCCGCATGCCCAAGGTGCAGGAGAAGGTCAAGGAGTTCTTCGGCAAGGAGCCGCGCAAGGACGTCAACCCCGACGAGGCCGTGGCCGTCGGTGCCGCCATCCAGGGCCAGGTCCTGGGCGGCGAGCGCAAGGACGTGCTGCTGCTCGACGTCACCCCGCTGTCGCTCGGCATCGAGACGCTCGGCGGCGTGATGACGAAGATGATCAAGAAGAACACGACCATCCCGACCAAGTTCGCGCAGACGTTTTCCACGGCTGACGACAACCAGCCGGCGGTGACCATCAAGGTCTACCAGGGCGAGCGTGAGCTGGCCCAGGCCAACAAGTCGCTGGGCGAGTTCAACCTCGAAGGCATCCCGCCGGCACCGCGCGGCGTGCCGCAGATCGAGGTCTCCTTCGACATCGACGCCAACGGCATCCTGCATGTCGGCGCCAAGGACAAGGGCACCGGCAAGGAAAACAAGATCACCATCAAGGCGAACTCCGGCCTGTCCGAAGCCGAGATCGAGAAGATGGTGAAGGACGCCGAAGCCAACGCGGCCGAGGACAAGAAGAAGGTCGAGCTGGTGCAGGCCCGCAACCAGGCCGACGGCCTGGTGCACAGCGTGCGCAAGTCGCTGAGCGAGCATGGCGACAAGCTCGAAGCCGCTGAAAAGGACGCGATCGAAGCTGCTGCCAAGGACGTGGAAGAAGCCATCAAGGGCGATGACCAGGCCGCCATCGAGGCCAAGACCGAGGCACTGATGACGGCCAGCCAGAAGCTGGGCGAGAAGATCTACGCCGACCAGCAAGGCGCGCAGGCCGCTGCGGCGGCAGCCGGGGCCGGCGCTGCCGAGCAGCCGCAAGCTGCACCGCAAGGTGAAGCCAAGCGCCCGGCCGACGACAACGTCGTGGACGCCGAGTTCAAGGAAGTCAAGGACAGCAAGTAAGCCTCCCTGACCCCGGCCCGGGAGCGCTCACGCGCCCCCGGGCCTTTGCTTTACGAGACGAGCATGGCTTCCAAGCGCGATTACTACGAAATCCTCGGCGTCGCCAAGAACGCGACCGAGGAGGACATCAAGAAGGCCTACCGCAAGCTGGCCATGAAGCACCACCCCGACCGCAACCAGGGCGACGGGGCGAAGAAGGCCGAGGAACAGTTCAAGGAGGCCAAGGAGGCCTACGAGATGCTGTCCGATGCGCAGAAGCGCGCGGCCTACGACCAGTACGGCCATGCCGGCGTCGACCCCAACATGGGCGGCGGGCGCGGCGGGCCGGGCGCGGAAGGCTTCGGCGGCTTTGCCGAGGCCTTCGGCGACATCTTCGGCGACATCTTCGGCGGCCAGGGTGGTGGCGGTCAGCGCCGCGGCGGCGGTGGCCAGCAGGTCTACCGCGGCAGCGACCTCAGCTACGCAATGGAGATCACGCTCGAAGAGGCGGCTCGCGGCAAGGAGACGCAGATCCGCATCCCCAGTTGGGAAGGCTGCGAGACCTGCGGCGGCACGGGCGCCAAGCCCGGCACCAGCGCCAAGACCTGCGGGTCATGTGGAGGCTCGGGCACGGTGCATATGCGCCAGGGCTTCTTCAGCATCCAGCAGACCTGCCCGCACTGCCATGGCAGCGGCAAGATCATCCCCGACCCCTGCACCAGCTGTAACGGCCAGGGCAAGGTCAAGAAGCAGAAGACGCTGGAGGTCAAGATCCCGGCCGGCATCAACGAAGGCATGCGCATCCGCTCGGCGGGCAATGGCGAGCCCGGCGTGAACGGCGGTCCGAGCGGCGACCTCTACATCGAGATCCGCATCAAGCAGCACGACTTGTTCGAGCGCGACGGCGACGACCTGCACTGCACCATGCCGGTGTCCATGATCACCGCCACGCTGGGCGGTTCCATCGAGGTGCCGACGCTGGGCGGCAAGGCCGAGATCGAGCTGCCCGAGGGCACGCAGCATGGCAAGACCTTCCGCCTGCGCGGCAAGGGCATCAAGGGCGTGCGCTCCAGCTACCCCGGCGACCTGTACTGCCACATCGCCATCGAGACGCCGGTCAAGCTCACCGAGCATCAGAAGAAGCTGCTGAAGGAGCTCGACGAATCGCTCAAGAAGGGCGGCGAGAAGCATTCGCCCAACGCCAAGAGCTGGACGGACCGCGTCAAGGACTTGTTCAAGTAAGCCGGCGCGGCACCCAACCCCGCCAAGCCGCGGCCTCCGCAAGGAGCCGCGGCTTTTTCACTGCCGCCGGATGAGTGCGCGGCGGATGTCACGGAATGCACCGCCAACGCGCGTAAACCAGCTCACGCCTGCAGACGCAGAAACCCTAAAGTCCGCCGGCCCTCATACCGACTACTCATAAGTGATGCCGATTCCGCCACCTGCGCTCAGAGTCCACGGCCCCGCGCCGGGGAAGGGGGCCGCATGCAGTTGATGGATCAGCACATCCAGGCCGCATCGGCGCTGATCATCGACAGCAATGCCAACTCGCGCAGCCTCATGTCGGCGCAGTTGCGCGACCTGGGCGTGGGCACGGTGCGCCAGACCAGCCGGGTGAAGGACGCCCGCGTGCTGCTGGAGCACCAGACCTTCGACATCGTGCTGTGCGACTACCACTTCGACAGCAGCGAGACCTCGGGCCAGGACCTGCTCGACGAGCTGCGCCGCGAAGGCCTGCTGCCCTACTCCACCGTCTTCGTCATGGTGACCAGCGAGGCCACCTACGCCAAGGTCGCCGAGGCCGCCGAGGCCGCGCTGGACGCCTACCTCATCAAGCCCTACACCAGCGCCAACCTGGCCGAGCGCCTGGCAAGCGCGCGTCAGCGCAAGCGAGTGCTGAAGGACATCTTCGACGCCATCGAGAACCAGGATTTCCAGACCGCGGCCGACCTGTGCCTGGCGCGCTTCGAGGCCAAGTCCAAGTACTGGCTCTACGCCGCCCGCATCGGTGCCGAGCTGCTGCTGCGCCTGAAGCGCTTCGGCGACGCCAAGGTCTTGTACGAGGCCATCATTGCGGCCAAGACCGTGCCCTGGGCACGCCTGGGCGTGGCGCGTACAGAGGTGGCCAGCGGCAACCTGCAGGCCGCCCGCCGCACGCTGGAGAACCTGATCGGCGAGCTGCCCGACTTCGCCGACTCGCACGACCTGATGGGCCATGTGCAGATGGAGCAGGGCGACCTGGCCCAGGCGCTGAAGACCTACCAGACCGCCGCGACGTTGACGCCCGGCTGCCTGCTGCGCCTGCAGCGCTCCGGGTCGCTGGGCTTCTACGTCGGCCAGCGCGCCGACGCGCTGAAGATGCTGGAACGGGCCATGTCGCAGGGCCTGCGCTCCAAGCTGTTCGACATGTTGAGCCTGGTGCTGATCGGCCTGATGCGCTTTGACGCCAAGGACACCAAGGGCTTCAAGTACGCCCACGACTCGCTGGCCGCCGCGCTGGAGCGCTCACCAGGCTCCATCCGGCTGCGCCGTTTCGACCTGCTCTTCCGCGGCCTGGCCTTCCTGCTGGAGCGGCGCGTGGGCCAGGCCCTCGTCGTTGCGCGGGATTTCACGGAGGACGCCGCCAGTGGCAGCTTCGACCTGGAGGCCGCCTCGCTGCTGACGGCGCTGTGGATACGCCTGTCCAGCCAGGAGGTGGAGCTGGAAGAGATGATGCCCATCCTCCAAGGCCTGGGCATGCGTCACTGCTCGGCCAAGGCCAGCACCGAGATCCTGGTCGCGATGACCGAAGGCCATCTGGGCGCGGCAGAGCAGTTCCGCGACTGCCACCAGAAGATCTTCAGCGTCGCCGAAACCGCGATGCGCCACTCGATGCGCGGCAGTGCCAAGGTGGCGGTGGAGCTGCTGATCCAGCAGGGCGAGCTGACACGCAATGCCAAGCTCATCGATATGGCCGGCCTGGTGCTGAAGCGCCATGCGGACAAGATCGACGGCGCCGACGCGCTGGGCGAGCAGATCGACGTGCTGTACGGCCGCTATGTCAGGCCCATGACCGGCGGCCCGGCCAAGCGGGCGACCGGCGGCGTGGCGCTGCGCACCGCCACCGCACCGGCGCAAGCCGCTTGAGACGGAGCCCCTCGTCCAAGGCGTACCTTGGCCGGTCCCCCTCGGGGACGGCGATGCTTGCCGGATTGACCGACAAGCACATCGCCATGGCGGGCCGGCTTGGGAGCGGCCCGGCGCTCGGCCCGAATACGACGCATTTCTGAACAGCCCGCCTTCCTTCCCTCGCTCTCCGATGCCCTTGTTCAAGCGCCTGCTCGCCTGGTTCCATCCCGACACCTCACGCCCTCTGACCCAGGCCTGGCTGGCCGCCCTGTGGATGGGCCTGTTCGCGAACTGGCCGATGTGGCTGCAACTGCACGCCATGGCCGACGTCGGCAGCCCGTTCATCGCGGTCTTCGCCGGCATCGTGACCGTGGCCACCGGCGCGCTGCTGAGCCTGCTGGCCTGGCCGCGCCTCATCAAGGCCGTGCTGGTCGTGCTGCTGCTGAGCGCAGGCGCGCTGGCCCATTTCATCGGTAGCTACGGCATCGTCTTCGATCCGACCATGGTCGTGAACCTGGTGCAGACCGATGTGCGCGAAACGCGCGACCTGCTGAACTGGCGGCTGCTGCTGAGCATCGTGCTGCTGGGCGCCCTGCCCGCCTGGTGGCTGCTGCGCCGGCCTGCGGCGCCGCGCCAGTCGGCGGTGAAACGCCTGTGCGGCAACTTCACGGCCTTTGCGCTGGGCATCGCCGCCATGGTGGTGCTGGCGCTGGGCATGTTCGCCGACCTGTCCTCGACGATGCGCAACCACAAGAGCGTCCGCTACATGGTCACGCCGCTGAATGGTGTCTATTCGCTCAGCGTCGCGGCGGCCCGGCGCCATGCCACACGCAGCGGCCCGCCCGCCGTCATCGGCGCGGATGCCCGCCTGCTGCCGCGCGCTGCAGGAACCAAGCCACCGCTGCTGCTGCTGGTCGTCGGCGAAACGGCGCGGGCCATGAACTTCAGCCTGAACGGCTATGAGCGCCCCACCAACCCGGCGCTGTCCAAGCTGCCTGCGACGCAGCTCGTCAGCCTGCGCAAGGTCACGTCCTGCGGCACGGCCACGGCGGCCTCGCTGCCCTGCATGTTCTCGCCGCTGGGCCGCGAGGCCTTCGGCGACCTGAAGGGCAGGCAGGAGAACCTGCTCGACCTGCTGCAGCGCGCCGGCCTGGCCGTGCTGTGGCTGGACAACCAGAGCGGCTGCAAGGGCCTGTGCGCGCGGGTGCCCCACAGCTTCACGACCCAGCTGCCCGAGGGCGCCGCACCGCTGCCGCCCGGCTTGTGCAAGGGCCGCGAATGCTTCGATGAAGCCCTGCTGCATGAGCTGGACAAGCGCATCGCCGCACTGGACCCGGAGCGCCTGGCGCGCGGCCTCGTGCTCGTCATGCACCCGATGGGCAGCCACGGCCCGGCCTACTACAAGCGCTCGCCGCCCGATCTCAAGCCCTTCCAACCCGAGTGCCGCAGCAACGCCTTGCAGCAATGCCCGCGCGAGCAGGTCGTCAACGCCTACGACAACACCATCGCTACCACCGACCGACTGCTGGCGCGCGCCATCGACTGGCTGCAGACGCAGCAGGCCTTCGATGTCGGCATGCTCTACGTGTCTGACCACGGCGAGTCGCTGGGCGAGAACGGCCTGTACCTGCACGGCATGCCCTACGCGCTGGCGCCGCGTGAGCAGACGCATGTGCCCATGATCCTGTGGGCGCCCGAGAGCGGCGCGCTGGCGGCGTCGCTGCAACCCGGCTGCCTGGCCGGCCTGCGCGACCGGCCGGTGTCGCACGACCACTTGTTCCACACCACGATGGGCTGGGTGGGCGCACGGGCCGACGTGTACAAACCAGGCTGGGATCTGCTGGCCGCGTGCAGGAAGTAGACGCCCAGAGAACTTCTAAACGGTAGAACGCCAAGCAGGTGCCGTTGCGTTAGCTACCAAAGGGCGCCATTCAAGCCGCGAAGACTCCCGGAGCGCGGCGCGCCCCTGTCCGTCGCGTCGCTTGAGCCAGGGTACGATGCCGCGCCGCCTGCGTCGACCGCGCGCGCAAATGCCCGGACAGGGAACCCTGAAGGCGGGCCAGCCCCAACTTCTCCCCCATTCGGCCAAGACGGCGAGCTGTGCCCACCGTGCCACTAGCCAGAAGCGCTCCAGACCGGACGATCGGCAGACATGGAGTTCGGTCCTTGGTGATTTTCTTCCCGTCTGCAGTTGGGTCCTGTTGGAAGCCAGAGAGATGCTGCGTAACTTGATCCGAGCCCTTGAGGCCGAGCAGTCGATTGCCAAAGCTGCATGCGGCAGGTCCACTCTTGAACGCACATCATGCTGCCGACCCGCAGAGAGATTGCCAGAGCTGAGCCCCTGGACGACTTGCTGATGGTGGGATCGGAGAGCTTCAACCCGGCAAAGTCGCCCTCAGAAGCGGACTGGTACCTCACGGCTTCCGGCGAGACCTATAGCGACCACAGCGCGCCATGCGCTCCCGCCGACCACTCGCCCGTGCAATCCCTTCGGGCTTCGCTGAGTGTCTTCAGATTGAGTTATTCAGGCGCGCCGTACGCAAGCCGGGCCTTTGAAAATTATCTAATGGCGCGGAACGCAGGCAAGTTCGGCGATAAATGCCTGAGAGGATGAGATCGTGAACAACAGAGTATTCGGATCAATATGGTCCCTTATTATTTTAGGCCTTTCCCTTTCACCCCTACTGCGAGGACAATCTATCCATCTACCGACCGCAAGTGCCGCACTACTGCTCGCGCTGGTCACCTTGGTAGCGCCCAGACTGCTCACGCGGCCGAACCGCCTCTGGATTCACTTCGGCAAATTGATGCACGGAATTATCAGCAACGTGGCGCTCTTTCTTATTTATTTTCTATTCCTGACCCCAGGGGCTGTACTGTTGCGATTGTGTGGTCGCAATGAGCTCAAATTGAAAATTGACCCCAAGGCAACAACGTACTGGAATCAGCGCTCATCCGACAAAACCGATTTCAATCGACCATACTGAACGCCGAATCCATGAACATTCTTGGAATTTCCGCTTACTACCACGACAGCGCAGCCGCACTGATTCAGGACGGCGTCGTCGTGGCGGCGGCCCAGGAAGAGCGTTTTACCCGGAAAAAGCAGGATGCTGGGTTTCCGCGCGCTGCCGCCCTCTTTTGCCTTGATGCTGCGCACAGCGCAGAAATCGACCATATCGTCTTCTACGACAAGCCGCTTCTCAAATTCGAGCGCCTGCTGGAGACCTATCTCAGCTTTGCCCCAAAGGGGTTCCGCTCCTTCCGCGCAGGACTGCCGGTTTGGGCCAAGGAAAAGTTGTTCCTGCGCTCGCTGCTGACAAAAGAATTGGCCGCACTACCCGGCTGTACGCCTGCGTCCCAAGATCTATTGTTTTCAGAGCACCATTTGAGCCACGCGGCATCCGCTTTCTACCCTTCCCCGTTCTCTGAAGCGGTCGTCCTGACGATGGACGGAGTAGGCGAGTGGGCAACGACATCAGTGGCCATAGGCCGCGGCCGGGAACTGCGGATCGTTCGCGATCTGGTCTTTCCACATTCACTCGGACTACTGTATTCCGCATTCACAAGCTACGCGGGGTTCAGAGTAAATTCCGGCGAATACAAGCTCATGGGTCTTGCGCCATATGGAGAGCCACGTTTCGCGAAGAAGATTTACGAGCATCTCGTTGACGTGAAGCCAGATGGCACTTTTCGGTTGAATCAGCGTTATTTCAACTATTGCACCGGCCTGAGCATGACGAACGCGCGCTTCCAGCAACTCTTCGGACAGCCGCCACGTCTACCAGAGAGCCCGCTGGAAGATTTTCACGCCGATATCGCAGCCTCAATTCAACAGGTTACCGAAGATATCATCCTGCGAATGACGCGCGCTCTGGCAAAAGAAACAGGCCAAAGGAATCTATGCTTGGCTGGCGGGGTCGCACTGAACTGCGTTGCGAATGGAAAAATCCTTGCGGACGGCGCGTTCGCGCATGTATGGATACAGCCCGCGTCAGGCGACGCAGGCGGCGCACTCGGCGCGGCTCTTGCCGCCTACCACTTGCACGCCGAGGCGCCTCGCAGCGTGCATCACCCAGACGCCATGTTTGCGAGCGCGCTTGGTCCGGAATATTCACCGGCAGAGATCGAAGCGGCACTGCTGGCCGCAGGTGCTCGCTCAGTCTTTGTGAAAGACGATCTTCTGTTCGACGAAACCGCTGAAGCACTGGCTGCGGGTGAAGTGGTGGGATGGTTTCAGGGTCGAATGGAATTCGGCCCGCGCGCTCTCGGCAATCGATCCATCCTCGGCGACCCGCGCCGAGCGGATATGCAAAAGAAGCTGAACCTGAAGATCAAGTTCCGTGAAAGCTTCCGCCCGTTTGCGCCTTCAGTCCTGGCCGAGGAGGCAACTGAGTGGTTCGACATGCATGCACCGACCTCACCGTACATGCTGACCGTAACAAAAGTGGCCGAACAACGCAGAGTGGTCTCCGCGCAGCACGCGGCGGCCCACCATGGGATGAAGGATCAGCATCTGGTGCGCTCAACCATCCCCGCCGTGACCCATACTGACTTTTCTTCCCGAGTCCAGACAGTTCAAGCAGGCCAGAATCCCCGATATCACCGCCTCTTGAAGGCATTCTCAGAGATCACTGATTGCCCAATGCTCATCAATACAAGCTTCAATGTACGGAATGAGCCGATCGTGTGCACGCCGAGCGAAGCATTTGCTTGCTTCATGGCAACAGACATGGACCGATTGGTCATAGGCAATTTCGTATTGAAGAAGTCAGAGCAGAATCGCGCGCTGGCCGTGAATTACGCCTCGAATTACGAGATGGACTAGTTGCAATGGCACATCCCCCTTCTCAAGAAAATTCCATGCTCCGCAGAGTTCTCATCGGTCTGTTTCAGATCACCATCGTTGTGTGCCTGATCGACGGATTTCTGGACATCAGCTATTCAGTAGTTCAGCACGCCAAATTTCATTTACGAGAGAAAATCACTGATTTAAGCGCCGCCGGAGGATCTGATCGCGAATCACGCGCCGCGCTTCGCATACCGATGGACGGCCTGCCCGTAAAAAACTTGCCCGGCATTCGCAACATTCTGAAGGAATACAAGTCCCCTGCTCTGAATGTCGACGCCAACGGCCGTCGAGAAAACGGTCGCCCCTATACCAGCCAGCCAGGTCACATAGGGTTCTTACTCGGATCATCAACCGCATTTGGCTACAAAGTCAGCGACAATCAAACGATTTCAGCTCAACTGGAGTCCGCAATGCCGGACACGCATGTATACAATTATGCCGGCCTGGGCCAACCGACCTCAGACAATCTAATGCGCTGGCAGGATCTGCAGAACAAGCACTCCAATCCGGACTTCGTCATTCTAGCCGGCTTGACCTATCAACTATATATTGACTGCACGCCGTCGCCCCCGATCAAGCAGGGGCGTTCAAACATATTTTTTCATTTGGCGAAAATCACAACAAGCACTACACCCGAGCCCGCCTGCCAGTCCAGCGACAACATTGAGTTGGCCATATCAAACTCGATCATGTCAATTCAAAATGCTGTAGCTTTCGGCCGAAATACCGGTGTCCCGTTTTATCTGGTGTACCTCCCGACTCCTTTCGATGAGAACTCAAATATCAACCATCTCATCGAAAATGCGAACGAAGATGCAAAAAAGCGTGTACTGAACTTGCAAAAGGTATACAGCAGATACCATCAAGAGCTGACGAAATTGAATATTCCAGAATTTGTCGACCTCTCGCGCGCATTACCTGCAGACAAGACATACTTCTTGGATTTTGGCGGGCACTTGACCAAGGACGGCAACGCAATTGTTGCGCAAGCACTCGCTCAATATATTCAACCAGCCATTTCGTCGCGCCCGCCGCAGCGCCTTCAAGACCCCAGTTCTTCAGATCATCGTGCGCCAGTGAGTTATATCAGCAGCCTTCGAGCGGGAAGTGTGGAGTGTGTCCAACCGCCGCATGACTGCTTGCACCACTGACCCCTCATAAGTATTTTATTCGGAGCACAGCGTGAAATTTCTAAGCGACATTTTTGGTTTTTTGTTCAAGAAGAAATCTAGACTGGTGCTGCTACCTTTCATGATTGTGATATTGCTGTTCGCGGTTCTTTTCGTCGTACTGGCGAATTCCGCTTGGGCGCCGTTTGTCTATGCGGTTTTCTGAACATGACAGCGCGAGAAAATCCGGTCAAAGCGTTTATATCGGCAGCCGGGCTGGTGCTGTTGGGCCTGTTGATGGCGGGAGCCGCAGTCGAAGGACTCGTACGCTTGGCGACATCGTCTCAGCAGAACTATCTGATTGAGATGTGGCGCTACGCAACGCTGCTGAAACGCAAGAGTACCGACCCGGCCATCGGCCATGAGCACGTCGCCGGCGCGTCAGCGCGGCTGCAAGGCGTTGACGTTTCCATCAACTCGCTCGGCATGCGGGGGCCCGAACCAGATCTGCAAACCGCCGGGAAGCGCAAGGTCGTCATCATCGGTGACTCGACAGCCATGGGTTGGGGCCTGCCAGAAAACGAGACGCTGCGCGCTCAACTTGCAGCTCAGCTCGGGCCGACTGCGGAAGTGCTGACGACTGGCGTTGGCAACATGAACATGGCTCAAATCGTCGCCAACTGGCTGCGACATTCAGAAAAGATTTCCGCAGATGCAGTGATCGTCCTGGCCACGGCCCGTGCGCCCGCTCTCCAAGAAGCAGGTCAGGCCGGTTGGCTGGTTCGCCATAGCCAAGCGTATGCGTTGCTAGTCTCGTTTATCGACATCGCGATCTCAAATACACCAGGAGAGGCCGGGTTGGTCGCGGCCTATAAAGATATGTGGGTTGGTGGCCGCGGCCGAATGAGCATGGATCGAGCGCTTGACAGGTTGAAAGCAGACCAGGCAAAGAAGGGATACCAGGTGATTGTGATGCTGGTCCCGGAGCCGCACAGCTTCAATCCCTATCACTTCCACTTCATGACCGAAGCGATGCGAAGCGAATCCGAAAAGCGCGGCTGGACTTTCCTTGATCCGCTTCCGAGTATGCAAAAGCAGCCAGCACAGCAGTACTGGGTTGCCAACAATGACGTCCATCCAAATGCCAAGGCGTTTCTATTGATGGCAGATCTGCTGCGTCCGCACCTATCTCATTGAGGGGCAGTTCAGCCAATGTTGTTTCAGCTGCCTTCGTTCCTGCTGTTTTTCCTGATTTTCTGCACACTTTTCAATTTCTGCCCACGGCGGTTGAGGCTTGCGTTCGTCACCGCAGCGAGTTTGATTTTCTACGCATGGTGGTACCCACCCAATGTGTTGTTGCTAATTGCCATGGTGATTGGCTGCTGGCTGATGTTGCTGCTGGTGTCTCACGATCGCCGTTGGCTCGCGCCATGTGTCGTCGCATCACTGATACCTCTCGCCCTCTACAAATATGCGGACTTCTTGCTCGCAACTTTCGACGGCCTCTCCGGCTTCGAATCAGCCCGCCTCGGATGGACACTGCCGCTGGGCGTATCTTTTGTCACCTTCACCATCATCAGCTACCTCGTCGACACAGCGCGAAAGCCTGAAAAGCAGCGCCCCGGCTTCTGGGCTACAGCGGTATATATAACGTTCTTTCCCCACCTAATCGCCGGACCAATCCTTCGAGCTAGACACATCTTGCCGCAGTTGAGTCAGCTGGGCGTGTGCCGGAACGGTTGGATGCCTAACCTTGCGCTGTTTACTGTTGGCATGCTGAAAAAGGTGCTTGTGGCCGATCCGGTCGGCGCCTATGTTGACAAGCTCTACGCCGCGCACACCACCCTTTCGGCCTGGGAAGGTGCCGCTGCAATATTCGGATTCTCGATCCAGATCTATTGCGACTTCAGCGCCTATTCCGATATGGCTATCGCGCTGGCAGGCATGTTGGGAATAGCATTCCCGGAGAATTTCAGATCGCCTTATGGCGCTGCATCGATGGGCGAGCTCTGGCAACGCTGGCACATCACTTTGAGCTTCTGGCTACGCGATTATGTTTTCAAACCGCTGCACAGCAGGTTGCAAAAATATTCCCGCCATCTTTCGCTCATTGTCACAATGGGAATATCTGGCCTGTGGCATGGCGCAGCATGGACGTTTGTCGTTTGGGGATTGGCCCACGGGGTACTGAGAGCCCTGGAAAGCGTCACCGGCTACAGCGCCTACGCAGCCAGCGCGTCCGGGATGAGCCGCCGGCTGTGCATTCTCCTGACATTCCTGATATGGAGTTTGCTGGCGGTGATATTCCGCTCGCCCTCAATGTCCGTCGCTTATGACGTCCTCTTTGGTAGTTTCTCGGCCGGCGGATGGGGCGAATGGCCGGACGCGGCCACGGTGCCTGTGCTCCTCGGAGTCGGCGTGCTGGTGCTGCACACATTTGATCGCACTGAAACCATTCGCTCCCTAGCTTCGAAAATCCCGACAACGGTACTGGCTCCTGTGCTGATCATGTTGTGCATCGGATGCGCAGCGATTGCGTCGATGCAGCCGGCCAACTTCTACTACTTCGAGTTTTAGCGATGAAGTTGTGGCGCATCGTTTCGCGACATGGCTGCGCGGGGCGGCGCCGAGATCCCGAGACCGTCCCGCCACAACAATCGGGCACGATCCGGATCGACGCTTTCCTAGAACAGGCTGCCCTGCGTGCTTGTCTTCTGCGGTTTGCGGAACACGGCAAGCTGCACCGGCCGCCGTTCGTTGCGCAGCCCCAGCTTCATGACCGCCCGCCGCAGCCGCGCCTGCAGCAGCTCGGCCCAGATGCCCTCGCCGGTGAAGCGCGTGCCGAAGCGCGCGTCGTTGTCCTTGCCGCCGCGCATGTCACGGATGCGCGCCATCACGCGCTCGGCGCGGTCGGGGAAGTGGCGATGCAGCCAGTCCTGGAACAGCGGGTTCACCTCCCAGGGCAGGCGCACCGGGATGCTGAAGGCACTGCTGGCACCGGCCGCCGCAGCGGCCTCGAGGATGCGCTCCAGCTCGGGCTCGTTGATGAACGGAATGATGGGCGACACGCTGACGCCCACCGGCACGCCGGCTTCCGCCAACGCCTGGATCGTGCGCAGCCGCCGTGCGGGCGCAGCAGCGCGCGGCTCCAGGATGCGAGCCAGGTCGTTGTCCAGCGTCGTGATGGACAGGTAGACCGATACCAGCCCCTGAGCGGCCATCGGCGCGATCAGGTCCAGGTCACGCTCAATGCCGCTGCTCTTGGTGACGACCGAGAACGGGTGGCTGGTCTCATGCAGCACCTCGATGATGCGCCGCGTGATGCCCAGCTTGCGCTCGATGGGCTGGTAAGCATCGGTGGCCGTACCCAGCACCAGCGAGCGCGGCTCGTAGCGCGGCGAGGCCAGTGTCTCGCGCAGGCGCTCCGCCGCATTGACCTTGGCCACGATGCGCGTCTCGAAGTCCAGCCCCGGCGACAGGTTCAGGTAGCTGTGCGTGGGCCGCGCGAAGCAATAGATGCAGCCCTGCTCGCAACCGCGGTAGGGGTTGATGGAGTAGTCGAAGGAGATGTCCGGCGACTGGTTGCTGGTGACGATGGCCCTGGCGTGCTCCTCCATGATCTGTGTCGCCACCGGGACCTGCTCCTCGGCGGCGTTCTGGTCCAGCGAGCCCCAGCCGTCGTCGTACTGCTCGCGCTGTTGCGCTTCGAAGCGATGTGGCATGGCGGTCGCCGTGCCGCGGCCCTTGATGGACTCAACGGGCACGAGAGCCGGCTGGGCGGCGGCAATACGGGTGGGTGTTTGCGACATGCTGTGAATATATACAGCATCTACGTGTTTGCGCGCCTGAACTCCAAGCCCCGGAGCAGGCTTCGCCCGCTTTCACCGGCCAGCGCGGCCGCGCCTGACGAGCACGTCAGTAGTCGGACCTGCAAAATTCCGAATCGCCGATTCAAGCTGCTGCGACGAGCCCGTTGGGCCAGCGGCGCAGCAGCGACGGGAGCGCTTGTCGGGCTTGGGGATGACGCTGTGGCATCGCCTTGGCGCG